>NZ_JAUZVE010000016.1:0-165013 GCF_031844425.1 Microbacterium sp. ARD31
GTTTGAGAGGATCTGACCCTAGTACGAGAGGACCGGGTTGGACGAACCTCTGGTGTGCCAGTTGTTCTGCCAAGAGCACCGCTGGTTAGCTACGTTCGGGATGGATAACCGCTGAAAGCATCTAAGCGGGAAGCCGGCCTCAAGATGAGATTTCCATACCTTCGGGTGAGAGGCTCCCAGCCAGACTACTGGGTTGATAGGCCGGATGTGGAAGCGTGGTAACACGTGAAGCTGACCGGTACTAATAAGCCGATGACTTGATAACACACCGTTTAGGTGCTTGCGTCCACTGAGTGGTTCTCGATGTACGGTCGAGAACCGCATAACGAACAATCGTTGTGCAGACTGAAACATCAATAGTGTTTCGGCGGCCATAGCGTGAGGGAAACGCCCGGTCACATTCCGAACCCGGAAGCTAAGCCTCACAGCGCCGATGGTACTGCAGGGGGGACCCTGTGGGAGAGTAGGACACCGCCGGACTTCTTTCATGAAAGGGCCACCCAACGCTGGGTGGCCCTTTCGCGTTAACCCGACGATTGCGCGCTCCGGTCGCGGACGAGAGGATCGAAGCCATGGCAGAGCAGAACCCTCGTGACGAGGAAGGCTCCTCGCGCGCTTCGTCCGACCGGCGCAGCGGCGCACCCGGCAAGAAGCCCTATGCGAAACGCGATGGTGACCGGAAGCCGTACGCGCCCCGTGACGGTGAGCGTAAGCCGTACGTGAAGCGCGACGGCGACCGCAAGCCGTACACGCCTCGCGAGAGCGGCGACCGCAAGCCGTACACGCCTCGCGAGAGCGGCGACCGCAAGCCGTACACGCCTCGCGAGAGCGGCGACCGGAAGCCGTACGCACCCCGCGACGGTGAGCGGAAACCGTACGTGAAGCGCGACGGCGACCGCAAGCCGTACACGCCTCGCGAGGGAGCGGGTGCTCGGTCCGCGCGGCCGACGCGCGCCGGCGCGGGTCGGCCTGACCGTGCCGTGCGTCCCGGCGAAGCCCGACCCGACCGGCCGCGGCACGATGACCCGCCGATCCCCGAGGAGATCACGCCCCACGACCTGAACACCGGGGCACGCAACGAGCTGAAGACCCTCAGCAAGGAGAACGCCGATGAGGTGGCCCGCCATCTCGCGATGGCATCCGAGCTGATCGACGAGGACCCCGAGCTCGCGCACCGGCACGCCCTGGCCGCGTCACGCCGCGCCGGCCGCATCGCGATCGTGCGTGAGACCCTCGCCATCACCGCGTACGCGATCGGCGACTTCGCCCTGGCGCTGCGCGAACTGCGCACCTACCGCCGTATATCGGGCAAGGACGATCAGATCGCGCTCATGGTCGACAGCGAGCGCGGCGTCGGACGTCCCGATCGGGCGCTCGAAGTCGGCCGCTCCGTCTCGAGAGAAGACCTGCCCGCGCCGGTGCGCGTCGAACTCGCGATCGCCATGTCGGGCGCCCGTCTCGACCTCGGCGACGCCGAACGCGCTCTGCTCGAGCTGGACATCCCCGAACTCGATCCTGATCGCGCCTTCGAATGGAGCCCGGCCCTCTTCGCCGCCCGCGCAGCCGTGCTCGAGGAACTCGGACGCACCGACGAGGCGGACCGCTGGCACCAGCGCGCCGTCATCGCCGCCGACGCGCTGGACGCCGCATCCGGTCTCGGCGATCTCGAGACCATCACGATCGACGAGATCGACGAGATCGACGAGATCGACGATGTCGATGACGTCGACGACGAGCCCATGACCGATCCGGCCTCGACGGCTCCGGTGGACGAGCAGTCGCCCGACGTCTCCGACGAGGAGGACACGGAACAGGACGACGCGACCCGGGACGAGGCCTGATGGGGCTCTTCTCGCGGCGCGCGGAGCAGCAGTCGACGCCGCTGGCCGGCATCGACGTGGTGCTGGCTGATCTCGACGGCGTGGTCTACGCCGGTTCCGGCGCCATTCCTCACGCGGTCGAAAGTCTCACCCGCGCCTGCGACGACGGCCGTCGCCTGGGCTACATCACCAACAACGCCTCCCGAACGGATGCCGCCGTGGCGCAGCATCTGACCGGGCTCGGGCTCGACACACGACCGACCGACGTCGTGACCAGCCCGCAGGCCGCCATGCGGCTGCTCGCCGACCGCGTCGCGCCCGGGTCGACGATCCTCGTCGTGGGGGGCGAAGGACTCGTCGTCGAGGTGGAGAAGGCCGGTTTCACCGTCACCCGCAGTGCCGACGATGCGCCCGCGGCGGTCGTGCAGGGCTTCGCGCCCGAGGTGGGATGGACGCAGCTCGCCGAGGCCGCGTACGCCCTGGCCGTGCCGGAGGAGGAGGGCGGCATCCCCTGGATCGCGACGAACACCGACTGGACGATCCCCCAGTCGCGCGGTGTCGCCCCGGGCAACGGCACGCTCGTCTCCGCCGTCCACACCGCTGTCGGCCGACTCGCCACGGTGGCGGGCAAGCCGGAGGTGCCGATCTTCGACGAGGCGGTCGCGCGCTTCGGCGCCGCCCGGCCGCTCTTCCTCGGTGACCGTCTCGACACCGACATCCTGGGCGCCAACCGCGCCGGCGTGCCGTCCGCGCTCGTGCTGACCGGCATCGACCGGCCCAAGCACGTGCTGGCGGCCCCTGCCGGTTCGCAGCCGACGTTCATCCTCGGGGACCTGAGAGAGCTTCACGAGCCCTATCCCCGCACGATCGTCCGCGACGGCGCGGTGACGGTGGGCGAGTCCACGGTGCGCATCGCGGGTGCGGACATCGAGATCCTGTCGACGGGCGGGGCGCAGATCGACCTCCTGCGCGCGGCTGCGGCGGCGATCTGGCAGACCGGGCGCGCGATCTTCGGGTTCCGGGTGCCCGAGATCCTCTACGCCGACCCGTTTCACCGGCCCTGAGGCCCGCCCGCACGTATCCTGAGGGGATGGAACCCGCGACGGACCGCAGCGACCTGCTGAGCGATCTCGAGATCATCGAGTCCCAGCCGCTGGCGCAGCGCGCCGAAGCGTACGAGGCGCTCCACGACGCCCTCGCCCGCCGGCTGGAATCCGGGCCGGCCGGCGTGTCCCGTCCATGACGGAACGCCTGGACGCGGCGCTGGCCGCGCGGGGCCTTGCCCGCTCGCGCACCCACGCTGCCGCGCTCATCGCGGAGGGCGTGGTCTCCGTCGACGGTGTCCCGGTGGTCAAGGCGTCCACGCGTGTGCACGACGACGCCGCCCTCGAAGTCGCCGCGACCGACCACTATGTCAGCCGCGCGGCGCACAAGCTCATCGCCGGTCTCGACGCGTTCGGCGTCGCTGTGCGGGGTCGTCTCGCCCTCGACATGGGCGCATCGACCGGCGGGTTCACGCAGGTGCTGCGCGAGCGCGGCGCGCAGTCGGTCATCGCCGTCGACGTCGGCCACGGACAGCTCTCGCCACTCGTGCAGGCCGACCCGGGGGTCGTCGCCGTCGAGGGTTTCAACGTGCGCTACATGACGCCTGCCACGCTGGCCGCGGCATCCGGTGTCGATGAAGCGCCCACCGTCGTGACCGGTGATCTGTCCTTCATCTCGCTCACGCATGTGCTCCCCGCGGTGAGCGCGGTGATCGCGCCCGGCGGGGACGCGGTGCTGCTGGTCAAGCCCCAGTTCGAAGTCGGCCGCACCGCCGTCCGAGGCGGGCTCGTCACCGACGCCGCTCTGCGCGCGGACGCCGTCGCGACGCTGCTGTGGGCGGCGTGGGATGCCGGTCTCGGCACATGCGGCGTCGTCTCCTCCCCGATCCTGGGCACGCACGGCAATGCCGAGTACATCGTCCACCTCGCGCCGGGTCGCGGAACCAATCCGACAGAATGGTTGGACATCGTGAACCGACTGACGGGGAGCACATGACAGCCGACGACCGCAGCATCCTCGTCGTGGCCCACGCCGGCCGCGACGACACCGTGCAGGCGGCCGAGCGCGTCATCGCCGCTCTGCGCGGCGCGGGCGCCCGCCCCGTCCTCGCGCCCTCCGACCACCAGGAGCTCTCGGCGATCGTCCCGGCGTTGGGCGAGACCGCGGTGCTCGGCGAAGACGTCGCCGTCGCCGACGTCGAGCTGGCGATCGTGCTCGGCGGTGACGGCACCATCCTGCGCGCTGCCGAACTCGTCCGCGACGGCACGGCGCCGGTCCTCGGCATCAACATGGGGCACGTCGGCTTCCTTGCCGAGATCGAGCGCGACGACATGGATGACGCGGTGCGCCGGGTGATCGCCAGGGACTACGGGGTCGAGGAGCGCATGGCGCTGCTGGTGCGGGTGAAGGACTCCGCCGACGCCGTCGTCTACGAGACGTGGGCCCTCAACGAGGCGACCGTCGAGAAGGCGAGCCGCGAGCGGATGCTGGAGGTCGTCATCGAGGTGGACGCCCGACCGCTGTCGAGCTTCGGCTGCGACGGCGTCGTCGTCTCGACGCCGACCGGATCGACCGCGTACAACTTCTCGGCCGGCGGCCCCGTCATCTGGCCCACCGTCGAGGCCATCTCGGTGGTGCCGCTGTCGGCGCACGCCCTGTTCGCCAAGCCCCTGGTCGTCGGCCCGCAGCACGCTGTGGCCATCGAACTGCTGGAGCGCACCGGAGGCGACGGCGTGCTGTGGTGCGACGGCCGCCGCTCGCACGACCTTCCGCCGGGTGCCCGCGTCGTCGTGCGACGCTCGGAGCGCCCGGTCCGCCTCGCACGCCTGCACCCGGCCGCGTTCACTGACCGGCTCGTGCGCAAGTTCCGGCTTCCGGTGGAAGGGTGGCGGGGCCCGACGATCTCCAACGGGATCTCCAACGGCCTCTCCAACGGCTCGTCACCGGTATCCGCCCCGTCGGCCGAAGGCGGCGGCGCGACGTGATCGAGGAGATGCGACTGCGCGACCTCGGTGTCATCGCCGAAGCGACGCTGCCCATCGGCCCCGGATTCACCGCGATCACCGGTGAGACGGGTGCCGGGAAGACGATGGTGGTCACCGGCCTCGGGCTGCTGCTCGGCCAGCGGGCGGACTCCGGCGCCGTGCGCGCCGGCGCGTCCCAGGCGTCGGTCGACGGCGTGTGGATCGTCCCGGAGCACGGCTCGGTGGCTGAGCGGGTCCGCGAAGCCGGCGGCGACCTCGAGCCGCTGGGCGACGGTCGCGCCGAGCTGTTCGTCGGCCGGTCCATCTCGAGCGAGGGCCGGGGCCGTGCCTCGGTGGGGGGTCGTGCGACGCCGGCCGGCGTGCTGTCGGATCTGGCGGACGACCTCGTCGTCGTGCACGGCCAGTCCGATCAGCTGCGCCTCCGCTCCGGCGTCGCCCAACGCGATGCGCTGGACCGCTTCGCGGGTCCGGCCCTGCACGCGGTCAAGACGGCCTACCGCGACGCCTTCGAACGGGCCCGCGGACTCGAGAGCGAACTGGAGCGACTGACCGGCGATCGCGAATCGCGGGCCCGCGAAGCCGACGAGCTGCGCACGCAGATCGCCGAGATCGAGGAGGCCGCGCCGCAGCCGGGCGAGGACGCCGATCTGGCGGTGCGCGCAGAGCGGCTCGCGAACGTCGAAGAGCTGCGGCTGTCTGCGGCGACCGCGCACGACGCCCTCTCGAGTGAGGCCGGCGGACCCGATGCGCTCACGCTGCTCGGCGCCGCGCGGCGCGAGCTCGAGCGCGCCGCGCACGACCCGCTGCTGGAGGAGCTCGCGACCCAGGCTGCAGATCTCGGATACCGTGCCGCCGACCTCGCGGCCGCCCTCGCCGGCTACCTCGCCGACCTCGACGAGACCGGACCCCACGAGCTCGCCGCCGTCGAGGAGCGTCGCGCGGTGCTCGCCGGACTCGCGCGCACGCACGGCTCGCTCGATGCGGCCATCGACCTGCTTCAGACCGGCTCCGAGCGTCTTCTCGAGCTCGACGACGACTCCGACCGCATCGAGCGGCTGACGACGCAGCGGGATGCCGCGGCCACGGCTCTCGACGAGGCGGCCGAGATCCTCACCGAAGCGCGGCGGAGCGCCGCCGAGCGCCTGGGCGCGGCGGTGACCGCCGAGCTGCGCGCCCTGGCGATGCCGGACGCGACCGTGACCGTCGACGTCGGGCCGGGCCCGGAGACCGCGTCCGGGCGAGACGACGTCGCGATCCTTCTCGCCCCGCACCCGGGAGCCCAGCCGCGGCCGGTCTCGCGCGGGGCCTCGGGCGGGGAGCTCAGCCGGGTGATGCTGGCCATCGAGGTGGTCATCGCAGGAACCGACCCGGTCCCCACGTTCGTCTTCGACGAGGTGGATGCCGGGATCGGCGGTGCCGCCGCCATCGAGGTGGGTCGGCGCCTGGCCCGCCTGGCCGAGTCCGCCCAGGTCATCGCGGTCACGCACCTCGCCCAGGTCGCCGCGTTCGCGACCAATCACCTGACCGTCGTGAAGGCCAGCGACGGCTCGGTCACCGCGTCGGATGTCCGGCGCCTCGAAGGACCGGACCGCGAGGCCGAGATGGCGCGCCTGCTGTCGGGCATGCCCGACTCCGACGCCGCCCTGACCCACGCGCGCGAGTTGCTGGGCCTCCGGGTCCAGCCCGACTGATAGGATAAAAGCCCGTGGCGGAAACTCAATCGGCAAGTATTTCGGACGGCTCTTCGATCGGCACCACTCGGCACATCTTCGTGACCGGCGGTGTCGTTTCTTCATTGGGCAAGGGCCTCACGGCGGCCAGTCTCGGCAACCTCCTCACGGCGCGGGGACTGCGGGTGGTCATGCAGAAGCTCGACCCCTACCTCAACGTCGACCCCGGGACGATGAACCCGTTCCAGCACGGTGAGGTCTTCGTCACCGACGACGGCGCCGAGACCGACCTCGACATCGGACACTACGAGCGCTTCCTCGACATCGAGCTCAGCCAGGCGGCCAACGTCACCACCGGCCAGATCTACTCGCAGGTGATCGCGAAGGAGCGTCGCGGCGAGTACCTCGGCGACACCGTGCAGGTCATTCCGCACATCACCGACGAGATCAAGCGGCGCATGCGCCTGCAGGCGGATGAGCGCCCTCAGCCGGACGTCATCATCACCGAGATCGGCGGCACGGTCGGCGACATCGAGTCCCAGCCCTTCATCGAATCCGCCCGGCAGATCCGCCACGAGCTCGGGCGCGGCAACGTCTTCTTCGTGCACGTCTCGCTCGTGCCCTTCATGGGGGCCTCGGGCGAGCAGAAGACCAAGCCCACGCAGCACTCCGTCGCCGCCCTCCGCTCGATCGGCATCCAGCCGGACGCACTCGTGCTGCGCAGCGACCGGCCCGTGACCGAGTCGAACAAG
This sequence comes from Microbacterium sp. ARD31, assembly GCF_031844425.1. Lineage (NCBI taxonomy): Bacteria > Bacillati > Actinomycetota > Actinomycetes > Micrococcales > Microbacteriaceae > Microbacterium > Microbacterium sp. ARD31. The sequence goes on from NZ_JAUZVE010000016.1 coordinate 7,272, forward strand.
CGCAAGATCGCCCTCATGTGCGACGTCGATGAGGATGCCGTGGTCAACGCCGTCGACGTTCCGAGCATCTACGACATCCCCTCGATGCTCCACGACCAGGGGCTGGACGAGTACATCGTCCGCTCGCTCGGCCTGGAGCGGGCCGGAGTCGTCGACTGGTCCCGGTGGGAGCGGGTGCTCGGCGCCGTCCACAACCCCAAGCACGAGGTGACCATCGGCCTCGTCGGCAAGTACATCGACCTGCCCGACGCGTACCTCTCGGTCACCGAGGCGATCAAGGCCGGCGGCTTCGCGCACGAGACCCACGTCAGCATCCGGTGGATCCCGTCCGACGAGTGCGAGACGCCCGAGGGCGCGGCCAAGGCGCTGGGCGAGCTCGACGGCATCATCGTTCCCGGCGGATTCGGCATCCGCGGGATCGAAGGCAAGCTCGGCGCACTGCGGTTCGCGCGCGAGCAGGGCATCCCGACGCTCGGCATCTGCCTGGGCCTGCAGTGCATGGTCATCGAGTACGCGCGCACCATGGCCGGGCTCGCGGGGGCGTCCTCGAGCGAGTTCGACCCCGACACCGAGTTCCCCGTCATCGCCACGATGGCCGAGCAGGTCGACATCCTCGACCGGGGCGACCTCGGCGGCACGATGCGGCTGGGGCTCTACCCCGCCGACCTCGCCGACGGCTCGCTGGCCGCCGAGGTGTACGGGTCGACGCTCGTGCAGGAGCGCCACCGCCACCGGTACGAGGTCAACAACCGCTACCGCGAGCAGATCGCCGAGGCCGGCCTCGTGTTCTCGGGCGTCAACCCCGACCTCGACCTGGTCGAGTTCGTCGAGCTGCCGCGCGACGTGCACCCGTACTACATCGCCACGCAGGCGCACCCCGAGCTGCGCTCGCGCCCCACCGAGCCGCACCCCCTGTTCCGGGGACTCGTGGGCGCGGCGCTCGAACGCCACCGCGCCAGCGAGCTGTTCGATGTCGAGCCCTTCGAGGACGCGCAGGAGGCGCGCGCGTGACGGATCGCGCCGGAGCGGTTGCCGGCGCGGGCGCCGACCTGCGCGACGAGCCGGTCGACCCTGACGTCGTCGACAGCGACCTGGTGTACGAGGGGCGGGTGTGGGACGTCCGCAGCGACACCATCCGCTACGGCGACGAAGAGATCGTCCGCCAGTACGTCGACCACCCCGGCGCGGCCGCCGTGGTCGCGATCGACGACGACGAGCGCGTCCTGCTGATCCAGCAGTACCGGCACCCGATCCGGTACCGGGACTGGGAGGTGCCCGCCGGCCTCCTCGACGTCGCGGGGGAGTCGCCGCGCGAGACGGCCCTCCGCGAGCTCGCCGAGGAAGCCGACCTCGTCGCCGAGACGTGCGAGCCCCTCGTGAGCATCTTCACGACGCCGGGCGGCAACGACGAGGTGGTGCACCTGTTCCTCGCCCGGGGCCTGTCGGCCCATCACACCCCGCACCCGCGCGAGGCGGAGGAGGCCGACATCCGGCTCGAATGGGTGCCGCTCGCGGACGCCGTCGACGGTGTGCTGGCCGGGAGGCTCCGCAACGGCATCCTCGTGGCCGGAGTCCTCGCCGCGGCCGAGACGCTGCGACGCCGCGCGAGCGCGGGGGAGTGAATGCGGCTCGATCGCGGGGTGGACCGGTACCTCCGGCACATCTCGATCGAGCGCGGACTGTCCGAGCACACCGTCGCCGCGTACCGGCGCGACCTCGCCGGCTACGTCGGGTGGCTGCGCGCGCAGGGTGTCGACGACTCGGCCGACGTGACCGCCGACCTGGTGGGTCGGTTCACGGCGGAGCGGGCGAGCGCAGAGCCGCCGGTGGCGGCATCCAGCATCGCGCGGCTGCAGTCGACGGTGCGCGGGTGGCATCGCTTCCTGGTGCGCGAGGGTATCGACGAGGCCGATCCGGCCGGACGTCTGCGCCCCCCGAAGCTGCCCCGTCGCCTGCCGAAGGCGCTGACGATCGACCAGGTCGAGAGCCTGCTGGATGCCGCAGGCCCCGCGCCCTCGGATGATCCGGCCGCGGCGACCGGACCCGAGGCTTTCGCGGGCGTGCGCGACCGGGCTCTGCTCGAGCTGCTGTACGCGACCGGCGCACGGGTGTCGGAGGTGATTCAGCTCGACGTCGACGACGTCGCCGACCGCGACGTCCTGCGGCTGCGGGGCAAGGGCGACAAGGAGCGCATCGTGCCGGTGGGCTCGTACGCGCAGCGCGCGGTCGAGGCCTACCTCACCCGGGTGCGGCCCGAGCTGTCGCGGCGCGGGCGCGCGACGCCGCGGCTCTTCCTGGGCGTGCGCGGCGCGCCGCTGTCGCGTCAGAGCGCGTGGGCGGTGATCCAGCAGGCGGCCGAGAGCGCGCAGCTGACCGCGCACGTGTCGCCGCATACGCTGCGTCACTCCTTCGCCACCCACCTGCTGCAGGGCGGGGCCGACGTCCGCGTCGTGCAGGAGCTCCTCGGCCACGCCTCGGTGGCGACGACCCAGATCTACACGCACGTGAGCGTCGACGCGCTGCGCGACGTCTACGCCACTTCGCACCCCCGCGCGCGCTGACCGATCCCGCCCCCGCGCGTTGCGCCTCGTGGGCGAAGCGAACCGGCGTGACTAGAATCGAGCGAACGTACGCGAAGGCAGGAGAGTCGGTGGCGGTCAGCAAGCCGGGCAGCAAGCGAGGGATGGCCAAGGCCTCGGTGGGCGACACCCCGATGGGTCCCACGGGTCGTCCCTACCAGGGTTTCCCGACCCCGCCGAAGCTCGACGGCCACGGCCCCGCGCGCATCATCGCCCTGTGCAACCAGAAGGGCGGGGTCGGCAAGACGACGACCACCATCAACCTCGCGGCGGCCCTGGCCAACTACGGCCGCAAGGTGCTCGCGGTCGACTTCGACCCGCAGGGCGCGCTGTCGGCGGGCCTGGGCATCCAGACCCACGAGATCCCGACGATCTACGACCTGCTGCTGGATTCCAAGAAGGATCCGCACGAGGTCATCGTGCACACCTCGGTCGAGAACCTCGACGTGATGCCGGCGAACATCGACCTCTCGGCCGCCGAGGTGCACCTGGTCAACGAGGTGGCACGCGAGCAGATCCTCTCGCGCGCGCTGCGCAAGGTGTCGGGCGAGTACGACGTCATCCTGGTGGACTGCCAGCCGTCGCTCGGGCTGCTCACCGTCAACGCGCTGACCGCCAGCCACGGCGTCATCATCCCGCTGGAGTGCGAGTTCTTCGCGCTTCGCGGCGTGGCGCTGCTGATCGAGACCATCGACAAGGTCCGCGACCGCCTGAACCCGGCCATCACCCTCGACGGCGTCCTGGCCACCATGTACGACCCGCGTACCCTGCACTCGCGCGAGGTGCTCGAACGGGTCGTCGACGCGTTCGGCGACGACGTGCTCGAGACGGTCATCGGGCGCACGGTGAAGTTCCCCGACGCGTCGGTGTCGGGCATGCCGATCACCGAGTTCGCGCCCGAGCACGCGGCCGCCCAGGCGTACCTGCGACTGGCCCGGGAGCTGGTCTCGCGTGGCGCCGTCGCCTGACGAGCCCGACCGGTTCCGGGTCTCGCTGACCAACTTCGACGGTCCGTTCGACCTGCTGCTGAACCTCATCTCCAAGCACGAACTCGACATCACCGAGGTGTCGCTGTCGAAGGTGACGGACGAGTTCATCGCGTATCTGCGGGACGCCGGGCCCGACGGCGATCTCGACGAGGCGTCCGAGTTCCTCGTCGTGGCCGCGACACTGCTCGACATGAAGGTCGTGGGACTGCTGCCGCAGGGCGAGTTCGTCGACGCAGAGTCGGTGGCGCTGCTCGAGGCGCGCGACCTCCTGTTCGCCCGCCTGCTGCAGTACCGGGCGTTCAAAGAGGTGTCGACGTGGTTCGCGAGGTGCCTCGAGCGCGAAGAGCGCCGTCACGTGCGCGCGGTGCGCCTGGACGAGAAGTACCGGAACGCCGTCCCCGAGCTCGTGTGGACGCTGAGCCCCGACGACTTCGCCGCCCTCGCGCTGCTGGCGATGACGCCGAAGGAGATCCCGTCGGTGCGACTGGATCACCTGCACGCGCCGCTGATCAGCATCCGGGAACAGGCCGCCGTCGTGGTCACCCTGCTGCGGGATGCCGGAACACTCACTTTTCGGGAGCTCGTGGCCGGGGTGTCGCAGCCTGGTGTCGTCGTGGCGCGGTTCATCTCGGTGCTCGAGCTCTACCGTCACGCGGCGATCGGCTTCGAGCAGCTGGAGCCGCTCGGCGAACTGACCCTGCGCTGGACCGCCGACCGGTGGTCCGATGAGAACCTCGCGACCCTGGGGGCCGACTATGACAGATGACACGACCACCGCCGATGACGCCGACGCGTCGACGCGGCCGCGGACGACCGCCGACGTGGCCCGCCGGCTCGAGGCCATCCTGCTCGTCGTCGACGAGCCTCAGAGTCTGGTGGCGCTGGCCACCGCGGTCTCGGCGCCCGTACCCGCCGTCCGCCAGGCGATCGAAGGGCTCGTCGCCGATTACGACGGACTCTCCGGGGGTCCGCGCCGCGGCTTCGAGCTGCGCGAGGTCGGCGGCGGCTGGCGGCTCTACGTGCGGGACGAGCACGACGATCTGGTGAGCGAGTTCGTCAACTCGCAGGCGCCGTCCCGCCTGTCGCAGGCGGCGCTGGAGACCCTCGCGGTGATCGCCTACAAGCAGCCCGTCACGCGCGGTCAGGTCGCCTCGATCCGCGCGGTCAACGTCGACTCCGTCGTGCGGACGCTGCTGTCGCGCGGACTCATCGAGGAGCGCTTCGCCGACCCCGAGACCGGCGCGATCCACTACGGCACCACCGACGCGCTGCTGGTGCACCTCGGCATCAACTCCCTCGATGAGCTGCCCCACATCTCGCCCCTCCTCGACGACGGCGCGCAGGGATTCGATGCGGAGGTGATCCGATGAGCGACGAGGGCCGCGTCCGGCTGCAGAAGGCCCTGGCCAACGCCGGCGTCGCGTCGCGCCGCGTCGCCGAGCAGCTGATCGTCGACGGGCGCGTGAGGGTCAACGGCGCCGTGGTCACCGAGCTCGGCTCGCGCGTCGACCCCGACACCGACCTGATCGACGTCGACGGCACCGCCGTGCAGCTCGACCAGACCAAGCGCTACGTCATGCTCAACAAGCCCACCGGCGTCGTGAGCTCGATGCGCGACGACCGAGGGCGGCCCGACCTCCGCCGGTTCACGAAGGACTGGCCGGAGCGGCTGTACAACGTCGGGCGACTGGATGCCGAGACGAGCGGCCTGCTCGTCCTCACCAACGACGGGGAGCTCTCGCACGTGCTCGCCCACCCGTCGTTCGGCGTCACCAAGGTCTACATCGCCAAGGCGGAGGGGCGGGTGACGCCTCAGACCGTCGCCCGGCTGACGCGGGGGATCGACCTGGAGGACGGCCCCATCGCAGCGGACAAGGCTCGGCTGCTGTCGAGCTCGGACGCCGGCGGCGGGTCGCTCATCGAGCTGACCCTGCACTCCGGGCGCAACCGCATCGTGCGGCGGATGATGGCCGCGGTCGGGCACCCCGTCGTCGAGCTCGTGCGGCGGCAGTTCGGCCCGCTGCACCTGGGAACCCTTCCAGCGGGCGAGGCACGCGAGTTGACTAAGGTGGAGCGGGGCGCGCTGCTCACTCTCGCGCGCCAGGCGACCGGCGACCCGACGTCCGAGGGTCGCAGCGATCAGGAGAACACGTGACCGATACCGCGACAGCGTCCGCGCGCGTCCGCGCGCGCGTCCACGGCACGGTTCGCATCGTCGGAGCGGGCCTGCTCGGGTCGAGCATCGGCCACGCCCTCACCGGGCTCGGGGTCGACGTCGCCCTGTCCGACACTTCGCCGGCGCAGCTGCGGCTCGCCGTGGACTACGGCGCCGGACGCGCCGCCCGAGAGGACGACCGGCCGAGCCTCGTCGTCGTCGCCGTGCCGCCCGACGTCACCGCCGACGTGATCGCCCGCGAACTCTCCGCGTACCCGGATGCCGTGATCACCGACGTCGCGAGCGTCAAGCTCGAGCCGCTGCGCACGCTCCGCGAGCGCGGCGTCGACATCGCCCGCTACATCGGCTCGCACCCCCTCGCCGGCCGCGAGCGCGGGGGAGCCATCGCCGCCCGAGCCGACATCTTCGTCGGCCGGCCGTGGGTCGTGTGCCGTGACGAAGAGACCTCGGCATCCGATCTCGCCCTCGTCGAGGGCCTGGCCCTGGATCTCGGCGCGATGCCGATCGAGATGTCGCCCGAAGACCACGACCGCTCCGTGGCGCTCGTCTCGCACGTGCCCCAGCTGGTCGCCAGCCTGCTCGCGGGCCGCTTCGTCGACGCGCCGGACGGCTCGCTGCGCCTCGCCGGGCAGGGTGTTCGCGACACCACGCGCATCGCGGCGTCGGCGCCCGAGCTGTGGGTCCAGATCCTGGGGGCGAACGCCACCCCGGTCGTGGACGTCCTCGACGCCCTCGCAGCCGACCTCACCGACGTGGCCGCCGCGCTCCGGGCACCCGACGCCCCCGGAGCGCGCCGCGCGATCGCCGACACGATCCGCCGCGGCAACGACGGCGTCGAGCGGCTGCCGGGCAAGCACGGCCAGAACCGCCGGTTCGAGACGATCGTCGTCATGGTCGACGACACCCCCGGCCAGCTCGGCCGGCTGTTCGGCGAGCTCGGCGAGCTCGACGTCAACGTCGAGGACCTGCGCCTGGAGCACTCCCCGGGTGCGCAGTTCGGTCTCGCCGAGATCAGCGTCGCCCCCACCGCCGTCCGTCGGGCGATCGACGGGCTCGAAGCCCGCGGATGGAAGATTGCGAGCACCACCAATGACTGACTCCGTCCACACCGATCCGGTGATCGTCGCGATCGACGGTCCCGCCGGCAGCGGCAAGTCGAGCGTGTCGAAAGAGGTCGCGCGGCGGCTCGGCTACGGCTATCTCGACACCGGCGCCGCCTACCGCGCGCTGGCGTGGCACGCCCTCGACCACGGCGTCGACACGTCAGACGCCACGAGCGTGCTCGAGGTGACCGGCGACTTCGAGTACGAGGTCTCGACCGACCCCGACGACTTCTGGGTGCGCGTGGGCGGCACCGACGTGACCGAGGCCATCCGCGAGCCGCGGGTCTCCGACGCCGTCAGCGGCGTCGCCCGGGTGCCGGCCGTCCGCCAGTCCGCGAGCGCGCTCTTCCGAGCCCTCGCGGGGCGGGCGGGCACGCCGGGCGTGGTCATCGAGGGCCGGGACATCACGACCGTCGTCGCCCCCGACGCACCCGTGCGCATCCTTCTGACGGCCTCGCCCGAGGTGCGGGCGGCGCGGCGCAGCGCCGAACTGACCTCGCAGGATGCGATCGAGGTCGCCCAGGCGATGGCCAAGCGCGACGCCTCGGATTCGGCGGTGGTGGACTTCCTCACCGCGGCACCGGGCGTGACCGTGGTCGATTCGAGCGAACTGGACTTCGCCCAGACCGTCGACGCCGTCCTCGGCGTGGTCGGACGGGCCATCCCCACAGAGGCGGGAGCACGACATGGCAGCTGACGGAACCGAACACGGAACCGAAGACGAGTACGGCGAGGACCACCTCGCCGAGACGCTGGACGAGATCGACGACGAGCTGGCGGACCAGCGCGCGGCGGCCCTGCGCGCGAGCCTCGACGACTACGAGCTGGACGAAGAGGACGCCGCGCTGCTGGCGGGCCTGGTCGACGGCGGCGAGGGCATCGAGATCCTTCCCGCCCTTCCTGTGGTCGCGATCGTCGGCCGCCCGAACGTCGGCAAGTCGGCACTGGTGAACCGCATCCTCGGCCGTCGCGAGGCGGTCGTCGAAGACACCCCGGGCGTCACGCGCGACCGCGTCACCTACAAGGCCGAGTGGATGAACCGCCGGTTCTCGCTCGTGGACACCGGTGGGTGGGAGCCCGACGCCAGGGGCATCGACCGCTCGGTGGCCGCGCAGGCCGAGGTCGCCATCGACCTGTGCGACGTGGTGCTGTTCGTCGTGGACGCGATGGTGGGGGCGACCTCCACCGACGAGCACGTCGTGCGGCTGCTGCGCAAGAGCGGCAAGCCGGTGTTCCTCGTCGCCAATAAGGTCGACGACGCCCGCCAGGAGCCCGAGGCCGCCGCCCTGTGGAACCTCGGTCTCGGCGAGCCGTACCCGGTGTCGGCCATCCACGGCCGCGGCGTCGCGGATCTCCTCGACGACATCATGAAGAAGCTCCCCGAGGTCTCGGCCGTCGCACGCGGCGAGATCGGCGGTCCCCGTCGCGTGGCGATCCTCGGTCGCCCGAACGTCGGCAAGTCGTCGCTGCTGAACAAGGCCGCCGGCGAGGAGCGCGTCGTGGTGAACGAGCTCGCGGGCACCACGCGCGACCCGGTGGACGAGGTGGTCGAACTCGGCGGGCGCCTCTGGCGCCTGGTCGACACGGCCGGCATCCGTCGTCGTGTGCATCTGCAGCAGGGCGCCGACTTCTACGCATCGCTGCGCACCTCGGCGGCGCTCGAGAAGGCGGAGGTCGCCGTCGTCGTGCTCGACGTGAGCGAATCGCTCAGCGAGCAGGACGTGCGCATCATCGACCTGGTGCTCGAATCGGGCCGCGCGCTCGTGCTGGCGTTCAACAAGTGGGATCGCCTGAACGACGACGACATGGAGAACATCGATCGTCGTCGTTACCTCGAGCGCGAGATCGAGCAGGATCTCGCCCACGTGGCGTGGGCGCCTCGCGTGAACATCTCGGCCAAGACCGGGCGCCACCTCGAGAAGCTGGTGCCCGCGCTCGAGACGGCGCTGGACTCGTGGGATCAGCGCATCCCGACCGGTAAGTTCAACGCGTTCCTGTCCGAGCTCGTCGCCGAGCATCCGCATCCGCTGCGCGGCGGCAAGCAGCCCCGCATCCTGTTCGGCACCCAGGCCTCGACGCGTCCGCCGACCTTCGTGCTGTTCACGACGGGCTTCCTGGATGCCGGTTACCGCCGTTTCGTCCAGCGACGACTGCGCGAGCTGTACGGCTTCGAGGGTTCGCCCATCGTGATCAACATGCGGGTGCGCGAGCGTCGGCAGCGCTGAGGCCGGCGCCGCCGGTGCGGTGGTGTGTCAGGCTGACACGGTGAGTACGCGACAGCCGGATGCCGGGGGCCCGCCGCCCCGCACCGGGCCGCGCGACCCGGGTGACGCCTGGGTCGTCGCCCCCACCGGAGAGCGGTACTGGGGGCGTTTCGGTGCCGCGGGTCTGCTGGCCCACGACGCCGCGCGCGGCATCCTGCTGCAGCATCGCGTGTCGTGGAGTCACTTCGGCGGCACGTGGGCGCTGCCCGGCGGCGCCCGTCACGACGGCGAGTCGGCCGCCGACGGCGCGATCCGCGAGGCGACCGAAGAGGCCGGCGTGCCCGACGGGGCCGTGCGGCCGCGCCTGCTGAGCGTCCTCGACCTCGACTACTGGAGCTATGCCACGCTCGTCGCCGACGTCGAGCGGCCGTTCGAGCCGGTGATCAGCGACCCCGAGAGCGTCGAGCTCGCGTGGGTTCCCGTCGACGAGGTTGTCGCCCGGCCGCTGCACCCGGGGTTCGCCGCCTCGTGGCCGGCGCTTCGTGAGCTGCTCGACGTCCGGCCCGCCCTCGTGATCGACGTCGCCAACGTCATGGGCGCCGTCCCCGACGGATGGTGGCGCGATCGACGCGGAGCGGCCGAGCGCCTCATCGCGCGCGTGGCGGGGCTCGAGGTCGACGGCATCCCGGGCGGTGAGCTCGGGCTCTCGGAGCACCGCTGGTTCCCGGCGATCGCGGCGGTCGTCGAGGGTCAGGCGCGGCAGGCTCCCGCCGCCGGTCGCGTCGAGGTGGTGCGGGCTCCGGCATCCGGAGACGACGCCATCGTGGCCGAGACCCGCCAACGGCTCGGGCGGGGCGAGCAGGTCACGGTGGTCACCAGTGACCGCGAGCTCGCCGCCCGCGTGACGGATGCCGGGGGCACGGTCCGCGGCGCGCGATGGCTTTTGGACCTGGTGACCCCGGCATCCTGAATCAGTGAGCGAACGCGGGAGCGTCCCCCGGAACCGCGTCCGACGGCTCGACCGGCTTGCGGACGAACAGCGCGAGTCCCGCGGCAGCGGTGGCGATGATCGCTCCCACCAGGAACGCGGCGTGCACGCCGTCGGCGGTCGCCGCCACCGCGTCGGCGCCGCGTGAGGCGGATGCCGCGACCTGCACCGACATGAGCGTGACGAACAGGGCCGTGCCGGCGGCGCCGGCCACCTGCTGGATGGTGCCGACGATCGCGCTGCCGTGCGGGTACAGGTGGCGCGGGAGCGACCCCAGGGCCGACGTCATGAGCGGGGTGAAGACGAAGCCGAGGCCGAGGTTGAGGGCGACGTGCACGGCGATCACCCACGCGACAGTGGTGCCCTCGTCGAAGGTCGCCATGCCCCACAGTGCGGCGGCGGCCACGGTCATGCCCGGGATCACGAGCGGGGTCGGTCCGAAGCGGTCGAAGAGCGAGCCGACGATCGGGGCGATGACACCCATCAGGATGCCGCCCGGAAGCAGCATCAGGCCGACGGCGAGGGTGTCCAGGCCCAGTACCTGCTGCAGATAGATCGGCAGCAGCACGAGCGAGCCGAACAGCGCGGCGAACACCACGACGACGAGGGACACCGCCAGGCTGAAGGTGCGCGACCGGAAGGTGCGGAGGTCCAGCAGCGCGGCATCCGTCTTCTGCAGGCGGATCTGACGGACGACGAAGGTGATCAGGCTGGCAGCGCCCACCACCAGCGGGATCCACACCGGGACGGGCGCGTGGCCCGACGCGGCTTCGCCGATGGAGCTGAGGCCGAAGATGAGGCCGCCGAAGCCGAGCGCCGACAGGATGACCGAGGGGACGTCGAGGGTCGCGGGGACGGTCTCGGTGACGTTGCGCACCCACACCGCACCCAGGGCGATCGCCAGGACGGCGATGGGCAGGACGAGCCAGAACATCCAGCGCCAGTCGAGGGCCGAGAGGATGATGCCCGACACGGTGGGCCCGATGGCCGGGGCGACCGCGATCACGATGGAGATGACACCCATCATGCGGCCGCGATGGGTGGCCGGGACGATCGTGAGGACCGTCGTGAACAGCAGCGGCATCATGATCGCGGTGCCCGACGCCTGCACGATGCGCCCGGCCAGCAGCACCTCGAAGCCGGGTGAGAGCGCGGCGATCAGGGTTCCCGCGGTGAAGAGCCCCATCGCGGTGAAGTAGATGTTCCGCAGCGGGAACCGCGCGAGCAGGAAGCCGGTGAGCGGGATCACGACGGCCATCGTGAGCATGAAGCCGGTGGTCAGCCACTGGGCGGTGCTCGCGGTGATGGCGAGGTCGCTCATGAGGCGGGGGAGCGCGACGCTCATGATCGTCTCGTTGAGGATCACGACGAAGGCCGAGGCGACGAGGAGGGCGATCACCGAGCCGGTGCCGCGATCGACGGCGGGGGCGGTGGGCACCGGAGTGGACGCGGTGCGGGAGTCTTCAAGAGTCATCACCTGCAATTATGGCAGACACTGTCAAGTTGGCACCTGATGTACACTGGGCCGGGATGAGCACTTCCTCGGTGGTGGACGACGACGCGGTCGACGCGCCCGTCGGCCTGCGCGAGCGACGCCGCCTCGAGACGACGCGCGAGATCTCGGATGCCGCTCTCGACCTCTTCGAGCGACAGGGCGTCCACGCCACCACGGTCGACGAGATCGCGCATGCCGCCGGCATCTCGCCGCGGACGTTCTTCCGGTACTTCGCGACCAAGGAGCAGGCGGCGTTCCTCGACGACCCCGAGGGCGACCTGCTCGTGCGCGAGACGCTGCGGGCGCTCGACGCCGGGGCGTCGCCCGCCGCCGCACTCGAAGCGGGCTGGCTCGCGGTGTTCGACATCGTCGCCGGCGACGTCGAGGGCCGGACCCGCGGGCGCCGGCTGCACGCGCTGATCTTCTCCGAGCCGGCCCTGCTCGCCGTGACCCTTCGCCGCGACGCCGAGCAGGCTCAGGTGCTGGCGGAGGCCCTGGCAGCGTCATCGGAGGCCGACCCTGCATCACTGAAGCTGCTCGTGGCGCTGTTCGGCACTCTCGCGCGGCAGACCTTCGACGTGTGGGCGCGCCGGCACGATGCGGGCGACGACGTCACACCCCGTTCGGTGTATCTCGACCTGCGTGCGGCGGTGCGGGGCTTCGCCGAGCACTTCGCCGGCTGAGCGCGGGCGGTCCGGTCAGTCGTCACGACCGCGCAGGCGGTCGAGGTCGCGGCGCTCGCGCTTGGTCGGGCGGCCGGCGCCGCGGTCGCGGATGGGGACGAACGGCGTCTCTTCGCGCGGGAGCGGCGGGGGCGTACGGTCTTCGACGGCCTCTGCCGCCAGCGCGGCGCCCACCCGCTTGGTGATCGTCGTCTTCACGACGAGGATCCGGTCGAAGCCGTTGATACGGACGCGCAGCTCATCGCCCGGCCGTACCGGCTGAGCGGCCTTGGCCCGTTCGCCGTTGACCCGCACGTGGCCCGCACGGCATGCCGTCGTGGCAAGGGACCGCGTCTTGTAGACGCGGACGGCCCAGAGCCAGGCGTCGACGCGGGCGGTTGCGGTCATCCGACCATGATCTCAAACCTGCGGTGCCGCCAGGTCGAGGGCCATGACGACGCGGTCGGCGCGGGAGCGGCCCACCTCGCGGAAACCGGCGTCGCGGAACGTGCGGACGACCCCGTGGTAGAGGCTGTTCGCGGAGTGCGCATGCCCGGCATCCGGATCGACCGGGTAGCCCTCGACGATTCGCGCCCCGTTGTCGCGCGCGTGTCGCACCGCCGCGTCGAGGAGCTGTGCGCTGAGCCCCCGCCCGCGATGCTCCCGCCGGACGACGAAGCAGCTGATCGCCCACACGACCGGGTCGTCCCACGGCTCTTCGGACACCGAGGCGTACGCCTTGGTCCGACCGAGGCGCGGCTGAGCCGTGCGGGGGCCGACCCGCACCCAGCCCGCTGCCTCGCCGTCGATGTAGGCGATGAGGGCGGGCGGCGGCCCGGCGGCGATCTCGTCCCGCAGCATCGCGTTGCGCTCGTCGGCGGAGGTCGCGTTGAACCGGGCGCTGCTCATCTTCCACCACTGGCACTGGCAGCTCTTGCCGTCGCCTCCGCCGGTCAGCGCATGCTGAGCGTCGTCGAAGCGGTCGGCGGTGGCCGGTTCGATGGTGACTCGTGCGGTGTGTTCGGTCATGGCGGCGACCGTAGTCGCGGCATCCGACGTGCGGCAAGCGTCTCGGTTCGCGGGCGGTCTCCGGAGAGGCTACGATAGGGGAGTTGTCTTCACGCAGGTGACGACGTCCGGGATGTGGCGCAGCTTGGTAGCGCACTTGACTGGGGGTCAAGGGGTCGCAGGTTCAAATCCTGTCATCCCGACCGGACAACGAAAGGGCCCGCCGTTCGGCGGGCCCTTTCGCGTCCCCCGTGCTGTCGTACCCGCGAGCCTGTCTGGACCGCGAGAGTACATCGGGCGGACGAGGGCGTGGGGTGCGCCCGGCGTCTCGGCGGCAGGGTGTACTCTCGCGGTCTGGCGTGGGTGCCCGGGGCGGCGCCGCGCGGGCCGCGGCGGGGTCAGGAGCGGGCGGGGTAGTCGAAGAAGCCGCGACCGGTCTTGCGGCCCAGGTCGCCCGCGGCGACTTTGTCGCGGAGGATCTGCGGCGGTGCGAAGCGGTCGCCGAGCGTCTCGTGCAGGTACTCCGCGATCCCCAACCGGACGTCGAGCCCGACCAGGTCCGAGGTTCGAAGCGGCCCGGTGGCGTGCCGGTAGCCGAGCACCATAGCGGTGTCGATGTCCTCGGCGCTGGCGACGCCCTCTTCCAGCATCCGCATCGCCTCGAGCGCGATCGCCGCACCCAGGCGAGAACTGGCGAAACCCGGGGCGTCGTTGACGGCGATCGGGGTCTTTCCGAGCGCGGCGACCCAGGACTCCGCCTGCGCGCGCAGCTCGGGCGCGGTCTGCGGGGTGAGGACGATCTCGACGAGCGCCGACGGTGGGACCGGGTTGAAGAAGTGCAGGCCGCAGAATCGCTCCGGCTGTTGCAGCGTGCCGGCCAGGTCGGTGACCGAGAGCGATGAGGTGTTGGTGGCGAGCCATGCGGATTCGCCGAGCACCTTCTCGGCCGCGGTCAGCGCCTCGACCTTCATCTCGAATGCCTCCGGAACGGCCTCGATGACCAGCTCGGCACCCGCCAGGTGGGCGAAGTCGGTGCCCACGCGCACGCGGGCGAGCAGGCGCTCGGCGTCGACGGAGGCGTCCCGTGCGGCGGCCTTGGCGACGCCGTCCTCGAGGCGCGCTCGCGCATGCTCGGCGGCGGTGTCGTCCCGTTCGATCACCGTGACATCGGCCCCGGCCTGGGCGAAGACCTGCGCGATACCCGCGCCCATCCTGCCGCCGCCGATCACGCCGACGGATGCGGGCAGCGTCATGAGGTCTCCTTCGACCGGTCCAGGAATCGGGTCATGCGCTCGGTCTTGGCCTCGGACTCGAAGAGGATCGCCTGCGCGAGGTCGTCGACGAGCGGGTGCGCCGAGCGCGGTGCCGCGAGCACGCGCTTCGTCAGCCGGACGGCCAGGGGATCCTGCTCGCAGATGCGGTCGGCGATCGCGTCGGCAGCGGCGAGCAGGTCCTCGGGCTCGTGGACGGATGCGACCAGGTTGACGCGCAGAGCCTCGTCAGCCGTGAGACGGCGTCCGGTGAAAAGGATCTCCTTCGCGAGGGGCTCTCCGACCAGTTCCAGCAGCCGCCAGGTGGCACCGGCGGCGGCCATGATCCCGAGCGCCGATTCCGGGTTGCCGAAGACGGCCCGCGTCGAGGCGACACGGATGTCGGCGGCGTACGCGAGTTCCGCGCCTCCGCCCAGCGCGTAGCCGTCGACGGCGGCGATGACGGGCATCGGCAGCCGGGCGATGCGCGAGAACAGGGTCGAGTTGATTCCCTGGAGCGCGTCGTCGCGTCGTCGCTCCCGCAGAGTGCGGATGTCGGCGCCGCCCGCGAAGACGCCCTTTCCACCGGCATCCGCACCCGTGAGGATCAGGATGCGGGGATCCCGCTCCAGCTGAGAGCAGACGCCGTGCAGCTCGGACACCATCTCATCGTCGATGGCGTTGCGCACGTCAGGGCGATGCAGCTCGACGGTGAGCCGATCCGCGCCCTCGCGGAGAAGCAGGGTGTTCATCCGGCCAGGTTGCCATTTCGCGCCCCGCGCGTCCAATGCGCCGCGTCCGGCCGTTGCCGCGAGAGAACACGTGACGCGCGAGAGTGCGGGTGCGCCCCACCGTCTCGTCCGCCAGATGTACTCTCGCGGTCCGGCGCGTCAGGCGGAGGGCGCGGTGCGGGCGAGCCAGGCGGTGAAGGTCTCGGAGCCGCGCTCGGCGTCGGGGCCGGGAAGCAGCGTGCCGTCGCGCTGAGCACGGCCGAGAGGGCCGGGCAGGGGGATGCTGGGGATCCAGCCGCGGTGACCCGAGGCGCGGGCGAAGCGGCGCACCATGTCGACGAGCGATTCCTCGCGCGGACCGGCGATCTCGACATACCCGCGGGCAGGACTCTCGGCCAGGTCGACCAGCCGCGCAGCGACCTCGCGGGCCGCGATCGGCTGCGTGCGCATGCGCGGGGCGAGGTGAAGCGGTCCTGCCTTCGCCGCCGCGTACATCTGCGGCGCGAACTCGTGGAACTGCGTCGCCCGCAGGATCGTCCAGGCCACGGGCGCCTTCTCGACCAGCAGCTCCTGCGCGCGCTTGCCGGCGTAGTAGTCGTGCGGCGCGCGGTCGACCCCCACGATCGAGAGCGCGACATGTCGCGCCACGCCCGCCGCGTGCTCGGCCTCGAGCAGCGAGCGCGTGACGGCCGAGAAGAACGCGGTGGCGGCATCCGCCTTCAACGTCGACACGTTGGTGACATCGATCACCACGTCAGTGCCGGTCAGCGCGTCGGCGACCCCGGTCCCGGCGACGAGATCGACCCCCGTCGATCGCGCCATGACGACCACGTCGTGTCCGCGGGCCCGAGCCTCGGCCGCGACCATCGCTCCGATCAGGCCGGTGCCCCCGGCGACGGCGATCTTCATGCTGCTCCTCCTATCCGTGTGGCCAGTCCGCGACGGCGCGCGTGATGTCACGACTGGTCGCCGCGGACACCTTCTCGACCAGGTCGATCACGGCCTCTGCCCGGCCGCGAGCGGGCCGCCACGTTCCCACGACCACGCCGTCCACCAGCACGGCCGGGCGGAATACGCCGTTCGACCCGGGCACGAGGGCCTCGAGCATCGACGGCGAGGCCACGAGTGAGCGGTCGCCGTAACCGAGGATCCACTCGTCGAAGCCCGGCACGAGGGTGACGCCCGTGTGATCGCCCACCCCCGGCTCGCCGATCACCCAGGCCGGCTGACCGTCGACCGTCACGTCGACCAGATCATCGACGGATGCCGCAACGCGCCGCAGCGCGGTCTTCGGCAGCTTGGTCCACCACGCCAGGTCGGTCAGCGTGACGGGCTGCCGTGCGGCGACGTACCGGCGGACGATGCCCGCGAGCGCCGCGTCGGGGTCGACCGTGGCCGCGGCATCCGAGCGGGTCAGCAGCTGCTCGCCACCGCCCGGAGCGAACGGACCCCAGTGCATGAGCCCCTCGACGCACAGGTGCATGAGCAGGTGGTAGCCGCGTCCCGCCTCGGTGCTGATCCCCGCGGACTCCCACACCGCGAGCATCTCGCTCCGGCGGAGCCCATCGCCCGCCACAGCCTCGAGGGCGAGGTCGCGCGCCCGCCCGATGGTCCGGTCGTCGAGGTCGAGCTGCGCCCGCCGACGCACGGTGGCCTGGCGGATGCGGTCGCCCGTGAACGAAAGCAGCACGGCGAGGTCGTCGGGCGTCGTGGCGAAGAGGGTGCCTCGCATCGGCCAGCTGCGCACCAGCTCGCCGGCGTCGAAGGCGGCGACGACGTCTGCCACGGTGGTGCCCCCGCCGGCGCGGAGCGCGACAGCACGCAGCACGGCGGGCAGGTCCTGTCCCTGCAGCGCCACCATGTGCCGCGTCACGTCGGCGGGCGCGAGGGCGGATCCGCCCAGCAGCTGCGCCTGCCACCGCATCCGCCGTGCGTGCGTCGCTGTGATGTCCATCACCCGCCCACGCTAGCGGCACACCCCGACACCGGTCGTAGGCTGGCGGGCACCATGGGATTCACACGCGCCGAGCTGCAGGCGTTCCGCGGCCGCAGCGTGCCGGACCTGATGCCCGAGCATCCCCGGCTGGTCTTCGTCGGCATCAACCCGGGGCTGTGGACGGCGGCCACCGGCGCGCACTTCGCCTACCCGGGCAACCGTTTCTACCCCGCGCTCGCCGCCGCGGGGATCATCCCGCGCCTGCCGCGCATCGACGACGACGGCATGGCCGAGGCCGACCGGCGGATGTTCCTGGACGCCGGCATCGGCATCTCGAACCTGGTGCGACGGGCGACCGCCCGCGCAGACGAGCTCACGCGCGACGAGCTGCGCGAGGGTGCCGCCGACCTCACCCGCGCGGCCGCCGAGTGGAAGCCGCGCGTGGTCGCAGTGGTCGGTCTCACGGCGTACCGGCAGGGCTTCCGACGGCCGAAGGCCCTCGCCGGTCGTCAAGACGGGATGCTGGCGGGCGCCGAGCTGTGGGTCGTTCCGAACCCCAGCGGTCTGAACGCGCACGACACCGTGGCCACGCTCGCCGAGGCGTACGCCGCGCCGGCCCGGGCCGCCGGAATCCTGCCCTGATCGCGCGGGTTCCGGGACACCACCTCCGTCGTCCGGATCACGTGTTTTCGCCGAGCCCACGCGTCACGTGCGCGCACAACGGGTGCGCTCGATCAGAACACGTGATCTGGACGCGGGCTCGGCGGCCCGCGAACCTGTGAGCCTCACATCTGACGGGCGTAACGTCCGATCATGAGCACACAAAACCGACCCGCCGACACCGGCACTCTGGGACTGGGGTCGGTCCTGATCGGCTCGCTTCCTGCCACGCTGCTGACCGCCGAGGCGCCCGAGCGCTACACGGTCGAAGCCGTCTTCACCCGCAAGCCCGACTCCGAAGAGGTGGCGATGGTGCTCGGCAACGACACCCGCGACCACCTCTCGCGTGCCGGGTACGCCATGGTGCACGTCAACGTCTCGGATCGACGACTCGAGATCGCCAACACCAACCTCGAAGAACTCCGCGACGGACTCGGCGGCGTCATCGCCGCGCGCCTCGCGGACATCAGCTCGCAGGTGCAGGGTCGCCGCGAGGATGCCGCAGCGCGGTTCCTCGCGAGCTCCGCCGTCGAGCACGACCGCGCCGCGCATGTGGCGGCGCTCGCAGAATCCGTCAGCTTCGACGCCGCGCCCCGCGCGCCCCACGCCGTGGCCTGACACCCGCAGAACCCGAGGAGGTCGCCATGAGCGACATCCGCCCCACCGTCCCCCGTCCGAGCGGTCCCCGCCCCGAACGCCGCGCCGCGGCATCCGGAGTCACCGAGTTCACGGAACTCGCGCAGCGGATCCGGCAGAGCGGTCTGCTGCGCCGAAGGTACGGCTATTACTGGACGAAGCTGATCGCCCTGCCGGCCGTGCTGGCGGCAGGACTGGTCGCCTTCGCGCTGATCGGCGACACGTGGTGGCAGCTGTTCATCGCGGCCGCGCTGGCGATCGTGTTCACGCAGATCGCCATGCTCGGCCACGACGCGGCGCACCGCCAGATCTTCGTGTCGGGTCGCTGGAACGACTGGATCAGCCTCATCCTCGGCGACCTGCTCGTCGGGATGAGCTACGGCTGGTGGCAGCACAAGCACACGCGACACCACGCCAATCCGAACAAGGACGGCGCCGACCCCGACATCGAGCTGCCGGTCATCGCTCTGACCGCCGAGCAGCGGGACGCTCCGCGCGGACGCATCGGCGGATGGTTCCGCGGGCATCAGGGGCTGTTCTTCTTCCCGATCCTCCTGCTCGAGGGCGTGTCCCTCCACGCATCGGGCGTGCGCCGCGTGCTGGTGCGCGAGCGCCTGCGACGCCGCTGGGTCGAGATCGCGTTCCTGACGGTGCGGATCGTGGGGTACCTCGTGCTGGTGTTCCTCGTGCTCTCGCCGGGGATCGCGGCGGTGTTCCTCGTCGTGCAGCTGGGGCTGTTCGGCTTCTACATGGGTATGGCGTTCGCGCCGAACCACAAGGGGATGCCGATCGTGCCGCGCGAGATGACGCTCGACTTCCTGCGCCGGCAGGTGATGATGAGCCGCAACATCCGCGGCGGCAGGATCATCGACGTCGCGATGGGCGGGCTCAATTACCAGATCGAGCACCACCTGTTCCCGTCGATGCCGCGCCCGCACCTGCGCAAGGCCGCCCCGATCATCGCGGCGTACTGCCGGGAGCGCGGGGTGCCGTACACGCAGGTGGGACTGTGGACGTCGTACGCGATCGTCGTCCGGTACATCAACCGGGTGGGACTCGGTGAGCGGGACGCCTTCGCGTGTCCGCTGGTCGAGCAGCGACGGATGCTGACCCTGCAGAGCTGATCGACGTGGCCTCCGCCGCGGTTCAGCCCTCGGCGGGGGTGGGAGCGGGGGTGGCCTCGACGGTCGGGGTCGGCACCGGCGTGGTGGTGGGCGCGG
Source organism: Microbacterium sp. ARD31 (assembly GCF_031844425.1). NCBI lineage: Bacteria > Bacillati > Actinomycetota > Actinomycetes > Micrococcales > Microbacteriaceae > Microbacterium > Microbacterium sp. ARD31. The sequence continues at coordinate 26,909 of NZ_JAUZVE010000016.1, forward strand.
GCGCCTGCTCCGTCGGCTCTGGCGCCGGGGTGGCGTCGGGCTCGGGATCGGGATCAGGTTCCGGCTCGGACGTCGGATCGGGGGCCGGTGCGGTCGTCGCGGGTGACGGCGTCGCCCGGGGATCCTCCGGCTCGGGGCTCGTGGTCGCCGTCGCGGGGGACTGCCCGAGGATGTCGAGGATCCGCGCCTTGTAGGAGTTCAGTGCGTCGGCGATCTCGGCGAGCGGTCTGTCCTGCAGCGTGTCGCCGTATGCGGCGATCTCGGCCCAGAGCTCCTCGAGCTCGGCGGTGCTCTGCTCGGACAGCGGCCCGTCGAGGGTGACGACGAGCTGGCTGGCGAGCGCGTACGCGACGCACTCGATGCACTCGTAGTTCACCGCGCCCGAGAGGTTCTGGGGCACGATGACGTCGGCCTGTCCGGCGATCAGCACCACCTGGAAGCTGACGGCGACGGCGGCGCAGCCGGTGCAGCTGGCGAACGCGTACGCCTCGTTGGTGGTGTCGACGGTGTCGCCGCCCGCCCAGACGAGGGCGAAGGCGACGTCGTAGACGACCGAGCCGTCTTCGGTGGCGACGGCCAGCGCCTGCGTGTCGTCGCCGGTTGCGGCATCCGGTCGGTTGAACGGGAACACCCACGACGGCGCGTCGAGGTCGTCGCGCGGGACGAGGACGACCGCGAGTGCGGGCTCCTCGGGTCCGGGCAGCTGCGTGCCTTCGGGCATGACGGCGACGGTGTCGCCCTGGCGTCCCTCGGCGAACCCGGTCGCCGGACCCTGCGCGGTGGACAGGACGGGAGACACGGCGGCGGCGAGGGTGCCGTCTTCGTAGGGCTGGACGGGCCGGTAGCGTTCGGCGTCGGGCCACCAGGCGGCGGCGAGCGCGGCGATGATCGCGAGCGCGGCGATGATCGCGGCGGCTCGCTTGACGGGTTTGCCCGCGGTGCCCTTCCAGGCGGCGCGGCCGACCTGGCGTACGAGGCGGACGAGGATGTAGACGATTCCGGCGATGGGTATCGCGATGGCGAGGATCCCGATCACGTGAGCGCCGGCCGCGACGACGTCGCCGCTCGCGGTGGCGCGGCCGATCGAGGCGGCCTGCTCGGATGCGGCGCTCCACGCGGTGCCCAGCAGGCGGGGGAGGGCGAGCACGAGGGTGATCAGCATGAAGATCAGCAGCGGCACGGTCACGATCACCCAGATCGTGATGATCGCGCGCGCCCACGGCTTGAGGACGCGGGCCTCGGGATCGTTCCACCGCCACGGCAGGAGGCCTGCGAGGGTGGGGCGGATGCGCTGGAAGAGGTCGGGCACACCGGTGGTGTCGGCGAGCACGTGGTAGCCGTCGAAGCGGACGATGGGCAGCAGCTGGCGGACCATCATGATGAGCTGCGTGGCGACGACCAGCAGCAGCGCGTCGAAGCCGCTGACCCACCACACACCGACGATCGCCACCGCGACGATCGCGTTGAAGTACAGTCCGCCGAGGTCGGTCAGCAGGCGCCCGCGGCGGCCGAGGCGGTACGAGTCGGTGACGTCGGTGTAGAACGCCGGCCACACGAGGTAGAGCCCGGCCCCCATCGCGCCGGGCGCCGCGCCCGCCCGCGACGCGGCGGCGGCGTGGCCGAACTCGGCTCGACCCCGCGGCGATCTCGGCGCTCGCCGCCCTGCCGCTCGGAACGCCGGTGCACATCCGCCCGTAGCGCGTGACGAAGGTCCTGTCGGGCCGGTCGTGGCGGGAGTACCGTGAGCGCCAGGGGCTCAGATGACCGCTCGACTGACGTTCCACGGAGCCGTGGACACCGTGACCGGATCCCGCACGCTCGTCGAGGGCGGCGGTACGCGCATCCTGGTGGACTGCGGCCTGTTCCAGGGCTACAAGACGCTGCGCGAGCGCAACCGGCAGCCGTTCCCGGTGCCGCCGGCGAGCATCGACGCGGTGGTGGTGACCCACGCGCACCTCGACCACACCGGCTACCTGCCGGCACTGGTGAAGAACGGCTTCCGCGGCAGGATCCACGCCACGACCGGCACGACCGAGTTGAGCGGACTCATCCTTCCCGACAGCGGGTACCTCATGGAGGAGGAGGCGCGGTTCCGCGCGCGCCACCGCACGTCCAAGCACGAGCGGCCCGCGCCGCTGTACACGCGAGCGGATGCCGATGCCGCCGTCGACCGGTTCGTCTCGCACCCCTTCGACGACGACATCGACCTCGGCGGCGTGCGGGTGCGGTTCGTGCCGGCCGGGCACATCCTGGGCGCGGCGCAGGTGCGGATCGAGACCGAGGGACGCACGGCGCACTTCACCGGCGACCTCGGACGCGCCGACGATCCGCTCATGAATCCGCCGCGGCCGCTCGAGAAGACCGACGTGCTGGTGACCGAGTCGACGTACGGCGATCGCGATCACGCCGAAGAGGACCCGGCGGATGTGCTCGCCGACGTCATCGGGCGGGTGTGCGGGCGCGGCGGGGTGGTGATCATCCCGGCGTTCGCGGTCGGGCGGGCCGAGTCGCTGCTGCTGCAGCTCGCGCGGCTGCGCCAGGCCGGCCGCATCCCCGAGGTGCCGGTGTTCCTCAACAGTCCGATGGCGATCAACGCCACCGAGATCTACCAGCGGCACCGCGACGAGCACCGCATCTCGAACGACGAGTTCGCACACATGTACCAGCTGCCGACGCTCGTGCGGACGGTCGACGACTCCAAGCTGCTGAACCTGCGCGGCGGACCGTGCGTCATCATCTCGGCGAGCGGGATGCTGGAAGGCGGACGTGTGCTGCACCACGTGAACGCCTACGGGTCCGACCCGCGGAACGCGATCATCCTCACCGGCTTCCAGGCGGGCGGCACGCGCGGGGCGGCGCTGCAGCGCGGGCAGCGGAGCCTGCGGATCTTCGGACGCGATGTCGAGATCGAGGCCGAGGTGCACCAGATCGGGTCACTGTCGGCGCACGCCGACAGGCGGCAGATCATGGACTGGCTGCGCACCGCCCCCGAGCCGCCGGGTCAGACGTTCCTCACCCACGGCGAGCCCGAGGCCGCCGACGCCCTGCGTCAGCAGATCGAATGGCGGCTCGGCTGGAAGGTGCGGGTGCCGCGACTCGGGGAGTCCGTGCTCATCTGACGCGGTGCGCGGCCTCCTCCAGCACGCGCACGGCCGCCTCGCCCGGATGCTGGTCCCGCAGTCGCCGGCCGAGCGCGCTCGCCGCATCGCGAACCGGCCCGTCGGCCAGCAGCCTGTCGATCGCGGCGCGGATGGCGGCGGGCTTGGCACGCGACGACAGGGTCTCGCCGACGCCGAGCCGGGCGACGGCCGCGCCGATCACCGGCTGATCCGTCAGCGGGTTGGCGGGCAGCACGAGGACGGGGATGCCGTGGGCGAGCGCGCGGGCGGTGGTGCCGTGTCCGCCGTGCGAGACGACGAGCGACACCGTGGGCAGTTCGGCGGTGTGGTCGGCGTACGCGCGCAGGTCGACGCCCGCGGGGACGCGCAGTCGGCGCGGGTCGATCGCGGGGCCCGTCGTCGCGAGCGCGGACAGTCCGTCGAGGGCATCGAGGATGCGCTGCAGCATCCGGTCCTGTCCGGGGACGGCGGCGGTGCTGAGACTGACGAGCACGCGCGGGTGGGTGGGAGCGGCGGCGACGGCGCCGATCGCCTCGGTGGGGCCGACGTGGTGCAGTCCCGCGGCATCGACGGGCGACTCGAACTCGGGGATCGCGGTGACGAGTTTGGTGCCCGGAGCGTGCAGGATCGCGGGGGCGTCGACGCCCAGCATCCGGATCAGCTTTCCGAGGGGGCCGTCGACGGCGCGGTCGAAGAAGCTGAAGAGGGTGTGGACGAGGCTGACGACGGGGAGCCCCGCCGCGAGGGCCTCGGCGGCGCCGCCGACGAGCAGGCAGTCGACGACGACGACGTCGGTGGGGGAGCGCCGGTACGACGCGACGATGTCGCGCCCGGCGCCGCGGTCCGCGAACGCGCGGGCCTGTCGCAACGAGACGGCGACGAGGTTGCCGGGCTCGGTCGCCACGAAGCGGCGCGCGGTGACGTAGGGCTCGACGGGGAATCCGGCCGCGGCGATCCGGGCCTGCTGCGCGGGTGCGGCGAGGAAGCGGGCGGAGCCGCCGGCGTCGACGACGGCCCGCGCGATGGCCAGGGCCGGGGGCAGGTTGCCGCCCGCGTCAAGGGTGGCGAAGAGGACAGTGGTCATGTCCGTGTTCTTTCGGGAGAAGCGGCGGCGGAGAGGGCTCCGTCGATGAGGAGTCGCATCCGCTGGCGGACGACTCCGGGTGCCAGTCCGCGGTCGCGGCGCAGCAGGCTCCACACCTGCAGGTCGGTCGCGACGGACAGGACGTCGACGAGCGCGTCGCGGTCACGGACGTGCGTCAACTGCGGGGCGAAGGACTCCTCGACCCAGCGGCGGTGGACTTCCTTGCCCACCGAGGTGAAGCGGCGGATGCGGTCGTCGCTGGTCTCAGCCGCGACGAGGCGCACCACCAGTTCGCCCCAGACCTCGTAGTGGTCGACGACGGCGCGGACGGCGGCGTCGATGTCGCCCGGCTCGACCCGGCGGTCGTCGGCGATCTGCGCGCTCGCCGCACCGAGGGCGTGAGCGAACAGGGCGTCCTTGGAGCCGAAGTGACGGAGGACGGTCTGCACCGAGACTCCGGCGCGCTCGGCGATCTGGTCGAGGGTGATCTCGAGGGTGAGCAACTCGCGCGCCGCGGCGATGGTTGCCTCGACGATGGCGGTCTTCGTCGCGGCCGTTGCCTCGGCTCTGGCCGACTGCCGGTAGGTGCGGGTCCGGCTCATGCCACGCACGCTAGACCCGCGTACATTTCGTGTCAATACCCGCTCACGCGAAATGGGATGCCGGTCGGCGAAACCGACGGGAAACAGCGCGGTGCTAGCGTGCCGACCCATGAGCACCCCCTTCACCGTGACTGTCTTCTGCGGGTCTGCCCCCGGCTTCGACCCGGTCTACGTGCAGACCGCCGCGCACGTGGGGTCGGTGATCGGCGAACGCGGCATGCACCTCGTGTACGGGGGCGGACACGTCGGACTCATGGGGACGACCGCGAACGGAGCCCTGACCGCCGGGGGGACCGTGACGGGTGTGATTCCGCGGGCGCTGCAGTCGCGCGAGGCGATGCACGATCATCTGACGGAGCTGATCGTGGTCGACACGATGCACGAGCGGAAGACGATCATGTCGGAGCGGGCGGACGCGTTCCTCGCCCTCCCCGGCGGGCCGGGCACGCTCGAGGAGCTCACCGAGCAGTGGACGTGGGCGCAGCTGGGCATCCACGAGAAGCCGTGCGGTGTGCTGAACGTCGACGGCTACTACGACCCCTTCATCGCCCTCGTGCAGAACATGCGCGACAGGGGGTTCACTCACCGGCGCTACACCGACATGCTCGTGATCGGCGACGACATCGACGACGTGCTCGATCGGCTGCAGGCGTACGAGCCGCCGACGCGGGTGTACCAGTCGCCGGGGGCCGAGATGTCGAGTTCGGGGCTCCCCGGCATCCGTCCGTGAGGCCCGGGCGCTTCGCGGGCGTGGGATGCTGGGGGTCGGACATCGAGGAGGATCCCTATGCAGCAGCGCCCGCTCGGCCGCACCGGCCGCAACGTCTCGGCGATCGGATTGGGCACGTGGCAGCTCGGCGCCGATTGGGGCCAGGTCAGTGAGACCGAGGCCGAGGCCGTGCTTGCGGCATCCGTCGCTTCGGGGGTGACGCTCTTCGACACCGCCGACGTGTACGGCGATGGTCGGAGCGAGACGCTCATCGGCCGTTTCATGTCGTCGCACGATGCGTACGGCGTGACCGTGGCGACGAAGATGGGCCGGCGCATGGCGCAGGAGCCCGAGAACTACACGCCCGAGAACTTCCGCGCGTGGACGGCCCGTTCGCGCGAGAACCTCGGCGTCGACACGCTGGATCTTGTGCAGCTGCACTGTCCGCCGACCGCGGTGATCGAGGACGACGCCACCTACGAGGCACTCGATGCCCTCGTCGCCGACGGGGCGATCAACGCGTACGGGGTGTCGGTCGAGACGACGGCGCAGGCGCTCGCCGCGATCAGGCGTCCGAACGTGACGAACGTGCAGATCATCTTCAACCCGTTCCGGCTGAAGCCCATGGACGAGGTGCTGCCGGCGGCGGAGGCCGCGAAGGTCGCGATCTTCGCGCGGGTTCCGCTGGCGTCGGGGCTGCTGTCTGGGAAGTACTCGGCGTCGACGACGTTCGCCGACAACGACCACCGCACCTACAACCGGCAGGGCGAGGCCTTCGACAAGGGTGAGACGTTCTCGGGCGTCGACTTCGACGAGGGGCTCGCCGCGGTTCGCGAGCTGACCGAGGCGCTGCCGGCGAACGTGTCGCTGCCGCAGGCGACGCTCGCGTGGATCGCGACGCGACCGGGTGTGACGAGCGTCATCCCGGGCGCGCGGAACGTCGATCAGGCGACGTCGAACGCGGATGCCGCGGCCCTCATCGACGGCGGCTTCGACGTCGAGGCTTTCGACGCCGTCGTCCGCGACGTGTACGACCGGCGCTTGCGCGAGGCGATTCACCCCCAGTGGTGAGGCGCGGCGCCGTGTCCGGTCGCTGAGCGAGGAGCGGAGCGCGGGAGTTTCCGGTCGCTGAGCGAGGAGCGCAGCGACGAGACGAAGCGTGGGTGCCGTGCGTGGGGCGCTTCGTCTCGCTGCGCTCGCTCAGCGTCCGGGTTCTGGGGCGCGGGTTCCGGATGCTGAGCGAGGAGCGCAGCGACGAGACGAAGCGTGGGTGCCGTGCGTGGCGCGCTTCGTCTCGCTGCGCTCGCTCAGCGTCCGGGTTCTGGGTCGCGGGGCCCCGGTCGCTGAGCGAGGAGCGCAGCGACGAGACGAAGCGTGGCACGCTCACGCGGCGTTGTAGTCGTAGCGGGCTCGGCCGCCCAGGCGTGGTGTGCGGTGCGGATCGACGTGCGGTGGCGGAATGAACCACACTTTCGCTGCGATGGTCCCGCCGTCGATCCGGATCTCCCACCCGTTGTCGTGGACGCGGTGATGACACGACTCGCAGAGCAGCACGCCCCTCGAGAGGTCGGTCTTTCCGTTGTCCCGAGCCCACCAATCGAGGTGATGGGCTCTCGTCATTCCCGGTGGAGCGCCGCAGCCGGCGCATCCGCCGTCCCTTTCGACCAGCGCGAGCCGCTGAGCCTGGGTGAAGAACCGCTTCTTCCGCCCCCAGTCGAGCAGTTCGCCCTCGGAGTCGAACACCGCCGGGATCACACCACCGCCCGCGGCCAGTCTGCGTGCCGCGGCGACGCTGATGGGGGTGTCGATGCCGTCGACGAGCGCGTGGCCGTCACCCGTCTGCAGGTCGTCGAGCGTCATCCGCACGACGACGGTGGCGCCGCCGAGCGGCAGATCGTTGTTGTCGCAGCCGACCGCGTGCGCCACCAGCCGCAGGAGAGCATCGAGCTGACGCTGAGCGTGCGAGCGCAGATCCGGGTCGGCGCCGAGCGGCCCGGGGGAGTCGCCGCCGCCGTGGCCGTGCCCGCGACCGCCATCGTGCCCGTGCGCCCCGGCGTCACCGAAGCCCCGGCCGCCGTGCCCGAATCCCGCGTCGCCGAAACCGCCCCGGTCGCTGCCGACCGAGTCCCCGTCACCAGCGGCGCGGCCGAACGCGTTGCGGTAGTCGGCTGAGACGATCGCCTGGATCGCCAGCTTCAGCGGCGCGCCCGACGCCGCGTCGCACTTGACCTCCATGTGGAGGAACCCGTCGCGCTCGAACATCCGCAGGCTGCCCTCGCCGCGGGCATCGCGCTCCCGTGGGGCGATGCCGTCGGGGTCGAGGTAGGCCTCGGCGCGGGCGATGATCTTCTTGAGCAGGTCGAGGGAGAGTCCGGCGGCCTGTTCGACCAGCATCCGCTCGGCTTTCTGCAACGCGGCCAGATCCGCACGGAGCGCGGCGCGGTCGAGCATCGTGATGATGAGCGAGGCCGCTTGGGTTCCGATCGACGCGGACTTGAGGCCCTCGGCGACGTAGGGGTGCTTGGCGGGCATGGGTTCGCCGGTCAGCGACGTGCGCGGAGCCGTCGCCTGCCCGACCTTCACCAGACGGCTCGCCTCGCCCATCGTCGTTCCGGTGGTGGCGGCGATCAGCGTCACCGGGTTGCGGAACCCCTGCTGCTTGGCCAGTGCGTCGGGCCCGAGTTCGGGGCGCGACTCGCGGGCGATCTCGGCGGCGGTCGCGGCCTGCAGCCCGTTCACCGCACGGGCGAGCACACCGAGCGCGTCGTTCGCGGCGACGAGTCGAGACCGACCGAGGCTTTCGACGGTGGCGGGGGCCGTGCCCGCGGCATCCTGACCCGTCCACGCCGCCTGCAGAACCGTCAGCGCATCGCGGATCGGCGCGAGCGGATCCACCTCATGCGATGTCGGGCTATCGATCATGTCTTCGATACTAGAGAAGGCCTCCGACATTACATCTTCGAGCGGATGCCGCCCCCGCCAGTCTCAGAGCCAGTCCAGTACTGACCGCGACATCGAACGCGTACGAATAAAGATACGAAACTAAGCCAACTCCAACCGCACGACGCGTCGTCGCTTCGTCGGCGCGCTCACCTCGCGGAATCCGGCGGCGAGGAAGGGGCCGACGGCGCCGACGCTCATCTCGTCCCACGTGATCTCGTGCCCGCCGGTGACCATCGGGTAGCCCTCGATCGCGTGGGCTCCGCGCGAGCGCGCGTGCGTCACCGCCGCCGCAACCATCGGGTACGTCAGCCCACGCCCCCGGTACCCGCGCCGCACCACGAGGCAGGGGATCGCCCACACGTCCGGGTCGTCGCGCGACTCGGTGCGGCCCTTCCATGGCACCGGTGAGCCGCGCAGGCGCCCGTAGACCGAGCGCCGGTCGACCGCGCACCACGCCACGGGCTCGTCGTCGAGGTAGCCGACCAGCCCGATGGTCTCGGTCGCGCGGGGGTCGTCGCAGTGGGTCTCGGCCCGCAGGATCGCGCCGCGCTCGGCGACGGGGAGGTACCACCAGTCGCGATCGCCCAGGCGCTGACGCTGGCACTGGCAGCGTCCGGCCGTGCCGGTGAGGATCGCCTGCAGGTCATCCCACGACGCTTCGTTCGCGGGCACGATCCGCAGCCCGTCGATGTCGCCCGCCCTCGTCCTCCCCGGCATGCGCCCAACTTACGGATTCTCAGCGAAAAATTCAGGCGACATTGCGGTTACTCCGGGGACTCCCGGAGTAGCTTGATCCCCGAACCGGTTCTTGTGGGAAGAACCTGATGACTCTCGCTGGGGAAGAAGACATGAACACGCTCTCGCCGTACGCGCCTGCGCAGCCCATGCTGCGCTCGTCCCGCAACAACTCCGACGGCCCCGCCTCGCGGCGCACCCCGCCCTCCGCCCACGACAACGTCGTGGTGCCCGGGTTCGTCCCGCCCGCCCGTGAGCGCTTCGCTCCGCAGACTCCGGCTCACCGCCCGGGCTGGGCTGCCGGTACTGCTGCCCAGGGCGATCGGATGCCGGTGGTCGTCCCCGCACGTCGCAACCGACTCGTCGCCGCATCACTCGTCTTCACCGGCCTCGGCATGGTCGCCGCCGGCGCCTCGCTGTGGCGGCTCGGCGCGAGCGATGTGATGCTCGCCGGTATCGCCAGTGCCCTCGCCGTCGTGCTGCTCGTGCTGTCGTCGGCACTCGCGATCGGCTCGCTGGTCGTCGGCATCAGCCGCCGCACGGGCTGGATCGCGCCCGCGATCGCGCTGCTGCTCGCGGTAGCCTCGCTCGCCGGCGCCCTCTACCTCGCCGCCGGCCAGGTGCTGGACCTGCAGCTGCCCACCTTCTGACCCCGAAGCTGCCCACCGCCTGCTCACCCGGCACCCGCCCGGTGATCGAGGAGGCGGCGCACCCGACCAGCCCCGCTCAGCCGCGACGGGAACCCTCCCACCCGCCCCGCCGCGAACTCTCCCGCCCGGCATCCACGCCTCTTGATCTCGCGCCCGCGCGGCAGGACAGTGATCCCATCGACGGTGTGGGGCCGTCGCAGCGTTGCGGCGCCGCGCCATCCGCCGCGGCAAGGGGTTCCGGTCATGGCCGTCCGATCGTCCCGTCCCGTGTTCGCCGTCGCCCTCGCGACACTCCTTGTCGGGGGCGTGCTCGCCCCCGCCGTCGCCGACGGCCCGCCCCCACCTGTCTGGCAGCCGCACTCGTCGGTCGTCGTCGACGACGCGACGGTGTCGTGGCAGACGGCGACCTCGACCTTCTCGCCGTTCGGCGGCCCCGAGGTCCTCGACGAGATGCCGATCTACCGCCCCGATGTCGTGAACGAATCCGAACGCCCGCGCTACTTCGCGCTCGGCACCGACCTCGTCACTCCCGGTGTCATCGACGAGATCTGGATGCCGGAAGGCTGGGGTGCCTTCAGCGATGCGGCCGAGGACGTCGGACTCGCCGGGGAGTTCTGGTACGAACTGCTGCCCGGCCAGTCGATGGTGGGCACCGGCCGCTTCGCCGACGGATTGCCGGCGTGGTCGGGGCACACGATCACGATCTTCGAGCTCGAGAGCGCACCCGAGCCCGCGCCCGCTGCAGCGCCGGCGGCAACGCCGCTGCTGTCGATCACCACTCCCGGCCGTCACGTGCCGGCAGACCTGGGCGGCGGCGATCTCGACAACATCTCGGCCGCGATGGGTCAGCGTGCCACTGTGTCGGGCAGCGGTCTGATCCCCGAGGTCTTCGCGGGCGTGACCGCGACAGTCACGGCATCCGATCTGCCACCCGGCGAGCAGCTCGAGCTGTGGATCACCCAGGACACCAGTTACGCGTTCGTGCAGATCTTCGGCGGCGGGCTCGCCGTCGGCTCGATCAAGGTGGGCGAGGGCACGGTGGCGCCGGACGGCAGTCTCGCGGCAACTTTCACCGTGCCGTCCGGCACCGCGGACGGCATCTACCAGCTGCTCGCGGGAGTGCGCGCCGAGCGGTACTGGCCGGCCGGCACCTACGACGACTTCGAGGTGAGTCAGCCGTCGACGGTGCTGTCGGCCGCATCGCCCGCGAACCCGACCGAGCCCGTTGCGATCGCCGTCGATGAATCCACGACCGTGTCGCTGACGTTCCCGACCGACGCCAGCGCGGGCGAGACCACGGTGATCCCGAGTTCGACCGGTCCACTGCCGACCGGGTTCCAGCTGACGTCGGATCCGCCGCTGTACCTGCACATCGACTCGACTGTCGAGTTCGACGGGGCGGTCACCGTCTGCTTCGCGTACGACCGCGACCAGTTCGCGACCCCGCCGCACATCTACCACTTCGACCCCGTGCTGTTCCAGTGGCAGCAGATCACGACGTCGCGGACTCCCGGGGTGGTGTGCGGCACGACGTTGAGCTTCTCGCCGTTCGTGCTCGGCATCCCCGACGCGTTCCCGTTCTCGGGCTTTCTCGCACCCGTCGCCGACGGCGAGCCCAACCTCGCCAAGGCAGGTCAGGCGATTCCCGTGAAGTTCTCACTCGGCGGCGACCGGGGCCTCGAGGTGCTCGTGTCGGCGCGGTTCCGCGACGAGGGCACGGTGCTGAACCCTACGGGGGAGTGGGTGGATGCTGCGGCGGCCGGCAACTCCGGCCTGTCGTACGACCCCTCGACCGACACGTATACCTATGTGTGGAAGACGAGCAAGGCGTGGGCCCAGCACACGGGCCAGTTCGTGATGGAGCTCTCGGACGGCTCGACGCACACCTTCGACGTGTCGTTCCGCAAGTAGTCGCCACGCGCTGTTGTGGGCGCGTCCTCGCCGTACCGCGATCCCGTGACCCCGCATACGCTGAGCCCATGGACGAGCTCACCGAAGAAGTGCGTGTCGCCGCTCCGCTCGACACCGTGTGGAATGACTGGACCGACGCCGCAGCGGTCGAGGAGTGGTTCTGGCCGCCGCGCCTGCAGCCCGCCGCGCACATCGTGCCCGAGACATCGGGTGCGTGGCTGGTGCGTTCCGTACCGGCCGACATGGCCGTGCTCGGGACGATCGTGTCGCTCAGCCCGCCGCACGTGATGCGGCTGCAGTGGGCGTGGGAGGGCGAGGACTTCAGCTCCGAGGTCGAGGTGAGTCTCGATACAGCGGATGCCGGTTCCACGCGCGTGCGCGTCGTCCACTCCGGGCTGCGCACCCCCGAGGAGTTCGCGTCGCACCAGCAGGGGTGGTCCGACTGCCTCTCCCGCTTGGTGGAGCGATACGCGTGAACTTCGAGTTCGACTCCACAGTCTTCCGCTGGTCGGGCCGCGAGGACTCCTCGTGGTACTTCGCCGCGCTGCCGCCCGAACTGAGCGAGGAGATCCGCGAGATCCCGCGCCCGACCCGCGGCTTCGGCTCGGTACGCGTCCGCGTTCGCGTCGGGGGTTCCGAGTGGGCGACGTCGATCTTCCCCGACAAGGGCCTCGGCGCGTACGTGCTGCCGCTGAAGAAGTCCGTGCGCGACGCCGAAGGTCTTGCAGACGAGGACCCCGTCACCGTCCAGCTGGTCGTCCTCGACGCGTGACCAGATCGTGATCCGATATACAACTCTCACTCTGTTCACACGAGTAACACGATCCCGCTAGCATCCGGGTGGGGGTTTTCCTGAGGGATTCTTTACCGAAGCAACAGCGGATTTCGTTGACGCAGTGGGACGGATAACGCCAGGATCGTCGGCAGGGGGAATCAGTGGCATCACACCCGTGCAGGCCGTCCCCACAACTGAGTTGATCGTTTCATAGGACAGTTCGCGGATCACTGGGGATCCAGTCCGAACGAATCGTGAAACTCAGGGCTTGTCATGTCCAACAAACAGGGGAGTACTGCGCTCATGCGTGCAACATTCAAGAACTACATCGCCGCCGAGAAGGCGCGCCGTGAAGAGAACGACGAGAAGGGCTTCTCGCTCATCGAGCTCATCGTCGTCGTGGTCATCATCGGGATTCTTGCCGCGATCGCTTTGCCGCTGTTCGGCTTCATCCAGCGGACTGCTGTCGACGGAGCTACCGAAGCGGGTACTAAGAACGCTGCGACAACTGCGGTGTCGCAGGCCGGGTCGGGAACCACACCTGACGTCAGCGCGCTCGCTCTGGACGGACTTGTGCTCTCCGTAGCACCCGCCAGCGGTGCTACGGCAACAAACATCTGTGTCACCGGGCACAACCCGGGCGGCGAGACGTACAAGGCCGCTGCAACCGGATACAAGTCCGGTCCGGGCTGCTAAATCTCTGCTGACGGATGATGGCCGGGGTGAGTCTGCTCCGGCCATCATCATCTGTCATTTCTTCGAAGGAGGCGACGTTGGTCGGGGACAACGCTCGCGCTACTAGGGGCTCCGCGGACGACGGTCTTGGTTTGATCGAGATCGTAATCGGCTTGATGCTCCTCGGGATCATCTCGGTGGCCATCATCCCTGCGCTGTGGCAGGGCTACCTCTTGTCCGCGGAACAATCCGCGACCGCGACAGCAACGCGCGAACTCAACTCCCGGATCGAGCAGGTCCGCATGAACCCTACGTGTGCTGCGGTCACGACCGCGGTTGCGACGGGTAGTCAGACTCTGCGGGGCATCGGGGGAGACCTGATGACGGTCACGGGATCCGCGTCCTCGTGCCCTGCGTCGGATATGAAAGTGACGCTGGATCTAATTGCAGCAGACGCGGACGGTGCGACATTGGCTCGTGCCTCCGCCATTGTGTACGTGCCATGACGTCGAAGTGCCCGTCGGCGTCTCGGATCGACACCACCACTGACCGTGAGGCCGGATTGTCGCTGATCGAGCTGATCATGTACATGCTCTTGGCGAGCCTGCTTCTGGGTGGCATGGCCACTCTACTGGCGAACTCCTGGACCACCCAGACGAACGTGCAGACGATGTCGGATGCGACGAACCGCGGCCAGATCGTGAGCCAGTCCATTGAGCGAGCTATGCGAAATGCTCAGGCCTTCGATGTCTCAGCATCAGGCGGTCTGCTGCGTGTCGACACGAACTTGAGCGGCGACCAGCGATGCCAGGCATTTTGGGTCTCTAGCGGTGCGCTATATCAGACGAGCACGTGGGGCACACGAGCAGACGGGACAGCGGACCCGATTCCTTCGCTCAATCCTGCCTCCTGGCCAAAGCCCTGGCTCACCGAGGGCGTCAAGCAGCGAGCCTCCACAATTCCTTTCTTCGCCCGATCAGGGCTGAACTTGAGCTACGCATTCGACGTCGACCTCGCGACTGACACGGCAGCACCGGTCCGGTTCAAAGGCCAAGTGTCGCTGCGCACGCCCGAGGCTGGAGGGGTGAGCCCGTGTTGGAGTTGATTGAACGCCTGAGGGGCCGCTGGCGTGCGCGCCGCGCCGACGAGGCTGGCGCGGTGCTCCTCACCGTCGTTGTCGTGATGTTGGTGGGATTCCTCATCGCGGCGACCATCGCGACGTCGGTTATGTACACCGCGCAGTCAAATGTCACCAACAAGAGCTCCACGCAGGGATTCATCGCCGCAGAGTCGGGACGAGACGTCGCAGTGGCTTCGTTAAGTGGGGCGATTGGGCCAAAAGACATTGACTGCAGTCTGGTATCCATGAATGACGACTCCGATGCGAACGGGAATGGGGTCTCGGACGCCAGCGAGGCTCCGCACTGGCGATACCAGATTTGGTCGAGCGACAGCTTTGCGCGACCCGAGCCCTCATCGACGAGCGGGGATTGGGCGATGTCGTGCCCAACGACAGCGACGAAGTGGGTTTGGATTGAATCCACTGGTTGGGAAGCCGATGGCGCCGCCGACACCACGACCGACTCGATCTACCCGTGGTTCCACGGGCCGGCGACTCAACCCGCGGGGACACTCGCATTCTTCGAAGGCGCGTTCAAAGCGACCAAGTCCACCTATCAGGGTGACCTTGTCATACGCGATGTCGGCGACTACGAGTGCAACAACGGTGCGAGCGGTTCGATCGACGGCGACTTGTGGGTGCTGAACGGCGGGCTCGTGATCACAGACGACTGCACGATCACAGGAAACATTTACACCCGCGGCCCGATCGTGATCAAGAACCACAAACTCACCGTGGGACTTGACGTGATGTCCCTTAGTGGGGAAATTCAGCTGACCGCAGGCAGCGTCAAGATCGGTGGTGACGTGTACGCGGCCGGCAATATCACGACAAAGAATGGATCAGGCACGGTCGACGGCTCCTTCCGTACCACAGGCACGATGGTGGATCACGATGCCGCGGCCTGGAAGAGGACAGATGGTTCGTCAGTACCTGCCTTGACCGGGCAGACAGCTCCAACAGTCGCACCCACCTTGGACCAGGTTTTCGAAGCGACGAATTGGATCGAGCTCACGAGCACTACGACGTGGAGCTCCGCGACTCAACCCACAGTTTCGTACTCCGGACAGTGTACGTCCAGTGCCTTGAAGACTGTGCTCGGGTCAGCCGGAGATCGGGCCATTGTGGATATGAGTGGCTGCCCATCCGCAGGTGGTATCAACGTGGATCCAGGCGATGTGAGTCTTGCGCGGGACGTCGTGATATTTGTTCCGGCAACGGCCACGATGGACCTGAATCTGAGCGGCACCATCAAAAAGGCCTCCGCTGCAACTGACCCTCAGCTTTTTATCGTGCACGCGGATTCGAATGGGGCCGATGGGCAACCCACGTGTGGTACCGGCTCCGACAAGCTGACGGCGAGCGCCACGAACACAGTGCGGATCATGATCTACAGCGCTTGCGGTATCACCAAGACGATGTCATTGACGCTTAGCGGACAGCTATACATGGGGAACGATGGATTGCACCTGAACGGCGGCACCTTCAATTGCGAGCCGATGTCCTGGAAGCCGACCCTCTCGGGCTTGAGCTGCGGCGTGCGTGGTAGCGGCGGTATTTTTGATCCCACGAACACTGTGACGCGGCTTGAGAAGCTCGCGTACCAAACCGAACGCTAACCAGTGACGCCGCTTGCCTTTTACTTCGTGGCGCTAGCAGGGGTCCTTGGCCTCGCTATCGGTTCCTTCCTGAACGTTGTCGCATATCGGGTTCCTGCTGGCGTGTCTCTGTTGCGTGAGAGTCGATGCATGAGTTGCGAGTCAAAGGTCCCGCCGTCGCTGAATATTCCAGTGCTGGGGTGGGTCCTCCTGCGAGGGCGATGTGCCACATGCGGGCGACCCATCTCAGCGAGATATCCAATGGTTGAAGCGCTCGCGGGGCTGGCCTTCGCCGCAGTGACCTTTTGGCTCGTTGTCCCGGTCGCAGGTGCGCCGGGGAGTTCTCGCGGGGTCCCGATCGCGGTGGGGACGACTGAGGCGTTCGGAGTCGCGGCAATCGCGGCAGCGTATCTCTATCTCGCGAGTATCAGCATCGTTCTCACAATCATCGACCTCGACACCCACCGCCTCCCCAACGTCATCGTTCTACCGAGCTACATTGTCGCCGCGGCTCTTCTTGCTGCCGGTAGTGCACTCACGGGCGATTGGGTTGCTCTTCTCCGTGGTGCGCTTGTGATGACGGGCCTGTACATCTTCTACTGGGTGTTGCGGCTCATACGGCCGGACGGTATGGGCGGCGGAGATGTCAAGCTTGCTGGGGTGCTTGGCCTGTACCTCGGATACGCAGGCTGGGGGGCATCCATCGTCGGGGCCTTTGCGGCGTTCTTCTTGGGCGGTGTCTTCGGCGTGGCGCTGATGTTGGTTAAGCGCGCGGACCGCAGGTCCGCGATACCGTTCGGGCCATGGATGATATTGGGAACGTGGATGGGCCTGCTGTTCGGTGAGCCACTGGCTCGCTGGTATGTCGAACTGTTCATAGTGACGTGATTGACGTCAGAAAGTGACCGACGATGGCTAAGACGCGTATCGGCTTGGAGATCACGGAAGAGGGTGTTCGTGGCGTTGAAGTGACTACAGGTCGTTCGCCATCGCTCATGGCTATCGGTGAGGTGCCCCTTCCGCGCGACGCAGCTCGAGACTCGGAAGTTCTCGATCCAGAGGCTGTCACGCTCGCACTCCGACAGCTGTGGTCGACGGCAGGTTTCAGGGGCAAACGGGTGACGCTCAGCGTTGGCAGTCGGCGGATACTTGTCCGTGAGTACACCACGCAAGCAATGAGCCCGCAGTTGCTGAAACAGGCCCTCCCCTACCAGGTGCAGGATCTCCTTCCAGTCCCGGTGTCTCAGGCGGTGCTCGACTTCTATCCGACGTCACAGATCGGTGATCAGGTATCGGGTCTGCTTGTCGCGGCGGTTGCCGAGAATATCGAACAGCTAATTGCCGCCTTGAGTCGCGCAAAGCTTTCGGTGGATCGAGTAGACCTCGTGCCTTTCGGCCTCGCGCGTGTAGGAAAGATCCTGGCGGCCCCAAACGACACGGTTGCCGTGATCCACCTCGGGGATCACACCTCGTACGTCTCGGTTGTGACGAACGGCATTCCCCATTTCGTTCGTATCATCCCCGTCGAGATCGCGACCTCCGCGACGAGACGACACGAGGGGGACTCCGCTGTCGGAGAGGTCATGGAGGAAGCATTCGAGCCGGTCGGCGCGAGTGGAATTATTCCTCGGCGACCTACTGGACGCGCCGCAATGCGCAGCTCTGGCCCGGCTGTGACTCCGGCCGTCACCGAGCTCGTGTCTCGTCTCCGTAGCACCGTTTCGTTCTTCCAGGGCAGGGAGGGAGCGCCACGCATCGTCCAAGTACTTATGAGCGGCGCTGGCTTTCTCGCTCCCGGGGTGGCTGAGGCCGCGGCGAGTGCGTTCGACGTGCCGGTCATACCAGTGCGGCTGGAGCAACTGGCAAACACGCGAGGACGCCCGATCAGCGACGACCTTGCCTTCGACGCCGTTGCGTCGGTGGGCGTGCTCCTGGGAGAAGGAAGCAAATGAGTTCTGCCGTTCCTACGCTGGTACTTGGAGGAGTTCCGCGAGTCAACCTGATCCCCCGATCAGAGCTCGAGCGGAGAGACCGGGTTTCGACCGCGCGCAATTGGGTTTGGGCAGTGCTGGGCGCGCTTCTTCTCTCGCTCGCGTTGATCGCAGGTGCAATGGGTCTGAAGCTCATCGCCGCACAGCGACTCGCAGTCGAGGAGCTCGAGACAAGCTCGTTGCTCAACGAGCTCAGCGAATTGTCAGAGGTAAGCACCGCTCTCACAGCGGAACGTGACCTCGTCGAGTTCCGTTCACAAGCTATGGGTTCTGACTTCTCTTGGGTGCCGCTGATCGCAGACCTCCGTGGCCGGCTTCCGGGTGGCGTCGAGCTGATCGGCGTTGACCTAACGACGGGTGGGGTTCCAACCGGGGAGGTTGCGACGCTGGAGCCGGGGCTCACGGGCACAGTCTCAATGCGCAGTCAGGACGCGATTGCTATCGCGCCCGTGGTGAGGTCACTGCGCCAAATGTCCGGAGTGGCCGCGGTGGACGGACGACTCGTGACAACGAGTGAACAGGCGGCAGATTCGTACACCTACGAGCTCACAGTCACGTTCACGCAGGATATCTACTCCGGCCGATTTTTGGCCGACGGAGAAGGCGAGTGATGCCGAAACAACTCATCAATCTACTGGGCGTCGTGGCGTGCGCCGTAGTACTCGTTCTCGCCATCGCGCTGGGTGCCCTACCGATCTATTTCGCGTCGCTCGCGACAGGTACGCAGACCGCTCTGGCCGCTCAGAATAACGACCTGCTAGAGAGCCAGGTCGACGGATTATTGCTGGAGCAGGAAAGACTTGACGAGATCTCCGCGTCGGTTAGTTCTCTACGCGAGCAGGTTCCGACGTCCAATCGGCTCGACGGTGTGTTTGAGCTCATTGCGCGCGCTGCCGCGACCACAAATGTGCAGGTTCAAACGGTCGCAGCGGAAGACAACGCACCGTTCATCACTCGCACGAGTCCGGTACGGGTGGGTGAAGAGCCCGAGCCATCACCGACGGAGACGACGACGGACGTCCCGACCGGAGAGGCAGCTACCCCTGAAGCGGAAGGCACCACCGAGGCGGCAGATGTAGACGCCACGCCAACCCCTACCACGGACGGAGCACCGCTGGAAGGGCGGCAGCAGGTCGCCTTCACCATTGACGTCACTGCTTCGCAACTCCAGGACGCGATTAACTTCCTGGATCGCCTACGAGATGGGCCGCGGCTCCTCAGCACGATCGAGACAAGCATCATCCCTACCGGCACTCGATTCGATGTGTCGGTGGCCGCTCTGGCCTTTGTGCTTCCGGAGGAGTGACGTGGTCGCGAATATGCTTGATGACCTCCTTGCGACCGCCGCTAGGGGCCGCGCTTCAGACGTTCACCTGACCGCCGACGCACGCGCCCTGATGCGGGTCGACGGTGATCTCGAGTCGATTCCGGGATACCCCGACATCATCTCGGCCTCATGGCTCGAAGCCGCCGCGTACGAGTTAATGTCGGCATCTCAGCGCGAAGAGTTCCAGACGCATCATGAGGTCGACCTCGCGCACTCGATCGACGGTCTTGGTCGACTTCGCATCAACGTGTACCGGCAGCTCGGGGCGGTCGCGGTCGCTCTGCGATTCATCCCGAACAAGGTGTACACCCTCGAGCAGCTGGGCGCGCCCGCCATCGCGCGTGAGCTTGCGTTGAAGCCGCGTGGCCTCGTCCTGCTCACCGGCCCAACCGGATCGGGAAAGTCCACGACCCTGACGGCCATGGTCGACATCATCAATCACACGGTGCCCGCTCACGTGATCACGATCGAAGACCCGATCGAGTTCCAGCACAAGAGCAAGCGGTCGCTCATCCACCAGCGCGAGATCGGGTCCGACACCAACTCTTTCGCCGAGGCCCTTCGTCGCGTGCTGCGCCAAGACCCCGACGTCATTCTCGTCGGTGAGCTCCGCGACCCAGAGTCGATCCGCACCGCGCTATCGGCGGCGGAGACCGGCCACCTCGTGCTCTCGACCCTCCACACCCAGGGCGCCGCCAAGAGCGTCAACCGCATCATCGACGTATTTCCCGCTGATCAGCAGCACCAGATCCGCGCTCAGCTCGGCGACACGCTGCAGGGGGTTATCAGCCAGACGCTCATGCCGCTGTCGCAGACCGAGGGTCGGACGATCGCGACCGAGGTGCTCGTGAACACCCCGGCTGTGGCCAACATGATCCGCGAGGGCCAGGTCGCGCAGCTGTACTCTGCGATGCAGGCGGGGCAGGCCGTCGGCATGCACACTCTGGACCAGGACCTCAAGCGTCTCGTGTCGGAGGGCGTGATCTCCCTCAACGTCGCTCAGTCGTATGCGGTCGATCCATCGACGCTTGAGAACGTCTACGTAAGGCCCCGGGATCTCGACGCCGACGAGTGGAGCAACCGCGCTAGCGAGTGGCACCACGAGGACGCGGGAGTCTGACATGGCGGTCCTGCAGGAGTTCCGCTATCGAGCGATCGACCCGCGCGGTGGCGCGGTTGTCAAGGGGACAATCGAAGCTGCCACCGAATCAGCAGTGACGGGCAAGTTGAAGGCGCAGGGGCTCACGCCGCTCGAGGTGGTGGAGCTCTCGAAGACAGGCCTCCATCGCGAGATCAAGATTCCTGGACTGACCAAACACGTGAAAGCGAAGTCGCTTGCCATCTTCGCCAAGCAGATGGCGGGTTTGATCAATGCGGGTCTTCCCCTCATGCGCACGCTGTCTATCCTCATCGAGCAGAGTGATGACAAACGACTGCAGCCAGCTCTGGTCGCTGTGCATGCAGATGTCGAGAGCGGTTCGTCTCTCTCCGGCGCTATGGCGAGACACCCCGATGTGTTTCCACCGCTTCTCCTGAGCATCGTGCGAGTCGGCGAAACTGGCGGATTCCTTGGGGCGGCACTGAACTCGATCGCGGACAATTACCGCAAAGAGTCGGAACTACAAAACAAGATCAGAGCCGCCACCGCCTACCCGCTGATCGTTCTGGTCGTCGCCGTGCTGGGCGTGCTGGCCATGATCATCTTCATCGTCCCCGTTTTCGAGAAGATGTTCTCGGGTATGGGCTCGACGCTCCCCGTCCCGACCCTCATTCTGGTGGCACTCTCTCAGAACATGGCGTGGATCCTCCCGCTTCTCGCCGTCGTTGGCTTCGGCACCTGGATCTGGTGGATGCGCAATCGGAACACCGAGCGGGTGCGAAAGGTTGTCGACCCGGTCAAGCTTCGCCTGCCGATCTTCGGCAAGCTCGCGACCAAGATGGCTGTCGCCCGGTTCGCCCGGAACCTCTCGATGATGCTCGAGGCGGGCGTGCCGATCATGCAGGCCCTCGCGATCGTCGCGCAGGCTTCGAACAACTTCAAGATCGAGCAGGCGATCAACGACGTTCAGGAGTCGATTCGGCACGGCAAGTCGTTTGCGACGCCGCTGGCGAAAGCGGAGGTATTCCCTCCGATGGTCCCGCAGATGGTGTCAGTAGGTGAGGAGTCGGGCACGCTGTCGGAGATGCTCGCGTCGATCGCGGACTTCTACGAGGACGAGGTCGAGACCGCCACGGAGCAACTCTCTGCGACGATCGAACCCATTCTCATCGTGGGGCTCGGAATCATCATCGGCGGCATGGTCATCTCGCTATACCTGCCGATCTTCTCGCTGTACGGTGAACTCGGACAGCAGTAGTACAGCTCCGCCGCCGCACCCGACCGCGTCGGTGCGATGACGGCGTGTAGAGCCGTCCCCGGGATACCCCCAGCGCCCGGGGACGGTGCGCGGAGCGGGGTTTGAGGTGTGGAGCGCCGCGCTTCGTCTCGCTGCGCTCGCTCAGCCGCCGGGGGCAGCCGCTTCGTCTCGCTTTGCTCGCTCAGCGGCCGGGGGTGTGCGGGCGCGGGGGCGCTTCGTCTCGCTTTGCTCGCTCAGCGGCCGGAGAGGCGGGCTCGCGGGGTGCGCTTCGTCTCGCTTTGCTCGCTCAGCGGCCGGGGGTGTGCGGCGGGGGCGCGACCGGAGGGCGCGCGGCCGGGGAAGTGGGGTCCGGGCCTCGGCCCGGGCCGATCAGAGCGAGACGCGGAGGACTTCCTCGATCGTGGTCAGGCCCTGGGCGACCTTCGCCCAGCCGTCTTCGCGCAGTGAGACCATGCCCTGCTTGATCGCGACCTGACGCATCTCGGTGCCGGTGGCGCGGGTGACGACGAGCTGCTCGAGCTCGTCGGTCATCGTCATCACCTCATGCAGACCCAGACGCCCGCGGTAGCCGGTGCCCGAGCACGACTCGCAGCCAACGGCGCGATAGATCTCGGGCACGTCCTGCGGGTCGTGCGGGAAGCCCAGTGAATCGAGCACCTCGGACGGCTCGGTGTAGGGCGCACGGCACTTGAGGCACAGCCGGCGTGCGAGGCGCTGGGCGATCACGGCCGACAGGGCCGTGGCGACGAGGAACGGCTCTGAGCCGATCTCGGTCAGTCGCGTCAGCGCCGACGGCGCGTCGTTGGTGTGCAGCGTCGAGAGCACGAGGTGACCGGTGAGGGCCGCTTCGATCGAGATGACCGCGGTCTCTTTGTCGCGGATCTCACCGACGAGCACCACATCGGGGTCGCTTCGCAGGATCGACCGCAGCGCCGATGCGAACGTCAGTCCGGCGCGGTTGTTCACCTGCACCTGGTTGATGCCGGCGAGCCGGTACTCGACCGGGTCTTCGACGGTGATGACGTTGATCTTCGGGTTCGCCACTTCGCGCAGCGCCGTGTACAGGGTGGTCGACTTGCCCGAGCCGGTGGGGCCGGTGACGAGGATCATGCCGTGCGGGCGGGTGATGGCCTCGCGGAACCGCGTCTCGTTGATCTTCGAGAACATCAGGTCGCGCATGGCCATGGTCTGGCCGGTGTTGTCGAGGATGCGCATGACGATCTTCTCGCCCCACACCGTCGGCAGCGTCGCCACGCGCAGGTCGACCGTGCGACCGTCGTGCGACACCGACAGGCGGCCGTCCTGCGGCTTGCGCTTCTCGGCGATGTCGATCGACGACATGATCTTCAGACGCGAGATGATCCCGTCCTGGATGCCGCGATCGGCCTTCTGCATCTCGTGCAGCACGCCGTCGATGCGGAACCGCACGGTCAGCTGCTTCTCGCCGGGCTCGACGTGGATGTCGCTCGCACGGTCGTTGATGGCCTGCGCGATCAGCAGGTTCACGAACCTGACCACGGGCGCGTCGCTGTCCTGCTCGCCGAGCTCCTCGGTGAACGAGGCCGCCGACGAGGTCGACGTCTCTTCGATGGAGGCTGTCAGCTCGCTGAGCTCTTCGTCCGAGCGCAGGAACCGCTCGAACATCTGCGACAGCGCATCGCGGGCCACGACGACCGGTTCGACGAACAGGTCGGTGACCGATGCGACGTCGTCGAGCGCGACGATGTCGGTCGGGTCGAGGGTGCCGACGATGAGCCGGTCGCCGCGTTTGTCGATGGGTATCAACCCGTACTTCCGACACACGGCCGTCGGCACCATCGCGACGATGCTCGGATCCAGCGGCATCTCGGACAGATCGACGAACCGGTGCCCGGTGTTCAGCGCGATCGCCTCGGCGATCTGCGACTGCGTCACCAAAGACTGACCGGCCAGATGCTCGATCAAATCCGGTGTATCGCCGTACTGCGTCAGTGCAGCGGACATTTCAGATGCTCGTATTGCCCCAGTCAAGACGAGCGTTTGTGCAAGACCTCTCACAGCGTCCCCAATCGCTTCCCCGTATCCTACGGCCACAGGGACCGGAGGGGGAGGGGCGGAGGCACTTCGGCGGGCCTCGCGACGCGATCGATAGGGTGGGGCCATGCCCGCCATTATCGCGAAGATCATCGCCCGGGTGTTGACGTTCAAGGTGGTGCGAGCGTTCCTGCTGTACAGCGAGCGGCGCGGGCCCATGCTCGCCGACAGCGTCACCTACCGGGCTCTGTTCAGCATCTTCGCCGGCGTGCTCCTCGGATTCTCGTTCGCCGCCCTCTGGCTGGCGGGCAATCCGGCCGCCTTCCAGAGCCTCATCGCATCGGTGGATGCCGTGATCCCCGGCCTTGTCGGCGAGGGCGGACTCATCGACCCGTCCGACATTCAGGCGCCCGCGGGTCTGACGGTCACCGGCATCCTGGCGACGGTCGGTCTGGTGCTCGCCGCGATCGGTGCGATCGGCTCGATGCGGATGGCCATGCGCTCGATCGCCGCGACCCCGAACGACGACATCCTCTTCATCTGGGTGATCCTGCGGAACCTGGCCCTGGCGATCGGCATCGGACTTGCTCTGGGCGCGTCGGCGGTCATCACGTTCCTCGCCACCTTCGGCGTCAGCATCCTCGCCGACTGGTTCGGGATGCCCCAGGACAGCCCGCTCGTGGCGGTGCTGACCGGCGTCATCGGCGTGATCGTCGTCTTCATCCTGGATGCCGCGGCGATCGCTGTGCTCTTCGTCGTGCTCGCGGGCGTCAAACCCCCCGCTCGCGCCCTGTGGACCGGCGCCCTCCTCGGTGCCTTCGGCCTCACCGTGCTGCAGCAGCTGTCGGGACTGTTCGTCGGGGGAGCGGGGTCGAATCCCCTGCTGGCCTCGTTCGCGTCGCTCATTGCCCTGCTGCTGTGGGTGAACCTGTCGTCGCAGGTCATCCTCATCGCCACGGCCTACATCGTGGTCGGCATCGACGAGTCGCGCGACCGCGTGCGCGCGAAGTACGGCGCCTCGACGTTCCTGCAGCGGCGCGTGCGCCAGGCCGAGGTCGCCGTGCAGCTCGCCACCGACGAACTGCGACGGGCGCGAGAGCTCGAAGAAGAGGAGAGGACGCGCGCATGACCCACACCCCCGCGTACACGGCCGAGCAGATCCGCATCGCTGAGGCACCCCTCCTCGCGAACGGCGAACCGCTCATGGCCCGCGCCGCCGCGGCGCTGGCGAAGCTCACGCGCCAGATCGGCGGCTTCGCCGATGAGTCGGATGCCGCCCCGCTGCACCCGCACCCCACCACGCACGCCCGCCACCTGCTCGTGCTGGCAGGCAGCGGCAACAACGGCGGCGACGCCCTTTTCGCCGCCGCCCACCTGGCCGAAGAGGTCGACGTCGACATCCTCGTCGTCGGCGCACGGGTGCACGAGCAGGGTCTCGCCGCGGCGATGGCCGCGGGCGCGCGCAGGGTCGAGATCCCGGCGGTGCGCGACACGCTCGAGCCGTACGATCTCGTGCTCGACGGCATCCTCGGTATCGGCACGGCGGCCGACCCTGCGCTGCACGGCAACGCCCGCGAGGCGGTGGAGGCGCTCCTTCCCACGGTGCGGGATGGACGCACGCGCGTCATCGCCGTCGACCTGCCGAGCGGTCTGCACCCCGACACCGGCGAGGCCGGAGAAGCGGTGCTTCCGGCATCCGTCACCGTGACCTTCGGGGCGGTCAAGCCCGGCCTGGTGCGCGGTCGCGGCCCCGAGCTGGCCGGCGATATCGTGCTGGTCGACATCGACGTGCTCGACGAGCTCGACGGCTTCGAGCCCTCGGAGTGGGCGGACGTCTCGCGGATCGTCCGCGCGCCGCGCTGAGTCTGGGCGATCGGCGTTGACTGGGCAGCTCAGTCGCGCGCGCCGCGCTGACGAACGGTCCGGCTCAGTCGCGCGCGTAGCGCTCGACGAAGGTGCGCAGCATGCGCGCCGGGTGCGACACGGCCGCCCGGCGCACCGCCGCCAGCGTGAGCTCGAGCTCGTGCGCGGCGAAGTAGCCGTGCGACGCGTAGGCGTGGATGCGCGTGGTGATGCCGTCGACGTCGAGCTCGGGGTGGAATTGCGTAGCATAGACGTTCCGCCCGACCCGGAACATCTGCACCGGGCAGTTCGGCGACGAGGCCAGCAGGGTGGCCGCGGCGGGCAGGTGCGAGATCGCCTCTTTGTGCCCGACGAACGCGTCGAAGGGGTCGGGGAAGCCGGCCAGCAGCGGATCCTCGCGACCGGCGTCGGTGAGGGTGACCGGCACGACGCTGATCGGCTCGCCGTAGGTGCGGTCGATGGTCGCGCCGAGGAAGGCGCCGACCGTGCCGACGCCGTAGCAGGCGCCCAGAAACGGCAGGTCGCGGGTGACCACCCGCGCGAGCAGCGCCTGGAACTCGGCCTCGACCCGCTGCTGCACGGGCGTCTTCTTCTCGAGCGGGTCCGACGCGTTGAAAGGACCCCCGCCCACGAAGATGCCCGACAGCTCGTCGAGGTCGAACTCCGGCATGGGCCCGGCCTCGAGCCGCACCCGGATGAGGTCGCGCTCGTCGAGCCCGGTGTAACGCAGGAAGAGCGCGTACTCCTCGTCGGCGGGAACGTCCTCGGCGCGCGTGGCGAGGAGGACGAACGGCTTCACCCCGCAAGCCTACGGTGCGCCGCGAGGCCCGGCGCGCAGGGCCGGCCGGGGTGCGACGCGCAGAAAGAGAGCGGATGCCGCGAACCGGAGTCCGCGGCATCCGCTCTGTAGGGGTGTGATCACCGGGGTGTGATCAACCCGGGTTGATCAGCCGGTGAAGGCGTGGCTCCAGGTCGTCTCGGCGCCGTCGGCGACGGACACAAAGGCCTTCGGAACCGCCGTGACGGTCACCTCGGCACCCGGGTCGACGGTCGTCGCGCCGGCCTTGGCGAGCTCGCCGTCGACGTAGTAGTCGAACCACGGGTCGCCCGGGACGATGACGCGGTCGTCGCCGCGCTTGGCGTCCTGGAACTTCGGACCCTTCGGCTCGGCCGGCGTCGTCCACAGCGGCACCTGCGAGAAGTCCATGTCGCTCGCGAGGTAGTAGCTGGTGTACGACGGCTGGTTGTACGTGGTGTTCTGGCGGGCCACCTCGACGCGGTACTGCAGATCGTGCATCAGGGTCGGGAGCTTGTGCTCGGTGACCTGGGTGCTGGTGTAGATGCGCAGCGCGTCGGAGTCGGTGGTGCGGACGAGGAGCTCTTCGCGCCAGTCGCCGAAGACGTCGGCCACGATCGACGGGTTGCCCTTGGTGTAGTTGTTCGTCCGCGTGCCCTCGGCGGTCAGCATGCGCCCGCGCGTCCAGTCGTCGATGGTCGGCGTCTGCTCGAGGCTGCCGTTGACGATCTGGGTGGTGAGGTCGGCCGCCCACTTGATGGACTGGTTGGTGCCGGGGGTGCGGGTCTCGAGCTGGTCGCCGGTGGCGCTCAGCAGTCCCGAGCCGTCCGAGCCGTTGGGCATGCTCGCCCAGGTCTCGATGCCGTCGACATCGGGGCGCACGTCGCCGATCAGGGCGCGGCCGGTGTCACGACCCGAGTACGCGCCGTGGATCACCTCGCCGGTGGCGGCATCCCGCAGCACGGAACCGTAGGGCGCGTACGCGCCGCCCTCGTGTGACGTCCAGATCTCGAGGCCCGGACGCGCCGGGTCGATGTCGGTGACGTGCATGGCGTCGCCGTGGCCGAGGCGCACGTCCGCGCCCGGGTCGGCGCTGCCCTCGGGCAGGGTGTCGAACGAGCTGTACAGCAGGCTGCCGTCGTCGTCGATGGTCGCGGCGCCGTAGACGATCTCGTGCTTGCCGTCGCCGTCGACGTCGGCCGCGCTGAGCGAGTGGAAGCCCTGCGTGGTGATCGTGCCGAACTCGGGGTCGGTGCCGTCCCGGCCGTGGGGGCCGTCGTTGAACGGGTTCGTCATCGGTGCGTGGCCGCTGTCGACGAACCACTCCTGCGACAGGCTCTCGCCGTCCCAGTCGTACGCGGCGATGGTCGAGCGCGTGTAGTAGCCGCGCGCGAAGATCGCCGACGGGTTCTTGCCGTCGAGGTAGGCCACGCCGGCGAGGAAGCGGTCGACGCGGTTACCCGGTTCGATGCGGCTCATCGCGTAGTCGCCCCACAGCAGACCGTCGTCGCCGCGGCCGGGCTCGTAGTCGACGGTCTCGAGCTCTTCACCGGTGGCCGAGTCGAACACCGTGAGGTACTCGGGCCCGTCGAGGATGAAGCCCTCGAAGGTCGTCAGGTCGTTGCGCGAGCTGCGCGCCGGCGCGTACACGTCGATGAAGTAGTCGGCGAGCTCGGCCGCGGAGTCCTCGCTCAGCGGGTACTCGTGGGCGACCTCGGTGCCCCACGCCTCTTCGAGGGTCGCGGGCCAGTTGCCGGCGACGACCTCGGGGTGCGCGTGCCAGTCGAGGAACACGTCGATCAGGTGCTCGCGGTAGTCCGCGGCGCTCAGCCGGTAGTCGTCGTCGTGGCCGTAGCCGGCGTCGAGGTCGTCCTGCGGCATCGTGATGTAGCGCTCGTCTGCGACGCTGCCGTCGGCGTTGTACGTGATCGACTTCGTGCCGGGTGCGGTCTTGAGCATGGTCTCGGAGCGGCCGTCGCCGTCGAAGTCGTAGACCATGAACTGCGTGTAGTGCGCGCCGGCGCGGATGTTCACACCCAGGTCGAGGCGGTTCAGCAGCGTGCCGTCGAGCTCGTACGTGTCGATGTAGACCGGGCCGGTGTAGCCCTTCTGCGAGACGTCCTTCGAGTTGGACGGATCCCACTTCACGACGAACTCGTACGCGCCGTCGCCGTCCACATCGGCGACCGACGCGTCGTTCGCCGAGTACGTGTAGGCCTCGCCGGCCGGCGTCACGCCGTCGGCGGGCTTGGTGAGCGGCAGGTCGTAGAAGCCGTCGGCCCACGGGCTCGCCTCGGCCGAGACCTCGCCGACGATGTCGTCGTACACCGGAGCGACCGTGTACACCGAGGATGCCGAGCCTGCGGCATCCGCGTAGTTCGTGCTGTCGTCGACGGTGGCGATCCGCTCGCCGTCGCGGAAGACCGCGAACGCCGGCCCGCCGACGCCGGAGTCGGTCGCCGGCGCGGTCTCGGAGCCGAGGAGCCGCCAGCTGAGGAAGACCCCCTCGCCGGTCGACACGGCCACAAGGCCGCGGTCGAGCTGCTCGAGCTGGGGGAGCGAGGCGCTGCCGGGTGCCTGCGGCGGCCCTTGCGGCGCCGCGGGGGCGGCCGAGACCGGCTGCGCCAGCCCCAGAATGAGTGCCCCGGCAGCCCCGCCGGCGCACAGCGCCCGCACGGACGTCTGTCTGATGTTCATCGTCGAACCCTCCTGTGGACGCACTGCTTCTGCGTCCTTCGTTGGTGTGGTGCGCGGGTGCGGTCTGCAGCAGCAAACGCTTTCCCGCAGGGTCGACGGTAACCCCGAGAGCGGGGTGTTGACACGTTTCATGAGGGAGTTCTCACGATTTCGGGTCGGGGTCGGGTTGAGGTGGTCTCGGCTGCGGCTGTCAAGGGCGGCGGTGATGACGGTGCCCGGGTCTAGGCTCTGGGCATGGCAATCGCACGACTTCACGGAGGCCCGCTCGACGGGCAGGTTCTGCCCCTCGACGACGCCGACCTCGATCGGCTCATCGTCCCCTACAGCGAGACCCAGGTGGTCTACGAGCGCAAGGGCGCTCCCGAGAACACGGGTGAGGCCGACGGTCCCACCCAGGCGGAGTTCTGGTTCGTCGAGGCGCAGGACGACATCGACCCCGACAGCGATTCGGCGCGTGACCGGCGCTGAGCCCTCGCGCTCGGTCGAGGTCGAGCTGAAGTTCGACGTCGACGAGATCACCGCACTGCCGGACTGGTCCGCTCTGCCGGGCGTCGTGTCGGTCGGCGTGGGCGAGGTGCGGGAGCTCGATGCCCTCTACCTCGACACCGACGACCACGCGCTCGCCCGGGCGGGATACGCGTTGCGGCGACGCACCGGCGGACCGGACGCGGGCTGGCACATCAAAGGGCCGCGCGACGGTCACGGCCGCGCCGAGACCCAGTGGCCGCTCACCGGCGACGACACGGTGCCGGATGCCGTGCGTGCCGCGTACGCGGGCGTGACCGAGGCGGACGTGTCGCCGCTCGCCCGCATCCGCAACACCCGCGTCGCGTACGCGCTCCGCGACGCCGACGGGGGACTGGTGGCGGAGTTCGCCGACGACCGCGTCCAGACACGCGACGAGCGCTCCGGCGTCGAGCGCAGCTGGCGGGAGTGGGAGGTCGAACTCGGACCCGCCGGCCCGCACGACGACGCCGGACGCGAGACGTTCTTCCGCGCCGTCGCCGCAGCCGTCAGCGCCGTGGGCGGCCGGCCCGCGGCATCCGCTTCGAAACTGGCCCGCGCGCTCGGGTTCTGACCCCGGGCGCGGGCGGGGGCTGGGGCTGGAGGCGCTTGCGCTGGGGGCTGCTTGAGTCGCTGAGCCGTCACGTGTGTCCGCTCCGGATGCCGCAACCGCACATGAGTGACGGCTCACGGTCCCCACTTGCCCGACCCCGCCACGCGCCGGGCGCGAGCCGTCACGTGTGCACGTGCCGGGCAGGCCTTCCCGACACAGGTGACGGCTCGCGATGGTGCGGGGTGAGTGCCCGGCGCCCAGACGGGTCGGTCCGCGTCCAGTGCGCGAGCCGTCACGTGTGTCCGATCCGGATGCCGCAACCGCACACGAGTGACGGCTCACGGGCCCCGCGCGCCCGACCCCGCCCACGCACCGGGCGCGAGCCGTCACGTGTGTCCGATCCGGATGCCGCAGCCGCACACAAGTGACGGCTCACAGCCCCGCGCGCCCGACCCCGCCCACGCGCTGGGCGCGAGCCGTCACGTGTGTCGACCACGCCCACCGCAACCGCACACAAGTGACGGCTCGGCATCCGGAACACCCGCCCGCCAACGACGAAGCCCCCGCGACCTGACGGTGCGGGGGCTTCGCGGTGCGAGACGGGGTCTCACATGTTGATCATGTGTCCGGCGAGGCCGTGGAAGGCTTCCTGCACGGCTTCCGAGAGCGTCGGGTGCGTGTGGACGTTGCGGGCGGCCTCGAGAGCGGTGAGGTCCCACTTCTGCGCGAGGGTCAGCTCGGGCAGAAGCTCCGAGACGTCGGGGCCGATCATGTGTCCGCCGAGCAGCTCGAGGTGCTCGCCGTCGGCGATGAGCTTGACGAAGCCGATGGGCTCGCCCAGGCCGTTGGCCTTGCCGTTCGCCGAGAACGGGAACTTCGCGACCTTGACGTCGTAGCCGGCGTCGCGCGCCTGCTGCTCGGTCAGGCCGAACGACGCCACCTGCGGCGAGCAGAACGTCGCGCGCGGCATCATGCGGTAGTCGCCGAGCGGCATCGTCTCGGCCTTGCCGATGGTCTCGGCGGCCACGACGCCCTGCGCCTCGGCGACGTGCGCGAGCTGCAGCTTGGCGGTGACGTCGCCGATCGCGTAGATGTGCGGCACGTTGGTGCGCATGTACTCGTCGATGTCGATCGCGCCGCGCTCGGTCAGCTTCACACCGGTCTTGTCGAGGCCGAAGTTCTCGACGTTGGGGGCGAAGCCGATCGACATGAGCACCTTGTCGGCGTCGATCGAGCCCTGCGTGCCGTCCTTGGCGGTGTAGGCGACGGTGACCTTGTCGCCCGCGTCGGTGACCGACTCGACCTTGGTCGACACCAGGATCTCGACGCCCATCTTCTTGTACTGACGTGCGATCTCTTTCGAGACGTCGGCGTCCTCGTTCGGCAGTGCGCGGTCGAGGAACTCGATGATCGTGACCTTGACGCCGTAGTTCGACATCACGAAGGCGAACTCCATGCCGATCGCGCCGGCGCCGACCACGACGAGCGACGACGGCAGCTCGCGCGTGAGGATCTGCTCCTCGTAGGTGACGACGTTCTCGCTCAGCTCGACGCCCGGGAGCAGTCGCACCTTGGAGCCGGTGGAGATGATCGCGTTGTCGAAGGTGACCCGCTCGGACGAGCCGTCGGCCTTGGCGACGTCGATCGTGTTGGCGTCGACGAACGAGCCGCGGCCCTCGTACTCGGTCACCTTGTTCTTCTTCATCAAGAAGTGGATGCCCTTGACGTGGGTGTCGGCGACCTTTCGGCTGCGGTCCCACGCGACGCCGTAGTCGAACGACACGTCGCCGCCGATGCCGAACAGCTCGGCCTTGTGGTTGAAGGTGTGAGCGAGGTCGGCGTTCTTCAGAAGCGCCTTGGAAGGGATGCACCCGACGTTCAGGCACACACCGCCCCAGTACTTCTCTTCGATGATCGCGACCGAGAGTCCGAGCTGAGCTGCGCGCACGGCCGCGACGTACCCGCCGGGCCCGGCGCCGAGGATGGCGACGTCGTAGTGAGGCATGGTTCCCAGCCTATCGGTCGGTGGAGGGATCGGAGGTGCCGGTGTCGCCCCTGCGGGAGCGCGAGACGGCGAGCCACGCGAGCGCCCCGAGCCCCAGCGCGGCCAGCACGCCCACGATGATCCACGCGGTGGGGTCTGCGGATGCCGGCTCACCCGGAACCGCGGGATCGGGTGACGCGGTCGCCTCGATGGTCTCGGTGGCCTCAGCGGTCTCGGTGGGCTCGGGCTCCGCCGTCGTGGTCGGCTCGGCCGTGGGCGCGGGTGCCTCGACGGTGAACGCGTACTCGCCCGAGATGGGGTGGCCGTCGCTGGAGACCACCTTCCACAGCACCGTCACATCGCCCGCGGGGGAGCCGGCGAGCGGCTGCGTCAGCACGTTATCGGCGATGGACGGTTCGCCGTCGGCGAGGCTCTCGCCCGCGGCATCCGTCACCTCGATCTCGGTGGCGCCCGGCTCGGACGAGATCGCCGCGCTGAAGGTCAGGGTCAGCTCGTCGGGCAGTTCCGTCAGGGCGGCATCGGCGGCCGGGTCGCTTTCCACGAGCTCATCGTGGGCGAAGGCGGGGGATGCCGGCGCGAGCGCTCCGGCGAGCATCACCACCCCCGCGATCAGACTCAGCAGCAGGTTTCGGCGACGGGGCGGGGTCTGGGGTGAACGCACTCGATCCAGCGTACCGGGGGTCTTCCGTCGGGCCGCCCACGCGTCTAGTCTGGCCGCAGGCGGGCTACCTGCCCGTCTCACCGACGGGAAGCGAGACGCGCAATGGACACCATGATGATGGACGCCATGTCGAAGGACATGATGTCGATGCCCGGCATGGACACGATGGACATGGCCGTGATGCAGGCCTGTATGGATGCCTGCTCGGCCTGCGAGCAGGCATGCACCGTCTGCTCGACGCAGATGATGTCGTGCGCGCCGGCGTGCATGAACTGCGCCGACATGTGCAACACGATGATGCGCTCCATGATGCGGATGCAGGGCATGACACCGGCCTCGATGATGGCCATGCTCGACGCCTGCATCGCGATGTGCCAGACCTGCATGGACGAGTGCATGGAGCACGCCGACCACAGCGACGTCTGCAAGATGTGCGCTCAGTCGTGCCAGGCCTGCATGGACGCGTGCATGGCGGTCAAGGACGCCATGATGGCGGCCGCCTGAGTCCGAGGACTCGGCCCCGCAGTCAGGCCGCGCGGAGCGGCGCGACGTTGAACCGGGCAGAGCCGGCGGCCAGCACGTCGTAACGCGCGTGCAGCGCCACCGGCGACCCCACCTCGACCCGCGCCGCGGCGCCGGCACCGTTCCACACGGTGTGCGCAGTGCCGTCGACGAAACTCGTCACCACGACGACGCCGGTTGCGGCATCCGTCTCTTCGACGATGCCGTCGACCCAGTCGGACGGCGTCGCCGAGGCCAGGCGCGCCTGGATCAGGTGAAGCGCGTGGCCGGGGGCGTACGAGGTGCAGGGGCCGCCGTCGAAGCACATGCAGATCGCACGCTCGCGCACCTCGAGGGGCGGAATGTGGCTCTGCGGACTCGACACGATGGACTCCCAGTCAGTAGGTTCGTTGCTCAGCCAGGCTAAGACGCGGCGCTCCGTAGAGCACGCCGCTCGACACAGGCCGAAACATACGTACCCGCTGTGAGGCGGGGGAAGCCGGAAGACGATGCGATCCCTATCCGTTAGGCTTGCATCCGCATGAGGAGGTCCACTGTGGACGACAATCGCCGACCCGAGCCGGGTGACATCCGGCGCGGAAGTGGCGCAGGCGACGAGACGCGCAGCTTCGAGCGCGGATCCGACACCACGCAGACCTTCGGGCACGACTCCGACCTGTCCTTCGTGCCCTTCGGCAGCGAGCTGAACACCGCCGAGCTGGACGCCATCGAGGCGCTCCCCTCGGGCGCGGCGCTGCTGCTGGTCCGCTCGGGCCCGACCGCCGGGGCGCGCTACCTCCTCGACAGCGACGTGACCACGGTCGGCCGTCACCCCGAGGCCGACATCTTCTTCGACGACGTCACCGTCTCGCGTCGTCACGCCGAGATCACCCGCACCGGATCGACGTTCGAACTCGTCGACCAGCGCTCGCTCAACGGCACCTATGTGAACGGCGAGCGCGTTGACCGCGCCGCGCTCACCAACGGCGCCGAGGTCCGCGTCGGCAAGTTCCGTCTGAACTTCTTCGTCGCACCGGCCGACCTCGCCCACCCGCCGGTCGCCTGATGGCGGCTGCCTCCGCCCGCGAACGCTCAGCGTCCGCGGGTCTGTTGAGCATCGGCCAGGTGCTCGCCCGGCTGACGCCGGAGTTCCCGACCCTCACCTCCAGCAAGCTGCGCTTCCTCGAGGTGCAGGGGATCGTCTCGCCCACCCGCACCGAGTCGGGCTACCGCAAGTTCTCGCAGGCCGACCTCGACCGGCTGCGCCTGGCGCTCACCCTGCAGCGCGACCACTACATGCCGCTGAACGTCATCCGCGAGTACCTCGAGGACGTCGACGCCGGCCGCGACCCGTCGCCGCAGAGCACGCTGCCGCCGCCGTCGATCGTGGCGGCCCCGCGCCGCTACCGTCGCGCCGAGCTGCTGACCGCGGCGGGCGCCGCGCCGCAGCTGCTCAACGACGCGATCAGCACGGGCGTGCTCGCCGGCTCGGACGCCTACACCGACCAGCACGTCGCGCTGTTGCGTGCCCTCGTCGCCCTCGACCGGCACGGGATCGAGCCGCGCCATGTCAGGGCGCTCCGGCAGAACGCCGAGCGTGACGTCGCCCTGATCGAATCGGCCATCGCCCCCGTGCTCCGGCGAACGGATGCCGCCTCGCGCGGTCGTGCCGGAGAAGTCGGCACCGAGCTCGCCAAGCGTCTGGATGAAGTGCGCGGCATCTTCATCCGCACGGCGCTGGACCGTCTGCTCGGCTGATCACGATTCGGTTGCGGCGGACGACACGCCGCGCCCGAACGGCCGATGTCGTTGCCGCGGGGCCCCCGCTCACCTAACGTTGAACTGTTGGCATCCGGATGGGAGAGCGCATGACTGCTCGCGAAGCGGCCGACGGACAGCCGTTCGTCGCAGACCTGCTCTTCACCGACGGTCTGCCGCAGATGGACGACGAGGTCGGCTACCGCGGTGCCCAAGCGGCGCGCGCAGCCGGGATCACGTACCGTCAGCTGGACTACTGGGCCCGCACCGAGCTCGTCGAGCCCACCGTGCGCGGCGCCAGCGGCTCCGGCTCGCAGCGTCTCTACGGCTTCCGCGACATCCTCGTACTCAAGCTCGTCAAGCGTCTCCTCGACACCGGCATCTCGCTCCAGCAGATCCGCGTCGCCGTCGATCAGCTTCGCGCCGCCGGCATCCGTGACCTCGCCGGCACCACGCTCATGAGCGACGGCGCCTCGGTCTACCTGTGCACGTCGAACGACGAGGTCATCGACCTCGTCAGCCGCGGCCAGGGCGTCTTCGGCATCGCCGTCGGCAAGGTGCTGCGCGAGGTCGAGTCGACCCTCGTGGAGTTCTCTCCCGAGTCGCCCGACGCCATGGACGAGCTCGCCGCTCGTCGCGCCGCCCGCACCGCCTGACGCGGCACGGGTTTCGCTTCGGGTCGCGGGGTTTCGCGCGCTCGGCGTCCGGTTTCAGGGCGTGCCCGGCGTCCGGTTTCAGGGCGTGCCCGTTTTGGCGCGCTCGGCGTCTGGTTCAGGGTGCGTCGGGTTTCCCGCGCTCGGCGTCTGGTTCAGGGGGTGCGAGGTGCGGCATCCGGGGTTCGCGGGGTTTCGGCCGTCCGGTTGACGGCGTGCGGGGGCGGGATCCGGGGCTCGCGGGGTTTCGGCCGTCCGCTGTCCGGGTGCGCAGGGGCGGGGTTGCGGCATCCGGGGCTCGCGGGTCTCGGCCATCCGGTCTCCGGGTGCGCAGGGCGGGGCATCCGGTTCCCGGGTGCGCAGGGCGCGGCATCCGAGGCGCGGGTCTCGGCCATCCGGTCTCCGGGTGCGCAGGGCGCGGCATCCGAGGTGCGGGGTGCGCAGGGCGCGGCATCCGCGGATTCCGATTCCCTGACTCCGGATTCCGGATACTTCCGCGTTCCGCAGCGGTCTCCGGTGCGCCGGACTCCGGAAACCGGAGACCGGTGCCGTTCGCGGATTCCTGGACGAGAAACATCCGGGTATCGGCCGGATCTCCGGTCTCCGGACTCTTGATGGAGGGGAGACCTCCGGTTTCCGGACTCTTGGTCCACACCGCGGGCCAGCCACGGCGGCGAGCCGTCACTTATGTCCGGGGTCGCCCTTCGGCGCCGACACGCATGACGGCTCGCTGCGCCGCAACCGTGCCGACCACGGGAGTTAGGACGCCGGCGCAGGCGGCCTCGGGGTGCACATGGCTCCGGATGCCGGGGTGAGACGTCACTTGTGTCGGCGGCGGCCGGGCGTAGCCGACACACGTGACGGCTCGCGGGTCCGAGAGTGCGCCGGGTGGCGGTGCTGATCCGGATGCCGGGGTGAGCCGTCAGGTGTGTCGGCGGCGGCCCGGCATAGATGACACGGGTGACGGCTCACGTGCCGGCAGAGTGCGCCGGGTGGCGGGGCTGCTCCGGATGCCGGGGTGAGACGTCACTTGTGTCGGCGGCGGCCCGGCATAGCCGACACACGTGACGGCTCGCGGGTCCGAGAGTGCGCCGGGTGGCGGTCGTCCTCCGAATGCCGGGGCGAGCCGTCAGGTGTGTCGGCGGCGGCCCGGCATAGCCGAAACGGGTGACGGCTCGCGGGTCCGAGAGAGCCGCAGGGTCAGGCGCGGACGTCGCTCGCGGTCGGGATGCGGCCGGTGCGGATGATGCGGTCGAGCAGCGCGTCGAAGTCGGCGGCGAGTTCCTGCGCCGAGTCGCCGGGCCAGATGTGCAGCGGCTTCGCCGCGCCCTGGGCCTGCTGCAGCGACGTGCGCTCGGGCAGCTGGGGCGAGAGGACGAGGGGGCCGAACATGTCGCGCAGCTCTTTGATGCGGAACTGGTGCTCGATCGACTGCGGACGCACGCGGTTGACGACGATGCCGAGCGGCTGGAGGCGGGGGGAGAGGCCGCGGCGGATCTCCTCGATCGCGCGCAGGGCGCGGTCGGCGGCGGCGACCGAGAACAGGCCTGGCTCGGTGATGACGATGACGCGGTCGCTCGCGGCCCACGCGGTGCGGGTGAGGGCGTTCAGCGACGGGGCGCAGTCGATGAGCACGAGGTCGTACTCCGACTCGATGGTCGCGAGGGCCTCTTCGAGCTTCCACACGTCGCGCACCGAGGGGTGCGGGCCGTCGAAGTTGATGGCGGACGGGCTGCCGATCATGACGTCGATCGTGCCCGGATGCACCTTGGCCCAGCCGCTGGAGGTGATGGCCTGACGGACCGTCTTCTCCTTGGGATTCTCGAGGACGTCGGCGATGTTGAGCCGCCCGGCGACCTGGATGTCCATGCCCGTGGACACGTCCGACTGCGGGTCGAGATCGACGACAAGAGTCCGGACACCCCGGGCGAACGCCGCGGAGGCGAGACCGAGTGTCACGGTCGTCTTGCCGACGCCGCCCTTGAGTGAGCTGACCGAGAGCACGTGCACAAGGCTCCACGTTACCGTCCCCTAGGCTGAGAGCACACTCAGCCGCCCCCCGACGCTGCACGCGAGGTGAGCATGTTCCGAAAGATCCTTGTCGCGAACCGCGGTGAAATCGCCATCCGCGCATTCCGAGCCGCCTTCGAACTGGGGGCCCGCACGGTCGCGGTGTTCCCCTACGAGGATCGCAATTCGCTGCATCGGCTGAAGGCCGACGAGGCGTATCAGATCGGCGAGGTCGGGCATCCGGTGCGGGCCTACCTCGACGTCGACGAGATCATCCGGGTCGCGCGCGAGAGCGGCGCCGACGCCATCTACCCCGGCTACGGCTTCCTGTCCGAGAACCCCGAGCTCGCTGAGAAGGCCGCCGCGAACGGCATCACCTTCATCGGCCCGCCGGCCTCGGTGCTCGAGATGGCGGGCAACAAGGTCACGGCCAAGCACCACGCGATCGCCGCGGGCGTCCCGGTGCTCCGCTCCACCGAGGCGTCCGACGATGTCGACACCCTCGTCGGTCAGGCCGCCGACATCGGCTTCCCCATCTTCGTCAAGGCCGTCGCCGGTGGCGGGGGACGAGGGATGCGGCGGGTCGAGACCCCCGCCGAGCTTCCGCCCGCCCTGGCCGAGGCCATGCGCGAGGCCCACAGCGCGTTCGGCGATGCGCGCGTCTTCCTCGAGCAGGCGGTGCAGCGGCCCCGCCACGTCGAAGTGCAGGTGCTCGCCGACGCTGCGGGCACGACGGTGCACCTGTTCGAGCGCGACTGCTCGGTGCAGCGTCGTCATCAGAAGGTGATCGAGATCGCCCCGGCGCCGAACCTCGACGACACGGTCCGCCAGGACCTGCACCGCTACGCGATCGCCTTCGCCGAGTCGATCGGTTACCAGAACGCCGGCACTGTGGAGTTCCTGCTCGAGACCGCCGGGCCGCGCATCGGCGAGGTCGTCTTCATCGAGATGAACCCGCGCATCCAGGTCGAGCACACCGTCACCGAGGAGGTGACCGACGTCGACCTCGTGCAGTCGCAGATGCGCATCGCGGCCGGTCAGACCCTCGACGAGCTCGGCCTCACGCAGGACCGGATGCACCTGCGCGGCGCCGCCCTGCAGTGCCGCATCACGACCGAGGACCCCACGCAGGGCTTCCGCCCCGACACCGGCAAGATCACGACCTACCGCTCACCGGGCGGTGCGGGCATCCGCCTCGACGGCGGCACGACGGCGGCCGGCTCGCAGGTCAGCCCGCACTTCGACTCGATGCTGGCCAAGCTGACGTGCCGCGGCCGTGACTTCGGCGCCGCGGTGCTGCGCGCCCGCCGCGCCCTCGCGGAGTTCCGCATCCGCGGCGTCTCCACCAACATCTCGTTCCTGCAGGCGGTGCTCGACGACGACGCGTTCGTCGCCGGCGACGTCAGCACCTCCTTCATCGACGAGCGCCCCGAGCTGCTCAAGGGCCGCGCGTCGAAGGACCGCGGCACGAAGATCCTCAACTGGCTCGTCGACACCACCGTGAACAAGCCCAACGGCGAGAACCCGGTGACCGTCGACCCCCGGGCGAAGCTCCCCGCGATCGACCTGCACGCCCCCGCCCCCGCGGGATCGCGCCAGCGGCTGCAGGAGCTCGGCCCTGTCGGCTTCGCCCAGGCGCTGCGCGCGCAGACGTCGCTGGCCGTGACCGAGACCACGTTCCGCGACGCGCACCAGTCGCTGCTGGCGACCCGCGTGCGCACGAAGGACCTCGCGGCCGTCGCGCCCTACGTCGCGCGTATGACCCCCGAGCTGCTGTCGGTCGAGGCGTGGGGCGGGGCCACCTACGACGTGGCCCTCCGCTTCCTCGGCGAAGACCCGTGGGAGCGCCTCGACAAGCTGCGCACCGCACTGCCGAACATCGCGATCCAGATGCTGCTGCGCGGGCGCAACACCGTCGGCTACACGCCCTACCCGACCGAGGTCACCGACGCGTTCGTCCACGAGGCCGCCGCGAGCGGCATCGACATCTTCCGGATCTTCGACGCCCTCAACGACGTGTCGCAGATGCGCCCCGCGATCGACGCGGTGCTCGCCACCGGCACCTCGATCGCCGAGGTCGCCGTCTGCTACACCGGCGACCTGCTGAATCCGGGCGAGGACCTCTACACACTCGACTACTACCTGCGCCTGGCCGAGCAGATCGTGGATGCCGGGGCTCACGTCCTCGCGATCAAGGACATGGCGGGCCTCCTGCGCCCCGCGGCGGCCGCGCGGCTCGTGTCGGCGCTCCGCGAGCGCTTCGATCTGCCCGTTCACGTCCACACGCACGACACCGCGGGAGGACAGCTGGCGACGCTGCTCGCCGCGAGTGCCGCCGGAGCGGACGCCGTGGACGCGGCATCCGCCCCCATGTCGGGAACGACCAGCCAGCCGTCGCTGTCTGCGCTCGTCGCCGCGCTCGCGCACACCGAGCGGGACACCGGAATCGACCTCGGCGCCGTGAGCGACCTCGAGCCCTACTGGGAGGCCGTGCGCCACCTGTACAGCCCGTTCGAGTCGGGGCTTCCGGGCCCCACCGGTCGCGTGTACCACCACGAGATCCCCGGCGGACAGCTGTCGAACCTGCGCCAGCAGGCGATCGCACTCGGACTGTCGGAGGACTTCGAGCTCATCGAGGACATGTACGCCGCGGCGAACCGCATCCTCGGTCGCGTGCCGAAGGTGACGCCCTCGTCGAAGGTCGTCGGCGACCTCGCGCTGCACCTCGCCGCCGTCAAGGCGGACCCGGCGGACTTCGAGGAGAACCCCCACAAATACGACGTTCCGGACTCGGTCGTCGGCTTCATGGCGGGCGAGCTCGGCGATCTGCCGGGCGGCTGGCCCGAGCCCTTCCGCACGAAGGTGCTGCAGGGCCGGACGGTCGACATCGCGGTCACCCCGTTGACGGATGCCGAGACCGCAGCCCTCGACGGCGATTCGTCCTCGCGTCGCGACATGCTCAACCAGCTGCTGTTCCCCGCGCCCACCCGCGCGTTCCAGCAGACCCGCGAGGTGTTCGGCGACCTGAGCGTGCTCGACACCGCCGACTATCTGTACGGCATCGCCGCGGGTACCGAGCACGTGGTCGAGATCGAGCGCGGCGTGCAGCTCTTCGTCGGCCTCGAGGCGATCGGCGCGGCCGACGACAAGGGCATGCGCACCGTCATGACGACCCTCAACGGCCAGCTGCGACCGGTGTTCGTCCGCGACCGGAGCATCGAGGTCGAGGCGCGGCAGGCAGAGAAGGCCGACACCACGAAGCCGGGCCAGGTCGCCGCGCCGTTCTCGGGGGTCGTCACGGTCAAGTCCGCTGTCGGAGACACCGTCGAAGCCGGTCAGCCGGTGGCCTCGATCGAGGCTATGAAGATGGAGGCGGCCATCACCGCGCCCATCGACGGGGTCGTCGAACGGCTCGCGATCGGGGCGACGCAGCAGGTGGAGGCGGGCGACCTTTTGGTCGTCATCCGTCCGGCGCATTAGCCTGGGGGGCGGCGTGAGTGCACCCGGCACGCCCCTTGCTACTTGGAGATGCCCTCAGTGACGCTCGACCGACCCGACCACACACCGCACGAGGACGACGAGAACGCCGTCCTCGAAGAGACCGGTGGAATCGACACGGCCTCGCTCGGCTTCCTCGGCGGGGCCACCGAACAGGTGGCCGTCGTGATGCCCGCGCAGTCCGATGACGACTGGTCCGATGACGACGTGACCGGCGACGAGCTGCCGCACGATGTGCCCGCGGTGACCGCCGAGGGCGAGATCGTCGAAGACGACGCGCAGTCGTCGACGGATGCCGCACCCGACGCGTGGGCGCTCGCGCACCCGTCCGACGACATCACCGACGCGGACGTGATCGAAGACGACGTGCCCTCGTCGGGCTTCGCGCCCGCGGCCGAGGCGGAGTCAGAGTACGCGTTCGCGTCGCCTGAAGCCGAGACCGTCGCGCCGGAGTACGAGTCCGCGGCGCCCGAGTCCGAGCCCGCTCGCCCCGAGGTCGAGCCGTCCGCACCGCAGCGTGCGGCATCCGATGCGGGGGAGCACCCGGTGGAGACCGGCAGCACGTCCGTGCCCGCACCCGCCCCCGTTGCCCACGCCGCGTCGAACCTCGACGCGGCTGCCTCGGCGCCGCAGGCCGCCCCGGCCACGGGATCCACGCCCGTCGGCGCCCCGCCCGCGCCCACCGTGCCGGCGGCGACCGCCGCGGCGACGCCGCCCGCGCGTCGCGCCGAGCTCGGCCGGCGTGACCACCGTTCCCCGCGTCCCGAGGTCACGCTCGCGTCGAAGCGGCTCGGTGAGTTCGAAGCCGACCGCGAGACCGCCGACCTGCTCACCGCGGATCGTCTGCTCGACCCCACCCACGTCGCGCGCCCCGAGCCCGAGGGCGCCTGGCAGCACCTCGTCTACACGCTCTCGGGTCACCGCATCAACCTCGGCGACAGCAAGCGCGCCCGTGCCCGCAAAGAGCTCGACGGCCGCATCGCCGCCCCGCTCACCGGCGGCGCCCGCTTCGTGCCGGTGCTCTCGCGCAAGGGCGGAGTCGGCAAGACCACCGTCACGACCCTGCTGGGGCAGGCCCTCGCGGATGCCCGCGACGACCGCGTCATCGCGATCGACGCCAACCCCGACCGCGGCACCCTGGCCGAGCGCATCGCACGCGCCAGCGGCAAGACGGTCCGCGATCTCGTGCGTGCACGCGACGAGGTGGTCGGCTACAACGACCTCTCGGCGATCGTCGCGCGCGACGAGACGCGGCTGGACGTCATCGCGTCGGACACCGACCCCCACGTCGCCGAGGCCTTCAGCGACGAGGATTATGACGACGTCGCCTCGCTGGCCGCGCATTACTACTCCATCGTCCTCACCGACACCGGCACCGGGATCGTGCACTCGGTCATGGGGGCGACGCTCGACCGCTCCGATCAGCTCGTGATCGTGTCGGGGCTGAGCGTGGACGAGGCCCGCCTCGCGTCCGAGACCCTCACGTGGCTCGAGACCAACGGCTACGCCGAGCGGGTGCGGAACGCCGTCGTCGTGCTCAACAACTCGCGCCCCGGCACGCCGCTCGTGCGTCCCGAGGAGCTCGACTCCCACTTCCGCTCGCGCGTCCGCGCCGTCGTGCGGATGCCGTACGACCCGCACATCGCCGCCGGGAGCGCGATCCACTACCGCGACCTCGCCCCCGAGACGCGGCAGGCCGCTCGCGAGCTCGCCGCGGTGATCGTGGAGGGTCTGCGCTCGATGGCTTCGGCGGCGTAACCCCGCCATGGCAGTCCGACCCATCCGCGTCTTCGGCGACCCCGTCCTGCGAGCTCCGAGCGCGCCCATCGAGACCATCGACGACGGCGTCCGCGCGCTCGTGCGCGATCTGCTCGACACCGTGGAGCTGCCCGGCCGCGCCGGTGTGGCCGCGCCGCAGATCGGCGTGAACCTGCGCGCCTTCAGCTACAACATCGACGGCGACATCGGGTACGTGCTGAATCCCGTGCTCGTCGAGGTCTCGGGCGACCCCCAGCCCACGGGCGAAGGCTGCCTCTCGGTGCCCGGACTCTGGCACGATGCGCTCCGCCACCCGTGGGCGAAGGTCATCGGCATCGACCTCGACGGCAACGAGGTCGTGCTCGAGGGGGAGGGCCTGATGGCCCAGGCCCTGCAGCACGAGACCGACCATCTCGACGGCATGCTCTACCTGCAGCGGCTCACGCCCGAGGAGCGCAGGCTCGCGATGAAGGAGATCCGCGAGTCGGACTGGTTCTGACGCGCGGAGCCCCACACCTCCGAAGAGGCGTGGGGCTCCGGCATCCGCTCCGCCTTACGGCAGCGAGACGTTCGACGTGTTGACGGGCGCGGCGTAGATCTCGTCGATGTCCTTGGCGAAGTCCGACATGATCACGTTGCGCTTGATGCTCATCTTCGGCGTGAGGTGACCGCTGGCCTCACTCCACTCGGTGGGGAGGATCGTGAACTTTCGGATCGACTCGGCCCGCGAAACGCGCTTGTTGGCGATGTC
The DNA here is from genome assembly GCF_031844425.1 of Microbacterium sp. ARD31. NCBI lineage: Bacteria > Bacillati > Actinomycetota > Actinomycetes > Micrococcales > Microbacteriaceae > Microbacterium > Microbacterium sp. ARD31. The sequence continues at coordinate 70,526 of NZ_JAUZVE010000016.1, forward strand.
GACGGCCTTCTGCACCTCGGCGCGCACGGCCTCGTTCTTCGCCGCCTCCTCCAGGGACATGTCGCCCGGCAGACCGTTGTTCGACAGCCACGTCGGCAGCATCTCGGAATCGAGGGTGATCAGCGCCGAGATGAACGGCTTCTGGTCACCGACGACGACGACCTGGCCGACGATCGGGTTGGAGCGGATGGGGTCCTCGAGCGCCGCGGGAGCGACGTTCTTGCCGCCGGCGGTGACGATGATCTCCTTCTTGCGGCCGGTGATCGTGAGGAAGCCCTCGCTGTCGAACGAGCCGATGTCGCCGGTGCGGAACCAGTCGCCGTCGAACGCCTCGGCGGTCGCCTCGGGGTTGCGCCAGTACTCCTTGAAGACGTTGATGCCGCGCACCTCGATCTCGCCGTCCTCGCCGAGGCGAACGCCGACGCCGGGGAGCACGGGGCCGACGGTGCCGATCTTCGACTTCGTCGCGAGGTTCACCGTCGCCGGCGCGGTGGTCTCGGTGAGACCGTAGCCCTCGAGGATCGTCACGCCCAAGCTGTGGAAGAAGTGTCCGAGGCGCTCACCCAGCGGCGCCGAGCCCGACACGGCGTAGACGACCTTGCCGCCCATGGCGGTGCGCAGCTTGCTGTACACGAGCTTGTCGAAGAGGCGGAACTTCAGCTGCATGCTGAGCGGGATCTTCTTGCCCTCCTGCTGCATCTTCGAGTGCTCGATCGCCGTGTGCGCGGCGGTGCGGAAGATCCGCCCCTTGCCGCCGGCCTCGGCCTTCTGCTCGGCCGAGTTGTACACCTTCTCGAACACGCGCGGGACGGCCAGCAGGAACGTCGGCTGGAAAGACCCGAGCGCCGGCAGCAGCTGCTTGGTGTCGGGCTGGTGGCCCGTCTTCACGCCGGCGTGGATGTCGAGGATGGAGATGAACCGCGCGAACACGTGCGCGGTCGTGATGAACAGCAGCGTCGACGCGCCCGGAACCGAGACGACCTCGCTGAGGGCCTTGGCGGAGTTGCGGCACAGCTCCACGAAGTTGCTGTGCGTGAGCACGCACCCCTTGGGGCGGCCGGTCGAGCCCGACGTGTAGATGAGCGTGGCGATGTCGGAGCCCACGGCGATCTGCCGGCGGCGCTGGATCTCGTCGTCGCTGACACCGGTTCCCTCGGACACCAGCGTGTCGAGGTCGCCGCGGTGCATCTCCCACGCCTTCCGCACGAGCGGAAGGTCGGCCTGGACCTCTTCGAGGCGCGAGGTGTGGTCGGCGGACTCGGTGATGCAGGCGATCGCGCCGGAGTCCGAGAGGATCCACGAGATCTGGTCGGGCGAGCTGGTCTCGTAGATCGGGACCATGACCGCGCCGGCGTAGAAGAGGGCGAAGTCGACGAGCGTCCAGTCGTAGGTGGTCTTGGCGATGAAGCCGACCTTGTCGCCGGGCTCGATGCCGGCGGCGACCAGGCCCTTGGCCAGCGCGATCACCTGCTTCTCGAAGTCGGCGGCGGTGACGTCGCGCCAGCCGTCGCCGTCGGGAACGGCGAAGAGGGCGAGATTCGGGGTCGCTTTGACGCGCTCGGCGAGGAGGTCGGACACCCCCGCCTGGGGGTCGGCTGTGACGACGGCGGGGACTTCGAATTGGACCACGGCAACTCCTTCGGTACCGGTCGGGCAAGGGGGAGGTCGTGATCGAGTCTAACCACACGGCTCGGCGTCACAGCGGCAGTGCGCGGGACGCGCCGCGGCTAGACTGCAAGGCGCCGTCGCGCCCGCGCCGGCCGGAGGGAGTGCGGTGTTCAGGGTCGGAATCGACATCGGCGGAACCAAGATCGCCGGCGGCGTGGTGGATGAGACCGGACGGATCATCGAGAAGGTCCGCGTCGACACCCCGACCGACACCGTCGAACTCGCCGACGCCGTCGTGAACATGGTCCGTCACCTCTCGCTGCACCACGAGGTCGTCGCCACCGGCGTCGCCGCCGCCGGGTTCATCGACCGCGATCGCGCGACCGTCATCCACGCCCCGAACATCGCATGGCGCAACGAGCCCCTCAAGGCCATCTTCGAGAGCCGCCTCGGCATGCCCGTCGCGATCGAGAACGACGCCAACGCCGCCGGCTGGGCCGAGTTCCGCTACGGCGCCGGCCGCGACGTCGACCACATGATGATGCTGACCATGGGCACCGGCGTCGGCGGCGCGGTCATCCTCGACGGCAAGCTCTACCGCGGCGGCCACGGCATCGGCGGCGAACTCGGCCACGTGCGCTTCACCCGCGACGGACTCCCGTGCGGCTGCGGGCAGAACGGCTGCCTCGAGCAGTACGCGTCGGGGCGCGCCCTGCAGCGCGAGGCGAACAGCATCGCGGATGCCGGGGGCATCGGCGCGGGACTGGCCGCGCTCCGCGCCGAGAAGGGCACCATCAGCGGTCCGGCCATCTCGCGGCTCGTGCTTGCGGGCGACGAGGGCGCCGTCGAGGCGCTCCGCCGCGTCGCGACCGCTCTCGGCGAGGCGTGCGGCGGCTTCCAGGCCGCCCTCGACCCGGAGCTCTTCGTCATCGGCGGCGGCGTCGCCCAGCTCGGCGAGGATCTTCTCGGTCCCGTGCGGCTGGCGTACGAGACGTCGCTGCCGGGCTACGGCGACCGCCCCGTCGCCGAGTTCGCCATCGCCCAGCTCGGCAACGACGCCGGTCTGATCGGCGCCGCGGATCTGGCGGTCGTGGAGGCCTGACGATGTTCTACTGGCTGATGAAGTACGTGGTGATCGGACCGATCGTGAAGGCGATCTTCCGCCCGTGGATCGTCGGCCGCCGGAACGTCCCCGCCACGGGCGGCGCCATCCTCGCGAGCAACCACCTGTCGTTCGTCGACTCCGTCATCCTGCCGCTCATGATCGACCGGCCGGTGTCCTTCCTCGCCAAGAGCGACTACTTCACCGGCAAAGGTCTCAAGGGCTGGGCGACCCGCGTCTTCTTCAAAGCGACCGGACAACTGCCGATCGACCGCTCCGGCGGTAAGGCCTCCGAGGCATCGCTCAACACCGGACTGCAGGTGCTCGGCGGGGGAGACCTGCTCGGCATCTACCCCGAGGGCACACGCAGCCCCGACGGCAAGCTGTACCGGGGTCGCACCGGCATCGCCCGCATGGCGCTCGAGGCGGGTGTGCCCGTCGTGCCGCTGGTCATGGTCGACACCGACACGATGCTGCCCATCGGCCACCGCGTGCCCCGCGTCGTGCGGGTGGGCATCGTCATCGGCGAGCCGCTGGATTTCTCGCGCTACGCCGGCATGGAATCCGACCGCTACATCCTCCGCTCGATCACGGACGAGATCATGGTCGCCCTGCAGCGACTCGGCGAGCAGGAGTACGAGGACGTGTACGCCTCGACGGTCAAGGACCGGCTGAAGCCCCGCGCCGTCGCCACCCGCTGAACCCGCTCGACGCGGCGCGCGGGGCAGGGCGGCGACGCCGCCGACACAGGGCGGTGACGCCCGGCGTCATGCGGCGGATCGGCGCCTGGGTGCGCGACTAGAATCGAGGGATGCTTCAGCAGATCGACGCGCTCGACCACTGGCGGACCCTGCCCATCAAGCAGCAGCCGAAGTGGCCCGACGCGGAGGCGGTCGCCGCGGTCTCGGCAGAGATCGCCACGCTCCCGCCGCTGGTGTTCGCCGGCGAGGTGGACAACCTCCGCGAGCGACTGGCGCGCGCGGCATCCGGTCGGGCTTTCCTGCTGCAGGGCGGCGACTGCGCCGAGACCTTCGCGGGCGCGACGGCCGAGCAGATCCGCAACCGCATCAAGACCGTCCTGCAGATGGCGGTCGTGCTGACCTACGGCGCCTCGATGCCGATCGTGAAGATGGGGCGCATGGCGGGTCAGTTCGCCAAGCCCCGCTCGAGCGATTCCGAGACCCGCGGCGACGTGACGCTCCCCGCCTACCGCGGCGACATCGTCAACGGGTTCGACTTCACCGAGGGCTCGCGTCAGGCAGACCCGCAGCGTCTGCTGAAGGGCTACCACACCGCCGCGTCGACGATCAATCTGATCCGTGCGTTCACACAGGGTGGCTTCGCCGACCTTCGCGAGGTGCACTCGTGGAACAAGGGCTTCGCGCAGAACCCCGCGAACCAGCAGTACGAGCGCCTGGCGTCCGAGATCGATCGCGCCATCAAGTTCATGGAAGCCGCCGGAGCGAACTTCGACGAGCTGCGTGGGGTGGAGTTCTACACCGGGCACGAGGGCCTGCTCATGGACTACGAGCGCCCCATGACCCGCATCGACTCGCGCACCGGCACGCCGTACAACACGTCGGCGCACTTCCTGTGGATCGGCGAGCGCACCCGCGAGCTCGACGGCGCGCACGTGGATTACTTCTCCAAGATCCGCAACCCGATCGGCGTGAAGCTCGGTCCGACCACCTCGGCCGACACCGCCCTCGCGCTCATCGACAAGCTCGACCCCGAGCGCGAGCCCGGGCGGCTGACCTTCATCACGCGCATGGGAGCGGGCAAGATCCGCGACGCGCTTCCGCCGCTGCTCGAGGCCGTGCGCGACGCCGGCGCCACGCCGCTGTGGGTCACCGACCCGATGCACGGCAACGGCATCACCACCCCCACCGGCTACAAGACGCGTCGCTTCGACGACGTCGTGGACGAGGTCCGCGGGTTCTTCGAGGCGCACCGTGCCGTCGGGACCTTCCCGGGCGGCATCCACGTCGAACTCACCGGCGATGACGTCACCGAGTGCCTCGGCGGGTCGGAGATGATCGACGAGGCCACCCTCGCGACGCGGTACGAGTCGCTGTGCGACCCGCGCCTGAATCACATGCAGTCGCTGGAACTGGCGTTCCTCGTGGCCGAGGAGCTCGAGAAGCGCTGACCTGCGCGGGGCGCGCTTCTGCGGCTGCAGGGTCGCGGGCGCTCGTGTGCGCGTGTCGTCTGGTGCGTGAGCCGTCAGCTGTGTCGGGTTCGCGCGGGTCGCGGTGACACGAGTGACGGCTCAGTGCGGGATGTGGGGGCGGCATCCGGCCCGGCTCGGGCGGGTGCGGACGCGGACTCGGGCGGCTGTGGGGTCGCGAGCGCTGCGGTGCGCGAGCCGTCACGTGTGTCGGGTTCGCGCGCGTCGCGGTGACACAAGTGACGGCTCAGTGAGGGCTGTGGGGGCGGCATCCGGCCCGGCGGGGTCTCTTGATGCGTGAGCCGTCGGTCGTGTCGGGTTCGGGTGGGTTGGGGCGACCGGAGTGACGGCTCGGTGAGGGGCTGTGGGGGGCGGCATCCGGCCCGGCTCGTGCGGGTGCGGACGCGGGCTCGGGCGGCTGTGGGGTCGCGAGCGCTCCGGTGCGCGAGCCGTCACGTGTGTCGCGATTGCGGCCGCGGAGGCGACACCAATGACGGCTCAGCGAACGTGACGGCCGCGTGCGCGGCGCTTATCTCCAGGGGTGTGGAGAACTCGGCGGCCGTGTCGCCGCGGCCGGGCAGGATCGACGGATGCCGAGGCCCCCACGCGACCCCCTGCCCGACCCGCTCGGGAGCGGACCCTTCGAGTTCGGCGAGGCGCGCGAGGCCGACATCGGGCGCGGCCGACTGCGGCGCGATGACATCTCGCATCCGCACCGCGGGCTCTACGTCCCCGCAGGCACGGTGCCCGAGGGGATCGAAGGTCGTTGCGAAGCGCTGCTCCCTTTGCTGGGTCCCGGCCAGTGGTTCAGTCACGCGACGGCGGCGCGATTGTGGGGGATGCCGCTTCCGAAGCCCTACCGCGACGACGAGACGCTCCATGTGATCTCGCTCGCCGACGGCGAGGCCAACGGCCGGTCGCTCCGGATGCGCAGGCCGGGTGTGTCCGGCTGGGAGGGTCGGAGCGCGCGGGGTGAGGTGCGCGGCATCCTGCCCGTCATCAGCCCTGCGGACGTGTGGGGTCAGCTCGCGACGCGTGGAGCGACCGCCATGGGGGTCACGCTCACGCGGGAATGGCTGGTGGCGGTCGGCGATCACCTGCTCACGGGGCCGCGTGTGAACGGTCGGCGTCATCCGCTGTGCACGCGGGCGCAGTTGGAGGACGCCGCCGCCCGGCGTCGCGGTGCGAGAGGCGCGCGGGCATTGGAGTGGGCGCTCGAGCGGGTGCGCGAACCGGTCGACTCCCCGAAAGAGACGCAGCTGCGGATGGGACTGGTGGCGCTCGGGCTTCCCGAGCCGGAAGTCCAGGTCGCGGTCGACACCGCCGAGGGCGTTCAGCATGCGGATAGTGAGACTGTTCGTGCTGGTGTTCTCAGGGGTCCTGACCCTCACAGCGATGGACGCGCAAGGATGCTGGTGCCGGGTGTTCTCAGGGGTTCCTGACCCTCACGCCGATCGACAACTGCTGTCTTTCCACGGATCTGTCGGTCCCCTGAGAACACCCGGTGAGGCGTCACGCCTCGCCGCCGGAGTGACCTAAGGAGAGCCTGCGCCAACAGGTGCTCATCACTGTCTTGTCCGCCGGTCTGGTCGAGCGCGGTGCCGTTCCCCGCCCATGCGTACAGATCGGAGCACGACATGACCATCATCCCCGACGCCGGCAAGCAACCTCAATCGCGAACGTTGGTGTTCGCCGGCGTCGACACTCACAAGGAGATCCACGTCGCCGCGGTCGTCGACGAGACCGGGACGGTTCTCGGGACGCATAGCTTCTCCACGACTCGCGCGGGCTACCGGGCTCTGCTGGCATGGGTGCGCAGTCACGGCGTGTTGGTGCGGATCGGGATCGAGGGCACCGGCTCTTACGGCGCAGGCCTCACCCGGCATCTCGCGAAGAACGACGTGACGGTCCTCGAGGTCGACCGGCCGGATCGATCAGACCGCCGCCGGAAAGGCAAGGATGATGATCTGGACGCTATCAACGCTGCCCGCGCCGCACTCCACGAACGCCGCACCACGATCCCGAAGTCCAAAGACGGTGCGGTCGAAGCCCTGAGAATCCTGCGTGTCGCGCGCGCTCAGGCAGTCCGTGAACGACGCAACACGCTGCAACTGCTGCGGATGTCGATCGTCGCCGCACCCGACGAAGTCCGCGACCAGATCCGTAACCTCACCCGCATGCAACTGATCCGTCACCTCGCCGCATGGCGTCCCGACGTCTCGAATGCGACCGATCCCGTCGTCGCCTACCGGGTTGCGTTGAAGTCGTTCGGCCGCCGATACCTCGAGCTCACTGACGAGATCGTCGATCTGGACGACCTGATCAACCCCATCGTCCAAGCCCTCGCCCCGCAGCTACTCGAACGCGTCGGGATCGGCATCGAGGTCGCCGGGCAGCTACTGGTCACCGCCGGCGATAACCCCGAGCGCATGAAGTCCGAAGCCGCGTTCGCGATGCTCTGCGGCGTCTCCCCTCTGCCCGCCTCATCCGGGATGACGCAACGACACCGGCTCAACCGGGGCGGCGACCGGCAAGCCAACCGCGCACTCCACCTCGCCGTGATCAGTCGCCTCAGGCTCGACCCGAGGACAAAAGCCTACGCAGCGAAGAAGACCGCCGAGGGGCATTCCAAGATGGAGATCATCCGCTGCCTCAAGCGCTACCTCGCCCGCGAGGTCTACTTCCTCCTCAACCCCGGCATCGAACACATCACCCCGAACACGAAACCGAGGAGAATCGCCGCTTGACTCTTAGGAGAGCATCCTCGGCTATCGGCACGCGCGGCTGCTGCTCGAGTACCAGGGCGAGGAGCACCGCGTGTCGCGCCGACGGTGGCTGCGGGACCTCCGGCGGGTTCAGCTGATGCAGGACGCCGGTTTCCACGTGATGCTCGTCGGTGCCGACGACGTCGACGATGCCGACGCCGGCAGGGCGGACGCAGGGGACGCGGTGGGGCCGGGTGCCACGTCGGGTTCGGGGTCTGGTTCGGGGTCTGGTTCCTCGGGAGATTCGGCCGCGGGATTCGGGCCTCTGCCCGGCCCCGGCCTCGTCGCCCTTTCCGCTCGCGTTCGGCGGGCCCTGGCTGGGGAGTCGTTCGGACGCTGAGCCCGGCGCCGGATTCGAGTTCGCGAGCCGTCACGTGTGTCGGGTGCGGCTGCCACGGGGTGACATACGTGACGGCCCGTGCCCCGGCCCCCGGCTCGTGCCGTGGCCCACCCGGCTCGTGCCCTGGCCTACCCGGCTCGTGCCCTGGCCCACCCGGCCCGCGCCCAGACACCCACCGGATGCCGCGACTCACACCCGCGGTATCCCCCCAACCCCACTGAGCCGTCACTCGTGTCAGCGCGCCGCGCCCGAACCCGGCACACGTGACGGCTCGCGAACGCGAACGCGTCAGCCGGTGGCGGTGACCCTGATGTAGACGCGGGCTCCGCGCACGACCATCTCGCCGGCAGCAGGGTCGGAGCCGGTCACCTGGGTCAGGGAGTTGGGGATGGCGGCCCAGAAGACGGCGTAGTCGACCTGGAAGCCCTCGGCCTCGAGCGCGGCGATGGCGTCGTCGCGGGTCATGTCGACGACGTTCGGCACGGCGAACAGCGGGGGACCGGTCGACACGATGAGACGCACGGTGTCGCCGGGGCGCCAGCTTCCGCCGCCGTCGCGCTCGGCGATTCCGATCACGCGGCCCGCGCCGATGGACTCGCTGGTCTGTGCGATGACGTCGCCCGCCACCTCGAGTCCCGCGTTCTGCAGTTCGCTGCGCGCGGCGTCCTCGCTGTCGCCGACGACGTCGGGCACGGGACCGAGCGACACCCACAGGGTCGCCTCGTCGCCCTCGTTCGCGGTGCACCCCTCGCCGCACGCGATGTCGTCCCCACCGGCGGCCGGATGAATGAGCACGCCGAGCACGGTGCCGGGGGCCTCGCCGCGGAAGTACTTCGCCGTGTCCTCGCGAGGGGTGATGCCGTATCCGGTGAGCGCGTTGCGCGCCTCACCCTCGGAGCGACCCATGAGCCCCGCCACCTCCACCTCGGCGGGCCCGAGCGAGACGAACACGGTGACGGTGGTCTCTTTGTCGACGCGTGCGCCCGAACCGGGCTCGCTCTCGATGATCCGACCCGCTTCGACCTCGAGGCTGCTGCGGCCCTCCTCCTCGGCGAGGAGCCCCTCGTCGGCGAGCACGGCCTGCGCCTCGGAGAAGCTGAGGCCCTCGACCTGCGGCACGGCGACCAGCGAACCGGGACCGGAGCCGAACCACCACCCCGCCGCCCCGGCGAGACCTGCCAGCACCAGCACGAGCGCGACGAGCCACGCGCCCTTCGCCTGGCGCCGCCTGGTCGCGCGCCGAAGGCGGGTGGCGTTGTCGCCGTCGTCGACCGTGGCGATCGGGCCGGTCGGAGCGACCGGCATGACGGCGGTGAGCTCGTCGGTCGAACCGGTGTCGTGCGTGACGCTGGTGGTGCCGGTGCGGGTGACCTGCGGCGTGATGCCGAGCTCGCGTTCGATGTCGCGCAGCCGGTCGAGCATCTCCCGAGCATCGGAGGGCCGTTCGTCGGGACTCTTCTCGGTGGACCACAGCACGAGCTCGTCGAGCTGCTCGGGCACTCCCGGGTTCTTCACGCTCGGGCGCGGCACCGAGTCGGTGGCGTGCTGGAACGCGATCTGCATCGGCTGCTCGCCCTTGTAGGGCTGTTCGCCGGTGAGCATCTCGTACAGCATGATGCCGAGCGCGTAGATGTCGCTGCGCGCGTCCGCTGTGCCACGGGTGACCAGTTCGGGGGCGAGGTAGGCGATCGTTCCGAGCAGCTGGGCTCCGGTGGCGGTGTTGGCCGTGGTGGCGCGCGCGAGCCCGAAGTCGCCGATCTTGACGCGGCCGTCCTCGGCCAGCAGCACGTTCTCGGGCTTGACGTCGCGGTGCACGATGCCCGCACGGTGCGCGGCGGCGAGACCCGAGAGGACGGCATCCATGATCGTGATCGCCTGCGGCACCGAGAGGCGCCGCTGCTCGCGGAGCAGCTCGCGCAACGTGATGCCGGGCAGGTACTCCATCACGAGGTAGGCGATCTCGCCGTCCTGGCCCTGGTCGAAGACGTTCACGACGTGCGGGTCGGCCAGGCGGGCGGCGGCACGTGCCTCTTGGATGAACCGGCTCTGGAAGACCGTGTCATCGCTCAGATGGCCGTGCATCACCTTCAGGGCGATGCGCCGCTCGAGCCGCAGATCCGTCGCGACGTACACCGTCGCCATCCCGCCCCGGGCGATACGAGCGCGGACGCGATACCGGCCGTCGACCAGACGGCCGATCAGCGGGTCCGTCTGCTGGCTCGTGTTCACGCTCAGAGTCTACGGATGCCTGGCCGTGAGCCCGCGGAACGGCTCACCCCCTGGTGGTGCTTCACCCGAGAGCGGCGAGCCACTGGTACGAGGGCTTCTCCCACTTCGCATACCGCTTGGGGTACGCCGAGATCTGCACCGCCTGGGCGGCATCCGCGTAGGACATGCTCTGCCACCCGGGGATGTCGAGGAGGCCACGCGTGCGGGAGCCGTTCGGGTCGCTCGGTCCGCCGAAGAACGCCTTGATCGAGTACACGCGGTCGCGCACCTGCGCCGCGGTGCCCCAGCCGCTGCTCGGTCGCTGCTGGAACAGCCCGAGCGAGTCGCGGTCGCCCCAGTCGAGGTTGCGGATCCACGACTCCTGCATCGCGGTGCCGAGGGCGATGGCGATGCCGCGGTCGGGGACGCCGAGCTCGCGACCCACCTGGATGATGAGCCGGGCGTTGTCGACTTGCTCGGCATCGAGCCCGGCGATCGAGGCGACCGGCACGACGAGCTTCTGACCGGGGTAGATGATCGACGAGGTCGAGAGGCCGTTGGCGGCGAGCACGGCCGCGGTCGAGAGCTTGTAGCGGACGGCGATGGCGTAGATGGTGTCGCCGGCGCGGACGGTGTGGCTGCCCAGCGCCGTGGTCACCGCGGCGTTCGTCATGCCCGACGCAGCGGACGCGGCGGGCGCGGGCTGGGGAGCGGACGCGACTGCGGCGCCGGGGATCCGGAGCCTCTGGCCGGGGTAGATGATCGACGACCAGCCGAGGCCGTTCGCCGAGAAGACGGCGCCGACCGACACCTTGTGACGTGCGGCGATCGAGCTGATGGTGTCGCCCGCACGGACGGTGTGGGTGGTCGCGGCCGAGGCGGGCTTGGGTGCGGCTGCCGCGGCGGGCGCGGCGGCACCCCCGCTCAGCTTCAGCACCTGCCCGGGGTAGATGACCGACTTCCAGGTGAGTCCGTTGAGGCTGAGGACGTCCTGCGTGCGCAGGCCGTGCCGTGCGGCGATGGTGCTCACGGTGTCCCCGGGCCGCACCTTGTAGGTGCGCGGGGCGGATGCTGCGGCCACCGGCGCCGCAGCGGGCGCGGTCGTGGGTGCGGTGAACACGCCGCCGGCTCCGCGCTGCATGCGATCCGACGCGGGGGAGGGCTCGACGGCCACCGCGGCGGGCGCGGCGGTCAGCGCAAGCGCGATCGAGCCGGCGACCACCGCCGGAAGTCCCGCGGACACGGTCGCCGGGATGCGGCCTCGTCGGATGTCACGTCGCACAGTGCCCCCTCGGGTGGATTGAGAAGAACCGTGTCACGTATGTGTACAGGTGTCAACATGTGCTATCCACTGGGGCTGGTGCGACTGCTGTGGCGAAAGTGATGTCAACGGGCGGTGATGAGGTCTCGCAGAAGTGGAATAGTGGCAGGGTGAACGCTGAATCCGCGCCTCGCATCGAAACCACCTGGCTCTCGCTTCCCGAACTCGTCGACATCCTCGGCGAGCCGCTCGGGCGCGTCCGGAAGCTCCTCGACGAGCACTACCTGATCGGGTCGCGCCGCGACGGCGCGGTGAAGGTGCCCGCGGTCTTCCTCAAGGACGACCGGCCACTGTCGTCACTGCGGGGGACCGTCATCGTTCTGCACGATGCGGGCTTCAGCGACGACGAGGCGATCGACTGGCTGCTGACCGCCGATGAGACCATCGGCGTCGCCCCGATCGAGGCGCTGCAGGCGGGTCGCAAGAGCGAAGTGCGCCGCGTGGCGCGCACGCTGGCCTGACCCGACGTCAGCTCAGGTGACCCGCACGGTCGCCGCGCGCAGCAGGTCCCGCAGTCGGCCGACGGCGGCGTTCTCGAGCCGCGCGCCGGCGAGTGCGCGATCGGCCTCGCGCGCGAAGTCGGTGATGAGCGTCTCGACGCGCTCGAGCGCGCCGGTGTCGATGATCGTCTGCTGCAACGACGCCACCTGACCCGCCTCGAGCGTCGGATCGCCGAGCATCTCGTCCATGATCCGCCGGGCGGGAAGCGGAAGGCGCTCGCGGGCGTAGGCAATCAGCACCGTCCGCTTCCCCTCGCGCAGGTCGTCGCCCGAGGGCTTGCCGGTCTCGCTGGCATCGCCGAAGACGCCGAGCACGTCGTCACGCAGCTGGAAGGCCATGCCGAGCGGGTGCCCGAAGCGCGCGAGGGCATCCGCCTGCGCGTGGTCCGCGCCCGCCAGCGCGGCTCCGATGGCGAGAGGCTGCTGCACGCTGTACCGCGCGGACTTCAGCGACGCCACGCGCAGCGCGCGCTCGGCGTGCCGCTCGTCGGGCTCGCTCACGAACGCCGACTCCTCGGCGATGTCGAGGAACTGGCCGATCGTCACCTCCTGGCGCATGACCGTGTACTCGCCGCGCGCCGCGCGCGTCGTCCCGGGGGGAGCCGTCGCCAGACCCTCGTCCAGCAGGTCGGCACTCCACGCCACGAGGAGGTCGCCGAGCAGGATCGCGCCCGACCTGCCGAAGGAGTCCGGGTCGCCGGTCCACCCGGCTGCCCGGTGCGCGGACTCGAGGGAGCGGTGGGCTGCGGGCCGCCCGCGCCGGGTGTCGGAGTTGTCGATGATGTCGTCGTGGACGAGCGCGGCCGCGTGGAAGATCTCGAGGGCGGCCGCCGCCGCGAGGACGTCCTCGCTCGGTTCGGGCGCTGCGCCACCTGCGCCGGCGACGGCCTGCCATCCCGCGAGGCAGAAACGGCCGCGCAGGCGCTTGCCCCCGCTGAGCGCGGTCGCCGCGGCGTCGATCAGGAGTCGGGCCTCGTCACCCAGACCCGCCGTGGCCTCCCGCTGTGCGGCCACGAACGTGTCCAGTCGCTGGGAAATCGCTTGAATCGGGTCGTGGGAGGGGCGCACGGGCCTAGCCTAGTGATCAGACGCACGCGTAGAATCGTGCGATATCCGAGCACTTAGAGGGGGACGCATGCCACTCTCCGAACAGGAGCAGCGCCTGCTCGATGAGATGGAACGCCATCTCATGCACAACGACGCCGACGTCGTCACCGCGCCTCGCGACGGCCGCAGCCTGAGCTACCGCAACATCGTCTACGGCACGATCCTCGTGCTGCTGGGGCTCGGCGGTCTGCTGGTGGGCGTGTCCGTGCCGCTCATCGTCGTCGGCGTCATCGGCTTCATCGTGATGCTGGCCGGCGTCGTCCTCGCCGTCACCCCGAGCCGGAATCCGCTGAAGGCCGTCCCCTCCGACAGCGCCCGCCCGGCTCGAGCTCCCTCCCCGCGCTCCTCGTTCATGGACCGCATGAACGACCGGTGGGACCGTCGCCAAGAGCGCTGACCCGCCCGCCCACCCCCTCGAAAAGCACCGACCTCCGGGTCGGTGCTTTTTTTGTGCCCAGGGGAGCGTGGGGGGAGAATTCCTCATCACAGGGGTGTCTAAGTGGAGGAAAGTGGAGTAAAGTGGCGTCAAGCCGTCGGGGGGCGGAGGAGAGGGGGGAGCCGACATGCTGCTCGGTACCCACACTCCGAAGCTCGACGACAAGGGCCGGGTCATCCTGCCCTCGAAGTTCCGTGACGATCTGGGCGGCGGCGTGGTGGTGACCCGCGGTCAGGATCGCTGCCTCTACGTCTTCAGCACGGAGGAGTTCGAAAGAGTGCACGAGCGCATCCGCGAAGCTCCGCTGGCCAACAAGCAGGCCCGCGACTTCCTGCGGATGTTCCTCTCGGGGGCAAGCGCCGAGAAGCCCGACAGCCAGAACCGCATCACCATCCCCCCGCCGCTGCGCGCCTACGCCGGGCTCGAGAAGGAGCTCGTCGTGACGGGTGTGGGGGCACACGCCGAGATCTGGAACGCCGACGCGTGGAACGCCTACGCGGAGAGCAACGAAGAGACGTACGCCGAGCTGGAGCAGGAGGTGATCCCGGGCCTGTTCTGAGCCCTCGATCCTGACTCCCAGCCGCTCCCGCCCTGTCGCACTTCCCCGGCGCCAGGTCCGAGCGGATGGGGATCAGGGTCTAGGGACAAGGCCCTGCCATCATGAGCCTCCGCGATATCCACACCCCGGTCCTCCTCGAGCGCTGCGTCGAACTCCTCGCCCCTGCGCTGGAGCGCCCCGGCGCCGTCTTCGTCGATGCCACGCTCGGCATGGGCGGTCACTCCGAGGCATTCCTCGAGCGGTTCCCCGGCATCCACCTCATCGGTCTCGATCGCGACCAGGACGCCCTGCGGATCGCGGGCGAGCGCCTGGCGCGTTTCGGCGACCGGGTCACGCTGGTCCACACGGTCTACGACGGCATCGCCGAGGCGGTGACCGGCGCCGGGTTCGACGTGGCCGACGGCATCCTCTTCGACCTGGGCGTCTCGTCCCTTCAGCTCGACGTCGCCGATCGGGGATTCGCGTACTCGCAGGATGCCCCACTCGACATGCGCATGGACCAGTCGGCCGGCACGACGGCGGCCGACATCCTCGCCACCTACGGCGAGGGCGATCTGCGTCGCATCTTCGAGCGCTACGGCGAGGAGAAGCTCGCCGGCCGCTACGCGCGGGCGATCATCGCCGCCCGCGCCGAGTCGCCCATCGACCGTTCGGGTCGCCTGGTCGAGATCCTCATCGCGGCGACCCCGTACGCCGCGCAGCGCTCCGGGCACCCCGCCAAGCGGGTCTTCCAGGCGCTGCGCATCGAGGTCAACCGCGAGCTCGCGGTTCTGGAGCGCGCGGTGCCGGCTGCCCTCGACATCCTGCCGGTGGGCGGGCGCATCGTCGTGCTGTCGTACCAATCCCTCGAGGACCGTCTGGTCAAGCGCGAATTCGCGGATGCCGTGAAGTCCACCGCGCCCGCGGGTCTGCCCGTCGAGCTTCCCGAACACGCTCCCCGGTTCCGCCTGCTCGTCAAGGGCGCCGAGCTGGCGAGCGAAGAAGAACGCGCACGCAACCCGCGTGCGACCCCCGTGCGGCTGCGCGCCGCCGAGCGAGTGAGGACGTCGTCATGAGCACGATCGCCACAGCGGCCACGCTCGCACCCCAGCGGACGACGTCCCCGGGCCGGCGGCTCCACGTCGTCGCGGAGCCCCTGCCGCGGCGCCGGCCCCGGCTGGCGTACGGCATCATCGCCGTGCTCGGCGCGGTGGGGATCGCGATCGCGCAGATGTCGCTGTCGATCCTCACGACGCAGTCCTCCTACGAGATGTCGGCGCTCACCCAGCAGCAGCGAGAGCTGGACTGGCAGGCGCAGATCCTCTACGACGAGGTGGCGGGGCTCAGCTCGCCGCAGTACCTCGCGGCGAACGCCACCGCGCTGGGCATGGTGATCGAGGAGTCGCCCAACTATCTGCGCCTGAGCGACGGCAAGATCCTCGGGGTCTCCGAGGCCGCAGAGGGCCGCGCCTCGGTCAACGCCCTCGGCCGCGCCTCGGTGCCCAACGCGCTCCTCGCCGAGACGCCGCTGGTGACCGACCCGGGCGCCACGATGGCCGGAGACGCCGCCGACGGCGCGGCGATCCCCGGAACCGGGCCGACCGACACGCCGCCGCCCTTGACCGACGGCCTGCCCACTCCGAGCACACACTGACTTCATGACCTCGGCCAGCACCCGAAGCCCCCGCCGTCGCACCGTCGTAGCCCTTGCCGTCGTCCTCGCGGTCCTCGCGGGCTTCATCGTCCGGCTCGTCGACATCCAGGTCGTCAACGCCGAGGAGCACATCGACGACTCGATGTCGCACGCCCTCGCCGGCTCGCGCACGCTGTACGGATCGCGCGGAACCATCGTCGACGCGCAGGGGCAGACCCTCGCGGGCAGCGTGCTCACGTACGACGGCGTGCTGGACCCGCTCAACATCACCGGGTACGAGGAGAAGGGCGGGTTCCCGCGCGAGGTCGACGGCGAGACCGTCCGCGTCCCGTGGGCGCAGGCCGCTTCCGAGATGGCCGAGATCACGGGGCAGGATGCCGCATCCATCCGCCGCGGGGTCTCCGACTCGATCGCCGACAACCCCCAGTCGCAGTTCGCCTATCTGGCGCGCGGGCTGACCACCGAGCAGTACCGGGCGCTCGTCGACATCGGTGCGCCCTACCTGACCTTCGACCAGCACCCCGCGCGCACCTACCCGGATGGCGCGGTCGGGGGAAACCTCGTCGGCTTCATGGGCGCCGAGGGCGCCCTGGCCGGGCTCGAGCTCACCGAGGACTCGTGCCTGGCCGCCACGGACGGCCGGGTCACCTACCAGCGGGGCAAGGACGGCGTCGTGATCCCCGGCACCGCGACCACCCAGCCCGCCACGGACGGCGGAACGCTGCAGCTCACGGTCGACCGCGACCTGCAGTGGTACATGCAGCAGCTGATCGCCGAGCAGTCGCAGGCGATGCGCGCCCAGAGCGGTGCCATCCTCGTGGTCGAGATCAAGACCGGCAAGATCCGCGCGGCCGCCGAGTACCCCTCGGTCGACCCCAACGACGTCCTCGCCACCGACGCCGACGACCGCGGCAGCCGCATCTTCGGCGGCTGGTTCGAACCGGGCTCGACCTTCAAGGCCCTGACCGCCGCGACCGTCATCGACGCGGGCGGCCAGACCCCGGCATCCACCGTCGTGGCCTCGAGCACCGAGACCTTCCCCAACGGCGCGTTCGTCCGGGACTCGTTCGTCCACCCCGCCCTGGAGTACACCCTGACCGGGGTGCTCATCGACTCGTCCAACGCCGGCATCTCGAAGTTCAGCGAGACCGTCAGCCCGGCGACCCGCTACGACTACCTGAAGAAGTTCGGCATCGGCGAAGGCAGCGCCGTCGGCTTCCAGGGCGAGCAGTCCGGTCTCGTCTACCCGTCCGAGCGCTGGGACAGCCAGACGACCTACAACACTGCGTACGGTCAGGGCCTCACCACGACGATGCCCGAGCTCGCCGGCGCATACACGGCCATCGCCAACGGCGGGGTGCGCATGCCGCTGTCGCTCGTCGAGGCGTGCACGCTGCCCGACGGCACCGTCGTCGAGCCCGACCTCCCCGAGCCCACCCGGGTGGTCAGCGAGAAGACCTCCGCCCAGATGCGCGGCATCCTCGAGAACGTCTTCCTGCAGGCCACGTACGCCGATGCCGTCGAGATCCCCGGCTACCGCGTCGCCGGCAAGACGGGCACGGGCGAGAAGTCAAACGGACAGGGCGGCTACAAGGCCGGTGCGTACTACACCACGATGATCGGCTTCGCCCCGGCCGACGACCCCGAGTACCTCGTCGTCGTCACGCTGGACGAGCCGACGAAGGTAAAGTCGTCTGCGGCCAATGCGACCGCGTTCCAGCAGGCCATGACCCAGGTGCTGAAGACCTACCGCGTCATGCCCGCCACGACGGCGCCCAAGGAGCTGCCAAGGTTCGGGTGAGCACCTGGATCAGGCCGGAGAGAACATGATCGCCCTCACCCTTGCACAGCTCGCCGACGCCGTCTCAGGACGGCTGCACCCGGCCGGCGGCGACGGACCCGACACGGTCGTGTCGGGAACCGTCGACACCGACTCCCGCCTCATCGGCCCGGGTGACGTCTTCGTGGCCAAGCCCGGAGAGACCACCGACGGGCATGAATTCGTGGATGCCGCCGCCGCCGCCGGAGCCGCTGTGGCGCTCGTGGAGCGCCCCGTCGAGGCGGCGATCTCGCAGATCGTCGTCGCCGATGCGGTGGCCGCGCTGTCCGACCTCGCCCGCGAGGTGGTGCGGCGCGTGCGCGAGCACGGCGCCCGAAACGAGCACGGCGCCCGAAACGAGCACGGCGCCCGAAACGAGCACGGCTCCCTGCGCGTGATCGGGATCACCGGCTCCAACGGCAAGACCACGACCAAGAACCTGCTCGCCCGCATCCTCGAGGACGAGGGCGAGACCGTCTCGCCCAAGGCGTCGTTCAACAACGAGGTCGGGGCCCCGCTGACGATGCTGCGGGTCACCGACGACACGCGCTACCTCGTCAGCGAGTTCGGCGCCAGCGCACCGGGCGAGATCGCACGACTGGCGGGACTCGTCGACCCCGACGTCGGGATCGTGCTGATGGTGGGCATGGCCCACGCAGGCGGGTTCGGCGGCATCGAGGCGACGCTCGCGGCCAAGTCCGAGCTGATCCACGCGGTCCGTCCCGGAGGGCTCGCGGTGCTCAACGCAGACGACGCGCGCGTGGCGACGATGGCCGCGATCGCCGCCGAGCGCGGCGCCGAGGTCCGCTGGTTCGGCCGCGGGCCCGAAGCCGACGTCCGCGCGGACGACGTCGAGGTGACCGCCGACGGCACGACGTTCACCGTGCACGCCGACGACGACACGGCGACGCTGCGCCTGCGGGTCCTCGGCGAGCATCACGTCATGAACGCCCTCGCCGCGATCGCCGCCGCCACGGCGCTCGGCGTGTCGCTCGCCGACTGCGTGGCCCGTCTCGAGACGGTCGAGATCGCCGAACGCTGGCGGATGCAGCCCCTCGGCTCCGATCGCGTCCGCATCATCAACGACGCCTACAACGCCAGCCCCGACTCGATGGCCGCGGCGCTGCGCACCCTCGCCCAGATCACCCGGCCGGGCGAGCGCACCGTGGCCGTGCTCGGCGCCATGAGCGAGCTGGGGGAGTACGCCGAGGAGGAGCACGACCGCATCGGCCTGCTCGCCGTGCGCCTCGGCATCCAGCGCATCGTGATCGTCGGGCCCGAGGCCCGCCGGATGTTCCTCGAGGCCGTCGCACAGGGCTCCTGGGACGGCGAGGCGGTGTTCTTCGCCACCGCCGACGAGGCGTTCGACTACCTGCAGGGCGAGCTCCGGGACGGGGATCGCGTGCTGGTCAAGTCGTCGAACTCCGCCGGTCTGCGGTTCCTGGGCGATCGTCTGGGAGAATCGTTCTCGTGAGATCCCTTCTGACGTCCGCGGCGATCTCGCTGGCCTTCACCCTCTTCCTCACCCCCGTCTTCCTGCGGCTGTTCCGCTCGTGGGGCTGGGGCCAGGTCATCCGGACGCCCGAGAACATCTACAACCCGAGCCACGGCGCCAAGCGCGGCACGCCCACCATGGGCGGCACGATCTTCATCGTCGGCACGATCGTCGGCTATCTCGTCGGCGCTTACACCGGCAACAACCCGCCGACCATCTCGGGCTGGCTCGTGGTGTGGATGATGGTGGGCTTCGGCGCGGTCGGCTTCATCGACGACTACATGAAGGTGCGCAGTCAGCGCAGCCTCGGCCTGTCGGGCTGGCGGAAGATCGTCGGCCAGATCCTCGTCGCCGTCCCGTTCGCCGTCGTCGCGCTGAACTTCCCCAACGCGTGGGGTCAGACCCCGGCATCCCCGTACATCTCGATCTTCCGCGACGTGCCGATGCTGTCGTTCATGGCGCTCGGTCCGATCATCGGCTGGATCCTCTACATGACGTGGATCTCGTTCATCGGCGTCGCCTCGTCCAATTCGGTGAACGTCACCGACGGCCTCGACGGACTGGCCGCCGGCGCGGGCATCTTCGTCGTGGGCGCCTACAGCCTCATCGCCTTCTGGCAGTTCAACCAGGCGTGCTGGGGTGGCGAGGCCCTCGCCCCGACGGTGCAGCCGGCCTGCTACGCGGTGCGCGACCCGTTCGATCTCGCGATCGTCTCGGCGGCATTCGTCGGCGCACTCGTCGGATTCCTGTGGTGGAATGCGCCCAAGGCGAAGGTCTTCATGGGAGACGTCGGCTCGATGGCGATCGGCGGCGTGCTCGCCTCGATGGCGATCCTGACCCGCACCGAGCTGCTCATGGTGCTCGTCGCGGGCGTGTACGTCATCGCCTCCGGCTCGGTCATCCTGCAGCGGCTGTACTTCAAGCTCACGCGCGGCAAGCGGCTGTTCCTGATGAGCCCGCTGCACCACCATCTCGAGATGCGCGGGTGGCAGGAGATCACGATCGTCGTGCGGATGTGGATCATCGCGGGCCTGCTCGCCGTCTCGGGCATCGGCTTCTTCTACGTCGAGTGGCTCATCGCCACATGAGCGCGGCACGGCTGGACGCCCTCACGAGCTGGCACAGCGACTGGAAGGGTCTGCGCGTGGCTGTGCTCGGCCTGTCCGTCACCGGATTCGCCGTCGCCGACACGCTCACCGAGCTCGGCGCCGACGTCCTCGTGGTCACCGAGAAGGCCGACGAGGAGTACGAGCGCCTCCTGCCGGTCATCGGCGCGCGCCTGTGGACCGGGCCCCTCGCCGAGCCGCCCGCCGAGCTCGCCTCGTTCGAGCCCGAGGTCGTCATCGCCTCGCCCGGCTTCGCGCCGACGCATCCGCTCATCAGGTGGACGCAGGAGGCCGGTGTCGCGCTGTGGGGCGACGTCGAGCTCGCGTGGCGCGTGCGCGACAAGGTGCGCCGCGCGGACGGCTCGACCGCGCCGTGGCTGCTCGTCACCGGCACGAACGGCAAGACCACCACGACCCGGCTCGCCGCTTCGATGCTGGTCGCCGGGGGACTGCGGGCGGCTCCCGTCGGGAACATCGGCACACCGGTGCTCGACGCCGTGCGCGACCCCGAGGGGTTCGACGCCCTCGTCGTCGAGCTCTCGAGCCACCAGCTGTGGTACCTCGGCAGGCAGACCGGCCCTCAGCCGCTCTCGCCCCACGCCGCCGTCTGCCTGAATCTCGCCGACGACCACCTCGAGTGGCACGGCTCGGCCGATGCCTACCGCGACGCCAAAGCGCACGTGTACGACAACACCCGCGTTGCGTGCGTCTACAACAAAGCGGATGCCGCGACGCGCCGCATGGTGGAGGACGCAGAGGTGGTCGAGGGCGCCCGGGCGGTGGGCTTCGACCTGGGCGTGCCCGGCCCGAGCGACCTCGGCGTCGTCGACGGGATCCTCGTCGACCGTGCGTTCCTGGAGGACCGCCGCACCAGCGCGCTCGAGCTCACCACCGTCGAGGAGCTGCAGGAGCTCGGTCTCGGCGCTCCGCACATCGCGGCGAACATCCTCGCCGCGGCGGCCCTCGCACGGTCGCTCGACATCGCGCCCGCCGCCGTCCGCGACGCGCTGCGCGGCTTCCGGCTCGACCCGCACCGCATCGAGGTCGTGGCGCGCCACGACGGTGTGACGTGGGTTGATGACTCCAAGGCCACCAACCCCCACGCGGCATCGTCCTCCCTCGCCGCGTACCCGGGCGCGGTGTGGATCGTCGGAGGGCTCCTCAAAGGGGTGGACATCTCGGACCTCGTCGCCCGGCGCGGAGCCGCGGTGTCGGCCGCAGTGATCATCGGCGAGGACCGCGCGCCCGTCGTGGCCGCGTTCGAGCGACACGCGCCGGCGGTGCCGGTGTTCGAGGTCGACTCCGCCGAGACTGAAGACGTCATGGCGCGGGTCGTCGAGATCGCGGCCGGAGTCGCCCGTGACGGGGACGTGGTTCTGCTCGCCCCCGCCGCGGCGTCGTTCGACCAGTTCTCGTCCTACGCCGACCGCGGGCGGCGCTTCGCCGACGCGGTGAGACAGCGGATCGGAAGGGGCGGCGGTGACCACGACGCTTCCGCCGACCCGGCCGCCGGCCCAGCCCGCTGACGGCGAGGACCCTCGCGGGCTCGCCGCCCGCGTCTCGCTCGGCCGTGTGTTCGCGCCGGTCCCCAGCGAGTTCCTGCTGATCGCGTCCACCGCGCTCCTGCTCACCGGCTTCGGCCTGGTCATGGTCCTCTCGGCCACGAGCGCCATCGCCACCGCCGCCGGGCAGCCCGCGTGGGACGCGATGGTCAAGCAGGGCGTGTTCGCCCTGCTCGGCATCCCGATCATGTTCATCGCCAGCCGGTTCCCGGTGAAGTTCTTCAAGCGGATCGCCTGGCCGGCGCTCATCGGCGCCGTGATCTTCCAGCTGCTGGTCTTCACCCCGCTGGGCGTCACGGCCAACGGAAACCGCAACTGGATCATGATCGCGGGCCTGCAGGCCCAGCCCGCGGAGTTCCTCAAGCTGGCGCTGGCACTGTGGCTGGGCTTCGTCCTCTTCCGCAAACGGTCGCTGCTGACCAAGTGGCAGCACGTGTTCATCCCCGTCGTGCCCGTCGCCGGTCTCGTCATCGCCACCGTCCTGGCAGGTCACGATCTCGGCACCGCCATGGTGCTGTTCCTCATCGTCCTCGGAGCGCTGTTCTTCTCCGGGGTGCGGCTGCGGCTGTTCGCCCTGCCGGCGCTGCTCGTGCTCGGGTCGGTCGCCGCCCTCGCGGTCACCAGCCCCGACCGCATGCGCCGCATCATGAGCTTCCTCAACCCCGACTGCCTCGCCGACTACTACGGCGACTGCTACCAGCCCCTCCACGGCATCTGGGGCCTCGCCGGCGGCGGCATCTTCGGGCTGGGGCTGGGCAACTCGAAAGAGAAGTACGACTGGCTGCCGGCAGCCGCCAACGACTACATCTTCGCCATCGTCGGCGAAGAGCTCGGTCTCATCGGCTGCGTCGTCGTGCTCGCCCTCTTCGCCCTCTTCGCGGTCGGTGCCTTCCACGTCATCCGCAAGACCGACGACCCGTTCGTCCGCATCGTCTCGGGCGCCATCACCGTCTGGATCGTCGGCCAGGCGCTCATCAACATCGGCGTCGTGCTGCGGGTCTTCCCCGTGCTCGGCGTGCCCCTGCCGTTCATGTCGCAGGGCGGCACGTCACTGCTGTCGGTGCTCATCGCGTGCGGTGTGCTGCTCGCGTTCGCGCGCTCCCTGCCCGTGCGGGGTCCGCTGCCGCCGGCCCGCCCGACGCCGGTCCGCGCGCGCCCGACCCGGTAACCTCGCCTGGGTGACGACGTACCTTCTGGCCGGCGGAGGAACCGCCGGGCACGTGAATCCGCTGCTCGCCGTGGCCGACGCTCTGCATGAGCGCGACCCCGATGCCACCGTGCTCGTCCTCGGCACCCGAGAGGGTCTCGAGGCCCGCCTGGTGCCCGAACGCGGCTACGAGCTGCTCTTGGTCGACAAGGTGCCCTTCCCGCGGCGCCCCGATCGGGCCGCGGTCGCCTTCCCTGCCCGCTTCAGCCGGGCGATCGCCCAGGTGCGGGCGCACCTGCGGGATCGTCACGTGGACGTCGTGGTCGGCTTCGGCGGCTACGCGTCGGCACCCGCCTACGTCGCCGCCAACCGCGCGCGGATCCCCGTCGTCGTCCACGAGGCCAACGCGAAGCCGGGCCTGGCGAACGTCCTCGGCGCGCGACGCGCTGCCGGGGTCGGCGTCGCCTTTCCCGGAACGCGGCTGGCGCGCTCCCACATGGTCGGGATGCCGCTGCGCCGCGAGATCGTCGACCTCGACCGAGCCGCACTCCGCGCGGAGGCGGCAGGGCACTTCGGGCTCGAGGCGGACCGGCCCACTCTTCTCGTCTTCGGCGGCTCGCTCGGCGCGCAGCGCCTCAACGAGGCCTTCGGCGAGGGTCATGACGCGGCCTGGCGCGACGTGATCGCGGCCGGGTGGCAGCTCATCCACGTGACGGGGGAGCGCTCGACACTGGCCGACCCGGGCGCTGCGGGCTACGCCGTGCGGCGGTACGTCGACCGCATGGACCTCGCCTTCGCGCTGGCAGACCTCATCGTCTCGCGCGCAGGAGCCGCCACCGTCTCGGAGATCAGCGCCCTCGGCATCCCCGCCGTATACGTGCCGTACGCGGTCGGCAACGGAGAGCAGGCGCTCAACGCCGCCGCCGTCGTCGCCGCGGGCGCCGCCCTGCTCATCTCCGATGCCGAGTTCACCGGAGACCGTGTGCGCCGTGACGTCCTGCCGCTCCTGCGCGACGCGGGGCGCCGCACGGCGATGGCGGCCGCCGCGGCGACCGTCGGCACCCGTTCGGGCTCCGAGAACCTCATCGCGATGATCGATCACGCCGTCGCCCGCTGACCGGCCGCCCGCGCGGCCAGCGCGCCGGGACCGCGCCCTCGGGTCGCCGATCTAGGATTGACGGGCCATGATCAGACCCGACCTCTCGCTGCCCCTCCCCGCCGACATCACCGCTGCCCATTTCATCGGCATCGGCGGATCGGGCATGTCGGGCCTGGCCCGCATGTTCCTCGACCGGGGCATCCGGGTCTCGGGCTCCGACCGCGCCGACAGTGCGGCCCTGCAGGACCTCGCCGCGCGCGGCGCGACGGTGTTCGTCGGTCACGACGCCTCTCATCTTCCGGACGATGCCGACACCGTCGTGCACACCGGGGCGATCTGGCCGGAGAACCCCGAGTTCCTCCTCGCCAAGGAGCGCGGCCTCCACGTCATCCACCGATCGCAGGCGCTGCACTGGCTCATCGGCGGCCGCCGCCTCGTCGCCGTCGCCGGAGCACACGGCAAGACGACCTCGACCGGCATGATCGTCACCGCCCTGCGGGACCTCGGCGAGGATCCCACGTTCGTCAACGGCGGCGTCATCGCCCAGCTGGGGACCTCCAGCGGCACGGGCTCCGACGACCTGTTCGTGATCGAGGCCGACGAGTCGGACGGCACCTTCCTCCTGTACGACACCTCGATCGCCCTCATCACGAACGTCGATCCCGACCACCTCGACCACTGGGGAACGCGCGAGGCCTTCTACGACGCCTTCGTCCGCTTCGCCGATGAGGCCCGCGAAGCGGTGGTCATCTCGTCCGACGACCCCGGCGCCCGTCGCGTGGCCGCCGCCCTCTCGCACCGCAACGTCGTGAGCTTCGGCGAGGCGCCCGAGGCGGACGTGCGCGTCACCGGGATCGCCACCGACGGGCCGGTGTCCTTCACCATCGTCCACGGCGGCTCGTCGGTCGAGGGGCGGCTTCCGGTCCCCGGCCGCCACAACGCCGTCAACGCGGCCGGGGCCGTCGCGGTCCTGGTCACCCTCGGCCACGGCCTCGAGGCCGCGGTGCGCGCCGTCGAGGGCTTCGCCGGAACCATCCGCCGCTTCGAGCTGCACGGGGTCGAGCGCGGGGTCAGCGTGTACGACGACTACGCCCATCACCCCACCGAGGTGGCCGCGGCCCTGTCCGCCGCGCGGACGGTGGTCGGCGACGGACGCATCATCGCCCTCCACCAGCCCCACACCTACTCCCGCACGCAGGAGATGTTCCGCGAGTTCGCCGACGTGCTCGAGCAGCACGCCGACCACACCGTCGTGCTCGACGTCTACGGCGCGCGCGAGGATCCCATCCCCGGAGTCACCGGCGAACTGGTCAGCGACGCGTTCCAGGATCCCGGCCACGTCCACTTCGTCGCCGATTGGCAGGCGGCGGCCGACTACACCGCCGAGGTAGCCCGACCCGGCGACTACGTCATCACCCTCGGCTGCGGCAACGTCTACCAGATCATCCCGCAGGTCCTGCAGGCCCTCACCCTCCACGGGCCGGGCGCTGCGGGAGCCTCGGAGTCTGCGGTCTCGGACGACTCGGCCGCGCACGGCGCGGGGGAGTAGCACCCCATGCGCCGGCCCACTCCGCTGCCGCCGCCACCGGCCGGATCACCCCCGGCGTCGGCGCGGCGGGACGACGACGGCCGGCGCCGCGCGCGCGAGGACCGCCTCGGCGAGGGGTCGGGCAGCACCGCACGCGAGGACACGACCGAACTCGCCCCGGTGGTACCCCTCGCCGCGGCGTCCGATCCGGCGGCGCCGGATTCCGTCCCGCCCGATCGCGCGGCGCCGGGTTCCGCGGCGGCGGACGAGCCGATCAGTCTGGCGACCGTGTGGCGGGCCGCGTGGGCGCGCCGGCGCGCACTGCGCAGCGAGGTGCGGCGCTTCACGGGGCGGCAGCGGCGTCGACGGATGCTGGGGCTCGGCGTCGCGGCATCCCTCGCCCTTCTCGTCCTCGGCAGCCTGGGCGCGGCCTACAGCCCCCTCTTCGCGGTCGAGGACATCACCGTGGTGGGCGCGTCGGAGCTCGACGCCGTGGCGGTCGAGGAGGCCCTGGCGGATCAGCTGGGCACGCCGCTGCCGCTCGTGGACGACAGCGCGGTCAAGGCTGCGCTGATCGCCTTCCCGCTCGTGGAGTCGTACGCCCTCGAGGCGCGGCCGCCGCACGAGCTCGTGGTGCGCGTGGTCGAGCGCACCCCCATCGGGCTCATCTCGTCCGAAGCCGGATACACGCTCGTGGATGCCGCGGGTGTCGCCCTCTCGACGACCGAGAAGCCCGCGGCCGGCCGGCCCCTGCTCGAGATCCGCGGCGGGACCGACTCCGAGGCGTTCGACGCGGTCGGGCAGGTGATGCGCACGCTTCCCGAGACGATCCGCGTGCAGGTGACGGCGGTGTCGGCGTCGACGCCGGACGACGTCACCCTCACCCTCGGCGAGACCGACACCGACATCGTGTGGGGGAGCGCCGACGAATCCGCCTTGAAGGCCGTCGTCCTCGAAACCACCATGGCGGCCCGTCCGCCGGCCGATGTCAGCGTCTACGACGTGTCGTCGCCGGACGCCATCGTCGTCCGCTGAGACGACTATCGCGGGAGATGTCGCGACACGCCCGCACGGTGCCGGTTCGCGGGGTCGCGCGCGCTTACTTTCAATGCAGGAATTGCATACCGAGCAATTCTTTATACCTCTACTAGAGGTTTAAGGTTTCGGGTTCGGGAAGACGGAGGCCGGCATGAGCCAGAACCAGAACTACCTCGCCGTGATCAAGGTGGTCGGTGTGGGTGGCGGCGGAGTCAACGCCGTCAACCGCATGATCGAACTTGGTCTGCGCGGGGTCGAGTTCATCGCGATCAACACGGATGCGCAGGCGCTGCTGATGAGCGACGCCGACGTCAAGCTCGACGTCGGGCGCGAGCTCACACGCGGGCTCGGCGCGGGCGCCGACCCCGAGGTGGGGCGCCGCGCAGCGGAAGATCACACCGAGGAGATCGAGGAGGCCCTGCGCGGGGCCGACATGGTCTTCGTCACCGCCGGTGAAGGCGGCGGCACGGGCACCGGTGGAGCGCCAGTGGTCGCGAAGATCGCCAAATCCATCGGCGCGCTGACCATCGGTGTCGTCACCAAGCCCTTCTCGTTCGAGGGCCGCCGCCGGCAGAGTCAGGCCGAGGCCGGCGTCGCCCGCCTGAAGGAAGAGGTCGACACCCTCATCGTCGTCCCGAACGACCGGCTGCTCGAGATCAGCGATCGCGGCATCTCGATGGTCGAGGCGTTCGCCACGGCCGACCAGGTGCTCCTGGCCGGTGTGCAGGGCATCACCGACCTCATCACGACCCCCGGTCTCATCAACCTCGACTTCGCGGACGTGAAGTCCGTCATGCAGGGAGCAGGTTCCGCCCTCATGGGCATCGGCTCGGCACGCGGGGCGGATCGCGCCATCAAGGCCGCGGAGCTCGCGGTCGAGTCGCCGCTGCTCGAGGCGTCGATCGAAGGCGCCCACGGCGTGCTGCTGTCGATCCAGGGCGGATCGAACCTCGGCATCTTCGAGATCAACGATGCCGCGCAGCTGGTGAAGGAGGCCGCGCACCCCGAGGCCAACATCATCTTCGGAACCGTGATCGACGACACGCTCGGCGACGAGGTGCGGGTCACCGTCATCGCGGCGGGCTTCGACAGCGGAGAGCCCACGCTGCGCCTCGACCCGGTGACGACCTCGCGTGTCGTCGCGCCCCCGGTGCTGCCGGCGGTGCCGGCCGAGGATGCCGCGCGCGAGAGCGGTCCCGAGCCCGAGCCTGCTCGCGTGAGCGTCAGCGCCCCCGCCGAGAGCAGCTACGACTCCGCGTTCGGCGACGACGACCTCGACATCCCCGACTTCCTGAAGTAAGCCGAAAGCGCACGCCCGCGTGGACGCCGATCTCGCCGCCCGTCTCGACGAGGTCGATGCGTCCATCGCGGGCGCGGCGCGTTCCGCGGGACGCGACCCGGCCGCGGTCACCCGGATCGTCATCACGAAGTTCCACCCGCTCTCGCTGATCCGCGACCTCGTCGACCTGGGCGTGCGCGACGTCGGCGAGAACCGTCAGCAGGAGATCTCCGAGAAGGTCGCGGAGTTCGGCCGGCCCGAGGGCCTCACGTGGCACTTCGTCGGCCAGGTGCAGACCAAGAAGGCGCGCGCCGTGCGCGAGGCGGCATCCGTCGTCCACTCCCTCGACCGGGCGCGCCTGGCCGACGCGCTCGACCGTGCAGGCGCCGACGGGTCGGCACCGCTGGACGTGCTGATCCAGGTCAACCTCACCGAGGACCCGGACCGCGGAGGCGTCGCTCCCGCCGACATCGAGTCGCTGACCGAGCATGTGCTGTCGTGCGGCACGCTGCGGCTGCGGGGCATCATGGCCGTCGCCCCGCTCGACGAGGAACCCGCCGCCGCGTTCGCCCGGCTGGCCGACTACGCGGGGCGCCTGCGCGCGGTGGCGCCTTCTGCGGACTGGATCTCGGCGGGGATGTCCGCCGATTTCGCCGAGGCGATCGCCGCCGGTGCGACACACCTGCGGATCGGCTCGGCAATCACCGGCCCACGGCCCGAGCGCCGTTAGCCTCGACACAGATGAGCACAACGGAGGATGCGATGTCGAACCCGCTCAAGAAGACCATGGTGTACCTGGGCCTCGCCGACGAGGAAGAGATGTACGACGAGCCTGCGCCCCAGTCGACCGCCCGCAAGGAGAAGTCCGTCGAGAAGGCAGCACCCGTGACCCCTCTGCACCGTCCGACCGTCGTCCGCCAGCCCGCGCCCAGCGCGATCAGCGAGATCCTCACGGTCCACCCCAAGCAGTACCGCGACGCCCAGGTGATCGCCGAGAACTTCCGCGACGGCGTGCCCGTCATCATCAACCTCTCGCAGATGAGCGACGCCGACGCACGGCGCCTCATCGACTTCGCCAGCGGTCTCTCGCTCGGCCTTTTCGGTCGCATCGAGCGCGTCACGAGCAAGGTCTTCCTGCTCTCGCCCGAGAATGTGGCGGTCTCCGGTGACGGGGCGGTCGCTCAGGCCGACCCGGAAGCGGTTCCGTTCGTCCAGCATTGACTCGTGGACATCATCCGGCTCATCGCAGCAGTACTCAATTTCGCGCTTCTCATCTACGTCTTCGTGCTGTTCGCACGGCTGGTGCTGGAATGGGTGCCGCTGTTCAACCGCGAATGGCGGCCGCGCGGCGCGGGACTCGTCGCCGCGGAGCTCATCTACACGGTGACCGACCCGCCCATCAAGTTCTTCCGTCGCTTCATCCCGCCGCTGCGCGTGGGCGCCATCGCCATCGACTTCGGTTTCGCGCTCACGATGCTCCTGGTGTTCATCCTGCTGAGCGTCACGCGCGCGCTGGCGGCCTGACGGGGCGACGCGCCCACGCGGCGGTGCCTTCGACAGGCCCCGAGCCCGCGACTATGCTTTCCAGATACGACCGCTCATCGCGGCGGTCACCCGACATCGGCCAGCGACCTGAGCGCTCGAAAGAGGAATCACCATGGCATTGACCCCCGATGACGTCGTCACGAAGCAATTCCAGCACGTCCGTTTCAAGGAGGGCTTCGACCCCGACGAGGTCGACGACTTCCTCGACGAGATCGTCGTCGAGTGGCGCAAGGCCCTGGCCGAGAACGAGGAGCTGAAGGCCAAGCTGGCTGCGTACGAGTCCGGCGAGTCCGCTCCGGCCGAGGCTCCCGCTCCGGCCGCTGCCGCAGCCCCCGCCCCGGCTCCCGCCGTCGAGGCCCCGGCGTCCGACGCCACCGCGCCCGCTGCCAGCGCCGGCATCATCGAGCTCGCTCAGCGCCTGCACGACGAGCACGTCGCCGAGGGGCGCGCACAGCGCGACCAGCTCATCGCCGACGCGAAGGCGCAGGCCGCCTCGATCATCTCCGAGGCCGAGACCCGCGGCCGCGAAGAGGTCGCCCGTCTCGAGCGCGAGCGCGCGAACCTCGAGAACCGCATCTCGGAGCTCCGCAACTTCGAGCGCGACTACCGCTCGCAGCTGCGTAGCTACATCGAGGGCAAGCTCCGCGACCTCGAGACCACTGCGACCACGTCGGGTGCCACTCCGGTCTCGGCCATCGGTCTGTAGGCCGGTCTTTGGCAGGCCGAACACCCCTGCATCAGGCGGCGGCCAGCACCATCATCGCGATCCTCGCGGTGGTCGTGCTGGCCGCCGACCAGTTCACCAAGCACCTCGCGATCCAGGGGCTCCCTCCCGAGGAGCCTGTTCCGGTCCTCGGCGAGTTCCTGATCTTCTACCTCGTGCGAAACCCGGGCGCCGCCTTCTCGCTCGGTGAGGGCGTGACGTGGATCTTCACGCTGGCTCTGGCCGCCGTCGCCGTCATCATCGTCTACCTGGCGATCATGCGGGTGCGCTCCCGCCTGTGGGCGGTGGCGCTCGGGCTGCTGCTCGGCGGCGTGCTGGGCAACCTCACCGACCGTGTCCTGCGCACCCCCGGCTTCCCGGTGGGCCACGTCGTCGACTTCATCAACACTCCGTGGATGATGCCGGCGATCTACAACGTCGCCGACATCTTCATCGTCTCGATGATGATCGCCGTCGCTCTGCTGGTGCTGGTCGGAATCGGCTTCGACGGCACGCGCGAGCGCCGAGTGGAGGAGCCGACGGACGCCGAGCGCATCGACACGGGGTCCGCGGATCCGGCCGACGGCACGCCGGAGCGGGGCTGACCCGCATGCAGTCACGCACGCTGCCCGTACCCGATGGGCTCGACGGGGCGCGCGTTGATGCCGCACTGGCGAAGATGCTGGGATTCTCGCGCACCTTCGCCGCAGACGTCGCCGACGCCGGCGGCGTGCGGCAGGACGGGCGCGAGCTCGGCAAGTCCGATCGGCTCCGTGGCGGCGCGTGGCTCGAGGTGTCCTGGCGGCCGAAAGAGGAGCCCGTCGTGGTGCCGATGGCGGTGCCCGACCTCGGGGTGGTCTTCGACGACGACGAGTTCGTCGTGATCGACAAGCCCGCGGGCGTGGCCGCCCATCCCTCCCTCGGCTGGGAGGGTCCCACAGTGCTCGGAGCGCTGGCCGCCGCGGGCTTCCGCATCGCCACGAGCGGCGCCGCCGAGCGCCAGGGGGTGGTGCACCGGCTCGACGTCGGCACGAGCGGGCTCATGGTCGTGGCGAAGTCCGAGCGCGCCTACACGGCGCTCAAGCACGCGTTCAAGGAGCGCGAGGTCGAGAAGATCTACCACGCGGTGGTCCAAGGGCATCCCGACCCGCTGACCGGCACGATCGAGGCGCCGATCGGGCGGCATCCGTCTCATTCTTGGAAGTTCGCCGTCGTGCCCGACGGCAAGGAGTCGGTGACGCACTACGAGACCCTCGAGGCGTTCCCGGGGGCGTCGCTTCTCGAGATCCACCTCGAGACGGGCAGGACCCACCAGATCCGCGTGCACATGGCCGCTCACCGGCACCCGTGCGCCGGCGACCCGCTGTACGGTGCCGACCCGACGCTGTCGGCGCGACTGGGGCTCACCCGGCAGTGGCTGCACGCCCGGCAGCTGGCCTTCTCGCACCCCGCGACGGGGGAGTGGGTGCAGTTCTCCTCGGACTATCCCGCCGATCTCGCGCATGCGCTCGAGGTGCTGCGCGCGGACTGACGGGCCTCAGTCCCGCTGCTCGAAGCGAGCCGGGGCCTCCGCCAGCGCGTGCGCGACCCGCGCGCGCATGTCGTCGTCCAGCGGCAGAGCGTCCAGCTCGGCGAGCGGATACCATCCGACCTCGGTCATCTCGCCGTCCACGGGGAACGGCTCGCCGGAGATCCAGCTGCAGCGGAAGGTGAGGTCGAGGTAGTCGGCCTGATCTCCGTTGTCGTAGACGATCCGCGGAATCTGATGCACCCACGCCAGCCGGTCGGCGCGGATGCGCACGCCGGCCTCCTCCTCGGCCTCGCGCACCGCGGCGTCGGCGGGCTCCTCGCCGGGGTCGACGATGCCCGTGACCGGAGTCAGGGCGCCGTTGTCGCTGCGCCGCCCGAGCAGCAGCTCGTCGCCGCGCACCACGACCGCGGTCACCCCGACGAGGGAGAGCGGGCGGGTGCCGACGAGGCGGCGGAGGTCGACGATGAAGTCGGGGATCGGCACGATGACACCCTATGGCGACGTCGGTCGGGAGCTCGAACCCTCACCCTCAGCTCGAGGGTGAAACGACCTCGCGAACGCGCGCCGCGAACCGCCCGGCGGCCCGCGGTCGATGTCGGAGGCGTCCGTAGACTCGTCGGGTGGCATCCGACTCCTTCGTTCACCTGCACGTGCACAGCGAGTACTCGATGCTCGATGGGGCCGCCCGCATCGGGCCGATGATCCAAGAGGCGGTCCGGCTCGGGATGCCGGCGATCGCGGTCACCGATCACGGCAACACCTTCGCCGCGTACGAGTTCTACAAGACCGCGAAAGACGCCGGCATCAACCCGATCATCGGCATCGAGGCCTACGTCACCCCGGGCACGCACCGCACCGACAAATCCCGCGTCCGGTGGGGAACGCCCGAGCAGAGCGACGACGACGTGTCCGGCGCCGGCGCGTACACGCACATGACGCTGCTCTCCGAGACCACCGAGGGCATGCACAACCTGTTCCGGCTGTCGTCCAAGGCCAGCATGGAGGGCTACTACTTCAAGCCCCGCATGGACCGCGAGCTCCTCCAGACCTACAGCGAGGGACTGATCGCCACCACCGGCTGCCCCTCGGGCGAGGTGCAGACCAGGCTGCGACTCGGGCAGTACGAGGCGGCGCGGGCCGCCGCGGCGGAGTTCCAGGACATCTTCGGCAAGGACAACTACTTCGCCGAGATCATGGACCACGGCCTGTCGATCGAGCGGCGGGTCATGAGCGATCTGCTGAAGATCTCGAAGGACCTCGACATCCCGCTCGTCGGCACGAACGACCTGCACTACACCCACCAGCACGACGCGAACAGCCACGCGGCGCTGCTGTGCGTGCAGTCGGGATCGACGCTCGACGACCCCAAGCGCTTCAAGTTCGACGGCGACGGCTACTACGTCAAGTCGCCCGCCGAGATGCGCCAGGTGTTCCGCGACCACCCCGAGGCCTGCGACTCGACCCTGTTGATCGCGGAGCGGTGCGAGGTCGAGTTCAACACCAGCGCCAACTACATGCCCCGCTTCCCGGTGCCGCCGGGCGAGACCGAGGAGTCCTGGTTCATCAAAGAGGTCGAGAACGGCCTCAAGGACCGCTACCCCGCGGGGATCCCCGACGAGGTGCGCGCGCAGGCGGAGTACGAGACGGGAGTCATCGCGCAGATGGGCTTCCCGGGGTACTTCCTCGTGGTCGCGGA
Source organism: Microbacterium sp. ARD31 (assembly GCF_031844425.1). Lineage (NCBI taxonomy): Bacteria > Bacillati > Actinomycetota > Actinomycetes > Micrococcales > Microbacteriaceae > Microbacterium > Microbacterium sp. ARD31. Next base: position 103,820 of record NZ_JAUZVE010000016.1, read on the forward strand.
CTTCATCAACTGGGCGAAGGACAACGGCATCCGCGTCGGCCCCGGTCGCGGCTCGGGTGCGGGATCGATGGCCGCCTACGCCATGAAGATCACCGACCTCGACCCGCTCCAGCACGGCCTCATCTTCGAGCGGTTCCTCAACCCCGACCGCGTCTCGATGCCCGACTTCGACGTCGACTTCGACGACCGCCGCCGCGGCGAGGTCATCCAGTACGTCACGGAGAAGTACGGCGACGAGCGCGTGGCCCAGATCGTCACCTACGGCACGATCAAGGCCAAGCAGGCACTCAAGGACGCCGGCCGGGTGCTGGGCTTCCCGTTCAGCATGGGGGAGCGGCTGACCAAGGCCATGCCGCCCGCGGTCATGGGCAAGGACATGCCGCTGGAGGGCATGTTCGACCCCCAGCATCCCCGTTACAAAGAGGCCAGCGAGTTCCGCGCGCTCATCGAGACGGATGCCGAGGCGAAGACCGTCTTCGACACCGCGGTCGGCCTCGAGAACCTCAAGCGCCAGTGGGGTGTTCACGCGGCCGGCGTGATCATGTCGAGCGAGCCGCTCATCGACATCATCCCGATCATGAAGCGCGAGCAGGACGGCCAGATCGTCACGCAGTTCGACTACCCCGCGTGCGAGTCCCTCGGACTCATCAAGATGGACTTCCTGGGGCTGCGCAACCTCACCATCATCAACGACGCCCTCGACAACATCGAAGCCAACCGCGGCCACCCGCTGGTGCTCGAAGACCTCGAGCTCGACGACCGGGCGTCGTACGAGCTGCTGACCCGCGGCGACACACTGGGGGTCTTCCAGCTCGACGGCGGTCCGATGCGGTCGCTGCTGCGGCTGATGAAGCCCGACAACTTCGAAGACATCTCGGCCGTGCTCGCGCTGTACCGCCCGGGCCCCATGGGCGTCAACTCGCACATCAACTACGCGCTCCGCAAGAACGGGCAGCAGGAGATCGAGCCGATCCACCCCGAGCTCGCCGAGCCGCTGTCCGACATCCTCGACACCACCTACGGCCTCATCGTCTACCAGGAGCAGGTGATGGCCGTCGCACAGCGCGTCGCCGGCTACACCCTGGGTCAGGCCGACCTGCTGCGTCGCGCGATGGGCAAGAAGAAGAAGTCCGAGCTCGACAAGCAGCAGGAGATCTTCTTCGGCGGCATGACCGAGCGCGGCTTCTCGGATGCCGCGCAGCAGACCCTCTGGAAGGTGCTCGAGTCGTTCGCCGACTACGCCTTCAACAAAGCGCACACGGCAGCGTACGGGCTGGTGTCGTACTGGACGGCGTACCTCAAGGCCCACTACCCGGCCGAGTACATGGCGGCGCTGCTGACGAGCGTCGGCGACTCGAAGGACAAGCTGGCGGTGTACCTGAACGAGTGCCGCCGGATGGGCATCAAGGTGCTGCCCCCGGACGTGGGCGAGTCGATCCGGTACTTCGCCGCCGTCGGCGAGGACATCCGCTTCGGCCTCGGGGCCGTCCGCAACGTCGGCGCCAACGTGGTCGACGCGATCGTGGCCGCCCGCCAAGAGGCGCCGTTCACGTCGTTCCACGACTTCCTGTCGAAGGTGCCGGTCCATGTGGCCAACAAGCGCACCGTGGAATCGCTCATCAAGGCGGGCGCCTTCGACTCGCTCGGCGACACGCGCCGGGCCCTCATGGAGATCCACGAGGATGCCACCGAGCAGGCGGTGCTCGACAAGCGCCGGGAGGCCAACGGCGAAGTGGGCTTCGACTTCGACTCGCTGTGGGACGAGCCCCAGCAGGTCACGAAGGTGCCCGACCGCCCGGAGTGGACGAAGAAGGACAAGCTCGCCTTCGAGCGCGAGATGCTGGGGCTGTACGTGTCGGATCATCCCCTGGCCGGACTCGAGATCCCGCTGGCGAAGCTGGCGTCCACCAGCATCCACGACCTGCTCGCCTCGGACGACATCGAGGACGGGTCGCAGGTGACCATCGCGGGGCTGGTCACGAGCGTCCAGCATCGCGTGGCCAAGCAGAGCGGAAACCCGTACGGCATGATCACCGTCGAAGACTTCGACGGCGAGATCACCGTGATGTTCATGGGCAAGACCTACCTCGAGTTCTCGTCGATGCTGCAGGCCGACTCGATCCTCGTCGTGCGGGGCCGGGTGTCGCGTCGCGACGACGGGATGAACCTGCACGCGCAGACGGCGTTCTCGCCGGATCTGGGCAGCCTCGAGGCCTCCGGACCGCTGACGCTGCTGCTGCCCGAGAGTCGAGCGACCGAGCGCATCGTGACCGAACTGGCCGAGGTGCTCGGGCGGCACCGGGGCGACACCGAGGTGACGCTGCGGCTGCATCGCGGCTCGGCCGCCAAGGTGTTCGACGTGCCCATGCCGGTGCGGGTGACAGCCGACCTCTACGGGGAGCTCAAGGGCCTGCTCGGCCCCCAGTGCCTGGGGTGATCTCATGTGCGTCTCATGACGCGTGGGTATCATCGACGACGCGAGCCGCCAGCGCGCGGCCGGGAAGGACAATCGTGACCGACCAGCAGTACGCCGACAACCAGCCTGCAGAGCAGGCGTCGACGACCGACACCGAGGCGCCGCAGTACGGCGTCGGACCGTTCTCCATCCGCGAGGTCGCGCTCGGCGGCATCTGGCTCCTCGCGCTCATCGTGTCGTTCTTCCCGATCTACGGGCGCATCGGCAACGGACCCTCGGTCTGGACGAACGGCATCGACTGGGTGCTCACGATCGGCCTGCCGACCGCGGCGGTGTTCCTCATCGTCCTGCGTCGCCTGTCGCCGGACGGCATCCGCCGCGTCGGGTCTCTCGGCATCGACCAGTTCGCCTCGGTCGCGTTCTCGGTCTCGGCGTTCCTGTGGCTGTCGATGATCTGGAACTCCTTCGTCACGCTGGCCTCCAGCGACGTCTTCCTCGCGACATGGGTCGTCTGGGTGGAGTTCTTCCTCATGCTCGCCGGAGTGCTGCTGACCGTCTTCGGCCCCTTCATCGCCCCGTTCGATCAGGACTTCGCGGGTCGTCGCGAGATCCCCGCGCACCGCAACGCGCGCCCGATCCGTCCCGTGACGCCGCGCCCGGCTCCGGCGCCGCGCCCCGCTCCCGAGGCCGCCGCCGCCGCGCCCGTGGCGCAGCCGGCCGGCGAGCCGACCGCGGTGTGGCACGCCGACGTCGATCACGACGCCGACGGCGCAGAGGCGCAGGCGCAGCCGCGGCCCGCCGCTCATGTCCCGGTCGACGAGGCTCCGGTCGACGAGGCTCCGGCGACCGCGTCGTACGACCGCGTCGACGACACCCTTGAGAGCGCCCGCTCCGTCCCCGAGCGCTCGCGCTCGACAGCGACCGCCGACCCGGTCGACGAGCTCTTCGCGGGCGCCGGCGATTCCGACGACCACGCCGAGCCCGCGGCAGCGGCGACGCCCGCCGCATCGACGGCCGATGTCGAGACCGCAGCGTGGGCTCCGGCCCAGTCGCGAGGCACCTACGAGCCCGTGGAGCAGGCGGCGCCCACTCGCCAGCAGGCGTTCTGGGCGCTCGCTCCCGAGGAGCGCGACGTCGTCGACGAGGTCGGAATCCCGATCTTCCGGATCGGCCCGACCGCGTGGGCCCTTGTCATCGAGGACCGCGGTGAGACGTTCGTCGTCCGTCACGACGACGGGCGCATCGGCTACCTGCACGACGTCCAGGGCGTCACGCGCGGCTGAGCCGGGCACGCCCGCGATAGCGTAGAAGGATGCTTCGCACCATCGATCTGCGCGGGCGCGCCCTGGCGCCCGCCGAACTGCTGGCGACGGTGCCGCGCGCCGCGGCGGCGCGGGCCGAGGCCCTGGCCGCGGCCACGGCGATCGTCGCCGACGTCGCCGCCCGAGGCGAGGTCGCCCTGCGCGAGCAGGCGGCGCGGTTCGACGGCGTCTCGGGTCACGAGCTGCGCGTCCCCGAATCCCACCTGTCCGAGGCGCTGGACGGGCTCGACCCGCGGGTGCGGGCGGCGCTCGAAGAGGCGATCACGCGAGTGCGGGCCGCGTCGGCGGCTCAGGTTCCACCGCCGACCGAGACGGTGCTCGGCCCGGGCGCCCGCGTCCGGCAGCGGTGGCAGCCGGTCCGGCGGGTCGGTCTGTACGTGCCCGGTGGCAAGGCCGTGTATCCCTCGAGCGTCGTCATGAACGTCGTTCCCGCGCAGGTCGCGGGGGTGTCCGAGGTGGCTGTCGCCTCTCCGCCGCAGCGCGAGTTCGGCGGTCGCGTGCACCCGGTGATCCTGGCGGCCGCGCGGCTTCTCGGCGTCGACGAGGTCTACGCGGTCGGCGGCGCGGGCGCGATCGGCGCCTTCGCTCACGGCGTGCCATCGCTGGGCCTCGAACCCGTCGACGTCGTCACCGGACCCGGCAACAACTTCGTCGCCGCGGCCAAACGGGCCGTCGCGGGTCTGGTGGGCACCGACTCCGAGGCCGGCGCGACCGAGATCCTCATCGTCGCCGACGACAGCGGCGACCCGCGCCTCATCGCCGCAGACCTGATCAGCCAGGCCGAGCACGACGAGCAGGCGTCCGCCGTGCTCGTGACGTGGTCCGCTGAGCTGGCCGACGCCGTGGCGGGGGAGCTGCGCGAGCGCGCGCCCCGCACCCGGCACGCGCAGCGCGTGCAGACGGCGCTCGAGGGCCCGCAGTCCGCCGTCGTGATCGTCGACGACCGTGCCGCGGCCACCGCTTTCAGCAACGCCTACGCCCCGGAGCACCTCGAACTGCACCTCGCCGATCCACGTCCCGAGGACTTCGTCCACGCCGGTGCCGTGTTCGTCGGCCCCGATTCGCCGGTGAGTCTCGGCGACTACCTCGCCGGCAGCAACCACGTCCTGCCCACGGGCGGACAGGCCCGCTACGCCGCCGGCCTGTCAGCGTCGACGTTCCTCCGGCCCCAGCAGGTCATCGAGTACGACCGCGCCGCGCTGGCCGACGTGCGCCACGCCATCGTGACCCTCGCCGAGGCCGAGGCACTTCCCGCACACGGCGAGGCCGTCGAGGCCCGCTTCGAGGCGTAGTCTGTCGGGGCCATGCACTGTCCGTTCTGTCGTCACTCCGACTCCCGCGTCATCGACTCGCGCACCAGCGACGACGGCCTCAGCATCCGTCGGCGCCGGCAGTGTCCGGAATGCGGCGGAAGGTTCTCGACGATCGAGACCGCGAGCCTCAACGTCATCAAACGATCGGGTGTGATCGAGAGCTTCAGCCGCGAGAAGGTGATGTCCGGCGTGCGCAAGGCCTGTCAGGGGCGCCCCGTCACCGAGGCGGACCTGGCGATGCTCGCCCAGAAGGTCGAGGAGTCGGTCCGCCAGACGGGTGCCTCGCAGATCGACACGAACGAGATCGGTCTGGCGATCCTCGGGCCCCTGCGGGAACTCGACGAGGTCGCCTACCTGCGCTTCGCGAGCGTGTACCAGGCGTTCGACTCGCTCGAGGACTTCGAGTCGTCGATCGCCCAGCTGCGCGCCGACCACGTCGACCGCCTGTCGGGCCGGGCGGACGCCGACCAGTAATCTGGGACCGATGTATCCCCTCCTCTTCCGGACCGTGCTCGCCCGCATGGATCCCGAGACGGCCCACCACGCCGGCATGTTCGTCGTCCGGATGCTGGGCGTCCCGCCGCTGTCGTGGGCGGCCCGTGCGCTGACGCGACCCGATGAGAGGCTGCGCACCACCGCGCTCGGCCTGCGCTTCGACTCGCCCTTCGGCGTGGCAGCCGGCTTCGACAAGAACGTCGTGGGCGTCGCGGGCCTGCGCGCCCTCGGCTTCGGTCATGTCGAGGTCGGCACCGTCACCGCCATCCCGCAGGACGGCAACCCGCGCCCGCGGCTGTTCCGCCTCATCCCGGATCGCGCCGTCGTCAACCGCATGGGCTTCAACAATGCCGGCGCCGAAGCGGCCGCGAAGAGGCTCGAGAAGCTTCGACGACGCCGCCGTCGGCGCGCGGTCGTCGGTGTCAACATCGGCAAAAGCCGCGTCGTCGACGTATCCGAGGCGACGGCGGACTACGTCCGCAGCGCGACGCTGCTGGCGCCGCTCGCGGACTATCTGGTCGTGAACGTCTCGTCTCCGAACACGCCGGGCCTTCGCGGCCTCCAGGCGGTCGAGACCCTCCGTCCGCTGCTGTCGGCCGTGCACGACGCGGCCGGTGCGACCCCGCTGCTGGTGAAGATCGCGCCCGACCTCCCCGATGACGAGGTCGAGGCCGTGGCAGGCCTGGCCGTCGACCTCGGCCTCGACGGACTCATCGCGACGAACACGACCATCTCGCGCGCGGGGCTCTCCACACCGCCGGCGGTCGTCGCGGCCGCGGGCGAGGGCGGCCTGTCGGGCGCCCCGCTGCGCGAGCGATCACTGGCGGTGCTGCGACGTGTGCGCGCGGTCGTGCCGGCGGACTTCTGCGTGGTTTCGGTGGGCGGCGTCGAGACGGCAGGCGACGTCCGCGAGCGCCTGGATGCCGGTGCCGACCTCGTGCAGGGTTACACCGCGTTCCTGTATCGCGGACCGCTGTGGGCCCGTCAGATCAACCGCGGCCTCAGGGCTTCTGCCCGCGCTTGACTTGAGGCTTCGGCAGACGCAGGAACCGCATCTGGATGCTGCGCATCGCCGCGTACCAGCCGAGACCCTTCTCGACTCGATCCGCGCCGAAGCGCGCCTTCGCGCCCCGCTTGACGTTGATGGCCGTGAGGATCATGTCGCCGATGACGAAGAAGATGAACACCCACAGCACGACGAACGAGTAGAACTGCACGGCGGCCACGGGGATGAAGGTCGCGATGATGACGAGGATCATGGCCGGCATGACAGCCTCGCCCAGGTGCCAGCCGGAGTCGACGAAATCGCGCGCGAACTTGCGCTGCGGCCCCTGATCGCGGGCCGGAAGATAGCGGGGGTCGCCCGCCGCCATGCCCACGCGGGCCTTCTCGCGCTGGGCCGTCAGCTCCGCTCGGGCGCGTGCCTTCGCCTCTTTCGTGTCGGCGACGAGGGGGCGCTTGCGGGCGGCCTCCTGCTCGGCGCGGGTGGGCGTGGGGCGCCCCTTGCCCGACGCGCCGGCGACGTCGCCGGCATCCTCGGGTGCGGGGGAGGCGGGTGTCTTGGCCACAGGAGATCCTCGAGAGTGCGGGACGGGGGTGCGCTTAAGATTACCCGCATGACATCCGCGCCCTCCCGACACCAGGCCGTGCACGACGCGGCCGCCTCCGGCTACCCGACCGCCATCGCCGATCTGGGAGGACTGGTGCGGATCCCGTCCGTCGCCTTCCCGGGATTCGACCCGGCCGACGTCGAGCGCAGCGCCGAGGCCGTCGCCGACCTCGTCCGCGGCACCGCGTTGTTCAAGACGGTCGAGATCAGGCGCGCGTCGATCCCGGGCACCGACGAGATCGGCAAGCCCGCCGTCGTGGCCCGCCGTGCGGCCAAGAACGGCAGGCCGACGATCCTCCTGTACGCCCACCACGACGTCCAGCCCGTCGGCGACGAGGCGCTGTGGGACTCGCCGCCCTTCCAGCCGACGGTCCGCGACGGCCGGCTCTACGGTCGCGGGGCAGCCGATGACAAGGCGGGTATCATGGTGCACATCGGCGCGCTGCGCGCGCTGAAAGAGGCGCTCGGCGCAGACTTCGATCTCGGGGTCGCCCTTTTCATCGAAGGTGAGGAAGAGGCCGGATCGCGCTCCTTCGCGACGTTCCTCAGCGAGAACGCCGACGTGCTGCGGGCGGACGTGATCGTGGTCGCCGACTCCGGCAACTGGGACTCCCGCACTCCCGCCCTCACGGTATCGCTGCGTGGGAACACGCGGTTCACCATGCGCGTGCGCACGCTCGAGCACGCGTCGCACTCGGGCATGTTCGGCGGCGCCGTCCCGGACGCGATGATGGCGGCCGTCACTCTGCTGTCCACGCTGTGGGACGCCGACGGCGCCGTTGCTGTGGACGGCCTGACCGAGCGCGACGCCGAGACGCCCGAGTACTCGGAGGAGACGCTCCGCGACGAGGCCGGTCTTCCCGACGGCGTGCGGCCGATCGGTCGCGACAGCATCCTCGGACGCATCTGGAACAAGCCCTCGATCACCGTCACCGGCATCGACGCGCCGAGCGTCGTCAACGCCTCGAACACGCTGTCGCCCGAGGTTGCCGTCGTCATCAGCGCACGTGTCGCGCCGGGGCAGGACGCGCGCGAGGCCTACTCCGCCATCGAGGCGCACCTGCGCGCCCACGCTCCGTTCGGCGCGGAGCTGGAGTTCTTCGACCAGGACTTCGGCAACCCGTTCCTCGTCGACACCACCGGTTGGGCCGTCGCCGACGCGCGCGCGGCGCTCGAACAGGCCTACGGCCCTGCACCGGTCGACATGGGCGTGGGCGGATCGATCCCGTTCATCGCCGACCTCGTGCGCGAGTTCCCCGGCGCCCAGATCCTCGTGACCGGCGTCGAGGACCCGCACGCCCGGGCCCACAGCCCCAACGAGTCGCTGCACCTGGACACCTTCCGTCATGCGCTGCTGGCCGAGGCGCTGCTGCTCGAAAAGCTCGACGCGCGGACGCTCGAGGGCTGAGCGCGGCGCCGCGTCGCGGGGCGGGGCGTAGAATCGGACCGAACCCGCCGCGCGAGCGGCCCGTCCGGAGGAGTGACATGACCGACACCGCACTGACGACCGACCCGTCCGTCCGCGAGCACGGCGTCGTCCTGACCGATGCCGCCGCACTGAAGGTGAAGAGCCTGCTCGAGCAGGAGGGTCGCGACGATCTTCGTCTGCGCGTGGCCGTTCAGCCCGGCGGCTGCAGCGGTCTCATCTACCAGCTGTACTTCGACGAGCGCTACCTCGACGGCGACAAGACCGTCGACTTCGACGGCGTCGAGGTGATCATCGACGACATGAGCGTCCCGTATCTCGACGGCGCCCAGATCGACTTCAAGGACACGATCTCGGAGCAGGGGTTCACCATCGACAACCCCAACGCCGCCGGCAGCTGCGCCTGCGGAGACAGCTTCCACTGAGCATGATCCCGCGGCCCGGACCGAGCTCGCCAGAGCGGTCCGGGCCGTTCTCCTGCCCGCCACGGAGGCCGGTCAACCTGGGTGGTTGGCCGGAGAACCGTGAGAAGTTGCCCTAGACTGGCGACAGTCACATTTCGAAACTGGAAAGGTGCGCCCGTGCCCTCGAAACGCCGCCTACGCTGGGCCCTGATCCCCGTCGGGATCGCCGCGGCCGTCGCCCTCGCCGGCTGCACGCCGACCGAGCTGAACGGCTATCTGCCCGGCTTCGTGGAGGGGGCTGAGCCCACCACGAACCGCACCGAGATGGTGTCGGGTCTGTGGACCACCTCCTGGATCGTGCTGCTCGTGGTGGGTGTCATCACGTGGGGCCTCATGGGCTGGGCGGCCATCGCGTATCGCCGCCGGAAGGGTCAGACCGGCCTCCCCGTGCAGCTGCGGTACAACATGCCGATCGAGATCTTCTACACGGTCGTGCCGCTGATCCTGGTCGTCGGGTTCTTCGCGTTCACCGCACGCGACCAGACGATCCTCGAGACCCAGTACGACGATCCCGACGTGTCGATCACCGCCATCGGAAAGCAGTGGGCCTGGGACTTCCAGTACAACGGCGAGTCCGAGGACGACACCGTGTGGTCGATGGGCGTTCAGGCCCAGACCGACGAGCGCGGCGACATCATCTCCGAGCTGCCCACGCTCTACCTGCCCGTCGACCAGACGGTGCAGATCAAGCTGCAGTCGCGAGATGTCATCCACTCCTTCTGGATCATCGACTTCCTCTACAAGAAGGACATGTACATCGGCAAGGACAACTACTGGTCCTTCACGCCGACCCGCGAGGGCTCGTACGCCGGCAAGTGCGCCGAGCTCTGCGGCGAGTACCACTCGATGATGCTCTTCAACGTCGAGGTCGTCAGCGAAGCCGAGTACGAGGACTATCTCGCCTCGCTCGAGGCCGCCGGCCAGACCGGTGACATCGACGACGCGTACGACCGTCTGCAGAACCTGCCCGGTACGGGCGCAGACTCCGAGGGAGACGAGTGATCATGGCGACGACGCTTCCGCTTCAAGCCAAGCCTTCCGGCCGGCCCACTACCCTGCCGCCCCGTCAGGCGGCGCTGCTCAGCTCGTCGCGCGTCGAGCACAAGGGCAACATCGTCGTCAAGTGGATCACCTCCACCGACCACAAGACCATCGGGTACATGTACCTGATCGCCTCGGTCGTGTTCTTCATGCTCGGCGGCGTGATGGCTCTCATCATCCGCGCCGAGCTGTTCGAGCCGGGCATGCAGATCGTCCCGACGAAGGACCAGTACAACCAGCTGTTCACGATGCACGGCACGATCATGCTGCTGATGTTCGCGACGCCGTTGTTCGCCGGGTTCGCCAACGCGATCCTGCCGCTGCAGATCGGCGCTCCCGACGTCGCGTTCCCGCGGCTGAACGCGTTCGCGTTCTGGCTCTTCCTCTTCGGCTCCACCATCGCCGTCGCCGGCTTCCTCACCCCTCAGGGCGCGGCGGCCTTCGGCTGGTTCGCGTATCAGCCCCTGGCCAACGCGTCGTTCTCTCCGGGTGCCGGTGGCAACCTGTGGATGCTGGGGCTCGGCATGAGCGGTTTCGGAACGATCCTCGGTGCCGTGAACTTCATCACCACGATCATCACCATGCGCGCGCCCGGTATGACGATGTGGCGCATGCCGATCTTCTCGTGGAACACGCTGGTGACCAGCATCCTCGTGCTGATGGCCTTCCCCGTGCTGGCCGCCGCGATCCTCGCCGCCGCCTCCGACCGCGTGCTGGGCTCGCACATCTACGACCCGGCGAACGGCGGTGTGCTGCTCTGGCAGCACCTCTTCTGGTTCTTCGGCCATCCAGAGGTGTACATCATCGCGTTGCCGTTCTTCGGCATCGTGTCGGAGATCTTCCCGGTCTTCAGCCGCAAGCCGATCTTCGGCTACAAGACGCTCGTCTACGCGACCATCGCCATCGCTGCCCTGTCCGTGGCGGTGTGGGCCCACCACATGTACGTCACCGGCGCGGTGCTGCTGCCGTTCTTCTCGCTCATGACGATGCTGATCGCCGTGCCCACGGGTGTGAAGATCTTCAACTGGATCGGCACGATGTGGCGAGGCTCGGTCACGTTCGAGACCCCGATGGTCTTCGCCCTGGGCTTCCTCGTGTCGTTCGTCTTCGGTGGTCTCACCGGCGTGATCCTGGCTTCGCCGCCGCTGACCTTCCAGACGTCGGACTCGTACTTCGTCGTCGCCCACTTCCACTACGTCGTCTTCGGCACCGTCGTGTTCGCCATGTTCGCCGGGTTCTACTTCTGGTGGCCGAAGTGGACGGGCCGGATGCTCAACGAGCGCGTCGGCATGGTGCACTTCTGGCTGCTGTTCATCGGCTTCCACATGACGTTCCTCATCCAGCACTGGCTTGGCGTGGACGGCATGGTGCGTCGTTACGCGGACTACTCCGAGGCCGACGGCTGGACGTGGCAGAACCAGGTGTCGACGATCGGTGCGATCATCCTCGGCGCCTCGATGATCCCGTTCCTGTTCAACGTGTGGATCACTTCGCGCAAGGCGCCCAAGGTCACGGTCAACGACCCGTGGGGCTACGGGGCGTCGCTGGAATGGGCGACGTCATGCCCGCCGCCGCGCCACAACTTCACCTCGATCCCGCGCATCCGCAGCGAGCGTCCCGCCTTCGACCTGAACCACCCCGAGGCCGGTATCCCGGTCGGAGTGGGACCGGCGAAGGACGCGCCCGAGGCACCCGTGGTCGACGCCGCAGATGGAAAGGTCAAGTAAGTGCGCACGAATGCCGGCCTCTGGTGGCTGCTGACCGGGTTCTTCGGTCTCGTCTTCGTCATCTACACCGTCTGGAACCTCATCTCGCGGTGGGACACCAATCTCACCGGCGGTCAGTCGTACTGGGAGAACGTCACCCTGTCGATCGAGTGGGTCGGGTCTGTCGCGCTGCTCTTCACGGCGTTCATGTCGGCGCTCATCGCCTTCTACGTCGGCAAGGTCCACAAGGCGCAGGGCGGCGAGCTGCCCGAGGACGTCCTGACCGCCGACATCGACGACGGCGACCCTGAGCTCGGCGAGTTCAGCCCCTGGTCGTGGTGGCCCATCGTCCTGGCGTTCTCGGCGGCGCTCGGCATGATCGGCCTCGCGGTCGGTGCCTGGATGATGCCGATCGGCATCGCCGTCTTCCTGGTCGCCATCGTCGGCTGGGTCTACGAGTACTACCGCGGTCACTTCGCGCGCTGACCGCACCGCAGAGCACACAGAGAACCGCCCCTGTCTTTCGGGAACAGGGGCGGTTCTCTGTGTGCGTCACGCGTTACGCGTCACGCGTTACTCGTCACGTGTCGCTCGACGTTCGGACCACCATCACCTGCGGATCGAAGGTGCGGGGGAGGGGCCCCTGGTCGTTCTCGGTGGGCTGTCCCTCGCGCACCCAGTACTCGTACCCGCCGATCATCTCCCTCACCTGGTAGCCGAGGACCGCGAACTCCACCGCGCCCTTGGCTCCGGCGTTGCAGCCGGGGCTCCAGCAGTACACGACCACGGGGACGTCGGGGTCCAGTTCGGCGGCGGCCCGTGCCGCGATCTCGCGGTACGGCATGTGCACGGCGCCGCTGATGCGACCCTGGCGCCATGCCGCATCGTCGCGGACGTCGACCAAGGTGAAGGCGTCGCCGGCCTTCTGCGCGGCGTAGACGTCGGATGCGTCGGTCTCGTGGGTGAGCTTGGCGGTGAAGAACGAGAGTGCGTCGATCATGTCTTCACCGTACGACGAAGCGCCTGGTCCCCCCAGAGGCGAGGGGGCCAGGCGCCGTCGGATTCCTGCCGAATCAGCCGTTGTCGGGTTTGCCGCCCTTGGGCTTCTTCCCGCGCGGAGCCGTCTCGGGATTCTCGGGGACGATCACATTCGAGGGGCGGACCGCCGTCTCGGAGTTGTGTCCGTCGTCGATCGGAACGTGCGGTGCGTCCGGCACACCCGCGCGCTCGTGAGCGCCCTGGATCTCAGCGTCCTCCTCGGCGGCGATGTGCTCGAGCGCGTGGTGCTGGTGAGCACGGGCCTCTTCGAGCTCGGCCTGGGTGATCGGGGTCAGCCGGTCCTCGAAGAACCAGCGCGAGAACGAGGCCCGCAGGTTCTGGTGCCACGCGATGCGGCCCTTCGCGTTGGGACGCACGACCAGCGGCTCGTAGGTCTCGAAGTCGACGAGCTTGTAGAGCTCGTACTCGTCCACCGGCTGGTGGACCTCGATGTACTCGCCGCCGGGGAGGCGCACGATGCGGCCGGACTCGTAGCCGTGCAGCGCGATCTCGCGGTCCTTCTTCTGAAGGGCGATGCAGATCCGCTTCGTCACGAAGTAGGCGATGATCGGCCCGAGGATCAGCGCGGCCTGGAGGGTGTGGATGACGCCCTCCATCGTGAGCCAGAAGTGGGTCGCGATGATGTCAGAGGATGCCGCTGCCCACAGGACCGCGTAGAAGGTGACGCCGGCGGCGCCGATGGCGGTCCGGGTGGCGGCGTTGCGGGGACGCTGCGCGATGTGGTGCTCTCGCTTGTCGCCGGTGATCCACGCCTCGATGAAGGGGTAGAGGGCGACCAGCACGATGAACAGACCCAGGCCGACCAGCGGGATGAGGATGTTCATCGACCACGTGCGCTCGAGGAACACGAACTCGAGGTGCGGCGGCACCAGACGCAGCGCGCCGTCGGCGAAGCCGATGTACCAGTCAGGCTGGGTTCCCGCCGACACCGGGGAGGGGTCGTAGGGCCCGTAGTTCCAGATCGGGTTGATGGTGAACATCGAGGCGATGAGAACGATCACGCCGAAGGTGATGAAGAAGAACCCGCCCATCTTCGCCATGTAGACCGGCATCATCGGGAAGCCCACGACATTGCTGTTGGTCCGGCCGGGGCCGGCGAACTGGGTGTGCTTGTTGATGATCATCAGCATGAGGTGCACGACCAGCAGACCGACGAGGATCGCGGGCAGGATCAGGATGTGCAGCGCGTAGAGGCGGCCGACGATCGCGGTGCCCGGGAACTCTCCGCCGAACAGCAGGAACGAGGTCCACGTGCCGATCAGGGGGATGCCCTTGATCATTCCGTCGATGATGCGCAGTCCGTTGCCCGAGAGCACGTCGTCGGGAAGGGAGTATCCGGTGAAGCCCTCGCCCATCGCCAGCACGAACATGACGAAGCCGATGACCCAGTTGAGCTCGCGGGGCTTGCGGAAGGCGCCGGTGAAGAAGACGCGCAGCATGTGCACGCCGATGCCGGCCACGAAGACCAGAGCCGCCCAGTGGTGGATCTGACGGACGAGCAGGCCGCCTCGGATGTCGAAGGAGATCTCGAGGGTGGAGGCCATCGCCGCCGACATCTCGATGCCGCGCATCGGGATGTACGCACCCGTGTAGTGGACCTCCGACATGGAGGCCTGGAAGAAGAAGGTCAGGAACGTGCCCGTGATGAGCACGACGACGAAGCTCCACATGGCGATCTCGCCGAGCATGAACGACCAGTGGTCGGGGAAGACCTTGCGTCCGAGCTCCTTGACGAACCCGGAGAGGCTCGTGCGCTCGTCGATGTAGTTGGCGGTGGCGCCGACGAATCGGCCGCCGAGCGGCTTCTCGCGCGTCTCAGCCGAGGCGTTGGTGTCGTCGGTGACGGTCGAGGTGCTCAATGACGCTCCCAGAAGCTCGGGCCGACAGGTTCGGTGAAGTCGCTGCGGGCGATGAGGTACCCCTCGTCGTCGACGGTGATCGGCAGCTGCGGGAGCGGCCGAGCGGCCGGGCCGAAGATGACCTTCGCCTCGTCGGTGACGTCGAACTGCGACTGGTGGCAGGGGCACAGCAGGTGATGGGTCTGCTGCTCGTACAGGGCGACCGGGCAGCCGACGTGGGTGCAGACCTTGGAGTACGCGACGATGCCGTTGTAGGACCAGTCCCGGCGTTCCTCGGACTCGATGAGCTGCTCGGGGAGGAGGCGGACGAGGAGCACGAGGGCCTTGGCCTTCTCCTCGAGGTATCCGTCCTCGTGCGAGAGCTCGGCGAGAGGTTCGGGGATGACGTGCACGGCAGAGCCGAGGGTGAGGTCTGCGGCGCGGATCGGCTTGCCCGTCGGGTCGTGGGCCAGACGCATGCCCTCTTCCCACATGGTGTGCTGGAGCAGCGCGACCGGGTCGCCGGCGATCGGGTTGGCCGCCGAGCTGTGCGGGGCCAGACCGCGGAACAGGACGATGCCCGGGGCTACCGAGGCGACGACGGCGGCGATGAGCGAGTTGCGGATCATGGCGCGACGGCCGAACCCGGACTCCTCGTTCGCGTCGGCGAAGGCCTGCACCGCGGCGGCGCGCGTCGCGTCACGGCCGCGCGTGGCGTGCCGGGGCTCGATGTGCTCCTTGTCGGACATGATCGCCTTGGTCCAGTGGATCGCGGCGATGCCGATCGCGAGAAGGGCCAGGCCGATGCCGAGTCCGATGAACAGGTTGTTCGCCCGGATGTCGACGATCAGGCCGCTCTCGATCGGGAACAGCACATAGGCGGCGATCGCCCAGATGCTCGCCGCGACCGAGAGGTAGAACAGCGTGTAGACCGTGCGGACCGCCCGCTTCATCGCCGCGGGGTCCTTGTCGGTCATCCGCTCGCGGTGCGGGGGGAGCCCCGGGGCGCGCAGCGGATCGCTGACGGCGACGGCCAGGCCCGAGGACGGCTTCCACGAATCCCGCTCGTGCACGAGTGCGTCTTCCTCGTGTGCCATGGTGCTCCTAGTTCTTCGGGGTGTGTCGTTCGGTCATCAGTTGGATTTCGCCGTGATCCACACGGTGATGGCGATCAGCGAGCCGATGCCGAAGATCCAGATGAACAGGCCCTCTGAGACGGGGCCGAGGGAGCCGAGGCTGAAGCCGCCGGCGGATTCGTTCTCCTGCAGGAAGAGGAGGTAGGTGATGATGTCGCGCTTCTCTTCGAGCGTCAGCGTCATGTCGTTGAACACCGGCATGTTCTGCGGGCCGGTGACCATCGCGGCGTACATGTTCAGCGGCGTGGTGGTCTGCAGCCCGGGCGCGTATTTGCCCTCGGTGAGTGCACCACCGGCACCGGCGACGTTGTGGCACATCGCGCAGTTGATGCGGAAGAGCTCTCCGCCTTGGGCGACATCGCCCTCGCCGTCGAGAACCTCGTCGTCGGGGAAGCTCGGCCCCGGGGCGACGTCCTGGACGTAGGCGCCGATCGCGGCGATCTGCTCGTCGGTGAACTGGACGGGCTTCTGCGGCGCCTGGGGTCCCTGCGCCTGCAGCGGCATGCGACCCGTGCTCATCTGGAAGTGGACGGCGAGCTCGCCGACCCCGTACAGCGCGGGGCCGTCGGGCGTGCCCTCCAGGTCGAGACCGTGGCAGGTCGCGCAGTTGGCCTGGAAGAGCTTCTGCCCGTCGTCGACGGTGAGCGTCGTGTTGACCGCGGTCGGCTCCTCGGCGGCTGCCACCGCAGCCGACGCGCCGGCGTATGCGCCGCCGGTGATGAGCAGGCCGATGCCGATGAGGGCTGCGGCAGCCCAGGGGCTGCGGCGTCCGTTCGAGCGGCGCGTTGTTGCTCGTGCCATGGGGGGTTTCAGCTCCGCTCTTATTTCAGGAAGTAGATGACGAGGAACAGGGCGATCCAGACCACGTCGACGAAGTGCCAGTAGTAGGACACCACGATCGAGGAGGTCATCTCTTTGCGCCCGAAGTTCTTCACCGCGTATGCGCGGCCGATGACGAGGAGGAAGGCGATGAGCCCGCCGGTGACGTGCAGGGCGTGGAAGCCGGTCGTCAGGTAGAAGGCGGACGCGTACGGGTCGGTGTCGATGGCCATGCCTTCGGCGACCAGCTGGGCGTACTCCCAGACCTGCCCCGAGACGAAGACGGCGCCCAGCGCGAAGGTCAGCCAGAACCACTCGACCATGCCCCAGCGCTGCCAGAACGAGTTCGACTTGGTGGTGTACGGCTGGAAGCGCTCGGCGGCGAAGACGCCCATCTGGCACGTCACCGACGACAGCACCAGGATGATCGTGTTCACCGTCGCGTACGGGACGTTCAGGAGCTCGGTGCGCTCAGCCCACATTTCAGGGGATGTGCTGCGGAGGGTGAAGTAGATCGCGAAGAGACCCGCGAAGAACATCACCTCGCTGCCGAGCCAGACGATGGTGCCGACGGCGACCGGATCCGGCCGCTTGACGGACCGCATCGCCTGAGAGTAGTTCGCAGTGGAGGTCGTCACGCTCCCCATTATGGCCGATGCAGAGGGGGGAGATTCGCATCCCAGGTCACTGATTAGCCTCGATTCGGACTTTGATCCCCCTTCGAGCCGCCTGCGAGTGCGCTTCGAAGTCGCCGAGTAGGCTCTTGGCTCATGGCAGAGCTGTATACGTGGCCCGATCTGCTCACCTCGCTTCTCGAGCGGCGCGATCTCAGCGTGTCGGAATCGACATGGGCGATGAGGCGCATCATGGCCGGTGAAGCATCGCCGTCGCAGCTCGCGGGCTTCCTCATCGCGCTGCGCGCGAAGGGCGAGACCATCGACGAGGTCGTGGGCTTCCGGGATGCCATCCTCGAGGCCGCACGCCCGCTGCCCGTCGACGCCGCCGTCCTCGACATCGTCGGGACCGGCGGCGATCGCTTCGGAACCGTGAACGTGTCGACCATGGCAGCCGTCGTGGCCGCGGCATCCGGGGTTCCGGTGGTCAAGCACGGCAACCGCGCGGCGAGCTCGAAGTCGGGGTCGTCCGACGTGCTGGCGGCGCTGGGCGTGGACCTGACCCTTTCGCCGGAGGCGGTCGCACAGACCCTCGCCGAGGTCGGCATCACGTTCGCCTTCGCGGCGGCCTTCCACCCGGGCTTCCGCCATGCCGGCGTGACGCGGGCCGAGCTCGGCGTGCCCACGGTGTTCAACTTCCTCGGCCCGCTGTGCAACCCGGCGCGCGCCGAGGCGAACGCGGTGGGAGTCGCACAGCTCGAGAGGGTGCCGCTCATCACCGGCGTGTTCCGCACGCGCGGTGCGACCGCGCTGGTCTTCCGCGGCGACGACGGGCTCGACGAGCTCACCACCACCGGGCACAGCCGCATCTGGGAGGTGAGCCGCGGCGACGTGCACGAGCACGACCTCGACCCGCGGGACATCGGCATCCCCCTGGCTGACATCGACGACCTGCTCGGGGGCGAGCCGGCTGAGAACGCCCAGGTCGTCCATCGCGTGTTCGACGCGGAGCCGGGTCCGGTGCGCGACATCGTCCTGCTCAATGCCGCGGCCGGCATGGTCGCGTACCGCCTCTTCCAGGACACCGGTCAGGTGCAGCGGCCGATCGTCGAACGCCTCGCCGAGGCGAAGGTGGACGCCGCCGCCGCGATCGACAGCGGTGCCGCGGCGGCCAAGCTCGCCGCGTGGGCCGAGACGACCCGGACGCTGGCGTAGACGGATTCCGGGCCCGGGATGAACCCGCACGACGCCCTCGTCGAGATCGCGACGCTCCTCGAACGCGAACGGTCCTCGCGCTACAAGTCGCAGGCCTTCCGGACGGCGGCGGGAGCCATCGCCGGGCTGACGGACGCACAGCTGCGCGACACCGCGGGGCTGCGTCGCCGCAAGGGCATCGGCGAGTCGTCGCTGGCCGTCATCCAGGAAGCCCTCGGCGGCGGGGTTCCCTCGTACCTCGCCGATCTCCGGGAGCGCGCCGGCGGCGAGGTCCCGTCGGGTCTGCGCGGCCGGCTGCGCGGTGATCTGCACAGTCACAGCGAGTGGTCGGACGGGCTCACCCCCATCGACGACATGGTCGCCGCCGCCCGCGCGCTCGGCCACGAGTACCTCGCCCTCACCGACCATTCGCCACGGCTGCGCGTCGCACGCGGACTGTCGCCGGAGCGGCTGCGCGAACAGATGACCGTCGTCGAGGGTTTCCGCGACGATTCCTTCACACTGCTGTCGGGCATCGAGGTCGACATCCTCGACGACGGGTCGCTCGATCAGGAGGACGACCTGCTCGGGCGTCTCGACGTCGTCGTCGCATCGGCGCATTCCAAACTGCGGATGGAGCGCGCACCGATGACGCGGCGACTGGTCGCTGCGGCATCCCATCCCCGTGTCGACGTCCTCGGCCATGTCACCGGGCGACTGGTCGAGGGATCGCGCGGCACCCGCCCGCCGTCGACCTTCGACGCCGTCGAGGTGTTCGCCGCGTGCGCCGCGCATGGCGTGGCGGTCGAGATCAACTCGCGGCCCGAACGGCAGGATCCGCCCGACGACCTCCTCGCCCTCGCGCTCGAGGCCGGGTGCCTCTTCTCGATCGACTCCGACGCCCACGCCCCGGGCCAGCTCTCGCTGATCGACCACGGCGCCGCCCGCGCCGAACGGGCAGGAGTCCCGCCGGAGCGCATCGTCACTACGTGGCCGCTCGCGCGGTTGCGGGAATGGACGGGTCGCCCGCGGTGAGCCGATAGCGTGAGGGAGTGATGAACGCGCGGCGCAGCGCCCCCTGGCTCGTCGTGGCGGGCGTCCTCGTCGCCGCCGTCAGCATGCGCGGCCCCATCCTGGCCGTCACGCCCGTCCTGCGCGACATCGAGCGCGACCTCTCCATCGCGTCCTCGACGGCGGGACTGCTCACCACCGCGCCGGTGCTCATGTTCGCCGCGCTCACTCCGCTTGCCGCCGTGGCGATCCGCCGGGCAGGAGCCGAGATCGCGCTGATGGCATCGCTCGGCGGAGTGCTCATCGGCACGTTCGTGCGCGCGCTGCCGGGGTTCGGCTGGATGCTGGCCGGCATGCTCGTGATCGGGGCGGCCATCACCATCGGGAACGTCGTCATCCCCGTGATCATTCGCCGGGAGGTCGTCCCGCCCCGCGTGGCGCTCGTGACCGCGGCCTATGCCGCG
The DNA here is from genome assembly GCF_031844425.1 of Microbacterium sp. ARD31. Classification (NCBI taxonomy): domain Bacteria; kingdom Bacillati; phylum Actinomycetota; class Actinomycetes; order Micrococcales; family Microbacteriaceae; genus Microbacterium; species Microbacterium sp. ARD31. The sequence continues at coordinate 123,747 of NZ_JAUZVE010000016.1, forward strand.
ACGGTGAACGTCGGCTCTCTCCTCACGTCGCTGCTGACGGCGCCTCTGGCCGAGGTCGTCGGCTGGAACGCCGCGCTGCTGGTCTGGTCGTCGCTCACCCTCGCCGGGATACTCCTGTGGGGAGCTCACATGCGCCGCGCCGGCACCGGCGATCGGTTCTCGGGGCAGTCGGTGCCCGCCCGAGGGGGTGGAGACGCCGCGTCCGCGGGCGGGTCGGTCGACCCTGAGACGATCACCGGCCCGCTCCCGGTGATCGACGGCGGTGGCCGCTCGATGCTCCGACGGCCGGTGACGTGGCTGCTCGTCGGCGCCTTCGCCGTGCAGACGACGATGTACTACGCCCTGTCGACGTGGCTGCCGACGCTCGCGGCCGACGAGCTGGGGCTCGAGCGCTCGGCAGCCGGCGCGGTCGCCTCTCTCTATCAGGGCGCCGGGATCCTGGGAGCCTTCGTCGTCCCCCTGCTCGCACGGTTCACACCGCGATTCGTGGCGCCGAGCGTCATCTGCGCGTCCTGGCTCGTCCTCACGATCGGTCTTCTCGCGGCGCCCGAACTGCTCTGGGTGTGGCTGTCATTCGGTGCGATCGGGCACGCCGGCGGATTCGTCGTCATCTTCGCGGCGCTCGTCGAGGTGTCGCGCAGCGACCGCGAGGCTGCCGGGATGTCGGCTCTCGTGCAGGGGTCCGGCTACGTCGTGGCAGCCTCGGGCGGTCCGATGATGGGCGCGGTGTTCCAGCTCACCGGGGGCTGGGACGTGCCCCTGACGGTCGTCCTGGTGATGTCCGCCGTGTACTGTTCACTGCTTCTCGGCGCGGTCGCCGCGGCGCGCCGGGCCACCGCCTGACCGGCAGGTGCGGGTTGAGCGCCCAACGGCTCAGGTGCGGTCGAGGGCCGCGATGAGTCGGTCCACGGCGCCACCGAGTCCCCACCGCTCGGCCAGCTTCGCGGCATCCGCACGCTGCGTCTCGTCCAGCGGGTCGAGGCGCGTTTCGAGGGTGGGCAGGTCGAGGTCGCGGACCACGTTGACGACGGTGGGGGCGACCTCGAGATAGGGCAGCGCCGCGGTGATCTTCGCCTGGAGTCCGGCCGACATGCCCTCGCCCGCCGCGGCCGCGGTGATGATGCCGTCGAGGTCGCCGTGCGCGGCCAGCAGGGTCGCCGCGGTCTTGTCGCCCACGCCGGCGACGCCGGGGAGTCCGTCGGACGTATCGCCTCGGAGCGTGGCGAAGTCGGCGTACTGGCTCGGCAGGACCCGGTACTTCGCCACGACGGCGGCGTCGGTGAGCACCTCGAGGTTGCTCATCCCGCGCGCGGTGTAGATGACGCGCACATCGCGGGAGTCGTCGACCAGCTGGAACAGGTCGCGATCCCCGGTGACGACGTCGACGGGCATGGTCGCACGCGTCGCGAGCGTTCCGATGACGTCGTCCGCCTCGTGGTCGGCCGCGCCGAGGACCGCGATGCCGAACGCGGCGAGCGCCTCGCGGATGACGGGCACCTGCGCCTGCAGCGGATCTGGCACCACCTCGACGTCGGGGCCGGCCTCGACCACCTCGGCGACGCGGTGGGTCTTGTACGACGGGATCAGGTCGACGCGCCACTGCGGGCGCCAGTCGTCGTCCCAGCACGCCACCAGGTGCGTCGGCTCATAGGTGGTCACGAGCTTGGCGATGATGTCGAGGAAGCCACGCACCGCGTTGACGGGCGTGCCGTCGGGGGAGCGGACCGTGTCGGGTACGCCGTAGAACGCACGGAAGTACAGCGAGGCGGAGTCCAGCAGCATCAGTCGATCGGTCACCTGGTCATCCTGGCACGGGGCGTCGACGCGGCGCGGGGGGTCGACGTCGAGCGTTCACCGAAGCGTTGCCGTCCAGCCGCTCCGCGGGGGTCGTGCCGTCATGCGCGTGCATGAACGTGGAGTCGCGCACAGCCGGACCGCGTATCCAGGGCCGGCGCGAACGACAGGAAGGCGCCGATGCACCGCGACGACGTCATCGCCTGGGTCGAGTCCCCCTTGCAGCTGATCGGCGCGGCCGAATGGGCTCACCTTCACCGTCGCTCCGTGCCGATCGCCGGCCGGCTGACGGCGCAGATGGGCACGACCGCCGACGACCTCATCGACCGCGGTGCACTCTTCGGCGCCTGCGAACCGTATCTCGGCGTGCCGTGGAATGCGCTGCGCGGTCATGGTCACTGGCTGGTCGGCGACGGTTTCTCGGGGCAGTTCCGGCTCGCCGCGAGCGTCCTGCGGCCCCGGCGGATCACCTTCCTGGACGACGGGGCGAATGCGATCGCCTACGCCGACACACTCCTCGGCGACCGCGGCTACACCCGGCCCGGCATCGTCGAGGGTCGCGCGTCGGCGCTCACGGCGCCCTTCGCCCTCGACCGCGTCCTCCGCCTGGCCGCACGCGGCGGCGTGGAGCTCTTCACCGCGTTCGACCTCGGCGCGTCCCGCAGGACCCGGCTGGAAGCTCGCGGCGTTTCCGTCGCCGAGCACCGCTTCCCGTTCACCCGCGCCACCGCGAAGGGCGATCGGCTCGCCGCGGATCGGGTGATCCTCGGCTCGGCGCGACCCGTCGACGGCCGGATGCCGCGGGACGAGTACCTCGAGTGGGTCGCTTGTATCGCCGAGCACGGCGATGCGGTGTATCTGCCTCACCGGCGCGAGCCGCAGGCTCAGCTCGCCGCCGTGGCGGGCATCGACGGCGTCGACGTCGTCGAGGCCGGACTGCCCGCGGAGCTGGTGCTGGCCGGGCACTCCCGTCCCTTGGAGCTGTTCACGCTCCCGTCCAGCACGACAACGACGCTCTCCCACGTGCTCGACGGCACCGGCTCGGTCATCCGCTCCGCACCCCGGACGAGCCCCGTGCGCACGGCGGTGCGGCGATGAGCGAGACCGTCGCGATCATCCCCGCCCGGGGCGGGTCGAAGGGCGTTCCCCGCAAGAATGTGCGCCGTGTCGGCGGCATCCCGCTCGTCGCGCGGGCGATAGCCGCCGCCGCGCGCGCCGAGCATGTCGATCGTGTCGTCGTCACCACCGAGGACGCCGAGATCGCGGCCGTCGCCGCCGAGTGGGGTGCTGAGCTCGTCGAGCGTCCGGAGCTGCTTTCCGGCGACACCGCCACGTCCGAGAGCGCACTCCTGCACGCGCTCGACGAACTCGCCGCCCGCGGCGTCGACGTCGGAGTCGTGGCGTTCCTGCAGGCGACCTCGCCGTTCATCGTCTCGGACGCTCTCGACGAGGCGATCCGCCTGGTCCGCTCCCGCCGCCGCGACAGCGTGTTCTCGGCCGTGCCGACCTACGGCTTCCTCTGGGAGAAGTCCGCCGCCGGCGCCGCCGCGGCCGTCAATCACGATGCCGATCACCGCCCGCGCCGGCAGGACCGTGAACCGCACCATCTCGAGACGGGCGCGTTCTACGTGCTGCGGGCGGCCGGCTTCCGCGCGACGCGCCACCGCTTCTTCGGCAGTGTCGGTGTCGTCGAGGTGCCCGAGCGCACCGCGATCGAGATCGACACCGAAAACGAGCTCGTCGTCGCGCGCGCCCTCGCGCCCCTCATCGACGGACGGGAGCCCGTCGCCGCCGACGCCGTCGTCACCGACTTCGACGGCGTCCACACTGACGACACCGCCTCCGTCGCGCAGGACGGCACCGAATCCGTCGTGGTCAGCAGATCCGACGGGTGGGGGGTGGCCGCGCTGCGTCGCGCCGGCATCCCCATCGCCATCCTCTCGACCGAAGTGAATCCGGTCGTCGCCGCGCGGGCCGCGAAGCTCGGCATCCCCGCCCACCAAGGTCTCGACGACAAGCTGGCCGTGCTGCGCGACTGGTGCGACGGGCTCGGCATCCCCCTCTCGCGCGTGGCGTACCTGGGCAACGACGTCAACGACCTGGCGTGTCTGAACGCCGTCGGCTGGCCCGTCGCCGTCCCCGAGGCGCACCCGACCGTGCTCGCCGCGGCGCGCGTCGTCCTCGACCACCGCGGCGGCCACGGCGCCGTGCGCGAGCTCGCCGAGCGCGTGCTCGACGCCCGTGCCGCGGCACCCCTCGCCACCCTTCCCACAGCTACGGAGTCCTCATGACCGTCACCATCGGAAACCGCGTCATCGGCGGCGGCCGCCCCGCCTATGTCATCGCCGAGATCGGGCTGAACCACAACGGCGATGTCGAGCTGGCCAAGCGACTCATCGACGTGGCCGCCGACGCGGGCGTCGACGCGGTCAAGTTTCAGAAGCGCACCCCGGAGATCTGCACCCCCGAGCACATGCGCGGCGTGCCGCGTGAGACGCCGTGGGGCACGATGACGTACCTGCAGTACCGGCACCGCGTCGAGTTCGACCGCGACCAGTACATCGAGGTCGGCGATCACGCCACGCTGCGCGGCCTGGACTGGTTCGCCTCACCGTGGGACGTGCCGAGTGTGCACTTCCTCGAAGACCTCAACGTCGTCGCCCACAAGGTCGCTTCGGCGTCGCTCACCGACGTCGAGCTGCTCGAAGCGCTGCGGCAGACCGGCAAGCCCGTGATCCTCTCCACCGGCATGTCGACGATCGAGCAGATCGACCGCGCCCTCGAGATCGTCGGCACCGACCGGGTCGTGCTCATGCACGCGACCTCGACGTACCCGATGGAGCCGGAGGAGGCGAACCTGCGGGTCATCCCGGTCCTGCGCGACCGCTACCCGGGCGTCCCGGTCGGGTACTCGGGGCACGAGCGAGGCCTGCAGATCTCGGTGGCCGCCGTCGCGCTGGGCGCCGTCGCGGTCGAACGTCACATCACCCTGGACCGCACGATGTGGGGATCCGATCACGCGGCATCCCTCGAACCGACCGGGCTGGCGCATCTCGTGCGCGACATCCGCATCGTCGAGGCGGCGATGGGCGACGGCGTCAAGCGTGTCTTCCCCGGCGAGCTGGCCCCGATGGCCAAGCTCCGGCGGGTCCCGGCGTGACAGCCGCGGCCGACCCGCCTCGACCGCAGCACGACGAGCCCGCCCGGCTGCGGGTCGTGGCCATCGCCGACAGCGACTCGTACGTCAAATGGGCGAGCGCCCTGGTGGCTGCGATCCCGGATGCCGAGATCGCACTCGTGCTGGTGTCCACTCCGTTGACGGTGAGCGCGGCGCAGGAGCGCGCGGCCCTCGAGGGCAGCGGGCTCGGGGCGGATCGGGTGCACCGTGTCGCATTCGCGGAGCTGTCGGCCTGGCTCGGGTCCTTCGGTCCGGATGCGGTCGTCCTCGGTGCGCGCGGGCCGCTCGTCCGGGTGCTCACGGCGCTCGTCGCCGATCTGTCACCGCGCCCGGTGATCGCGACCGGGCTGCCCGGGATCTCTCTTCCGGCGCGGCGCGCGGCCCTGATCTATCGCGCGCAGTGCGATCTGTTCATCCTGCACTCGCAGCGCGAGGTCGAGGCCTTCGGCGAGCTGTCGGACCGCGTGGGCATCCCGATGCGGTTCGCGCTGGCCCAGCTGCCCTTCGCGTCCGGGGGGATCGGCGCCCCGCCCGCCGGCGGAGGCGACCTCGTGTTCGCCGCGCAGGCGATCGTGCCGCGCGAGAAGGCGGAGCGCCTCGTCGTCGCGCGCATGCTGATCGATGCCGCCGAGGCCGATCCTTCACGGCGGGTGGTGCTCAAGCTCCGTGCGGCGAAGGGCGAGCGCGAGACTCATCACGAGCGGTTCGCATACCCGGACCTCATCGACGAACTCGGCGGTGCGCCCGCGAACCTCGTGGTCTCGTACGAGCCGATGGCGCGCGCCCTGTCTCGCGCGCAGGGCCTCGTGACGGTGAGCTCGACCAGCGCGATCGAGGCGATCGCGCGCGGCATCCCGGTCATCGCCCTGGACACGTTCGGGGTGGGGGATCCGCTCCTCAACGGCGTGTTCACCGGCAGCGGTCTCTTCGGCGGGACGGGGGAGGTGATCGCACGGTGGTTCCGGCATCCCGATGAGGACTGGCTTCGTGAGAACTACTTCCACGAGGAGGTGTTCGACGACTGGATCGACGCCGTCGCGGGGCTCGTCCACGACCGCCGTCGTGGCGAACTCGCGCCGCGCACGGCCCTGCCGGTGCGCGGCGGGCCGCTGCGGGCGGCGTGGGAGCGCAAGCGCGTGCTGGGATCCGAAGACCGAACCCTGCTGGGTTGGGTGGCGCTCGTGGTCGGGGCGCCCGCTCGGCAGGCGCTCATCCTCTCCCGACGGCTGCGGGGTCAGCAGCCGGGACCGCCCGGATCCTCGGCGCACGTCTCGTCGACGAGTGCCGTGCGCACCTCCACCACCCGCACCCCGTAGCCGCCGGTCGTCGCGGTGACGAACCCCGGCACGTCGCGCCAGCGGCCGTCGCCGAAGTCGACCGCTGCGGCGTACTGCACGGTCACGCCGACGTCGTACGTGCCGCGTGCGCGGTAGACGTGCGACGTCTCGGTCGGGGTGAACTGCGCCGCGCCGGATGCCGCCCATGTCGACCCGCCGGTGCCGTGTCGCGCACTCGTGCCGTCACCGTGATCGAACACGTAGCCGGCCGGGGTGAAGCGGACGGTGACGTCCCAGTCCAGGAGCGTTCCCGTCAGCACCTGTTCGGATGCCGTCGCCACCAGGTTCGTCGGCATGCCGACGACGCCGAAACCGGCCGGCTCGCCCGAGAGCGTCGGGCGGTCCGGACGGAAGGACGCCAGATCGTCGACCGTCACGTCGGGGATCATCACCACCGTGTACCCGCCGCAGCGGTTCAGCGGACCGCAGTCTTCCTCCGCTTCCTCGGCGGGGGGCGACGGAGTCGGGCTGCGCGGCCCCCGGGGCCGTTCCCGTTCCCCCGCCCGCCGGGGGAGCACCGCCGCCGGGGTTGGCGGCGCTGCCGTTGCCCGGAACGGTGCCGCCGGCGCTGAGATCGACCTGCGACCCGGTGTTCGAGACCTCGCAGTCGCTTTGCCACCCGCTGAAGTCGCACCCCTCGCCAGCGCGCGCAGGTGAGCCGAACGCGAGAAGTACGCTGGCGATGATCGCGGCCGATACTGTCGCCGTCACCCGCACTCGGGATCCCCCTCCCGCCCGTCGAATCGTGCGATGGCGAACCCGGTCTGTGTGCTTTCGATGGGCTCCAGCGTCAGCAACATGCTTTGAACGTCGGGCCGGGATGCGTCAACCATCGACTCGCCGGTTTCGTTGCGGAGCTTCACCTCGCTGACGTCGAGGCAGACCGCGATCTCGACGTCACCGAGAGAGCCGCCGGGTGCTGTTCGAGGCTCGACCACCGTTGGTTCGCTTGCGCCTTCAACTATCCAGCCATCGGCGTGCATGGCAGTAAAAGACTCGCGAGCCTCTGCATTGGCGTCGCCGGTGGTCCACGCGTATACGTCCTCGAAGGTGGCGGGATCGCTGAGGTCGACGTTGTTGAGCGCATCGACGTAGGCGCGGTAGGTCTCCTCCGCCGCTGCGAAGGCTTCCTCCTCCGATGCGAAGACCGGGGGAGTCTCGACGGGGTCGGGAGTCGCGTCGCACGCCGTGAGCGCGGCGGCGAGCAGTCCGATCGCGAGGATCGTCGGAGCGAGGCGTGCGGTCACCCGACCACGGTAACCATCCCGAGCCAGCCGCGCCGCAGTTATCCACACCTTCAAGGGTGGGGTGAGCGGCCCGGGGTTGGCGCAGGGTGCTGTCATCCGCTCGCGAAACCGCGGATGCCGCCGAGTGACCGGTTGGGAGTGGGCGCGGTTTGCGGTGATCGGGGTGCATAGCGACAGATGGCGTCAACCGGCGGCATCCGGGGGTGGATTGCACCGAGTGACCGGTCGCGGGTGGGCGCGGTTTGCGGTGATCGGGGTGCATGGCGACAGATGGCGCCAACCGGGGGTGGCATCCGGGGGTGGATGGCGCCGAGTGACCGGTCGCGGGTGGGCGCAGTTTGCGGTGATCGGGGTGCATGGCAACAGATGGCGCCAACCGGCGGCATCCGGGGGTGGATGGCACCAAGCGACCCGCTCGCGGGTGGGCGCGGTTTGCGGTGATCGGGGTGCATAGCGACAGATGGCGCCAACCGGCGGTACCACCACGCCGGCCCCACACGCCGGCCGCCACGCCGGCCTCCAAAACGCCGGCCACACAGGCCCCCACGCCGCACCCGCCGAAGGGCGGCCGGTGAGACTCGCGGTGCGCCTCGTGCGACCGGCCCCGGAGCGACCGTACTCTTCGAGCGGGAGGTGCCCGATGCCCGCATTCGCGAAAGTGCAGAGCGCAGACCCGTGCCCGTGCGGCAGTGGCGCGCGCTTCGACGCGTGCTGCGCCCCGATCCTCTCGGGAACGCCCGCAGCCACGGCCCTCGCGCTGATGCGCTCCCGCTACACCGCCTTCGTCGTCGGGGATGCCGCACACCTCACGGCTACGTGGCATCCGGGCACTGCTCCCGAAACCCTTCACCTCGATCCCACAGTGCGCTGGACCGGCCTCGAGATCCTCGACGTGGTCGACGGGGGAGAGGCCGACAAGCGCGGCATCGTGGAGTTTCGCGCGGGATGGCGCGAGCCCGGGGGCGCGGGCGATCTGCACGAGCGCAGCCGCTTCGTGAAGCAGAGCGAGCGCTGGTGGTACCTGGACGGTGTGATCTCGGACTAGCCGCGGTGCGGCATCCGCTCAGGTGTCGTGCTCGATGGGCGCGCTGTCGTCGCGGTGGTCGTCGGTGCCGCCGGGCGGGTAGCTCGACGGCTCGGGACGGGATCGCAGATAGAGCGCGCTGGCGATGAGTCCGCCCCACACCACGACGATGGCGAGGATGAGGAATGCGATGGCCACGCCGGTCATGACGAGCCCTCCTTCCTGAGGGTGCGGTTACTGCGGGCAGGCGGCACGATCACCGGCGGCCAGGTCTGCAGCTCGTCGGGGTTCCGTCGCCACGACACCAGCGACATCGCGATGGCCGCGACGATGAGGAACACGACGGTTCCCCAGCCGAAGACCAGCAGGTACCAATCGGGCATGCCGCCGTAGCCCTCGGTCACGAGTGTGATGATGCGGGCGATGAGCATGTAGCCGAGGACGACGGGGGCGAGGACTCCGACCAGCAGCACCCAGATGCGTCCGACCTGGAAGGTCGAGACGGCGTTCAGGTGGGCGCGCAGCTCGCCACCGCGACGGAACACCCAGATCACGAAGACCGTCATCAGGATCGCCGAGAGCACGATGCCGATGTTGTTCGCCCAGTTGTCGGTGACGTCCAGAGCCAGGATGCCGGTGGTGGTGGAGTACAGCAGGATCGACAGGACCGCCGAGACTCCGCCCAGCCCGATCGCGGCCGTGCGCGGGCTGAAGCCGAACTTCTCCTGGATCGCGGCCGAGACGACCTGCAGCACCGAGATGAGCGAGGTGAATCCCGCCATGGTCAGCGAGCCGAAGAAGAGGATGCCGAACAGCGGACCGCCGGGCATCTGGGCCACGATCGCGGGGAACGTCACGAACGACAGTCCCACCCCGGCGATGCTCTCGAGCTCGCCGACGGCGATGCCCTGCTGGAACGCGAGGAAGCCGAGGGTGGCGAAGACGCCGATGCCGGCGAGGATCTCGAACGACGAGTTCGCGAACGCGACGACGAGACCCGGGGCGGTGAGGTTCGCGCGGCGACGACGGTACGACGCGTACGTGATCATGATGCCGAACGCGATCGACAGCGAGAAGAAGATCTGGCTGTAGGCGGCGATCCACACGTTGGGATCCGCCAGGGCGGGCCAGTTCGGGGTGAACAGGGCGTTGAGCCCGTCGGCGGCGCCGTCGAGGAAGAGCGCCCGGATCACCAGCACGAGGAAGGCCACGACGAGCAGCGGGAGGAAGATCACGTTGACGCGCTGCAGTCCCTTGGCGACACCGAGGGCGAGGACGACGATCGCCGCGATCCAGACCAGGGCCAGGGGGATGAGCACACCCGGGACGAACTCGAAGCTGACGCCTGGGTCGGCCCTGCGGAGGTACTCGCCGAAGAAGAAGCCCTCAGGGTCGTCGCCCCAGCGCAGGTCGAAGGAGAAGACGAAGAAGCTCAGCGCCCACGCGATGACCGCCGTGTAGTAGAGGCCGATCACGAAGGCGATCGCGACCTGGAACCACCCGAGCGACTCCAGCCACCGTCCGGACGGACCGCCGAGCCGGCGGAACGCGGTGGGTGCGGCGCCGCGGAAGCGATGCCCGATCGCGTAGTCGAGGAAGAGGATCGGGATGCCCGCGGTCACGAGGGCGACCAGGTAGGGGATGAGGAACGCGCCGCCGCCGTTCTCGTAGGCGACGCCGGGGAAGCGCCAGATGTTGCCGAGTCCGACCGCCGAGCCGATCGCGGCGAGGATGAAGCCGACCTGGCCGGTCCATTCCTCGCGCGGCTTCGCGGCGGCCCCAGGGCTGCGGGAGTCGGGCATCGCGTACCTCCAGTCCTCGTCCGGTGACCGAACGCTACCAGCGGGTGCGTGCCGGGGCCACGGTCAGCGCGACGTGTCGCCGTCCGGCTCCTCCGGCTCCTCCGGCTCGGGCCGACCGGGCGTCGGCTCGTCCGGCTCGGGACGACCCGGCTGGGTGTCGCCGGGCCCGGGCTCGGCCGGCTCGGAGCCGTCGGGCTGCAGCATCCGCTCGAGCTCGTCGTCGAGGGCGGCGCCGCCGAGAGCGGTGGTGAGCGCGGGCTCGGCGGCCTCGGTCAGCTCGATGATGTGCGTCAGCAGCTCCCACGCGCTGCGGCAGCGGAGCAGCCTCAGCTGATCGATCGGCCCGAGCGGAGCGATGCCCGCGAGTTGCCAGCTGGCCTCCATCGGGTCGTCGGAGAGCTCGATGTCGGGGTCCCAGACGGTGTCGGCGAACTCGGCGGAGCGGGCGAGCACGCGGCGCACCGTGCGCTCGGCATCCGCGCGCAGGCCCTCGAGCCCCGCGCTCCAGGCCAGTTCGGGCAGGAACCGCACCTCGGCCACCGGGTGGGGATCGTCCTCGAGCCAGGCGGTCACCTCGAAACGCCGTCCTCCCACGGCGACCAGCTGCAGGTCCTCGGCGCGCGGGACCACGTGGGTGATGCGCGCGAGCGTGCCCAGCATGAAGCGCTGATCGCCGCCGCCCGCCTCGAAGCCGCGTTCGATGAGCACGACGCCGAACTCGGGGCGCTCCTCCTCGAGCAGGCGGCCGAGCATGATGAGGTACCGCTGCTCGAAGATGCGCAGCGGCAGCGGCATGTGGGGCAGCAGCACCGATCCGAGCGGGAACATGGCGATGGCCGTCATGCCCCCAGTCAACCAGCGGGCGGGGGCGCATGGGCGGGCGACCCGGGATTTCGGCTGATCGGAGCCTGCGACCGCGGGCCGCCGTAGATTGGTGTGCATGCGGCATCCTTCGCCTGATCCGGTCCGCGACGGCCAGGAGTCCGTGTGGGACTACCCGCGTCCGCCACGGCTCGAACGGGTCGCGCAGCGGGTGACCATCGACCTGGGTGGCGAGCGCATCGTCGACACCGACGATGTCGTGCGCGTCCTGGAGACGAGCCACCCGCCGGTCTACTACCTGCCCATCGAGGCGTTCGCCGACGGGGCGCTGCGGCCCGCGGCGGGGTCGTCGTTCTGCGAATTCAAGGGGGCGGCCACCTACTTCGACGTGGTCGGTGGCGGAACGGTCGCCGAGCGGGCCGGGTGGACGTATCCGACGCCCACGGGTGCATACGCCGAACTCGCCGGCCGCGTGGCGGTGTATCCGCGTCCGATGGACAGATGCACCGTCGGCGGCGAAGAGGTTGTGCCGCAGCCCGGCGGGTTCTACGGCGGCTGGATCACCTCATGGGTCGTCGGTCCCTTCAAGGGCGGCCCGGGCTCGCTGGGCTGGTGACGAACACGATCCCGTCTGCGGGCGGGCGAAAGGAAGCGACATGGCGCGCATCATGATTCTCGGCGGACACGGCAAGGTCGCCCTCCTGGCGGCCCCCCTTCTGGTCGAGCGCGGGCACACGGTCACCTCCGTCTTCCGCAATCCCGCGCACGAGGCCGATGTGGCCGCCACCGGCGCACAGCCGGTCGTGGTCGACATCGAGACCCTCGACGTCGAGCAGCTGACCAACCTCCTGAGCGGCAACGACGCGGTGGTGTGGTCCGCAGGGGCGGGGGGCGGCGACGCCGCACGCACCTATGCCGTCGACCGGGATGCCGCCGTGCGGACGATGGATGCCGCAGCGGCCGCCGGGGTGCGTCGCTACGTCATGGTGTCGTGGCTCGGATCCCGGGCCGACCACGGCGTGCCCGCCGATGACCCGTTCCATGCCTACGCCGACGCGAAGTGGGCTGCCGACGAGCACCTGCGCTCGACCGGGCTGGAGTGGACGATCCTCGCCCCGGGCGGCCTCACGATGGACGAGCCCACGGGCGCGATCGAACTGGACCCCCGGGGCAAGGGTTCCGTCTCGCGCGCCGATGTCGCACGGGTGATCGTCGCGGCCGTCGAAGACCCGGCCACGGCGGGCCGCACGATCCGCTTCGGGGCCGGAGACACGCCCATCGAGGACGCCCTCCGCAACGCTCGCTGATTGGGTGCACGGCCCCCTCTCCGTGCTACCCTGGACCGTCACCCGTGTGGCTGTTCAGCCACGCCCGGGCGCCGGCTCCTGTCGACGTCCAGGTGGCATCGCACGAACAATCCGCTTCGCTTCGGCCGCATCCGCGCCTCCGCTCGCTCCGCGATCGGAATCGGCACGACCGCGTGTCGGAGCCCGAGACAACCAACCACAAGGACAACCCACTACATGACTACCGCAACGACCGCCCCGGCCACCAAGCAGGTCGCGATCAACGACATCGGATCTGCTGAGGACTTCCTGGCCGCGGTCGAGAAGACCCTGAAGTTCTTCAACGACGGCGACCTCATCGAAGGCACCGTGGTGAAGATCGACCGCGACGAGGTCCTCCTCGACGTCGGGTACAAGACCGAGGGCGTCATCCCCTCGCGCGAGCTCTCGATCAAGCACGACGTCGACCCGAACGAGGTCGTCAAGGTCGGCGACGAGGTCGAGGCCCTGGTTCTCCAGAAGGAGGACAAGGAAGGCCGCCTCATCCTGTCGAAGAAGCGCGCCCAGTACGAGCGCGCATGGGGCGACGTCGAGAAGATCAAGGAGAACGACGGTGTCGTCACCGGTCAGGTGATCGAGGTCGTCAAGGGCGGCCTCATCGTCGACATCGGGCTCCGCGGCTTCCTGCCCGCCTCGCTCATCGAGCTGCGTCGGGTCCGCGATCTCACGCCGTACCTCGGCCAGGAGATCGAGGCGAAGATCCTCGAGCTCGACAAGAACCGCAACAACGTGGTGCTGTCGCGCCGGGCCCTGCTCGAGCAGACCCAGTCCGAGTCGCGCTCCAACTTCCTCAACAACCTCCACAAGGGCCAGGTCCGCAAGGGCACGGTCTCGTCGATCGTCAACTTCGGTGCGTTCGTCGACCTCGGTGGCGTCGACGGTCTCGTCCACGTCTCGGAGCTGTCGTGGAAGCACATCGAGCACGCGTCCGAGGTCGTCGAGGTCGGCCAGGAGGTCACCGTCGAGATCCTCGAGGTCGACCTGGACCGCGAGCGCGTCTCGCTGTCGCTCAAGGCCACGCAGGAGGACCCCTGGCAGGTCTTCGCCCGTACCCACGCGATCGGGCAGATCGCTCCGGGCAAGGTCACCAAGCTGGTTCCGTTCGGTGCGTTCGTCCGCGTCGCAGACGGCATCGAGGGCCTCGTGCACATCTCGGAGCTGTCGGGCAAGCACGTCGAGCTCGCCGAGCAGGTCGTGTCGGTCGGCGAAGAGGTCTTCGTCAAGATCATCGACATCGACCTCGAGCGTCGCCGCATCTCGCTGTCGCTGAAGCAGGCGAACGAGTCGGTCGACCCCTTCGGCACCGAGTTCGACCCGGCCCTCTACGGCATGGTCACGGAGTACGACGAGAACGGGGAGTACAAGTACCCCGAGGGCTTCGACTCCGAGACCAACCAGTGGAAGGAAGGCTTCGACGAGCAGCGCGAGAAGTGGGAGCAGGAGTACGCTGCCGCCCAGGCTCGCTGGGAGGCCCACAAGGCTGCCGTGGTCAAGGCCATGGAGGCCGAGGCCAACGCTCCCGAAGAGGCCGCTCCGTCCTTCGCTTCGGAGAGCGGCCCGGTCGGCACCCTCGCCGACGACGAGGCCCTCGCCGCTCTGCGCGAGAAGCTCTCGGGTCGCTGATCCACACGCAACGGGCCGTCACCTTCGGGTGGCGGCCCGTTCCGCGTTCCCGGGGGAGTGTCGGAGGTGCGGCGTAATGTCGCCCCGTGACCACCGATTCCGTGTGCCTCGTCGCCGATGACGGATGCCGGGGTCCCGTGCCGCCGGATGCGCCGGTGCGCCTGTGCCGGGGCCATCTGGCAGCGGCGGCCGAGTGGGTGGACGCCGAATACGGCGTCACCGATGTGCTCCCCGCGCCGTGCAGGCTGTGCGGATGCCGCTGGGGCGTGCGGCATCGATCGGGGTGGACCTGCGGGGTGTGCGAGTGGCGCCTCGGCGAAACTGCCGACGACGAGCTTCCGCCCCCGCGGGTGGACGTGGTCTACTACCTGCGCTTCGACGATCGCGTGAAGATCGGCACGTCCGCGCGTCCGGCGGCGCGACTGTCCGCCATCCGGCACGACGAGCTGCTGGCGTTCGAGCGTGGCGACCGCCGTCTGGAGCGCCGTCGGCACGAGCAGTTCGCCGAGGACAGGTGGGACCGCACGGAATGGTTCCGGCTGTCGGATGCGCTGCGGGCGCATCTCGAGATCGTGCGCGCCGGTGAACCCGACCCGTGGGAGCGATACGCCCGCTGGTGCAGCGAGGCGCTGGCCCTCCGCGGCTGACACTTCGCGGCTGATGCTCTGCGGTGTGCGGAACGTGCGGGGCCGAGATGTCAGCATGCTCATAGGCGTCGCGCCTAACGTGAGCGATCTCAGCACTCGAGGAGGCATCATGGGATTCCTGGACAGACTGTTCGGCACCGAGCCGGAGCGCACCCCGCCGCCGGTGCCGCAGAACGCCCCGCGCCACCCGCAAGGAGGTGCGCAGCCCGTGTCGACGCAGCCCCCGCAGAGCGAGGACGAGGCGGCGATCGACCGCTATCGCTACCTCTTGCGGACCGCGCCGCCCGAGACGATCGAGCAGGTGCACGCCGAAGCGTTCGGCAAGCTGAGCGAGCCCCAGCGGCAGCAGGTGCTGGCCGAGTTGTCGGCGGGACTCCCCGCAGCCGAGCAGCCGCGATCGAGTGATCCGCAGTCCATGGCGCGCGCGGCCACCCGCGCGGAGTACATGAACCCGGGTTTCATGGAGCGCACCCTCGGACCCCGCAGGGCAGGACCCCAGGGCGGACCCTCGTTCGGCGCCATGGTCGGATCGTCGCTTCTCGGGACGGTGGCCGGCTACGTCATCGGCTCGGCGCTGGTCGGGGCGTTCCTGGCTCCCGCCTTCGCCGACGGCGGGTCCGGTGCCGAGGATGCCGGATCAGCGGATGCCGGAGCCGACGACCCCTCCGCGGGCGGCGCCGACGCGTCCGGCGACGCCGGTGGCTGGGGCGACGGCGGGTGGGGCGATGCGGGCGCTGCGGACGCCGGTGGCTTCGGCGACGTGGGGGACTTCGGGTTCTGACTCACGCCGGGGTCGTCGACGCCGCGCTTCTGCGCCGGCGGCCCCGGCGGATGAGCGCGACCGCTCCGACCACCAGCCCGATCAGCGCCACGACCACGAGGACGGGGAAGAAGATGGCGAGCGCCGTCAGGGCGAAGGCGGCGACATCCTCGACACTGCTCACGACCGGTGCGGCGACGCCCGCCGTCGCGACGTTGGCCACCGGGCGGGCCGCCGCCTTCACCACGTGCACGACCAGGGCGATGAGCACGCCCACGACGATGGGCACCCAGCCGGCATCGGCGAACAGGGAGGCGGGGTCGTCCACCCGTACCGTCTGGGCGCCTGCTCCGGCCCCGAACACGACGCCGCCCGCCGCAGGGCGGATCACCGTCTGGATGATGTCGTTGACGGAGTCCACCGCCGGCACCTTGTCGGCGATCATCTCGACGACCAGCAGGATGCCGGTGATCCACAGCGCCAGGTCGCTGGACAGCCAGGACCACGCCGCGGGCAGCTGGACCGCCGGCAGCAGGCGGTCTGCGAGTCCGAGGACGAACAGCGGCATCCACGCATTGAGGCCCGCCGCCGCCGCGAGGCCGGTACCGGTCAGGATCTCGAGCACACCTTCACTCTATGTGCGTCCGGACCCCGGCATCCATTAGCGTCACGGTATGACCGCCGCCATGCCCGGTCCGCCGCACACGGGTGCCGGGCGGGCCCGCCTCCACGCGCTGTGGGGCGGGCGGGACTTCTCGGACCAGACCCAGGAGCGGGCGGCGACCCTCAACCAGCTGCTTCTGGCAGGTGTGGTGTTCGTGCTCGCGGCATTCGTCGCGGTGGGGCCGTTCAGCGGTGACGGAGCGCTGTTCTTCCTCGGCGTGGTGATCGTCTTCGTCCTCACCGGCGCGACACTCGTGGTGCCCTGGAATCGACTGCGCTTCGGGTGGGTGGCCGTGATCCCCGCCGTGGATGTCATCGCCATCGGACTTCTCCAGCTCTCGGCGCCGCGTTCGGCCCTGGGTCTTCTGTGGGTGTTCCCGATCACCTGGCTGGCAGGCAGCTTCGGGCTCCTCGGGCTGTTCGCCGTGGCGGTGTCGATCGCCGGCATCACCGCGCTTCTGCTTCCCGCCGACCGCGGCGATGAGACCTTCTCGACCTTCCTCCTGCCGCTCGTGCTGGTCGCGGGCGCGGCCACGAGCTACCTCAACACCCGTCGCACCGAGGCGCAGCGCGTCCTTCTCGCCAAGCAGTCGGTTCTGCTGCGGCGGGTGCTGGCGCGTACGCGCCGCCAGGAGCAGGAGGTCACCGAGGTCCTCGACGCGCTCGACTTCGGCGTCGTCCGGATCGGTCCGGCGGGCGAGGTCGCCGTCACGAACGAGGCGCACGCGCAGTTGCAGCAGATCGCGAGGTGGGACGACGAGGACGCCGAGATCCCGATGTTCCGCGACGACGGCGTCACCCCGCTGCCGCGCGATGAGACCCCGCTCGCGAGAGCCCTGCGCGGCGAGGCGTTCGACGGCGCCGTGGTGTGGTTCGGGCAGCCGGGAGAGCCCCGCCAGGCGCTGTCGATGACGGTGCGGCGGCTGACCGGGACGGGCGGCGCCGACCTCGGCGCGGTGCTCGTCTCGCGCGACGTGACCGCCGAGCTGTCCGCGCTCCGCGCGCGCGACGACCTCGTGGCCTCGGTCTCGCACGAGCTTCGGACACCCCTGACGTCGATCCTCGGCTACCTGGATCTGGCGATCGAGAATCCCGACGTCCCCGAGGCGGTGCGCTCGGACCTGGACATCGCCGAGCGCAACGCCGAGCGGCTTCTCGGCATCGTCGCCGACATCCTCGCGGCATCCAGTTCGTCCTCGTCGACGATCGAGGCCTCCCTGTCGCCGCGTGAACTGGACGCCGCCGAGCTGGTGAGAGCCGCAGCGGAGGCTGCGCTGCCGCGTGCCCGGGCTCGCGCGGTGACGGTCGATCTGTCGGGGCTCGAACCCGCGCCCGTCCGTGCCGACCCGCTGCGCCTGCGGCAGGTGGTCGACAACCTCGTCGCCAACGCGATCGCCTACAACCGCGCGGGCGGCTCCATCCACCTCGGCACGACGACGGATGGTCGTGCGACCTGGATCCTCGTCCGCGACACCGGGCCCGGTATCAGCGAGGCCGATCGCTCCCGACTGTTCCAGCGTTATTACCGGGCCGGCGCGCGAGCGGGCTCCGGCACCGGCCTCGGGCTGGCGATCACCCGCGACCTGGTGCGCGCGCACGGCGGCGAGATCGCCCTCCACAGCACCGTGGGTCTGGGCTCCACGTTCATCGTCAAGCTGCCTGCCGCACGCGAACGCAACGACGGGGGAGTGCAGTGATGTTCGATATGTACAGCGTGCTGGTGGTGACCGCACTCGTGGTGAACGTCTCGGGCATCGTCTTCATCGTCGAGACCCTGCTGCGCCGGGACGAGGGCGCCGGCCGGATCTGGACGCTCGCGTTCCTGGCCGGCATGCTCACCACGCTCGCGTACCTCATCTGGACGCAGAGCCCGCACGCGTGGTGGGCGGTCGCGGCCGGCAACGGCGCGTTCGTCGCCGCGACGGGGTGCATGTGGCTGGGCTGTCGGCGATTCAACGGGCGACGGATGCTGTGGGCGTGCCTCCTGGTGACGGCGGGTGTCGGCGGTGCGGCCGTCTCGGCGGCGGTGGAGGGCGGATCGGGCGATCCCTGGGCGGGCGCGCTGTGGATGTTCGTGCCGCTTCTGGGCTTCGCGGCGGTGGGCGCCGTCGAGTGCTACCGCGGCGCGCTGCGGGAATCGCGCACCGCGTGGGTGCTCGGCGCGGTACTAGCCATCCAGGCCCTGTACTACGTCTCGCGCACGACCGCGTTCGTCACCTCCGGCCCCGACAGTCCGCTCTTCCAGAACGCCTTCGGCACCGTGCAGACCAGCTTCCTGACCGTCGTCCTCACGATCGTCGCGGTCGTGGTCGCGTCGGTCCTCCGCGCGGGGCGCGCCCCGATGCGCGGGTACCTCAGTGCGGCGCCGTCGGAGCCCTCAGGGGACGGGATCCTCGCGGACGACGCCTTCCCGGCCGCCTTCACCGCCCTGGTGGGGCGCGCGCAGCCGAAGGCGGAGTTGGTGGGCGTCATCGCGGTGCGGATCGCCGACCTCGACGAGATCTCGACCGCATTCGGCAGCGAGGTGGCGCGCGATGTCAGCGAGACGTGGCGGGCGGGCGTGCGCCGGTGGGCGCCGTCCGACGCCCTCGTCGGCGACGACGCGGCCGCGGGCATGCTCGTCGGGGCGATCATGGGCTCGGCGCGACAGGCCGAGTCCCGCGGTGGAGACATCTACCGCGGACTCATCGATGCGCTGGGCGAGGTGGCCGGGGGAGTCATCCCCGTCGTGGGCGTGGGCATCGCGCTGAGCAGCACGGTCGGCTATGACGTGGCCGAGCTCATCGACGTGGCCCGTGCGACCGCCGCCCGAGCGGCAGCGAGCGTCGACGCGGCGGTGCTGCTCGGCGAGCCCGACGGCGAAGAGGATGCTCAGGCGGCGGTGAGTCGGTAGCCGACCCCGCGGACCGTCTCGATCCACCGTGGCGTGGCAGGCGACTCGCCGAGCTTGCGGCGCAGGTTCGCCATGTGCACCTCGATCGCGCGTGCGTCGCTGTCGCTGACGAACTCGGTGCCGGTGAACGCCTCGCCCCGCAGCATGAGCGCCAGTTCGGACTTGGCGCGCACCCGCCGGCCCGAGCCGAGCAGGTCGGCCAGGATGTCGAACTCGCTGCGCGTCAGATCCAGATCGCGGCCCTCGACCGTCGCGATGCGCATCTGCGGGTTGACCCGCAGCCCGCGATGCTCGACCCACCCGTTCTCCTCGGGCACGACGCGTCCGGCGTCGGCGTCGGCGTCGGTCGCCGCGAGGACGTGGTGCCGGGGGCGCCGGAGCATCGCGTCGATGCGAGCCCGCAGCTCCCGCGGCCGGAAGGGCTTGGCGACGTAGTCGTCGGCTCCCGCCTCGAGCCCCTGCAGGGCGTCGATCTCTTCGGTGCGGGCGCTGAGCATGACGATGTACGTTCCGCTGATGAGGCGGATGCGCTTTGCGGTCTCGAACCCGTCCATCCCCGGCATGTTCACGTCGAGCGTGGTCACGAGCGGCTGGTGGGTGCGCACGAGGTCGATGCCGTCCGCGCCGTTGGCGGCACCGTGGACGGTGAAACCTGCCTGCGAGAGCACGGTGGACAGCAGGCCTCGGATGTCGGCCTCGTCCTCGATGACGACCGCGACGCGGGACTCCTCCACCGATGCACCCCCCGATGCCGGCGCTTCTTCGGCCGGCGAGTGGACGTCGGTCAGGATATCCCAGAACGCCGCTTCGAAGGGACGAGCTCGGTGGCTCATCGGAAGATGCGTGTGCCGGTGGCGATCGCCCCCACGATCGCCACCGCACCGCAGCGCGAGAAAAGGACCTGTCGTGGACGTTCGGGTCGTCCACCACGGATGCCGTCATCGACCGACGACACGGTGTCGTGGTGGTCGATCACTTCGTCCTCCCCAGGAACGCCGTCTCAACGGGTCCGGTTCTCTCGGCGTGTGCCGACGCTACAGCCGCTTGCTCAGCGTCGGCTCAAGCCCACCTCAGCACCTCCCAAAGCTTCGGCGCGCTCCGCGGTGGGCCCGTGCCATCATCGACGGATGCCGCTCGTCGCACTCACCGGGGGAATCGCCTCGGGCAAATCGACCATCGCCCGCCGTCTCGCCCACCTCGGTGCCGTGGTGGTCGATGCCGACCAGATCGTCCGCGAGGTGCAGCATCCGGGATCGCCCGTGCTCGATGAGATCGCGACCGCGTTCGGCGGGGACGTCATCCGTTCCGACGGGTCGCTCGACCGCGCCGCGCTGGGTGCGCGCGTTTTCGGCGACGACGCGGCAGTGGAGCGTCTCAACGCGATCGTGCATCCGGCGGTGCGCGCCGAGTCGGGTCGGCGCTTCGCCGAGACGCTCGCGTCGGCCCCCGATGCGGTCGTCGTCTACGACGTGCCCCTCCTCGTCGAGGCGCGGGTGGACGATCCGTGGGACCTGGTGGTGGTCGCCCACGCCCCGGCCGACGTGCGCCGCGAGCGCCTGGTGTCGCTGCGGGGCATGAGCGAGCGGGAGGCGGCGGCGCGGATCGACGCGCAGGTGTCGGACGAAGCCCGGTTGCAGGTGGCGGACGTCGTCATCGACACGACCGGGTCGCTCGCCGACACCGAACGCCAGGTGGACCGGATGTGGGATGCGCTGCCTGAGCACATCGCGCGTCGGCGCGCGGCAGACTGACGGCGCCGGCCCCGCGCCCGCACGCCGGGCGTACCCTGGAGGTGCCACGAGGAGGTGCCGCATGGGGATGCTGGACAGGTTCCGCCGGCGGCGGCGTCCGTACGCCGCGCTCACCGATGAGGAGCGGATGGCCCGCTACGTCTATCTGCTCAACACTCTTCCCGCGTCGGTCATCGAGAGCGCTCACGCGTCGGCGTTCAAGGATCTCCCGCCGGAGCGCCGCCGCGAGCTGTTCGAGCAGCTGCGGCCGTTCATGGCCGAATCCGAGCGGGATGCCGCATCCGACGATCCGATCGTGCTGGCGCGGCTGATGAGGCGGGCCGAAGAGCATCGGGCGCGCCGCGCCCAGGGGACCGATCGGGACGGCGCCGATCAGGGCAACGGAGTGCTGACCGCGCTGTCCGCCGACCCGAGGGACGCTGTCGACTCCCGCGCGATCCTCCTGACCACGGGGGCGATGGCCCTGATCGCCCACCAGTTCGTCATGACCAGCGCGGTGGCGCTGTACTTCACGGCCGGAGCCGGCTCGCTGCATCTGTCGGACGAGCCCGGCTGGGTCGGCGAGACGTTCGACGCGGGGGCGGCCGGGTTCGACGGTTCCGCCGGCGGCGGATTCGACGGCGGCTTCAGCGGTGGATTCGACGGCGGCATGGGCGGGTTCGACGGGGGCGGCGGGTTCGCCTGAGCGGCAGGTCGGCGCCCGTCGGTGCCCGCGCCGGCGCCGGTGTCGGCGCCCGCGCCTACGCTTGAAGGGTGCAGACCACCCGATCCGTCCGGCCCTTCGAGGTCGTCAGCGAGTACCAGCCCTCCGGCGACCAGCCACAGGCGATCGCCGAGCTGTCCGCGCGCATCAACGCCGGTGAGACCGACGTGGTCCTCCTCGGCGCGACCGGCACCGGAAAGTCCGCGACGACGGCGTGGCTGGTCGAGGCCGTCCAGCGTCCCACCCTCGTGCTCGCGCACAACAAGACCCTCGCCGCGCAGCTGGCCAACGAATTCCGCGAGCTGATGCCGCACAACGCCGTCGAGTACTTCGTGTCGTACTACGACTACTACCAGCCCGAGGCGTATGTCCCGCAGACGGACACCTTCATCGAGAAGGACTCCTCGATCAACGCCGAGGTCGAGCGTCTCCGCCACTCCACGACGAACTCGCTGCTCTCACGACGAGACGTCATCGTGGTGAGCACGGTGTCGTGCATCTACGGTCTCGGGTCCCCCGAGGAGTACCTGCGCGCCATGGTTGCGCTCCAGGTGGGGGAGAGGTACGACCGCGACGCGCTCATCCGCAAGTTCATCGCGATGCAGTACAACCGCAACGACGTCGACTTCTCGCGGGGCAACTTCCGCGTCCGGGGCGACACCATCGAGATCATCCCGGTCTACGAGGAGTACGCCATCCGCATCGAGCTGTTCGGCGACGAGATCGAGGCGCTGTACATGCTGCATCCCCTCACCGGTGACGTCGTGCAGAAACTCGATTCGGTCCCGATCTTCCCCGCGACGCACTACGCCGCGGGCACCGAGACGGTGCAGCGGGCCATCGGCACGATCGAGCACGAGCTCGAGGAGCGATTGAAGGAGCTCGAGTCGCAGAACAAGCTGCTCGAAGCGCAGCGACTGCGGATGCGCACCACCTTCGACCTCGAGATGCTGCAGCAGCTGGGCTTCTGCTCGGGCATCGAGAACTACTCCCGGCACCTCGACGGGCGGATGCCGGGCGAGCCGCCGCACACCCTGCTGGACTTCTTCCCCGACGACTTCCTCATGGTGATCGACGAGTCCCATGTCACGGTGCCGCAGATCGGCGCCATGTACGAGGGCGACGCGTCGCGCAAGCGGACACTGGTGGAGCACGGCTTCCGGCTGCCCAGCGCGATGGACAACCGACCGCTGCGCTGGGACGAGTTCAAGAATCGCGTGGGGCAGACCGTGTATCTGTCGGCGACCCCCGGCCGGTACGAGATGGGCATCGCCGACGGCGTCGTCGAGCAGATCATCCGTCCGACCGGGCTGGTCGACCCCGAGATCATCGTCAAGCCGTCCAAGGGACAGATCGACGACCTGCTCGAAGAGATCCGCATCCGCGCCGATCGGGACGAGCGCGTGCTCGTGACGACGCTGACGAAGAAGATGGCAGAGGAGCTCACCGACTTCCTCGGCGAGCACGGCGTCCGGGTGCGGTACCTGCACTCCGACGTCGACACCCTCCGGCGCGTGGAGCTGCTCACCGAGCTGCGCGCGGGCGTCTACGACGTCCTGGTGGGCATCAACCTGCTGCGCGAGGGGCTCGACCTGCCCGAGGTCTCCCTGGTGTCGATCCTCGACGCCGACAAGGAGGGATTCCTCCGTTCGGGCACGTCCCTCATCCAGACCATCGGGCGCGCGGCGCGGAACGTGTCCGGCCAGGTGCACATGTACGCCGACAAGATGACCGACTCGATGCGCAATGCAATCGACGAGACCGATCGCCGGCGCGAGAAGCAGGTCGCCTACAACCTCGCCAACGGCATCGACCCGCAGCCGCTGCGCAAGCGGATCGCCGACATCACCGAGGTGCTCGCCCGTGAGGCATCCGACACGGCGGCGATGCTGTCGAAGAAGGATGCCGCCCGTGCGAAGTCGGGCAAGGGCAAGTCGCCGACCCCGCAGCTGCGCCGCGAGGGCATCGCAGCCGAGGGCGCCGAGCAGCTCGAGTCCACCATCGCCGACCTCAGCAATCAGATGCTGTCGGCCGCGGCGGAGTTGAAGTTCGAGCTCGCGGCACGGCTGCGCGACGAGGTCCAGGATCTCAAGAAGGAGCTCCGAGCGATGGAGCGCGCCGGCCACGCGTAGGCGCCCGCCGTTTCGCCGCGGACGAACCCCGGAGCCCGTGTCGGAGGCCCCGCCTACACTTGACGGGTGCCCATCGTCCCCGTCTCCACGCACGCCCACACGAGCGGAAAGCTCAGTGTCCGCGGCGCACGCGTCCACAATCTGAAGAACGTCGATCTCGACATCCCGCGCGACTCCCTCGTCGTGTTCACGGGCCTGTCCGGGTCGGGCAAGTCGTCGCTGGCGTTCGACACGATCTTCGCCGAGGGGCAGCGCCGCTACGTCGAGTCGCTGAGCGCCTACGCGCGCCAGTTCCTGGGTCAGGTCGATCGCCCCGACGTCGACTTCATCGAAGGGCTCAGCCCCGCGGTGTCGATCGACCAGAAGTCGACCAACCGCAACCCGCGCTCGACGGTGGGCACCATCACCGAGATCCACGACTACATGCGTCTGCTGTGGGCGCGCATCGGCGTGCCGCACTGCCCCGAGTGCGGCGAGGTGATCCAGCGCCAGACCGTGCAGCAGATCGCCGATCAGCTGATGGAGCTCCCCGAGCGCACGCGCTACCAGATCGTCGCGCCGGTGGTCACGCAGAAGAAGGGCGAGTTCGTCGACCTCTTCAAGGAGCTCTCCGCCAAGGGCTATGCCCGCGCCGTCGTGGACGGGGAGCTCGTGCAGCTCGCCGAGCCGCCCGCACTGAAGAAGAGCTACAAGCACGACATCGCCGTCGTCGTCGATCGCCTGGTCGCCAGTTCCGACATCCTCGGCCGCATCACCGACTCCGTCGAGACGGCGCTGGGCCTGGCCGGCGGGGTCATGCAGGTGAACTTCGTCGACGAGGAGGGCGACGACGCGTGGCAGTCCTTCTCCGAGAAGCTCGCGTGCCCCAACGGGCACCCCCTGCAGCTGACCGAGATCGAGCCGCGCACCTTCTCGTTCAACGCGCCCTTCGGCGCCTGCCCCGCCTGTTCCGGCCTCGGCACCCGCATGTCCGTCGACGTCGAGCTCATGCTGGGTGACGAGGAGCTGTCGATCCGCGAGGGTGTTCTGCTGCCGTGGACCACGCAGGGCAAGGGCCTCTTCCAGTACTACGAGCGGCTGCTCGAAGGACTGGCACGCGACCTGGACTTCTCGCTCGACACGCCCTGGAAGAAGCTGCACTCCGACGTCCGCGAGGCGGTGCTGCGCGGGGAGAACTACAAGGTCACCGTCAAGTGGCGCAACCGCTACGGGCGCGAGATGCGATACGCCTCGGGCTTCGAGGGAGTCGTGCCCTACATCGAGCGGCAGTACCTGCAGGCCGAGTCCGACACCCAGCGACAGCGCTGGGCGGAGTACCTCCGCGAGGTGCCGTGCCCGGTCTGCGACGGCGCGAGGCTGAAGCCCGAGGTCCTCGCCGTTCAGGTCCACGGACACTCGATCGCCGACGCCTCCCGGCTGAGCCTCGCCGAAGCGCAGGACTACTTCGCGAAGCTGCAGCTCACCGACCGCGAGGCGAAGATCGCCGCCGCGGTGCTCCGCGAGATCCGCGCGCGTCTGGACTTCCTCATCCAGGTGGGTCTCAACTACCTCAGCCTCAGTCGCTCCGCGGGATCGCTGTCGGGCGGCGAGGCGCAGCGCATCCGCCTGGCCACGCAGATCGGCTCGGGTCTGACCGGCGTCCTCTACGTCCTCGACGAACCGTCCATCGGACTCCACCAGCGCGACAACCGCCGGCTCATCGAGACGCTCGTGAAACTCCGCGACCTCGGCAATACCCTGATCGTCGTCGAGCACGACGAAGAGACCATCCACGCGGCCGACTGGATCGTGGACATCGGACCGCGGGCCGGCGTCGAGGGCGGCAACGTCGTTCACTCGGGCCCCCTCGACCAGATGCTCGCCGACAGCGGTTCGATCACGGGCGACTACCTGGCGGGACGCCGCGAGATCCCCACCCCGGCGAAGCGTCGACGCATCGACAAGAAGCGGCAGATCTCCGTGGTCGGAGCGCGCGAGAACAACCTGAAGAACGTCACCGCGGACTTCCCGCTGGGCGTCCTCACGGCGGTGACCGGCGTGAGCGGTTCGGGTAAGTCGTCGCTGGTCAACGGCATCCTCTACGAAGTGCTGGCCACTCGCCTCAACGGTGCCCGACGGGTCGCCGGCAAGCACACGCGCGTCACCGGGCTCGACAACCTCGACAAGGTCGTGCACGTCGATCAGGCGCCGATCGGACGGACCCCTCGCTCCAACCCGGCGACGTACACCGGCGTGTTCGATCGCGTGCGCACTCTGTTCAGCGAGACCCCCGAGGCCAAGGCGCGGGGCTACCAGCCCGGGCGCTTCAGCTTCAACGTCAAGGGCGGGCGCTGCGAGGCGTGCTCGGGAGACGGCACGATCAAGATCGAGATGAACTTCCTTCCCGACGTGTACGTCGACTGCGAGGTGTGCCACGGCAAGCGGTACAACCGCGACACGCTCGCCGTGCACTACAAGGGCAAGAACATCGCCGAGGTGCTCGAGATGCCGATCGCCGAGGCCGCCGAGTTCTTCGAGCCGATCCAGGCGATCCACCGGTACCTCAAGACCCTCGTGGACGTCGGCCTCGGCTACGTGCGCCTCGGCCAGTCCGCGACCACGCTGTCGGGTGGCGAGGCCCAGCGGGTCAAGCTCGCCACGGAACTGCAGCGCCGATCCAACGGCCGCAGCGTGTACGTGCTCGACGAGCCGACGACCGGGCTGCACTTCGAGGACGTGCAGCGCCTGCTCGAGGTGCTCAACGGCCTGGTCGACAAGGGGAACACCGTGATCGTCATCGAGCACAACCTCGATGTCATCAAGTCGGCTGACTGGATCATCGATCTCGGACCCGAAGGGGGCTCCGGCGGCGGCGAGATCGTCGCAACGGGCACCCCCGAGCAGGTCGCCCGCGTCGAGCGCAGCCACACCGGTGCGTTCCTCGCCGAGATCCTCGGCGCCGCGCAGCAGCGTCGCAAGGCCGGCTAGGCGCCCCACCGCGATGGCAGACCAGCTCCCGTACAAGCCGAAGGCGGGGGAGATCCCCACCAACCCCGGCGTGTACCGGTTCCGCGACGCGAGCGGCCGGGTGCTCTACGTCGGCAAGGCGAAGAACCTCCGCGCCCGCCTCTCCAACTACTTCGCGCCCCTCCGCACGCTCCACGAGCGGACGCGTCGCATGGTGCTGTCCGCCGCGTCCGTGGAGTGGACGGTCGTGGCGACGGACGTGGACTCGCTGCAGCTGGAGTACCAGTGGATCAAGGAGTTCGATCCGCCGTTCAACGTCCGCTACCGCGACGACAAGTCCTACCCCTTCATGGCGGTGACCCTCGGCGACGAAGCGCCCCGCGTGATCGTGACGCGCAACGGCAGGATCCGCGGTGCGAAGTACTTCGGGCCGTATCCGAAGGTGTGGGCCGTGCACGACACCATCGACCTGTTGATCAAGGTCTTCCCGATCCGCACCTGCAGCGACTCGTCGTACAAGAAGGCCATGGCGACCGGTCGACCGTGCTTCCCCGGTCAGATCGGCCGCTGCGGTGGGCCGTGTTCGATGCGGGTGACGATCGAGGAGCACCGAGCGATCGTCGACGACTTCGTCGCCTTCATGTCCGGCGGCGATCAGCGGTTCGCCCGCGAGCTGACCGCGCGCATGCGCGAGGCCTCCGCGGCCATGGACTACGAGGCGGCCGCGTCGTACCGTGACAAGCTCCAGGCCATCGAAGCCGTGCTCGGCAAGAGCGCGCTGGTGCTGGCCCCCGACACCGACGCCGACCTGTTCGGCATCGCCGAGGACGAGCTGGCCGCCGCGGTCCAGCACTTCGTCGTCCGCGGTGGTCGCGTCCGCGGTGTGCGGGCGACCACGATCGAGAAGGAGCTCGACATCACGGGCGCCGATCTGGTCGATCAGATCCTCCAGCGCACCTACGGCGACGCGGCCCCCGCCGACATCCCCCGGCAGGTGCTCGTCCCGACGATGCCCGATGACGCCGGAGAGCTCGAGCAGTGGCTGCGCGAGCGTCGCGGACGCAACGTCACGATCCAGGTCGCTCAGCGGGGGCGCAAGGCGGACCTCATGAAGACGGCGACGCTCAACGCCCAGCAGGCGCTGATGCTGCACAAGACCCGGCGAACGAGCGACTATGTCGCGCGGTCCCAGGCTCTGACCGATCTTCAGTCCGCCCTCGGGCTCGACGAGGCGCCGCTGCGCATCGAATGCTTCGACGTGTCGCACCTCGGCGGGACCAACGTCGTGGCTTCGATGGTGGTCTTCGAGGACGGGCTGCCGCGCAAGGACCAGTACCGATCGTTCTCGGTCGCCGAGACGACGGACGACACGGACTCGCTGCACCAGGTGCTGATGCGCCGCCTCGCCTACCTCGACCGCCCCGACGAAGCCGACGACCAGCCCGAGCCGGACGCCGTGCTCGATGCGGACGCGCCCGTGGTGACCGAACGTCGCAAGCCGCGGTTCGCGTACCGCCCGCAGCTGCTCGTCGTCGACGGCGGGCGCCCGCAGGTGGAGGCGGCGGCGCGTGCGCTGCGCGACGCCGGGCACGAGGAGCTCGCCCTCTGCGGCATCGCGAAGCGGCTCGAAGAAGTCTGGCTGCCGGGGGAGGACTATCCGGTGATCCTGCCCCGCACCTCCGAAGCGCTCTACCTGCTGCAGCGGCTGCGCGACGAAGCCCACCGCTTCGCCATCACGCACCAGCGCCGCAAGCGCAAGCGCGACATCCAGAGCGTGCTGGCCGAGGTGCCGGGGCTGGGGGAGGCGCGCATCCGCGCGCTCCTGCGGCATTTCGGTTCGGTCGCCGCGCTCAAGAACGCGAGTCCGGACGAGATCGAGGCGCTGCCCGGGGTGGGGCCCAAGCTCGCCGCCGCGGTGCACGCGCATCTGGCGAGCGGCTAGGCTGGGTCCGACGACGGGGGTGGTCATGACCGACGGAGAACGCCGGGAACCGGGCGAGATCCTGATCGTGACGGGGATGTCCGGTGCCGGCCGCTCGACAGCGGCCAACGCCCTCGAGGACCTCGACTGGTACGTCGTCGACAACCTGCCGCCGCAGATGCTGCGTCCGCTCCTCGATCTCACGGGCCTCGCGGGGGAGTCGCTGCCACGCATCGCCGTGGTCGTGGACGTTCGGGGTCGCGATCTCTTCTCGGAGCTGCCCCGGGCCGTGCAGGCCCTCCGTGAGCGATCGAAGCTGCGCGTGCTCTTCCTCGACGCCGCGGACGACGTGCTGGTCCGCCGGTTCGAGGCGGTTCGCAGGCCGCACCCGCTGCAAGGGGACGGGACGCTGCTGGACGGCATCGTGCAGGAGCGCGAGCGACTGGCGGTGGTCCGGGAGGACGCCGACGTCATCATCGACACGTCGCAGTTCAACATCCATCAGCTCGCCTCGCGCATCGTGGACCTCTTCGCCGATGAGACCGATGCCCGGCACACCCTCACGGTGGTCAGCTTCGGCTTCAAGTACGGACTGCCGCCGGACGCGGATCTGGTCGCCGACATGCGCTTCCTGCCGAACCCGTTCTGGAATGACGCCCTTCGCGCGCAGACCGGCGAGGACGCCGAAGTCCGGGACTACGTGCTCGCCCAGCGCGGAGCGACCGAGTTCGTCGACGCGTACGCGGCGGCGCTGCGCCCCGTGCTCGAGGGCTACCAGCGCGAGAACAAGCGCCACTCCGTGGTCGCCGTGGGATGCACCGGGGGCAAGCATCGCTCGGTGGTGATGACCCGGGAGCTCGCCGAGCGGCTGTCCTCGGTCCCCGGCGTCGCGGTCAAGGTGAAGCATCGCGACCTCGGTCGCGAGTGACCGGATCGGTGCCCGCCGCCCCGCGCGGGTAGGCTGGACGATCGTTCCCGACCCAGAGGAGACCCGTGTCGCTGACCGCCGACGTCAAAGCCGAGCTCATCGCCGTGCGCGATCCGCGACCCACCGCACGGGTGGCCGAGCTCACGGCGCTGCTGCGATTCTCGGGGGGCCTGCACTCGATCGCCAACCGCGTCGCCGTCGAGGCCGAGCTGGACTCCGATGTGCTGGCGCGCCGGGTCGCACGCGAGCTGCTGGAGATCTACGGTGTGCGTCCCGAACTGGTGCACGTGCAGGGCTCCGGAGGCCGAAGCGCAGGTCATTACGCCGTGAGGGTCATCGAGGGCGGTGAGACGCTCGCGCGCCAGACCGGGCTCCTCGATCAGCGTCGGCGTCCGGTTCGAGGCCTGCCGAACAAGCTCACGACGGGGTCCCGCGGCGACCTGGCGGCAGTGTGGCGAGGAGCGTTCCTGGCCGCGGGTTCGCTGAGCGAGCCCGGCCGCTCAGCCGCCCTCGAGATCACCTGCCCGTCATCCGAGGCCGCCATGGCGCTCGTCGGCGCGGGGCACCGGGTCGGCATCCCCGCGAAGGCGCGAGAGGTCCGCGGCATCCCCCGCGTCGTGGTCCGCGAAGGCGAGGCCATCCGGGCGGCACTGGCGACGATGGGGGCCGAACGGGCGGCGTCCGACTGGGATCAGATGCGCCAGCGGCGCGAGGTGCGCGCGGGCGTCAATCGCCTGGTCAACTTCGACGACGCCAACCTGCGCCGGTCGGCGCAGGCGGCCGTCGCCGCCTGCGCGCGGGTGGAGCGCGCTCTCGAGATCCTGGGCGAGGACGTGCCGGACCATCTCCGCGAAGCAGGCACGCTGCGGCTGGCCCATCGCGACGCGAGCCTGGACGAACTGGGTCACCACGCCGACCCGCCGTTGACCAAGGATGCCGTCGCGGGCCGCATCCGGCGGCTGCTGGCCATGGCCGACAAGAAGGCCGAAGCCGACGGCATCCCCGGCACCGAGTCCGCCGTGCCGGCGGGCATGGAGGAGTAGCGCCCGGGGCGCGACGGCGGCATTCTTCCCCGTCGTCACATCGGGAAGCAAGCCCCACTCACCGGCGTTGCCCATCAGTAGGATGACAGTCGTCCCCTCGCTGCGCCGAGGCTTCGGCGCAGCGCCGACAGGAAGAAGAGAACATGGCGAAGTACACGTTGCCCGACCTCCCCTACGACTATGCCGCGCTGGAGCCGCACATCAGCGGCAAGATCATGGAGCTCCACCACTCCAAGCACCACCAGGCGTACGTGACCGGGGCCAACACCGCCCTGGAGCAGCTCGCCGAGGCCCGTGAGACCGGCAACCTCGCGAACGTCAACAAGCTCGAGAAGGATCTGGCCTTCAACCTCGGCGGCCACGTCAACCACTCCATCTTCTGGACCAACCTGTCGCCCGAGGGCGGCGGCGAGCCCGAAGGTGAGCTGCGCGCCGCCATCGACGAGTTCTTCGGCGGTTTCGACAAGTTCCAGGCGCACTTCACCGCCGCCGCGACCGGCATCCAGGGCTCGGGCTGGGCCGTGCTCAGCTGGGACCCGATCGGCGAGCAGCTGATCATCCAGCAGCTGTTCGACCAGCAGTCCAACACGGCGCAGGGCACGATCCCCGTGTTCCAGCTGGACATGTGGGAGCACGCGTTCTACCTCGACTACCTCAACGTCAAGGCGGACTACGTCAAGGCGGTGTGGAACATCGCCGACTGGTCCAACGTCCAGCAGCGCTTCGCGGTGGCCCGCGAGAAGGCCTCGGGCCTGCTGGTACTGTCATAACCGGCGCGGCGTCCCGGCGGCTACGCCCGCCGGGACGCCGTCGTCCATCGTCTGAACCGCACTAAACCGCGCACTCGCGCACGACACACTCAGGAGAAACTCCGTGGCTGTCAAGATCGGCATCAACGGCTTCGGCCGAATCGGACGCAACTACCTTCGCGCGGCTCTCGCGCAGGGTGCGGACCTCGACATCGTGGCGGTGAACGACCTCACCGACAACAAGACCCTCGCCCACCTCCTCAAGTACGACTCGGTCGGCGGCGTGCTCGCCGAGGACGTCTCGTACACGGCCGACTCGATCACCGTCGGCGACAAGACCATCAAGGTCTTCGAAGAGCGCGACCCCGCCAACCTGCCCTGGGGCGAGCTGGGCGTGGACATCGTCATCGAGTCCACCGGCCGCTTCACCAAGGCCGAGGACGCCAAGAAGCACGTCGCGGGCGGCGCCAAGAAGGTCCTCATCTCCGCACCCGCGACCGGTGACGATGTCACCGTCGTGATGGGCGTGAACGAGGGCGACTACGACCCCGAGAACGACGTCATCATCTCGAACGCCTCGTGCACCACCAACTGCCTGGCGCCCCTGGCCAAGGTCTTCAACGACGCCTTCGGCATCGAGCGCGGCTTCATGATGACCGCGCACGCCTACACCGCCGACCAGAACCTCCAGGACGGCCCGCACGGCGACCTGCGCCGCGCCCGCGGTGCCGCGATCAACATCGTCCCCGCCTCGACCGGCGCGGCCAAGGCGATCGGCCTGGTCCTGCCCGAGCTCAACGGCAAGCTGAGCGGCTCGTCCTACCGCGTCCCCGTGCCCACCGGCTCCATCGTCGACCTGACGATCATCACGCCGACCGAGGGACTCACCGTCGACCAGGTGAACGAGGCCTACAAGGCCGCCGCCGCCGACGGCCGCCTCGCCGGCTACCTGCAGTACACCGAGGACCCGATCGTCTCCAGCGACATCCAGGGCAACCCGCACTCGTCGATCTTCGACGCGGAGCTCACAAACGTGAGCGGGAACCTCGTCAAGGTCTCGGCCTGGTACGACAACGAGTGGGGCTACTCCAACCGCCTCGTCGACCTCACCGAGTACGTCGCCGGCAAGCTCTGAGCTCCGAGATGGCTCTGCGCACCCTCGACTCGCTGGGTTCGCTCGCAGGCAAGCGCGTCGTCGTCCGTTGTGACCTCAACGTCCCGCTCAAGGACGGGGTCATCACGGATGACGGCCGCGTGCGCGCGTCGCTCCCCACCCTCAACGCCCTGATCAACCAGGGTGCCCGTCTCGTGGTGTGCTCGCACCTCGGTCGCCCCGACGGCGTTCCCGACGCGAAGTACAGCCTCGCGCCCGTGGCCCAGCGGCTCTCGGAGCTGCTGGGCAAGCCCGTCGCGTTCGCGCGCGACACGGTCGGCGAATCCGCCCACGAGGCCGTTGCGGCGCTCGAGGACGGCGACGTCGCGGTGATCGAGAACCTCCGGTTCCACCCGGGCGAGACCTCGAAGGATGACGACGAGCGCCGTGGGTTCGCGGAGCAGCTCGCCGGACTCGGGGACGCTCTCGTCTCCGACGGGTTCGGCGTGGTGCACCGCAAGCAGGCGTCGGTCTTCGAGCTGGCAGAGCTTCTGCCGTCGTCCGCCGGGCTCCTCATCGCCGCCGAACTGGAGGTCCTGGACCGGCTCACCGAGAAGCCCGAGCGCCCCTACACGGTGGTGCTGGGCGGCTCGAAGGTCAGCGACAAGCTCGGTGTCATCTCGCACCTGCTGCCGCGCGTCGATCGCCTGCTGATCGGCGGCGGCATGCTCTTCACCTTCCTGGCGGCCCAGGGGCACAAGGTGGGATCCAGCCTGCTCGAAGCCGATCAGCTCGACACCGTGCGCGACTACATGCGCCGCGCCGAGGAGTCCGGAGTCGAGCTCGTGCTCCCCACCGACATCGTCGTGGCGTCGAAGTTCGGTGCGGACGCGGAACACGTCGTGACCCCGGCCGATCGCATCGAAGACACACCGTTCGGAGCGTCGGGCCTCGGCCTCGACATCGGTCCCGACACGGCGACCCGGTTCGCCGATCTCGTCCGGGACTCCAAGACGGTGTTCTGGAACGGCCCGATGGGCGTGTTCGAACTCGCGCCGTTCGCCGCCGGTACCAAGGCCGTCGCGAAGGCCCTCACCGAGGTGGGCGGTCTCAGCGTGGTCGGCGGCGGTGATTCGGCCGCGGCCGTCCGCCAGCTCGGCTTCGCCGACGACGCGTTCGGACACATCTCGACGGGTGGGGGCGCGAGCCTCGAGTTCCTCGAAGGAAAGAAGCTCCCCGGACTGGAGGTCCTCGGATGGCAGTAGCAAGCCGCACCCCGCTCATCGCAGGCAACTGGAAGATGAACCTCGACCACCTGCAGGCTGTCGCGTTCGTCCAGAAGCTGCACTGGACGCTGAAGGACGCCAAGCACGAGGACGGCTCGGTCGAGGTGGCGGTCTTCCCGCCGTACACCGATCTTCGAACCGTCCAGACGCTGCTCGATGCCGACAAGATCCCGTTCGCCCTCGGCGCCCAGGATCTGTCCACGCAGGATTCGGGGGCGTTCACGGGCGAGATCTCGGGCGCGTTCCTGGCCAAGCTCGATTGCCGGTACGTCATCATCGGACACTCGGAGCGCCGTCAGTACCACGCCGAGACCGACGATGTCGTGGCGGCGAAGACGAAGGCCGCCCTCAAGCACGGTCTCGTTCCCGTGATCTGCGTGGGCGAGACCGCCGAGGACCTCGAGAAGCACGGGGCCAGCGCCGTGCCCGTCGGACAACTCGAGGTGGCGCTGGAAGGGCTCTCGGCGGATGCCGACATCGTCGTGGCCTACGAGCCCGTCTGGGCGATCGGCTCCGGTCAGGCCGCGACGCCCGATCAGGCGCAGGAGGTGTGCGCGAAGCTCCGCGCCGTCATCGCCGCGTCGCTCGGCGACGAGGCGGCCGCGCGCACCCGCGTGCTCTACGGCGGGTCGGTGAAGTCGGCGAACATCGCCAGCTTCATGCGCGAACCCGACGTCGACGGAGCCCTCGTGGGTGGAGCCAGCCTGGTCGTGGACGAGTTCGCCGCGATCGTCCGGTATCAGAAGCACGTCGGCGTCTGACGCTCCCCGGTATACTCGACCCTTGTGCGATCCGACGGGATCGCTGCGAAAGGCTTCAACGACTGTGCAGATCCTCGAGTTCGTCCTGCAGGTGCTCCTGGGCATCACGAGTCTCCTGCTGACCCTCCTCATCCTCCTCCACAAGGGGCGCGGTGGCGGCCTGTCCGACATGTTCGGCGGCGGCATGACCTCGTCCCTCGGCTCGTCCGGGCTCGCCGAGCGCAACCTCAACCGTTTCACCATCGTGCTCGCACTGGTGTGGTTCGTCGCGATCGTCTCCCTCGGCCTGATCACGAAATTCCAGGGACTCTGATGGCAACCGGAGGCAATGCGATCCGCGGCACCCGCGTCGGGGCCGGCCCGATGGGTGAGCAGGATCACGGATTCCACGCGGACCGCATCGCGATCTCCTACTGGGACGCACTGGGCAACGAGACCGTGCGCTACTTCGCGGCGGGCATCCCCGAGGACGAGATCCCCGACACGATCGACTCGCCGCACTCGGGCCTTCCCGCCGGGCGCGACAAGGCGAATCCGCCGGCGGTCGCCAAGACCGAGCCGTACAAGACGCACCTCGCGTACGTGAAGGAGCGTCGTACCGATGAAGAGGCCGAAACCCTCCTCGGGGACGCGCTGACGCAGCTGCGGGAGCGTCGCGGCCAGTCCTGACGACACGGCGACAAGACGAAAGAGAGAGCGGATGCTGCGGCATCCGCTCTCTCTTTTCGTCTGACGCGGTCTCGGGTGCCCCGGACTCAGTACTCGCGGTCGATGAGCTCCGGTGGCACCTTCGAGGCGGCCGCCTCGTCGACGAAGAACACCGTGCGGCGTCGTCCTTTCGCCCCGGCGGCGGGCACATTGACGTAGCTCGCCCCGGCGAGGGCGAGCCCCAGCGCCGACGCCTTGTCCTCGCCCGACAGCACCATCCACACGCGCTTGGAGGAGTTGATGACCGGACGCGTCATCGTGACGCGCTCCGGCGGCGGCTTGGGGGAGTCGCGGACCGGCACGACAGCGCGATCGATGATCTGGATCTCGGGCCGGTCGGGGAAGAGGGAGGCGATGTGCGCGTCGGGCCCGACGCCGAGGAAGCAGACGGTGAACGACGGCCACGCGTGGTCGCGGCACGGGTGGCCGGCCAGCTCGGCCGCGTACGCCGCTGCAGCCTGGTCGAGCCCGAGCCCCTCATCGCTGGCCGCGACGGCGTGGATGTTCCCCGCCGGGATGTCCAGCCCGTCCAGCAGCGCCGCGCGGGCCTGCGTCTCGTTGCGGTCCGCGTGGCCGCGGGGGAGGAACCGCTCGTCACTCCACCAGAAGTGCACGCGCGACCAGTCGATCTCGGCGGTCTTCGGGTGCCGGGCGGCGGCGGCCAGGACGGCGGATCCCATACTCCCGCCGGTCAGCGAGATGTGCGCCGTGCTTCCGCTCGACACGCGTTTGGCGACGCGGCTGAGGAACCGTGCGGCGACCGAGTCGGCCAGTGTCGCGGGGTCGGGTGCGATGACGACCCGCTTCTCTGCCCATTCCTCGACCATGCTGCTAGCTCCGCGCCTCCCGTGTCGTCGGCGGGTCCAACCGCGCCCACCCCTCTGTGATCACTCGACCATACAGGAGGTCCGGGTCCAGTCGACGCAGCTCCTCGGCCAGGCATTCGCGGAGTGTCCGGCGGGGGAACGCGAGATCATGGCTGGGCTGCCCGGGCTGGGTGAGGATGGCGACGCCCGGCGTCGGGCGTTCGAGAAGGACCTCGCCGCTCTCACGCGCGAGCGAGACCGACTTGATGCCGTGGGGCCACTCCTCGGCCGAGAGGTACTCCCACTCGACAGGGACGTCCAGGGCGAGCCGCAGCCATGCCGCCAGCAGCGCGGTCGACGGGGAGTCGGAGGCTCCGCGCACGGTGACACCCGTCACGGGCTCGTACGGAGGCTGGTCGAGGATCGCCGCGAGCTGCTCGCGCCAGCGGGTCAGCCGCGTCCAGGCGAGGTCCGTGTCGCCGGGTGCGTAGCTGTCACCCAGCGAGGCCACGAACGCCGACGGGTCGGCCTTGGTGGCCGCGTCGGTGATGCGTCGCTGGGCGATGCGCCCGATGGAGGTGTTGGCCGGCTCGGACGGCGTCTCGTTCGGCCACCAGACCACGACGGGAGCGTCGGGCAGCAGCAGACCGGTGACGAGGGACTCGAGGTTGGAGCTCCCGGCCTCGCCGCTGGCGTGAAGGGTGACGACTTCGCTGGCGCCGGCGTCGCCGCCCACGCGGATCTGCGCGTCCAGGCAGGAGGCGGCATCCTTCGCGCCGTTGATCATGAGCACGATCACCCGCATCGGGTGCTCGCGAGAGGCATCGTTGGCGGCCTCGATGACCTCCTCCATCTCGCCCTGGCGGGTGATGATGATGAGGGTCAGCACGCGTCCGAGGGCGACGGCGCCGCCCTCTTCGCGCACGTTGACCAGCGCGCGGGAGATCTTGCTGACAGTGGTGTCGGGCAGGTCGACGATCACGGGCGCCTCCAGGTTCGGCCGTCGCGGGCGAGCATTTCCTGGGCGGATGCCGGCCCCCAGGATCCGGGAGCGTACTGCTCGAGGGGGCCGCCCTGCTCCGCCCAGAACTTCTCGATGGGGTCGAGGATCTTCCACGAGAGCTCGACCTCCTCGTGGCGGGGGAAGAGCGGCGGGTCGCCCAGGAGCACGTCGAGGATGAGGCGCTCATAGGCTTCGGGGCTGGCCTCGGTGAAGGCGTGTCCGTAGCCGAAGTCCATCGTGACGTCGCGCACCTGCGCGCCGGCACCGGGCACCTTGGATCCGAAGCGGATGGTGACGCCCTCGTCGGGCTGGACGCGGATGACCAGGGCGTTCTGCCCCTGACCCAGCGTCTGGCTGCGCGAGAACAGCATCTCGGGCGCCGACTTGAACACGACCGCGATCTCGGTGACGCGGCGGCCCAGCCGCTTGCCCGTGCGCAGATAGAAGGGCACTCCCGCCCAGCGGCGGGTGTTGACCTCGAGGGTGATCGCGGCATACGTCTCGGTGGTGGACTCGGGGTTCATCCCGTCCTCCTCGAGGAAGCCGAGCACCTTCTCACCGCCCTGCCAGCCGCCGTCGTACTGCCCGCGGGCCGTGGAGCGGCCGAGGTCCTCGGGAAGCGTGACCGCCGCCAGCACCTTTTCCTTCTCGGCCCGCAGGTCCTTCGCGTCGAAGCTGATGGGCTCTTCCATGGCGGTGAGCGCCATCAGCTGGAGCAGGTGGTTCTGGATGACATCGCGCGCGGCGCCGATGCCGTCGTAGTAACCGGCGCGACCGCCCACGCCGATGTCCTCGGCCATGGTGATCTGCACATGGTCGACGTAGTTGCGGTTCCAGATCGGCTCGTACAGCTCGTTGGCGAAACGGAGGGCGAGGATGTTCTGCACCGTCTCCTTGCCGAGGTAGTGGTCGATGCGGAAGATCGAATCGGTGGGGAACGCCGAGCGCAGGGCGTCGTTGAGCGAGCGCGCCGAGTCGAGATCGTGCCCGAACGGCTTCTCGATCACCACGCGGCGCCAGCGCTCGGGGCGATCGGCGGTGTCGTCGACCAGGCCGGATGCCTTCAGCTGCTCGGCCACCTGGGGGAAGTCCTTCGGCGGGATCGAGAGATAGAAGGCGTGGTTGCCCATGGTGCCGCGCTCCGCGTCGAGCTTCTCGACGGTTTCGCGCAGACGTGCGAACGCCTCGGGGTCGCCGAATTCGCCCGAGACGAACCGGATCCCCTGCAGCAGCTGCTGCCAGGTCTCGTCGCGGAACTCCGTGCGGGCGTGCTGCCGCACGGCGTCGTGCACGACCTGCGCGAAGTCCTGGTCCTCCCAGTCGCGGCGAGCGAAGCCCACCAGGGCGAAGCCGGGCGGCAGCAGCCCGCGGTTCGCGAGGTCGTACACCGCGGGCATCAGCTTCTTGCGGGACAGGTCGCCGGTGACACCGAAGATGACGAGCGCGCTCGGGCCGGCGATGCGGTTGAGGCGGCGGTCTTCGGGGTCGCGAAGCGGGTTGCTCCCGCGGGAAATCTCTACGGGCGGCCGCTGCGCGGCCGCGCTCGATCCGGGGATCTCGACGGTCATGGGGGAGAGGCTCCTACTGGGCTGCTTCGAAGAGCGAGAGCACTTCGATCTGGGGATCTGTCAGCGTGAGTGAGACGACGGGGCGGCCGTGTCCTTCGGCGAGGACGACGGCGTCGCCAGCCGCCTGCGCCTCGATGAGCTGCCCGAACGTGAAGGGCCGTCCGGGGATCTCGAGGTCGACGTCGGTGCGTTCGAGGATCTGCAGGAAGACGCCCTCGGCGGGACCGCCCTTGTGGTACTGGCCCGTCGAATGCAGGAACCGCGGTCCCCAGCCGAACGTGGTGGGGCGGCCGGAGTCGGCGGCGACCATCTCGCGCAGACCCTGCAGCTGAGGCAGCTCGAGGCGGTTGACATAGGCCTGCACGGCGACGTAGCCGGTCGGGCCGAGCCGGGACCACAGGGTGTCGAGCACACCGGCGATGGTGCCGGATTCGGCGAGCGCGGGGTCCGAGACGCGCACCTCGACACCGTTCTCGACGAAGACCGGTGCGGTCGGCTCGGGCGTGGCCTCGAGCAGTCCTCGCGCGGCATCCTTCGCGGACTCGACGTCGGGCTGATCGAACGGGTTGATGCCCAGGATCCGCCCGGCGATGGCGGTGGCGTACTCCCACACGATGAACTGCGCCCCGAGCGACCCGCTGACGAGGATCTCGTCCTCGTGGTGCTCGAAGAGGTGGAACGCCCCGGCATCATCGACCAGGCGGAGGATCTGCAGGTCGTCGGGGCGCGCGTCCAGCTCGGGTGAGACGGGAAGGAGCACGACGGGAAGGATGCCGGTTCCCTCCTTGCCCGTGGACTCGGCCACCAGCTGCTCGATCCAGTCGGGAAGGCCCACGATGTGCGTGCCGTCGGTGACGAGACCCAGCTTGTCTCGGCGCAGGCTGCCCCCGGCGATGGCGGCCGCGAGCACGAGCGAGGGATTGTCGGGGCTGTCGATGGCGACCTCGAGAAGCGTGGCCTCCGCTTCGTCGAGGAGCTCGTCGATGTCGACCCCGGCGAGCCCTGCCGGCACGAGTCCGAACGCGGTGAGCGCCGAATAGCGCCCTCCTACGTGGGGGTCCGCGTTGAAGACGCGGTAGCCCGCTTCGCGAGCGGAGGAGTCCAGGGGCGATCCGGGGTCGGTGACAACCACGATCCGCTCGCGCGGGTCGATGCCCAGGTCGCGGAAGGCGGCCTCGAAGGCGCGACGGGCCGAGTCGGTCTCGACCGTGGAACCCGATTTGGAGGCGACCACCAGGACGGTGCGGTCCAGGCCGCCCGACGAGGTGTCGCCGTCGATCGCGGCGAGCACCTGGGCGGGCGACGTGGAGTCCAGGATCACGAGGGGCGCGCCGGACGTCTGCGCGATCACCTCGGGCGCCAGAGACGACCCGCCCATTCCCGCCAGCACGACTCGCGTCACGCCGCGAGCGGCCAGGTCGGCGCGCAGGCGCCGGATCTCATCCACCAGTGGGCGCGAGACGCTCACCGCCTGGACCCAGCCCAGACGCCGAGAGGCCTCGTCTTCGGCGGCGGGACCCCACAGCGTGGGGTCCGCCGCCGTGACGCCCGAGGCCACGAGGTCGGCCACGAGTCCCGGGAGGGTCTCGTCGACGACCGACTTCACGTGGCCGGTCAGGTGGATGCGGAAGCTCATCGAGCCGTCTCGGAACCCGCGCCGAGCGCCGTGGCGACGGTCGCCTGGAGATCGTGCCACGAGGCGATGAACTTCTCGACGCCCTCGTCCTCGAGCACCTGCGTGACGTCGGTGAGGTCGACGCCGACGGCGGCCAGGCGGTCGAACACGTCGTGCGCGTCCGCGTAGTTGCCGGTGACGGTGTCGCCCGTGATGCGGCCGTGGTCGAAGGTCGCCTCGAGCGTCTTCTCGGGCATGGTGTTGACGGTGCCGGGGGCGACGAGCTCGGTGACGTACAGGGTGTCGGGAAGGGACGGGTCCTTGACGCCGGTCGAGGCCCATAGCGGGCGCTGCACGTTCGCGCCGTCGGCAAGGAGCGCCTTCGCGCGATCGGTCGCGAACTCGCGCTCGAACAGCTCGTACGCGAGGCGGGCGTTGGCGACGCCGGCCTTGCTCTTGAGTGCGGTCGCCTCGTCGGTGCCGATGGCGGTGAGGCGCTTGTCGACCTCGGTGTCCACGCGGGAGACGAAGAACGACGCCACGGAGTGGAGGGTCGAGATGTCGTGACCGGCCGCCTGAGCCTTCTCGACGCCGGCGAGGTAGGCCTCGATGACGTCTGCGTAGCGCTCCAGGCTGAAGATCAGCGTGACGTTGACGCTGATGCCGGCCCCGATCACCTCGGTGATGGCGGGCAGGCCCGCCTTCGTCGCGGGGATCTTGATCAGCACGTTGGGCCGGTCGACCTTCGCCCACAGCTCTTTCGCCGAGGCGACAGTTGCGGCGGTGTCGTGCGCGAGGTCGGGGGAGACCTCGATCGACACGCGCCCGTCGACGCCGCCGGTGCGGTCGAAGACCGGCCGGAAGACGTCGGCGGCGTCACGGACGTCGTCGGTCGTCGCGGCGAAGATCGCGTCGTCGACCGAGGCGCCCCGGCCGGCCAGCTCGGTGATCTGCGCGGCGTACGAGTCGGCGCCGCTGCTGATCGCACCCTGGAAGATCGTCGGGTTCGTGGTCACTCCGGTGACGTTGCGCTCGGCGATCAGGGTCGCGAGGTTGCCCGTGGTGATGCGGTCGCGGGAGAGGTCGTCCAGCCAGATGCTGACGCCCTCGGCGGCCAG
>NZ_JAUZVE010000017.1:0-159121 GCF_031844425.1 Microbacterium sp. ARD31
CCATCACCAGGTTGACCAACCTCACCGATCAGTACAGCTAGTGGGGGCTTGACGCCCTCCCGATGGTGGCGATCGCCAACGACGGCTCGGCCGACAAGATCGCGCTTGGCTGCGTTCCTTCCCCGACCTCAAGAACGCCGGGAGCGCCTTCTCGTCGTTGACTCCCGCGTGACCTGTCAGCTTGCCGACGGCACGGACGTCGTCGCCCAGCTGGCCAGCGCCGACGCACTCCGGCTCGAGCCGGGTGCCCGGGTGCGGCTCGACGTCGAGCCGTTCCCCGTGCTGGTGGTCGCCTGAGTCCTCTCGCCCGAGTCGTCGGCGGCGGTAGAGCGACATTGTGGGCGGCCGGAGGGTAGGGAGGTATCCGCTGGCGCTCGTGTACGCGGGGGTGGGCCGAGTGGCGGTCCGGTGGGTGGCGGCAGATCGCAGCAACGGCCCGCCGTACCTGCAAAGTGCCGCCACCCTTCGGTGTCGGCTGTCTGGGTGGCGGCAGATCGCAGCGAACGGCCGCCGTACCTGCAAGGTGCCGCCACCCAGCCACCACCAGGATTTGCACCATGCAACCCAGAGTGCAAAACTACACTCTGTGAACGATAGTGCAATCCCGCGTCGAGGCCGGCGTGGCACCGAGCTACGCATCGTCGACGCCGCGCAGCGGCTCGCCGACGAGCGCGGCAGCATCGACGGCTTCACCATGGAGGAGCTGGCCGAGGCGTGCGACGTCTCGCGCCGCACCCTGTTCAACTACTTCCCGAGCAAGGTCGACGCCGTGCTCGGCCCCGACGTCGTGCTGCCCCCCGACGCGATGGACACGTTCCGCGCGGGCGGCCCGTCGGGCGACCTGATCGACGACCTGCAGGCGCTCGTGCTCGCGATCCTCGAGAACGAGGACGTCGACCAGCCCACCATCCAGCGTTTCGACCGGATCGTGCACGCCAACCCCGTCCTGCTCATCACGATCAAGGAGCGGATGCGCCACATGGTCGAGCGCCTCGTCGAGGCCGCCGTCCAGCGCCCCGGTGGCGACCTGCCGCCGCGGGACGTCCAGGTCGCCATCGCCGTGCTCGGCGGCGTCGTCGAGGTCGCCGTCACCACCTTCGTCGACGACCCCGAGCAGGACTTCGCCGAGCTCATCGTCTCCGGCATCGCCACGGTCCGCCGCCTCTTCGGCTGACCCCACCGACCCGATCCACCACGCCCACCCACCCCAGACCACCCACCACTGAGGGACACACCACCCATGGCTCGACTCCTCCACCGCCTCGGCCACACGGCGTACCGGCGCTGGTACGCCTTCATCGCCGCCTGGCTCGTCGCGCTCGTCGCGGTCGGCTTCACCGCCACCGCCATCAGCAAGCCGATGACCGACGCCTTCTCGATCCCGGGCATCCCGTCCGAGAAGGCCGCCGACCTCCAGGAAGAGCTCTTCCCCGACGCCGTCGACGCCTTCGACCAGGCGAGCGTGACCGTCGTGGTCGCCGCGCCCGAGGGCCACACCCTCGCGGAGAAGAGGTACGCCGACCGGGTGACCGCGCTCGTCGAGGAGCTGGCCGCCCTGCCCCAGGCGCCCGCTGCCGAGACGATCGTCGACCCGGTGACCGCTGCTGCCGGCCAGGAGCAGCAGATGGTGGACGCCGTCGTGGAGGCCGGTGGCGACGAGGACCAGGCGCGGGCGGACTTCGCCGCGCTGTCCCCGCTGTCCGACGACAAGCGGATCGGCACCATCACCTACAACCTCGACGTCGACAAGGTCACCGACGTGGAACCCGAGACGGTCGACGCCATCAAGGACGCCGTCGCCGACGCGAACGCCGGTGGTCTGGTCGCCGAGGTCAACGGGTCGGGCCTGGTCTCCATGCCCGAGGGCGGCTCCGCCGAGCTCATCGGCATCGCCGTCGCCGTCGTGGTCCTGCTCGTCGTCTTCGGCTCGGTGGTCGCGGCCGGCATCCCCATCGTCACCGCCCTCATCGGTCTCGGGACAGGCCTGCTCGGCGTCGTGGGCGCCACCGCGTTCTTCGACATCGGGTCGAGCACGCCGATGCTCGCCAGCATGATCGGCCTCGCGGTCGGCATCGACTACGCCCTGTTCATCCTGGCCCGCTACCGCAGCGAGCTCGACCACACCGACGACCGCGCCGAGGCGATGGGCGTCGCAACCGGCACCGCCGGCTCGGCCGTCGTGTTCGCCGGCCTCACCGTGCTGATCGCCCTCGCCGCCCTGTCGGTGGTCGGCATCCCGTTCCTCACCACGATGGGCCTCGCCGCCGCCGGGACCGTCTTCGTCGCCGTGCTCGTCGCGCTCACCCTGCTGCCCGCTGTGCTCGGCATGCTGAAGGGCAAGGCGTTCGGCGGCCGGATCCGCCGCTACCGTCCGAAGCGCGACGAGCGCGGCCGTGTCCTCAACAACGGCGTGCGGTGGGCACGGCTGGTCGGCCGCGCTCCCGTGGCCGCGATCCTGCTCGTCGTCGTCGGCCTCGGCGCGCTCGCCGTACCGGTCAAGGACCTGCACCTGGCCTTCCCCACCGACTCCACCGCGTCGCCGGAGACCACGCAGCGCCGGGCGGCCGACCTGGTCGCCGAGGGCTTCGGTCCCGGCCGCCAGGGTCCGCTGATGGTCGTCGTGGACGCCCGTGACGTCGACGAGGCCGACCGCGGCGCCGCCTTCGGCGACGTCGTCGAGTGGGCCGCCGGCCTCGACGGCGTGGTGAACGCCCAGGTCGTGATGACCAACGCGGAGGGCACGGGCGCTCAGGTGCTCGTCACCCCGAGCACGGGCGCCGACGAGGTCGCCACCGAGGACCTCCTGCACGAGATGCGCGACGGCCAGGCCGGCATCGAGGAGCGGACCGGCACGACCACCGGCGTCACCGGCATCACCGCGATCCAGGCCGACGTCTCCGAGAAGCTCGCCGACGCGCTGCCGGTCTACCTCGCGGTCGTGATCGGGCTGGCGTTCGTGCTGCTGATGCTGGTCTTCCGCTCCATCCTGGTGCCGCTGACCGCCACCCTGGGCTTCCTGCTGTCGGTGCTGGCGACCCTCGGCGCGACCGTCCTGGTGTTCCAGGAGGGGATGTTCGGGATCGTGGAGGGCGCGCCGCTGGTGTCGTTCATGCCGATCTTCCTCATCGGCGTGGTGTTCGGCCTCGCCATGGACTACCAGGTCTTCCTGGTCACCCGCATCCGCGAGGCGCACGTGCACGGGGCGTCGATGCGCGAGGCGGTCGTCGACGGCTTCCGCAACTCGGCCCGCGTCGTCTCCGCGGCTGCGGTGATCATGACCTCGGTGTTCGCAGCGTTCATGCTCACCGACGAGCCGATCATCAAGTCCATGGGCTTCGCGCTCGCGGCCGCCGTGCTGTTCGACGCGTTCGTCGTGCGGATGGTGCTCGTGCCGGCGCTGCTCTACCTGCTCGGCGAGAAGGCGTGGTGGCTGCCCCGCTGGCTCGACCGGCTGCTGCCCGTCATCGACGTCGAGGGCGAGTCGCTCGAGCGCGGCCACGCCTCCGCGCAGTGGCGCGACGAGCGGGAGCCCGAGCTGGTCGGCTGACCCCGGCTCACCGCCAGGGCGCCACCAGGGCCGCGAGGTCGGGGGCCAGCTCCTTCTGCAGGAGCGGCCCGAAGGTCACCCGGTGCACCCCCATGGCCTGCAGGTCCTCCAGCGAGCCCGCGGCCGAGCCGGTGC
The DNA here is from genome assembly GCF_031844425.1 of Microbacterium sp. ARD31. Classification (NCBI taxonomy): domain Bacteria; kingdom Bacillati; phylum Actinomycetota; class Actinomycetes; order Micrococcales; family Microbacteriaceae; genus Microbacterium; species Microbacterium sp. ARD31. The sequence goes on from NZ_JAUZVE010000017.1 coordinate 3,683, forward strand.
GGGGGTTGGCGATGACGTTCACCGGCCCCGACAGCGCCTCGAGCAGCGCCTCGAGCGACCCGGCGTCCGGTACGCCGACGGGGTAGACGCAGCGGGCGCCCGCCTCCTCGCACGCGCGGAGGCGGGCGACCGCCTCGCCCACCGGGTCGTCGAACTGCCCCTTCTTGAGGAACACGTCGGTGCGGGCGTTGACCACCACGTCGACGCCCGCGGCGTCGGCGGCCCGGCGGATCGCGCCGATGTAGTCGGCGTGCTCGGACGCCGAGCGCATCCGGCCGCCCTCGGAGTGCACGGTGTCCTCGATGTTGAGCCCGACCGCGCCGGCCTCGAGCATCCGCTCGACCAGCTCGGCCGCGGGCGTGCCGTAGCCGGACTCCAGGTCGGCGGTGACCGGGACGTCGGGCACGGCCCCGCAGATCCGGCGTACGCCGTCGAGGGCGTCGTCGAGCGTCATGTCCTCGTTGTCGCCCTGGCCGCGCGAGTCCGCGAGCGGGTGGCTGCCGATGCTCAGGGCGGGGAAGCCGGCGTCCGCGACGGTGCGGGCCGACCAGGCGTCCCAGACGTTGGGCAGGACCAGCGTGGTGCCGGTGTGGTGGAGGTCGAGGAGGGTGCGCGCGCGCTCGGCGATGTCCATGCCCCGAGGCTGCCACGGTCGCGGTGACGGGCATAGAGGGGCGGGCGTGCGCGTTCAGCACACGTGGAGGTCTTCGAGTCGGTCGTCATCGGTGCCGGGCAGGCCGGCCTCGCGGCGTCGTACTTCCTGCGCCAGCGGGGCATCGAGCACGTCGTGCTCGACGCCAACCCCGAGCCGGGCGGCGCGTGGCAGCACCGCTGGTCCTCGCTGAGCATGGCGGACGTGCACGGGGTCGCGGACCTGCCCGGCTCGGCCGCGCCCGAGGTGTCGCGACGTGCGGCCAACCGCGTGGTGCCCGACTACTTCGGCGACTACGAACGCAGCCAGGGGCTGCCGGTGGTGCGCCCGGTGCGGGTGGACCGCGTCGACAGCGACGGCGAGCTGCTCGTGGTGCACGCCGGCGAGCAGGAGTGGCGCACGCGCACCCTGGTCAACGCGACCGGCACCTGGACCCGTCCCTTCGTGCCGTACTACCCCGGCATCGAGACCTTCCGGGGCGAGCAGGTGCACACCGCGCACTACCCCGGTGTCGACCACTTCCGGGGGCGGCGGGTCCTCGTCGTCGGCGGGGGAGCGTCGGCCGTGCAGTTCCTCGGCGAGCTGGCCCCGGTGGCGGACACGCTGTGGGTCACCCGTCGTGCTCCGGTCTGGCGCGACGAGTTCGACTCCGCCGCCGGCCTCGCCGCGGTCACCGCGGTCGAGGAGCGCGTACGACGTGGGCTCCCGCCCGCCAGCGTCGTCAGCGTGACCGGCTTGAAGCTGCGGCCGCAGGAGCAGGAGGCGGCGCGGCTCGGCGCCTACGAGCGGCTGCCGATGTTCGCCCGTGTCGAGCCCGACGGCGTCCGCTGGGCCGACGGCCGCTTCGAGCCCGTCGACGTCATCCTCTGGGCCACCGGTTTCCGGCCGGCGGTCGACCACCTCGCGCCGCTGGGCCTGCGTAGCCCCGAGGGCGGCATCGCGCTCGTGCCGGTGCCGGGCAACGTGCAGGGCGCGACCACCGCCGAGCGCGACCCCCGCGTTCAGCTCGTCGGCTACGGCCCCTCGGCCAGCACCATCGGCGCCTCCCGCGCGGGGCGCCAGGCCGCGCTGGCGGTCTCCCGCCACCTCGCAGCCCGGCGCGCCGACGCCGCGGCGGCGGGCTGACCGTCAACCTTCGTCAGCCGGCGTCAACCACCCTTCGGCCGGCCGGACGGTTGTCGTGACGCCGTACCCGACCGGGGTCGGCCATCACGAAGGGACTCGACCATGAACACCACCATCCAGACCGGGGACGTCGTCCGCCGGGGCTCCATCGCCGTCGCCGCTGCCGCGGCCTGCTTCGCCTTCGCCGCATGTGGGACCGAGGTCGCGCCACCGACGCAGGACATCGGCGGCACGCAGCAGGAGACGACCGACGCGCCGGCCCAGCCCACGAGGACCTCGCCCACCCGGGGCGAGTTCGGCGACGAGTACGGGACTGCCAGGCCCGGCCAGCGGTCGGGGAGCACGTACGACCCGATCGACCGCACACGGGACTGGCACTGAGGGTCGGGGCACCCCGACTCCCTACCGCGCCGCTGTCCCGGCGATCGCCCGGGACAGCGGCACGTGCTCACGGGTGTCGGCCGCTGCCTTCCTGAGCAGTCGAGCCGCGACGGTGCCCTGGCCGTCCCGCAGGGCGCACTGCGCGGCGCGCCACCGGCAGTACGCCGCGTCGTGCGGACGGTGGAGCTCGTCCCACAGGCTCGCCGTGTGGACCCAGGACTGTGCGTGGTCCCGGACGAGGATCCGGTCGAGCTCGTTGCGCCAGGTCGCGGTGTGCGCCTCGAGGTCCGCCCCGAAGGCCTGCGGCCCGAAGGGGTCCGTCGCGCTGCCCGCGCGCACTGCTTCCGCCTGCCTGCGGAGCTCGGCCCTTCCCGCGTCGTCGGCACGGGAGGCGTCGGCGAGGTCGGCAGCGGTCCGGGCGCGGAGCGCGAACGCTCCGGCGGCCTCGAGAGCCAGCGCGTCGGTGCTCAGGAACCCGAGGGCGCGGTCGAGGCAGCCCGCCGCTGCGGTGGCGTCCCCGGACCAGAGGTGGACGTCGGCGGTCGTGCAGTCGCAGCTGGCCGCCGCCACTGCGTAGTTGTCGATCGAGGTGATCCGCTCGAGCCTGGCCAGCGCCATCCCGGCGTCACCGCGCCGGAGGTCGACGGCCGCCTGCACCCTCTGGCACCTGCGCAGGTCGGTGCCGAGGTCGCCCACGACGCGGGACGCGAGCACCCGGGCGGCCTGGTCGACCGCGCCCTCGCGCAGGTGGGCCTCGGCCGTCCGGGAGAGCACGTCGTCGATGAACACCCCGCGCAGCTGCCAGCGCTCGGCCTGCCTGATGGCGGGCGCCAGCACGGTGGCGACCACCTCGGCCCGGGCGCCGGCCGGGAGCAGCACCTCGGCGGCGTACGCGGCGACCCTGATGGACCCGACCGGGTCGCCCTCCTCGTCGGACGCGGCGACGGCCTCCCGCGCCAGCCGCACGGCATCCTCGGGCTCGTGGTCGACGAGGCGGAGCCAGGCCAGCTGGGCCCGGAACAGCCGTTCCACGTCCGGCGCGCCGATCTCCCGGGCGATGACGAGGCCGTGGTCGACGTCGTCCCGGGTGAGCTCGTGATGCCCCAGCGACGACCTGATGTTGATGCGGGTCTCCAGCGCGTGGGCGGCCTCCCGCGAGGGTGGCTGGCGCAGGTGCATGTCGATCGACTCGTCGAGCTGCCGCAGGCCGAGGTCGAGGTCACCGAACCCGCACTCGAGGTCGGCCGACCGCAGCAGCACCTCGGCCCGGCCGGTGTCGGGCAGCTCCTCGGCCATGGCGTCGTCGATGATGGCCCGCACCGTGTCCACGTCCTCGCCGGAGCGGATGGCCGAGTCGATCCGGTGCACCAGGACTTCGGCGAGGCTCACGCGGTCCGCGCCGTCGACCGCCACGGACGTACGGCAGAGCTCGCGGGCGCGCGTCCACTCCGGGTACGCCTCGCGGGACGCGAAGCGCGCCTCGGCGGACCTCGCGGCCCGGACACGCCAGACCAGCTCCTCCTCGGGTCGGTGCGCCGCCCGCCAGTGGTTGGCGACCTCAGCGGCAGGTGGGTCCGGGAGCGCCGCGAGGACCTCGGCGACGCGGGCGTGCACGCGGGTCGCCTCACCGGGGACGAGGTGCTCCCGCACGGCGGCACCGAGCAGTGGGTGTGCCAGCCGCACCTCGTCGTCGTGGCCGCTGACGATCCGCTGCCGTACCAGCGTGCGAAGCGCCGGGGTGGGGTCGTCGTCGCTGCCGGTCGCCCGCACCAGCTGGTCGACCGTCAGCGACCGGTCGGCGATGCCCAGGGTGCGGGCGAGGAGCCAGGCGTCGGTCCCCAACCCCGTGAGGTGCTTCGCCAGCAGCACGGACAGGGCGTCCGGCAGCGCGTCGTCCGACAGCTCGGTCGTCGCGAGGTGCTCGGTGAACAACGGCCGTCCGAGGCTGCGGGCGTAGATCCGGTCGACCCGCTCACGCGTAGGGGTGGTCCCCTCCGCGAGGGCCAGCTGTGCTGCCGTCTCGTCCCGTGACAGGGGCGCCAGGTGGACCCGTGGAGACCGCGCGCCGACGCGCTCCCACCATGCCAGGTGGTCGTGGCCCGTGTCCGGGTCGCCGGTCCGCCACGTCCCGACGACGGGCACGGACGACCCGCGACTGGCGAGCATCTCCAGCAGGTCGAGGGTGCCGGGGTCCGCCCAGTGCAGGTCGTCGAGGACCAGCGCGAGCGGGCGGTCGGCACGCACGGCGTCGAGCAGGAGCACGAGGGCGCTCATCAGGCGTTGCCGCGCGAAGTCGGTGCCGAGCGTCGGAGGCGCGTCGACCTCGAGCTCGGGCAGCAGCGGTGCGATGGCGGTCGGGACCCACCGTGGGCATCCGCCGAGCACCCTTGCGGACCACGACGCGTCGTCGACCACGCCCAGGTCCCGCAGGAGGTCTGCCACCGGCATCAGCGGGACGGGGGTGGAGAGCGGGCGGCACCGGGCGGTGGCGACGACCACGGCGCACGTCCGGGCCGCCGCCCCCGTCAGCGTGGACTTGCCGATGCCGGCCTCGCCGGTGACGAGGAGGAGGCCGCTTCCGGTCTCCAGGTGACGGCGTACGGCGTCGAGCTCGGCGCGACGGCCGGCGATCCGCGGTGCGGGCGAGCGGGTGCGGTCGGTGGGGGCGGAGGCGGCGAGCCAGAGGTCGTGGAAGTGGGCGGTGTCGCCGTGCATGGCCTCGACCAGGAGCTCGAGGGTGCCCCACGTCGGGAGGGCCGGCCGGGAGAACGCCTTGGAGACGGTGGTGTGCGAGACGCCGGTCTCTCGGGCGAGGGCGCGCAGCGAGGGCCACCCGGCGCGGTGGTGGAGGTCGTGGAGGGCGTCGTTGAGCGTCCGAGACGGACCCGCGAGGTCGGGTCGGGGCAGTGCGCTCATGGGCCCTCCAACCACCCATTCCTGGGTCGAGGATCCTCCGGTGCTCCCTGCTCCGGCAACCCGGTTCTGCGCCGCTGTCAAGGATCGTCACGAGTCGTCAACCCCGGGTGCGGCGGATCGACGGTGGAGGGACACCGCCGGACTCGTCCGGCCCACCCGAAGGAGACCACCATGTCCACCACGCCCACCGCCGCGTGCACCGTCCTGCGACGTGCCGTCGTCACCGTCGCTGCGACCTGTGCCGCCGTGACCGTCACCGCCTGCGGCGCGCAGGTCGAGGCGCCCCGCAACGACATCGGCGGGGTCGAGCCCCAGGAGCCCCGCGCGACCTTCACGCTGGAGGACTGCCTGGACACCACCCGCCGAGCGCCTGTCACCACCTGCCCCTACCCGGTGAAGTCCGGCGACGACTTCGCGGGCTCGGCGAACCGCATGCGCTACGACGACGAGTACGCGCGGCCCGGCCGCTGAGACCTCCCTCGGGGGTGGGCGCGGCGGAGCGGGGGTGCCGCCGCGCCCACCGGCTGACGCACGTCATGGGTCACCGCCGTCCGGGCTCGCTACTCTGGCGCCATGGGGGAGATCGAGAACCGCCCGCACGACCCGTCGCAGATGCGCATCTCCGACGCCGACCGCCAGCGCGTCGCCGACGTGCTGCGCGACGCTGCCGGGGAGGGACGCCTCGACCTCGACGAGCTCGAGGAGCGCCTGGAGCTCACCTTCCAGGCCAAGACCTACGGCGAGCTGGTGCCGATCACCCTCGACCTCCAGGCGACCGGCCCGGTCACGCCCCCGGCCTCCGCGCCCGTGCGCCGGCCGTCACACCTGCCCGCAGTCGGCCACAGCTCCTCGACGGCCATCATGAGCGAGTGCAAGCGCCAGGGCGTCTGGGCGGTGCCCGAGCACCACAGCGCCTTCGCGCTGATGGGCAGCGTCCTCATCGACCTCCGCCAGGCGCAGCTCGCCGGCCACGAGACCCAGATCAACGCCAGCGCGATCATGGGCGAGGTGAAGGTGATCGTCCCGGCCGACATGCACGTCGTGGTCGACGGGACGCCGATCATGGGCGAGTACAACCAGGCCAAGGACAAGGTCCCGGCCGAGCTGCGCCCGGACTCCCCGACGGTGCGGATCCGCGGCATGGCCCTGATGGGCTCGGTCACCGTCCAGCGGCAGCCGCCCCCCGGCACGCCGAAGAAGATCCTCGGCACCTACTGAGCGGGATCACGCCCTCGTGAGGTGCACGAGGGTGACGGTCTCCGGACGGCGCCGCGGGATCCAGTAGCCACGGGTGCCGAGCACCGCCCCGCGGACCGTGACGCCGTCGGTCGGGCCCGCCTCGGGCAGCGCCACGGACCGGCTGACGGCGCGGTGGTCGACGGGCCCCACCCAGCGGAGGTCGTACGACGCGTCCGGCTGCAGGCCCGGCACGCGTACGACGGTGCCGCGGTTGCTCGCCGACTCGTCGAGCTGGACGTGGGCCAGCACCGCCTCGCCGCCGTCGCGCGCCACCACCCCGTGCAGCAGCACGGCCGGGTCCGCGGACTCCGGACGGACCGTCCGCCCGGCGTGCAGGAGGTGCCGCAGCCTCTTGTGCAGGCCCACCCACCCGGCGAGGGCGGTGAGCTCCTCCTCGGTCGCGGTGCTGAGGTCCCACTCCACGCCGAACGCACCGAACAGGGCAGTCGCGGCCCGGAAGTCGAGCGGCAGCGTGCGGCCGGTCTGGTGCGCGACCGGCGCGCTCACGTGGGCGCCGAGGTACTCCGGCGCCACCAGCTGCGTGGTCCAGCGCTGGATGTGCTGGCGGGCCAGCGCGTCGGTCATGTCGGAGGTCCAGACCCGCTGCGTGCGCTCGAGGACACCCAGGTCGATCCGGCCGCCGCCGGACGCGCACGTCTCCCAGTCGATGCGCGGGTGCAGGCGGCGCAGGGAGTCCAGGAGCCGGTAGAAGGCCAGCGTGTGCTCGCGCACCGCCGACGACCCGCCCCGCGCCCCGGACCCGGCCTCGAGCAGCTCGCGGTTGTGGTCCCACTTGACGTAGTCGATCGGTGCGGAGGAGAGCACGGCGTCCACCCGGTCGTGGACGTGCTGCCACACCTCGGGCCGGGACAGGTCGAGCACCAGCTGGTTGCGGTGGAGCTGCGGCACGCGGTCGCCCGCCGACAGGATCCAGTCGGGGTGCGCGCGGTAGAGCTCGGAGTCGGGGTTGACCATCTCCGGCTCGAACCAGAGCCCGAACTCCATGCCGAGGGATCGGACGTGGTCGGCGATCGGTGCCAGGCCCTCGGGCCACACGTCGGGGTCGACCCACCAGTCACCGAGGCCGGCGGTGTCGTCGCGCCGTCCGTGGAACCACCCGTCGTCGAGCACGAAGCGCTCGATCCCGACCCTCGCCGCCCGGTCGGCGATCTCGTGCAATCGGGCGAGGTCGTGGTCGAACCACACCGCCTCCCACACGTTGAGCACGACCGGCTGGTGGCCCGGGTGGGCGGACAGGGAGCGCTCGTAGGTGTGGAACGCCTCGGCCAGGCCGTCGAGCCCGGCCTCGGACGCCCCGAAGACGACCCACGGGGACGTGTACTCCTCCTCGGGCCCCAGCCTCACCTCGCCCGGCTGGAGCAGCTCGCCGCCGCCCAGGGTCGTGCCGAGGTCGGGGGAGCGTTCGGCGCGCAGCAGGCTGTTGCCGCTCCACGCGACATGCACCCCGAGCACGGTGCCGGTGCGGGTGCCGAAGCCGCGCGTGCCGAGCACGGCCATCGTCGCGCCGCCCAGGCCGGGGCGGCCCTCGCGTCCCTCGCGCAGCCACAGCCCGTCGGTGACCGTGTGCCGCTGCGGCGTGCGCTCGCCCTCGTGGCGGCCGGTGAAGTCGAGCAGCTCGACCAGGTCGTCGGCGGCGGGCAGCACGACCTCCAGCCCGGTGAGGACGTAGGTGCCGGGGCCGGTGCTGCGCACCCTGTGGCGCCCGCGGAGCAGGCCCCCGGGCAGCGCCTGGAGCTCGGTGGTCAGCCGCAGCCCGGCCGCGTCGTCGTACGCCGTGAGGGTGAGGGTGTCATCGGTGGCGGACAGGTCCTCGACGATGAAGCGCGTCGACCAGGCCGCGTCGGAGCCGGGCGCGTCGACGCGGTGCCCGCGCAGGTGGGGCCGGGTGAACAGCTCGTGGGCGTGCTCGCCCAACAGCGGCACGCCGGGCCCGCGGAACGTCGACGGATAGCCCGCCGCGCCGGCCGTGGTGGAGGTGGCCGGTCCGGCCCACAGGATGCGTGGGAGGAGCTCACCCGAGGTGTCGAGCTCGAGGGTGAGCCGGCTGGACGCGGAGGGGTGAGGGGGAGGGAAGAGCATCGCTCGCTTCCGGGTGGTCGAGGTGGGGTACGCCGCCCGGCGGCCGGCGCCGGGCAGCGTACGTTGCCGTCACCCCTTGACGGCTCCGGCGGTCAGGCCGCGGACGAAGAACCGCTGCATCAGCAGGAAGACCACGATCGGCAGCACCATGGACAGGAAGCCGCCCGCGGTGATGAGGTGCTGGCCCGACCCGGCCTGGCCCATGAGGTTGTTGCGCAGCGCGACCGTGATCGGCGCGTTGTCGCCGGGGCCGACGAAGATCAGCGCCACCAGCAGGTCGTTCCACACCCACAGGAACTGGAAGATCGCGAACGCCGCCAGCGCCGGCACCGACATCGGCAGCACCAGGCGGAAGAACGTCTGGAAGTGGCTCGCGCCGTCGATCTTCGCCGACTCGATCAGGCTCCTCGGGAGGGTGGCCATGTAGTTGCGCAGGATGTAGATCGCCAGGGACATGCCGAAGCCGATGTGCGCCAGCCACACGGCCGGGAACGTGCCCGCCAGCTCGAGGTCGCCGTAGATGCGCAGGATCGGCACGAACGCGATGTAGTTGGGCACCACCAGCAGGCTCACCACGGCGAGGAACAGGAAGTTGCGGCCGGGGAAGTCCATGAACGTGAACGCGTAGGCCGCGAACGCCGCCACCAGGACCGGGATGAAGGTCGCCGGCAGGGTGATCGCCAGGCTGTTGATGAAGGCCTCTCCGAGCCCACCCCGGTCGATGGCGGTCGTGTAGTTGTCGAAGGTCATCCGGCTCCACGCCGACGGCGTCCAGAACAGGGTCCACCAGCCGGTGTTCTGCGCGTCGTCGCGCGGGCGGAAGGACGTGAGGAGCAGCCCGATCACGGGCACGATCCACAGGAAGCACAGGATGAAGACGACGATCCTGGCGAACCAGCCCGCCTTCTGCGGCTGCCCCTCGCGGGACGAGGTCGCGCGCCGACGGGTCTTCGGCGCCGGTGTGGCCGCCGCCATCGTGGTCTGTGTCTGGGTCATGCCATCGACTCCTCACGGCGGAAGTTGCGCACCTGGTACCACATGATCGGGACCGTCGCGATCATGAGCAGCACGACGATCGCTGCGGCCGCGCCGTTGTTGAAGTTGCTGAACAGCTGGTTGAAGAACTCGTTGCCGATGACGTTGGTGTTGAAGCCGCCGTTGGTCATCACGTAGACGATGTCGAAGATCTTCATGACCCCGATGAGCGTGGTGACGTAGACGGTGAGCACCGATCCCCAGATCTGGGGCACGACGACGCGGAAGAAGATGTCGCGCTCGTTGGCCCCGTCGATCCGTGCCGCTTCGAGCGTGTCCTCGGGGACGCCCTTGACCGCGGCGGAGAGCAGCACCATCGAGAAGCCGGCCTGCGCCCAGAGCAGCATGAGCATGAGGAAGAAGCTGTTGAGGTGGAAGTCGCTCACCTGCAGCCAGGCCACCGGGTCGAAGCCGAGCGCCGTGACGATGGCGTTCTGCAGGCCGATCTGCTCGCGCCCCTCGGGGCGGTAGTTGTAGACCAGCCCCCACACGGTGCCGGCGCCGACGGCGCTGATCGCCATCGGCAGGAAGATGATCGTCTTCGAGGTCCGTTCCCACGTCGGGTTGAGACGGTCGGCGAGCACCGCCATGGCCAGGCCCAGGACCACGACGAGGACCGGCACGACGATCATCCAGAGCAGCGTGTTGAACAACGTGTCCTGGAAGCCCTTGGACTGGAGGAGGCGGCTGTAGTTGTCGAAGCCCACCCACGCCGTGCTCTGGGCATTGGCGAAGCTGAACACGACCGTCTGCACGGCCGGGTAGACGAGGTAGAACACGAGGGCGGCGTAGGCGGGAAGGATGTAGAGGTACGGCTTGATCCGGTCCTCCCAGCGCCCCGGCAGCAGCTCGGCGAGCTTGTTGAGGAGCCAGTAGAGGACGACGGCGGCGGCGACACCCACACCGACCGTGATCAGGGTGTTGAGGATCTTCAGGACCATGTGTCTCGCTCCTGGCAGGGCCGTGAGGGCGGTGGAGGGTGCGGGGACGGGGACGACCGGCCGGCGGCCGTCCCCGTCACGGGACGCGTCAGCTCAGCTGGCGGGCCAGCTCTCGTCGATGTTGGTCAGCGTGGTGTCGAGGTCCTGCTGGTCGCTGATCCACGCCGTCATCTCCTTCCAGAAGCTGCCGGCCCCGACCTCACCGGGCATCAGGTCCGAGCCGTCGAAGAGGAACGGGTCGGCCTGGTAGGCGACGTCGGCGATCTGGCGGGTCAGGTCGCTCGGGTAGAGCGACGTGTCGAACTCCGTGTGCGGTGAGATGAACGAGCTCGTCGGCGCTGCCTCGGTGCCGAGCTCGACGTCGGCGAGGATCTCCATCACCGCGCGCGAGCTCTCGTTGTCCTCGAGCAGCGTGGCGAGGTCGCCGCCGCCCATCACCGGGTTCTCGCCGCCGGCCTCGGCGGGCGGGAAGCCGAAGACGCCGATCCGCTCGTCGACGTTGTCGACCACGTCCTGCGGCATGAAGTCGGCCGAGACGACGAAGTTGCCCTGCTTGAACAGCCAGCAGCCCGGCTCGTCCTCCCACATGGTGTCCTCGGCGTCACCGAAGGCCACGCTCGCGATCGAGTCCCGACCACCGGGGACGCTGTCGTCGGCCAGGACGTTGGTCTCGAGGAAGTCGGCCGCCTGGCGCACGACGTCGGAGTCGAACTTCACCTCGTTGGCGACCCACTGGTTGTAGGTCTCGGCGCCGCCGTAGCGCATGATCAGGTCCTCGAACCAGTCGGTGACCGGCCAGCCCGTGGCGGTGCCGGACTCGATGCCGAAGCACCACGGCGTGCCGCCGTCGCTCTTGATCTGCTCGGTGAGCGCCGCGAGGTCGTCGAGGGTCTCGGGCGCCTCGTAGCCCGCCTCGTCCCACGCCTGCTTGTTGTAGAACACCAGGCTCTTGACGTTCATGCTGATCATCAGGCCGTACTGCGTGCCGTCGATCTGCCCGGCCTCGAGCGTGCCGGGCGTCATGTCGGCGATCGCGTCGGCCGGCACGATGTCGTCGGTGAGCTCGACGGCCTTGCCGCGGTCGACGATCTGCTTGATCACGCCGGGCTGGGGGATCACGGCGATGTCCGGCGGGTCGTTGGCCTGGATGCGGGTGAGGATCAGCTGGTTGATGTTGTCGACGCGCTCCACGTTGACCTCGATGCCCGCCGCGTCGGCCTCCTCCTCGATCTTCTTCTTGAGGCCGTCGAAGACGAGCGGGTCGGTGGTCGCGAGGATGTCGACGACGCCGTCGTCCTCGCCGCCACCACCCCCACTGCCGCCCCCGCCCTCGTCGCTGCCGAGGCATCCGGTGGTGGTCAGGGCGAGGGCGAGCGCGCTGACGCCCAGTGCCGCTCGGCGCCGTGTCGAAGTCAGTCGCATGGGGGTGCCTCCTTGGCTGGCCGGGCCTATCCGCGCCGGACCGGTTCGTCGTACTGTGACCTACGCCACTGCTGAATCGAATCAGCCGCATCATGTGCGGCCGTCGGTCCGGGTGTCAAGCAACGGTTCGGACACGTTCGGCCGACACGCGTCGCGCGCCTGCGGCAGGATCTGGCGCGCCATGAAGGAGGGAGGAGAGCAGTGAAGACGCGACGGGTGGTGCTCTCCGACGTCGCCGCCGAAGCGGGCGTGTCGACCACGACGGCGTCCTACATCCTCAACGGCCGGGCCGACGAGATGCGGATCGCGAGCGAGACCGAGGAGCGCGTCCGCGCCGCTGTCGCGCGTCTGGGCTACCGCCCGAACCGGAGCGCCCGCAGCCTGCGCACCCGTCGTACGGCGACCGTCGGACTGGTCTCCGACCAGATCGCCGGCGAGCAGTACGGCAGCAGCATGCTGACCGGCGCGAGCCTGGCGGCGCGCGAGCTCGACCACCTCGTGGTCATGGGGGAGAGCGGCGGCGACCCCGAGCTCGAACGGCTGCTGATCGAGGAGATGCTCGAGCGCGAGGTCGACGGGGTGGTCTATGCCACCCGCACCGCGCGGACCGTCCACCTGCCCGAGGCGCTGCGCGGCACCCGGTCGGTCCTGCTCAACTGCGAGGACCCCGACCGGACCCTGCCCGCCGTGGTCCCCGACGACGAGGGCGGCGGCCGCCAGGCGGCCGCGGTGCTGCTCGACGCGGGCGTCGACGACGTGTGGGTCGTGGGGGAGGACCCGACACCGGAGGCGACCGCCGGACCACGTCGCATGTGGGGCGTCCGGGCGGGGCTCGCGGCGAGCGGCGTGGCGCTCGGGGGCGTGGTCGCCTGCGACTGGTCGGTCACCGAGGGCTTCGAGGCGACCAGCCGGTGGCTGGCCGAGGGCCACCGCGCCCGCGGGCTGGTCTGCATGAACGACCGGGTCGCGATGGGCGTCTACCAGGCGCTGGCCGAGGCCGGCCTGCGCGTGCCCGACGACGTCAGCGTCGTCTCCTTCGACGGGTCCGCACTGGCCGGCTGGCTGCGGCCCGTGCTGACCTCGGTCGAGCTGCCGTTCACCGAGCTCGGCGCCCTCGCCGTGCGCCGCCTCCTCGACGCCGACGACCGGGGCGGGACGGTCTCGGTGCCCATGACCGTCCGGCACGGCGGGTCGGTCCGGCGGGCCTGAACCGGCCTCGTCGCGGTCGCGCCGGCCGTCCGGCGTGGACACCCGCGTTGCCCGGTCGGACCGCGGAGCCCTACTGTGACTGGCGTCACTTCACTACGGATCGTCCGGCACGTACCTGCCGGTGAAGGAGCAGAAAATGGCATCAGTGACGTTCGAGAAGGCCCAGCGGTGGTATCCGGGGGCCGATGAGCCCGCGGTCCCGGGCATCGACCTGGAGATCAAGGACGGCGAGTTCATGGTGCTCGTCGGCCCGTCCGGGTGCGGCAAGTCCACCACGCTCCGCATGCTGGCGGGGCTGGAGGAGGTCAACGACGGTCGCATCTTCATCGGCGACCGCGACGTGACCAACGTGCCGCCGAAGGACCGGGACATCGCGATGGTGTTCCAGAACTACGCGCTCTACCCGCACATGTCCGTCGAGGAGAACATGGCGTTCTCGCTCAAGATGGCGAAGGTGCCGGCCGAGGAGCGCAAGCAGCGCGTGGCCAAGGCCGCCGAGATCCTCGGCCTGACGGAGTACCTCCAGCGCAAGCCCAAGGCGCTGTCCGGTGGCCAGCGCCAGCGTGTGGCGATGGGTCGCGCGATCGTGCGCGCACCGCAGGTGTTCTGCATGGACGAGCCGCTGTCCAACCTCGACGCGAAGATGCGGGTCCAGACCCGCACCGACATCGCCCGGCTGCAGCAGGACCTCGGCGTCACGACCGTCTACGTCACCCACGACCAGGTCGAGGCGATGACGATGGGCGACCGGGTCGCGGTGATGAAGCTCGGCGTCCTCCAGCAGGTCGACACCCCGCTCAAGCTCTACGACAAGCCCGCCAACCTCTTCGTCGCAGGGTTCATCGGCTCCCCGCAGATGAACCTCCTCGAGGGCGTGGCCGCCGAGGACGGCACCGTCAAGGTCGGCGGCTACAACGTGCCTGTCGACCGCACCGCGGAGAAGAAGATGAGCGGCCGGGTCACCGTGGGCGTGCGCCCCGAGAACTGGCGGCTGGTCTCCGACGGCGAGGGCGGTCTGCCGGTCACCGTGACCGTGGTCGAGGAGCTCGGTGCCGACAGCTTCGTCTACGGCACCTGCGACGTGGAGGGCACGCCCTCCAACGTCATCGTCCGCATCGCCGGCCGAACCCACCCCCAGAAGGGCGAGACGCTCTACGTCACGACCGACACCGAGCACGTGCACGTGTTCGACACCGAGTCGGGGGAGCGCCTCTCCGCCTGATCACCCACCGGTGGTCGGGTAGCACGCGAGCGCCAGCGAGCGGCGTATCGAGACCCTCGACATGGGGGTCTCGATACGCCTCCCTCGTTCCTCGGTCGGCTACTCGACCACCTGCGTCGCGGCGCTACTCGAGCACCGTGAGCGAGCGCACGTGCGCTGTGCCGCCCTCGGCGAAGACCGTGAGCCCGGTGCTGCCCGGGTCGGGCAGGACCTGGTCGGTGAGCACGACCTCGCCGTCGTCGGCGAACACCTCGACCGAGGCCACGTCGACCACCACCTCGAGCCGTACGACGTCGCGCCGGGGCAGGGGGGCGGTGTGCACGGCGGCGAAGGCGGGGTGCGGGCTCGTGCCGGCCTCGGTGCGGTCCACCGCGATCGTCCGGGCGGCCGGGTCGACGACGACGGTGGTCCGCTCGCCCGCACCGACCCGGACCCGCAGCCCGAACCGCTGGGCCGAGCCGGCCTCGAGCTCCGCGACCACCCGGCACGTCCGGGCCGCCACGGGCAGGACCTGCTCACCGTCGACGTCGGTCCCCGCGAGCTCGCAGGCCACCGTGCCCGGACGCACGACCGGGCGCTGCAGCAGGGCCAGCCCGTCCGCATCGGGGCGCAGGACCAGGCGGCGGGCCAGCGTCATCGACCCGCGGAAGTCCGCGGCGGGGATGGTGTCGGCGTACAGCCAGTTGCTCATCCAGCCCTGCACGACGGGGCCCGTGCCGGGGGCGTCGGCGTAGGAGATCGCCGCGTAGCAGTCCGCGCCGTGGTCGCACCACCTCGCCGGCTGGGTCGACCGGAACCCGGCGTCGGTGAGCTCGCCGACGAAGTACTGCATGCCCGAGCCGCCGGCCGGAGCACCCGCCGAGACGCTGACCAGCAGCACGTCCGCCGCCTCGTCCGTGCCCTCCACGGGCACCCGCACGAGGTCGGGGCACTCCCACACCCCCTCGACCGAGCCCTCCGGGCCGAACGACGAGTGGTGCGTCCAGCCGAGCAGGTCCGGCGAGCGGTAGAGGTCGACGACCCGGTCGTCGGCGCGCACGATGACCATGGTCCATCCGTCGCCGTCGCGGTGGACCTTCGGGTCGCGGAACGAGGTGGAGCCGATGTCGAGCACGGGGTTGTCCGGGTGCGGGAGCCACGTGCGGCCGCGGTCGCTGCTGTGCGCCAGCGACTGCGCCTGCCGCAGCGTGGTGGGGTCGAAGCTGGTGTAGAGCGCGACGAGGGGACCGACCCCGTCGGACCCGAGGCCCGAGCTGTTGGTGGCGTCGTGGACGACGCTGCCCGACCACATGTGCTCGTCGTCCGACGCGACCAGGGCGGTCGGCAGCTCGGTCCAGTCCACGAGGTCCGCACTGACGGCGTGCCCCCACGAGATCGGGCCGTGCACCAGGTCGTGCGGGTGGTGCTGGAAGAACAGGTGGTACTCGCCGTCGTGGTGGACCAGCCCGTTGGGATCGTTGAGCCAGCCCCGCCGGGGCGTGAAGTGGTCGCGCGGGCGAACGGTCGGGTCGAAGCTCACGACCGCCCAGCGTAGGCCGCCCGGCGCGGTGACCGAAGGACCTGGCTGTCGCCATACTGAGTGCCGTGCCCGCCACCGACGCCGCCGCTGGGGAAGCCTTCGAGTCCAGGTTGCGCGCCCTCCTGCCCGACCTGCAGGACACGCTGGCGCGGGTCTACGGTCCCGAGGTGGCGCTGCCCACCACCGAGCGGTTGGCCGCGATCGCGCGAGCCGCGCACGACGCCCGGCCGGCAGCGCTGCGCGCCCTCGACGAGCAGCGGCTGCGCACGCCCGACTGGTTCCAGAAGCCGGGGATGGTGGGGTACGCCGCCTACGCGGACCGCTTCGCCGGCACCCTGGCCGGGGTGGGGGAGCGGGCGTCGTACCTGCGTGACCTCGGCGTCGGCTACCTCCACCTGATGCCGCTCCTGACGCCGCGCCCGGCGCCCAACGACGGTGGCTACGCGGTAATGGACTACCGGTCGGTGCGCGCCGACCTCGGCACCGTCGACGACCTGCGCGACCTCGCCACCACGCTGCGGGGCGAGGGGATCAGCCTCTGCCTGGACCTGGTGCTCAACCACGTCGCGCGCGAGCACGAGTGGGCCGTCGCCGCCCGCGCGGGCGACCCGGAGAAGCGGGCCTACTTCCACGTCTACGACGACCGCTCGGTGCCCGACGCCTTCGAGGCGACGCTCCCGGAGGTCTTCCCCGACTTCGCGCCGGGCAGCTTCACCTGGGACGACGAGCTCGCCGGCTGGGTGTGGACGACCTTCAACGACTACCAGTGGGACGTCGACTGGTCGAACCCTGCCGTGCTCTGCGAGTACG
This sequence comes from Microbacterium sp. ARD31, assembly GCF_031844425.1. Taxonomy (NCBI): domain Bacteria; kingdom Bacillati; phylum Actinomycetota; class Actinomycetes; order Micrococcales; family Microbacteriaceae; genus Microbacterium; species Microbacterium sp. ARD31. The sequence continues at coordinate 20,254 of NZ_JAUZVE010000017.1, forward strand.
CCGACATCATCCTGGGCCTGGCCAACCTCGGCGTCGAGGTCTTCCGCCTCGACGCGATCGCCTTCATCTGGAAGCGCCTGGGCACCGACAGCCAGAACCAGCCCGAGGTGCACGAGCTGACCCGCGCTCTGCGCACGGTGGCCCGGATCGCGGCGCCCGCCGTGCTGTTCAAGGCCGAGGCGATCGTCGGACCGGCCGACCTGCCGGCCTACCTCGGCGTCGGGCGCCACCGGGGCCGGGTGAGCGACCTGGCCTACCACAACGGGCTGATGGTCCAGGTGTGGTCGATGCTCGCCACCGCGGACGTCGCGCTCACCACCCGTGCGCTCCAGCAGCTGCCGCAGCCACCGTCGACCACCGCCTGGGTGACCTACGCCCGGTGCCACGACGACATCGGCTGGGCGATCTCCGACGAGGACGCGAGCGCCGTCGGGCTCGACCCCGCGGCGCACCGCCGGTTCCTCTCCGACTGGTACTCCGGCGCCTTCCCCGGCTCGTGGGCCCGCGGCCTGGTCTTCCAGCAGAACGAGGCGACCGGTGACCGGAGGATCTCGGGGTCGCTCGCGTCGCTGGCCGGGCTCGAGGCCGGCGACCCCGGTGCGACGGCGCGGATCCTGCTGGCGCACGCCGTGGTGCTCTCCTTCGGTGGGCTCCCGGTCATCTGGATGGGCGACGAGCTCGGGCTGACCAACGACACCGGCTGGGCCGACGACCCGGCGCACGCCGCCGACAACCGCTGGGTGCACCGGCCGCGCATGCCGTGGCCGGTGGTGGAGTCAGGCGCTGACCCGCACGGGATCGTCGCCGGGCTGCGCCACCTCGTCGACGTACGCCGTTCGGTGCCGCACCTGCACGCCGCCTCGCCCACCGAGGTGTGGGACCCGCGCGACCCGCGGGTGCTGCTGGTCGTGCGCCGTCACCCACGAGGCCCCCTCCTCGCCGCGGCGAACGCGAGCGGGGAGGAGGCCTGGGTGGCGTCCGACGTCCTGCACTGGCTGGGCTTGCACACCGACGGGCTCCGCGACGCCCTCACGGGTGCGCCGCCCGAGCTGCACGACGGGGCGGTCCGGCTCGCCCCCTACGCCGCCACCTGGCTGTACGACGCCGGCTGAACCTCCTCAACCAGCGAGGGCGCTGAGCATCCACCGATGGTTGAGGAGCGAGCGCAGCGCGCCCTCCCTCGTTGGTTGAGGTGCGAGCGCAGCGAGCCCTCCCTTGTTGGTTGAGGTGCGAGCGCAGCGAGCCTCGAAACCCCTTGGGGATGTGGGGTTTCGAGGCTCGTCGCTGGCGCTCCTCGCACCTCAACCGGCGAGAGGGGCTGGCGCTTCTCGCACCTCAACCGGCGAGGGTGCGTCAGGTGGTCGCCTGGTCCGAACCCGGCTGGACGGCGTCCTGCTGCTCGCCCACCTTCTCCGCCTTCTCCATGGTGTTGCCGCTCGGCACGATGCCGGCCCGGTCGGCGTCCATGGTGAGGTTGTCGCCCGTGGTCGGGTCGAAGAGGTGGATCTTGCGGGCGTCGACCCAGATCTTCGCCTCGTCGCCCTCGCTGATCCGGCTGGCCCCGTCGAGCGAGATGACCAGCTGGGTCCGCAGCGACTCGCCGTCGAGGTCGCGCTCGAGCTGCTGGAGCTGCTTCTCGACCTCCGGCGGCGCCTCGAAGGGGATGTAGGCGTAGGCCTCGTTGCCGAGCCACTCCACGACGTCGACCGTCGCGGTGAAGGTCGCCTCGTCGGTGACCTTGTCGCTGTCGAGGACGCTGGCGTCCTCGAAGTGCTCGGGCCGGATGCCGGCGATGAGCAGCTTCCCCTCGGTCGCCTTGGCGGCCTTGTCGTCGGGGATCGTCACCGTGCCGAACGGGAGCTCGACCTTGTTGCCCGTCACCGTGGCCGGCAGGAAGTTCATCGGCGGGGAGCCGATGAAGCCGGCGACGAAGAGGTTGGCCGGGTTCTCGTAGAGCTCGCGCGGGGTGGCGTGCTGCTGCAGGACGCCGCGCTTCATCACCGCGACCCGGTCACCCAGCGTCATGGCCTCGGTCTGGTCGTGGGTGACGTAGACCGTCGTGATGCCCAGTCGCTTCTGCAGGCGCGAGATCTCGGTGCGCATCTGCCCACGCAGCTTGGCGTCGAGGTTGGACAGCGGCTCGTCGAAGAGGAACGCCTCGGCGTCGCGGACGATCGCACGGCCCATCGCGACGCGCTGGCGCTGGCCACCCGACAGGTTGCCGGGCTTGCGCTCGAGGTGCTCGTCGAGCTCCAGCGTCTTCGACGCCTCGCGGACCTTCTGGTCGACCTCCGAGTCCGGGGCGCCGGCCAGCCGCAGCGGGAACGCGATGTTCTCGTAGACGGTGAGGTGGGGGTAGAGCGCGTAGTTCTGGAACACCATCGACAGGTTGCGGTCGCGCGGCGCGAGGTCGTTGACCTTCTTGCCGCCGATGATCATGTCCCCGTCGGTGATGTCCTCCAGCCCGACGATCATCCGCAGGAGGGTGGACTTCCCGCACCCGGACGGGCCGACGAGGATCAGGAACTCGCCGTCCTCCACGTCGATGCTCACGTCGTTGACGGCCGGGAAGCCGTCGCCGTACTGCTTGACGATGTTCTTCATCTCGATGGCAGCCATGAGCTGATCACCCCTTCACTGCGCCGGAGGTGAGGCCGGCGACGATCTTGCGCTGGAACAGCAGGACGATGACGATCACCGGCAGAGTGACGATGACCGACGCCGTCGCGAGCTGCGCGTACGGCGGGTTGAACGGGTCGGGGCCGACGAAGAACGACATCTGCGCCGGGACCGTCCGGGAGGCGGTGGTGGAGGTGAGCGAGATCGCGAGCACGAACTCGTTCCACGCGAAGAAGAAGGTCAGGATCGCCGCGGTGAAGACGCCGGGTGCGGCGAGCGGCACGATGACCTTCCGGAAGGCCTGCCACGACGTGGCGCCGTCGACCTGGGCCGCCTGCTCCATCTCCCACGGGATCTCGCGGAAGAAGGCGGAGAGCGTCCAGATCGCCAGCGGCAGCGTGAAGGACATGTAGGGGATGATCAGGCCCGGCCAGGTGTTGAACAGGCCGAACGTGGTCCACATGTCGAAGAGCGGGCCGACGAGCGAGACCACCGGGAACATCGCGATCGCGAGCGCCAGGGAGAGCACCAGGCGCTTGCCCTTGAACTCCAGCCGGGCGATGGCGTACGCCGCCAGCGTCGCGAAGATGACCGACAGGATCGTGGCGATCAGCGCGATGCCGAACGAGTTGACCAGCGCCCGGGTGAAGTCCGGGTTGTCGAGGATCGCCTTGTAGTTGTCGATCGTCGGTTCCTTGGGCAGGAACTGCGGGCTGCCCGCACCCGTCTCGCCCTCGGACTTGAAGGACAGCGAGATGATCCACGCCACCGGGAACAGGCACCACAGCATGATCAGGACGAACCCGATCCAGGTGCCGACTGCGTTCTTGCCCTTCATCAGCCCTCACCCCTCGCCTGCGCCAGGTCGACGCGGAACAGCTTGACGATCAGCCATGCCAGCAGCAGGACCGACAGGAACAGCAGCACCGACATCGCCGATCCGAGCCCGAGCTGCATCTGCTCGATCACCTGCCGGTAGGTCAGGAACGAGATCGACTGCGTGCCCTCGGCGCCCTTGGTCATCACGAAGATGTTGTCGAAGATGCGGTAGGCGTCCAGGGCGCGGAAGAGGACGGCGACCATGATCGCGGCCCGCATGTTGGGCAGGATCACCTTGGTGAGCCGCTGGGTCCAGGTGGCGCCGTCGACCTTGGCGGCCTCGAGCATGTCCTCGCTGACCTGCGCCAGGCCGGCGAGCAGCAGCAACGCCATGAACGGCGTGGTCTTCCAGATCTCGGAGACCATGATCGCGAACATCGCGTGCGGGTAGTCGCCGAACCAGTTGGTGTCGTCGGCGATCCACGGCAGCCAGTTGAACCAGGAGTTCACGAACCCGTTGTTGAGGGAGAACGCGAACTGCCAGGCGAAGGCCGAGACCACGGTGATGATGCCGTAGGGGATCAGGATCGAGGTCCGCATCAGGCCGCGGGCGAAGACGATGCGGTGCATCACCATCGCGAACGCGAACCCGATGACGAGCTCGACCGCCACCGTCACCACCATGATCAGCAAGGTGGTACCGGTGCTCTTCCAGAACTGGTCGTCGCTGAGGATCGTCAGGTAGTTGTCGATCCCGACGAACGCCCGGTCGTCGGGCGCCGTGAGGCGGTAGCGGAAGAGCGAGAGGTAGAGCGCCTGGATCATCGGCCACGCGGTGACCAGGAGCATGAGCACGACGGCGGGCGCGACGAGCTTGAGCCCGAGCTTGTTCTCCGCCGCGCTGCGGTCGCTGGCCGCCTTCTTCGCAGCCTTCGTGACGTCCTTCTCCGGAGCGACGGTCGCGGTCACAGCAGGTCACCACCCTTCAGGACGTCCTCGATGAACGTCGTCGACCGCCCGGGGGTGTCGCCGTCGACCGACCGCGGCGGGTGCCAGATGTTCTGGATGGAGCCCGAGACGTCGCTCCAGTACGGCGTCACCGTGCGGGGAGCGGCCGCGTCGACGCTGTCCTGGAAGAGCTGCAGCAGCTCGGGCGGGAAGCTCTCCTTGAGCGCGGGGTACTCGTAGCCCTTGGTGCTGGCCGGCATGTTGCCGGTCATGTCGGCGTTGATGCCCTGCATCTCCGGCCCCACCAGGCAGGCCGCCGCCTCGAGGGCCTGCTCCTTCTGGTCGGAGTAGGCGCTGACGCCGATGCCGATGCCGCCGTAGGGCGGCCGGGACTCCTCGCCCTCCACCGTCTGCGGGTAGCGGGCGTAGCCGATGTCCTTGGCCACGTCGGGCGCGGTCTCGTCGTAGTTGTGCCAGATGTAGGTCCAGTTGACGAGGAACGACCCCTGGTCGGAGCCGAACGTCGAGCCGGCGGTGCCCTCGTTGGAGACGCTGAGGTCCGCGGGGGCCGCCTCGGACGAGGCGAGCTTCTCGATGATCTCGGCCGCCTTCTCGCCGGCGTCGTCGCCGATCGTGATCTTCGCGTCGACGCCCTCGGCGGCGTCCTCGAGGATGTGGCCGCCGGCGCCCTCGACGAGGGCGTTGATCCACACGACGTAGCCCTCGTACTTGTTGGCCTGCACGCCGATCTTGGCGTCGTTCTCGCTGGCCACGTCGATGATCTGGTCCCACGTCACCGGCTGGGACATGTCGATGCCCGCCTTCTCGACGAAGGACTTGCGGTACCAGAGGACCTGGGTGTTGGACCAGAACGGGAAGACGACCAGCTTGTCCTGCCACGTCGCGGCGTCCATCGCGCCCTGGAAGGTGCCCTGCTCCTCGAGCTGGGCCTTGGCGTCCTGAGGGACGTCGGCGAGGAAGCCGGCGTCCGCGAACTCGGCGGTGAACGGCGGGTCGAGGGACATCAGGTCGATCTCGGGGTCCTTGGCGGCGAGGCGTCGGGCCAGCTGGATGCGCTGCTGGCCGGCGTCCTGCGGGAGGACCTGGGTGGTGATCGTGTACTCGTCGGTCGAGCACTTCTCCGCGATGGCGGCCTGGCCGCCCGCGTCGGGGTTGATGTACCAGACCAGCTCGGGCGTGCCCCCCGAGCTGCCGCACGCGGTGAGGAGGCCGCTGGCGAGTGCCAGGGCCGCGAGCGGTGCCACTCCCCGTCTGCCCCTCGGCCGGCCTCGTTGCCGGATCGACGGTTCCCGTGACATCCGCACCCTCCCTCGTCTCGACTTGTGAACCTCTGGTCTAGTGGTCCTCGACACGTTTTGGCAACATGCATCCACACGTTCGGGTGCCTTCGGCATGAGTGAGGTCTGATGGCGGTCTGGCATGCCCCGGGGCGCATCAACCTCATCGGTGAGCACACCGACTACAACGACGGCTTCGTCCTGCCGATGGCCCTGCCGATGGGCTGCACGACCTCGGTCGAGGACGCCGACGACGGCTGGTCGGTGGTCTCCGCCCAGGCGTCGGGGACGGTCACGGTCGCCCCGTCGGGACTGGCCGACCGGGAGCAGGTGCCCGAGTGGGCGACGTACGTCCTGGGGGCGCTGTGGCTGCTCCACGACGACGGCGTGGACGTGCCCCCGCTCCTGATCTCGGTGGACTCCGACGTGCCCACGGGCGCGGGCCTGTCGTCGTCGGCGGCGCTCGTGTGCTCGGTGGTCTGCGCGCTCGACGAGCACCTCGGTCTCGGCCTCGACCCCTCGGGCCTGCTGTCCCTGAGCCGCCGCGTCGAGAACGACGCCGTCGGCGCGCCGACCGGCGGGATGGACCAGCTGGTCAGCCTGCGCGGCGAGGTCGGCCACGCCCTCTTCTGCGACATGCGCGACCTGACGTCGGAGGCCGTGCCCTTCGAGCCTGCCGCGAACGGGCTGACGCTGCTCGTCGTCGACACCCGCGCGCCGCACCGGCTCGTCGACGGGGAGTACGCCGCCCGCCGCCGCGGGTGCGAGGAGGCCGCCCGGCTGCTCGGGGTGCGCGCGCTCCGCGACGTGACCGATGCCGACGAGGCGGTCTCGCGCCTCGACGACGAGGAGCTCCAGCGCTACGTCCGCCACGTCGTCACCGAGGACGCCCGCGTCCTCGCGGCGGTCGAGGTGCTGCGGGCCGGGCGGATCGACGCCCTCGGGCCGCTGTTCACCGCGTCGCACGCCTCGATGCGCGACGACTTCCGGATCACCGTGCCGGACGTCGACACCGCGGCCGAGACCCTGCTGGCCGCGGGTGCGCTCGGGTCGCGGATGACCGGCGGCGGGTTCGGCGGCTGCGTGATCGGCCTGGTGCCCTCCGACGGCGTCAATGCCGCGGGTGAGGCCGTACGCCGTGCCTTCGCCGACGCCGGCCACGGCGAGCCGGCCCTGTTCACCGCCGAGGCGGCCGCGGGCGCCCGCGCCGTCACTGGCCTCTGAGTCGCGGGGTCAGGCTGAGGCCCGGGCGGCCGTGCGGGCGATCGCGTCGACGAAGGTGGGGAAGAGGTCGGCCGGCAGGTCGTGGCCCATGCCGTCGATGAGCACGAGCTCGGCGCCGGGGATGGCGGCCGCGGTGGACCGGCCACCGCTGACGTGCACCATCTTGTCGGCCGTGCCGTGGATCACCAGCGCCGGGACGCGGAGGCTGCGCAGCCGCGGCGTCCGGTCGCCCTGGGTGAGGATCGCCAGCATCTGGCGCACCACGCCGCTGGCGCTCACCCCGCGGTCGAACGTCTCGGTCGCGCGGGCGCGCAGCGCCTCGGGGTCGGAGGGGTAGGCCACCGAGCCGATCAGCGACCACATGGCCAGGCTGCTCTCGATGTAGGCGTCGCGACCCGCCTTGCGTGGCGCGATCAGCCGCGGCAGCAGGGCCGGGTGCTGCCAGCCGACCGTCCGGCGGCCGGTGGTGGAGCTGATGGACGACAGCGACCGCACCCGCGTGGGGTGCTCGACCGCGACGGTCTGCGCGATCATGCCGCCCATCGAGACGCCGACCAGGTGAGCGGACTCGAGGCCGAGGTGGTCGAGCAGGGCCACGGCGTCACCGGCGAGGTCGGACATGGAGTACGGCACCTTCGCCTTGCCGGTCGCGAACGCCCGCACCAGCTGGTCGCGGCGCACCGGGGCCTTGATGCGCGAGGACTTGCCCGTGTCGCGGTTGTCGTAGCGCACGACGTGGAAGCCGGCGCCCGCCAGCTGCTCGCAGAACACCTGGTCCCACCAGGTCATCGGACCGCTGAGGCCCATCACCAGCAGCAGCGGCTCGTCGTCCGGGTCGCCGAACGTCTGGTAGCAGAGCTCGACCTCGTTGCCGACCGGGGCGAGGAGCTCGTCGGACACGACGGGCGCCTGGGATGAGGAGCGGTGGGGCGGGTACATGTCCTCAGTGAACACGACGGCCGTCCCCAATAAAACGCAAAGTGGGTCACATCCCCGATCCCATGCGGGTTCTGGACTACGTTCGGGTGTTGTGACGCATCGCACAGTGGCCGGGTTCCTGACGCCGGACGGCTTCGTCCAGCCGTCGGTCGCGGCCGTGCTGCGTGAGGGCTGGGTCATCACCGAGGCCGGCAGGTACGCCGTGCACGCGCTCGCCTCGCGCGGCTCGCGTCGTACGCCGTGCGGCTCGCACCCGGTCCGGGCGAGCGAGCCGGTGCTGCTCGTGCCGGGGTTCCTCGCCGGCGACTCCTCCCTCGGTCCGATGAGCCGGACCCTGCGTCACCTCGGCCACCGGACCTACCGCGCCGACATCCGCGCCAACGTCGGCTGCACGCTCGCGGCCGCTGCCCAGCTGGAGGAGCGGCTCGAGGGCCTGGCGCAGCGTCGCGGCTCCCGGGTGCGCATCGTCGGCCACAGCCTCGGCGGGATGCTCGCCCGGGGCGTCGCGGCCCGCCGGCCGGACCTGGTGGCGGGGATCGTCACCATGGGCAGCCCGATGCTCGCCCCCGGTGCCCACCACGTCTCCCTGGCCCGCAGCGTCGACCTGCTCGTCCGGCTCAACCGTGCGGGGCTGCGCAACCTCATGGCCGAGGACTGCGTGGCCGGCTCGTGCGCCCAGGAGAGCTTCGACCAGGCCCGCGCGGCGCTGCCCGCGGAGGTCGACTTCACCGCGATCTACTCCCGCCGCGACGGCATCGTCGACTGGCGGGCCTGCATCGACCCGCTCGCCCGTGCGGTGGAGGTGCGGTCCTCCCACCTGGGCATGGCGTTCGACCCGGCCGTCATCGCCGCCGTGTCGGAGGCGCTGCGACCGGCCGCGCCGTCAGTTGTCGAAGTCGATCGCGGAGAAATCGCGTAGCTTCTCCAGCCGGTGCTCGGCGGTGATCGACCGGATCGTGCCGCTGCGCGAGCGCATCACCAGGGAGTGCGTCGTGACGCCGTCGCCGCGGTAGCGGACGCCGCGCATGAGCTCGCCGTCGGTGATGCCGGTCGCCACGAAGAACGCGTCGTCGCCGGTGACCAGGTCGTCGGTGCCGAGGACGTGGTCGGCGTCGAGGTCGTGGCCCGCGTCGAGCGCGCGCTGCCGCTCCTCGTCGTCCTGGGGCCACAGCCGCCCCTGGATCTTGCCACCGAGGCACTTCATCGCGCAGGCCGCGATGATCCCCTCGGGGGTGCCGCCGACGCCGAGGAGCAGGTCGACGCCGGTGTCGGGACGTGCCGCCATGATCGCGCCGGCGACGTCGCCGTCGGCGATGTACTTGATCCGCGCGCCCGTCTCCCGGATGTCCTCCACCAGCTTGGCGTGGCGCGGGCGGTCGAGGAGCACGACGGTGACGTCGTGGCTGGACAGGCCCTTCGCCTTCGCCACACGGGCGATGTTCTCCTTGACCGGCATCCGGATGTCGACGACGTCCGCCGCCTCGGGTCCGGTCACGAGCTTCTCCATGTAGAAGACCGCGCTGGGGTCGTACATCGAGCCGCGCGGGGAGACCGCGAGCACCGAGATCGCGTTGTTCATGCCCTTCGCGGTCAGGGTGGTGCCGTCGATCGGGTCGACCGCCACGTCGCACTCGGGACCGGTGCCGTCGCCGACCTCCTCGCCGTTGAACAGCATCGGCGCGTTGTCCTTCTCGCCCTCGCCGATCACGACCGTGCCGCGCATGCCGATGGTCGAGATCATCACGCGCATCGCGTTGACCGCCACGCCGTCCGCGTCGTTCTTGTCGCCGCGTCCGACCCAGCGACCGGCCGCCATGGCGGCGGCCTCGGTGACCCGCACCAGCTCGAGGGCGAGGTTGCGATCGGGCTTCGTGGCAGTCATGGCGCGCATGTTATCGGCCGGGTCGGGCGGGTCGGTCGCGCGCTCCGTACCTGCTCACGGCCGTGGCCTTGGCCGACAGCCAGACCTCCCGGCCGGGCACCAGCTCCAGCTCCGCGGCGGCCGCGGGGGTGACGTCGGCGAGCAGGTCGGGGGAGGCGTGCACCAGCAGGCGTACGGCGTCGCCGTGCGGCGCGAGCGTGCCCACCCGGCCGTGCCAGTGCAGGCGGCTCGACCCCTCGGGCTCGGTCAGCGAGACCACGACCGCGTCGGGCGTGAAGGCCAGCAGGTCCTCGCCGTCCGGGACCAGGTTGAGCCCGACCAGCCGGGCGACGTGCGACGTGCGGGGCTCCGCGGCGACCTCGGCCGGCGGACCCACCTGCGCCACCCGCCCCTCGTCGAGGACCAGCACCCGGTCGGCGAGGGTCAGCGCGTCGATGGCGTCGTGGGTGACCAGGAGCGCGATGCCCGGGAAGTCGCGGAGGTGGCGGCCGAGCTCGATGCGCAGCGCCATCTGGACCGACACGTCGAGGCCGGTGAACGGCTCGTCGAGGAGGAGGACGTCGGGGTCGGTGGCCAGGGCGCGGGCGATCGCGACCCGCTGCGCCTGCCCGCCGGAGAGCTCGCGCGGCTTGCGGTCGGCGAGGTCGGCGATGCCGAAGCGCTCCAGCCAGTCGCGGGCGACCGCCTCCGCGGCCGCCCGGCCCTGGCCGCGGGCGCGCAGCCCGAAGGCGACGTTGTCGGCGGCCGTGAGGTGGGGGAAGAGCAGCTGGCCCTGGAAGACGAGCCCGACGCGTCGCTCGCGCACCGGCATCCGCAGCAGGTCGGTGCCGCCGAGGAGGGCGGTCCCCTCGGCGCCGACGAGCCCCGCCAGCGCGTGCAGCAGGGTGCTCTTGCCCGACCCGTTGGGCCCGATCACCGCCAGCACCTCCCCGGGCTCGGCGGTGAAGGTCGCGTCGACCCGCCCGGCCACCCGGAGGTCGGCCTCCAGCCGCGCCGTCATGGGGTGCCCAGCCAGTGGTCGCGCAGCGCGACGAGCACGCCGATGGAGACCAGCAGCATGACCAGGCTGAGCGACAGCGCGGCGTCCTGGTCGGCCTGCCGGGTGACGTAGATGAGGGTCGGCATCGTCTGGGTCGTGCCGGGGTAGTTGCCGTTGAAGGTGATCGTGGCGCCGAACTCGCCGAGCGAGCGCGCCCACCCGAGGACCGTGCCGGCGACCACGCCGGGCAGCGCCAGCGGGACGGTGACCCGGCGGAACGTCGTCCAACGGGTGGCGCCGAGCGTCGCGGCAGCGTCGTCGTACCGCGGGTCGGCCGAGCGCAGCGCGCCCTCGATGGCGATCACCACGAACGGCATGGACACGAAGACGTGCGCCAGCACGACGCCGTACGTCGTGAAGGGGAAGGCGAAGCCGGTCCACTCCAGCAGCGGCTGGCCGACCACGCCGGTGCGCCCGAACGCGCTGCGCAGCGCTACGCCGGCGACGACGGGAGGCAGCACGAGGGGCACGGTGACGAGGGCGCGCAGCGCGCCGCGGCCGCGGAAGTCGACGCGCGCGAGCAGCCACGCCAGCGGGAGGCCCAGCACCAGGCAGCACGCGATCGCGACCGTCGAGGTGACCAGGGAGAGGCGCAGGGCATCGAGGGCGGCGGTCGAGGTGAGGTGGCCGGGCAGCTCCTGCCAGCTCGTGCTCGCGACCATCGCCATCAGCGGCACGAGGAGCAGCAGCGTGGCGAGGGCCGCCGGCGCCACCAGCAGCGCGGGCGGGCGCCCGAGGCGGTCCCTCACGGCCGGCCGAAGCCGGCGTCGGCGAGGATGGCCCGGCCCTCCTCCGACGTCACCCACGCGACCCAGTCCGCGGCGAGGTCGGCGTCCGAGGCCTGCTCCAGCGTCGTGGCGTAGTAGGAGGTGGGCTGCTCCTCCGCGCCGGGGATCTCGACAGCGTCCACCTCGTCCGCCGCGGCGACGGCGTCGGTGGCGTAGACCAGGCCGGCATCAGCCTCGCCGGAGACCACCTTGTCGAGCGCGGCGCGCACGTCCTCCTCGAGGCTCGCCGGCTCCGCCGTGACGCCGCCGGCGTCGAGCACCGCGACGGCGACCTTGCCGCACGGGACCTCGTCGGCGCACCGGACCCACGTCGCGTCGGCGAGGTCGTCGAGCGACTCCACGCCGCCGGGGTTGCCCTGCGGCACCACGATCGTCAGCACGTTGGTCGCGAACGTCTCCACCTCGCCCGTGACCCCGGCGTCCTCGGCGAGCCCCATCGACGTGGCGTCAGCGGTGGCCAGGACGTCACCGGGGGCGCCGTCGGCGACCTGCTCGGCGAGGTCGGTGCTGGAGCCGAAGGAGAAGGTGACGTCGGCGTCGTGCTCCTCCTCGAACGGCGTCGCCAGCTGCTCGAAGACGTCGGTCAGCGACGCGGCGGCCAGCACGGTGAGCCGGGTCGGCTCCCCGGCGGAGCCGTCGCTGCCGCACGCCGCCACCGGCAGCACGAGGGCCAGGGCGAGGGCGGGCACGGCACGCCTCACCGGGGGACCTCCACCACGACGTTGGTCGACTTGACGCTGGCGATGGCGCGCACGCCCGGCTCCAGGCCGAGCTCGTCGGCGGCGTCGCTGCTCATGAGCGACACGACCCGGTAGGGGCCGCAGATCATCTCCACCTGGGCCATCACGTGGTCGCGCTTGACCCGCGTGACGATCCCGCTCATCCGGTTGCGGGCGCTCACCGAGCTGGCGCGGGTGCGGTCGCGCTCGGTCGTCTCGGCGTGCTCCACGAGGTGCTCGGCGAACAGGGCGAGGTCCGGGCCCGCCACCGTGGCGCGGCCGTCGGTGGTGCGGGACGGCAGCCGGCCCGCCTCCACCCAGCGGCGTACGGTGTCGTCGCTGACGGCGAGGATCTCGGCCGCCTCCGCGATCCGGTAGGTGATCACGCGAGCAGTATGCCGCACCTGCGGCTATCAGAGGTGATTGCTGCCGCAGTCGCGGACGACCGTGCCCGGTCGTGGGAGCGTGGGGTCCGGCTGGGAGAATGGGGCACGTGAGTGAGCAGCCCAGCCGATACACCCGCTCGTTCAGCGGCATGACCGGCGCGCTGATCGTGACCGTGGTGTTCGTGCTGGCCTTCGTGACCTGGCGCGGGCTGTTCCGCGGGGACACCGACGACACCCCGGCCGCGGTCGACTGGCAGGCCAGCGTCCGGCTCGCCGAGGACGCCGGCTACCGGGCCGTGCACCCGCGTGAGCTGCCGGCCGGCTGGATCGCGACCAGCGTCGACCCGCTGTTCGCCCGTGACGACCCGCGCTGGGGCCTCGGCGTCCTCACCGACGACGGCTCGTTCATCGGCATCCGGCAGCAGGACGCCTCCGTCGCCGAGCTCGTGGAGGAGTACGTCGACGAGAAGGCCGACGCCGGCGAGGACGCGACCGTCACCTCCGAGATCACCGACACGTGGCAGACCTGGTCCGACGCGGGTGGCGACCACGGCTTCTCGACGGAGCTCGGCGACGAGACGCTCCTGGTCTACGGCTCGGCCCCGGTGGCGGACATCGAGGCCTACCTCGGCCTGCTGACGCGCTAGTCCTCGGCGCCCATCGCCTCGTCCAGTCGCTGGCGCGCGCCGTCGAGCCACGCCTGGCAGACCTTGGCCAGCGCCTCGCCGCGCTCCCAGAGCTCGAGCGACTCCTCGAGGGTCGTGCCGCCCGCCTCCAGGGTGCGCACCACCTCGACGAGCTCCTCGCGAGCCTCCTCGTAGCTGGGCTGCGGGCCGGTGGCGTCACTCATCGGGGTCCTCCATCAGGGTGGCTGCTTCGATGCGGTCGGTGGTGGCGTGGACACGGCCGTCGGCGACCCGCACCGAGACGGCGGCGCCGACGGCGGCCTGCTCGACGGACGTGACCACGTGGCCGTCGGCGTCCTGGAGGACGGCGTACCCGCGGCGGAGGGTGGCCAGCGGCGACAGCGCCTGGGCCCGGGCGCGCTGGTGGCCGATGTCGTCGGCGGCGCGGTCGAGCCGGTGCGACAGCGTGCGCCGGGCGCGCGCGAGGAGCTCGTCGAGCTCCTCGGAGCGGGCGGTGAGCAGGTTGCGGGGGTCGGCCATCGCCGGCCGGGAGCGGACCTGCGCCAGCCACTCCTGCTCGCGGCCGATGCGCTGGGTGATGAGCTGGCGGAGCCGGTCGCGCGCCCAGGCCACGCCGCTGGCCTCCTCGGCCATGTCGGGCACCACCAGCTTGGCCGCATCGGTGGGGGTGGACGCGCGGACGTCGGCGACGAGGTCGAGCAGCGGCTGGTCGGGCTCGTGGCCGATCGCGGACACGACGGGCGTGCGCATCGCGTGGACGGCACGGACCAGCGCCTCGTCGGAGAACGGGAGGAGGTCCTCGATCGAGCCGCCGCCGCGCGCGACCACGATGACGTCGACCTCGACGTGGCGCTCGAGGCGGTCGAGGGCCTCCATCACCTCGGCCGCCGAGCGGGTGCCCTGCATGGCGGCATAGGCCACCTCGAACTGCACTGCCGGCCAGCGGCGGCGGGAGTTCTCCAGCACGTCGCGCTCGGCGGCGCTGTTGGGGGCGGTCACCAGGCCCACGCGAGAGGGCAGGAAGGGCAGGTCCCGCTTGAGCTCGGGCGCGAAGAGCCCCTCGGCGGCGAGCAGCTGGCGGCGCCGCTCGAGCCGGGCGAGGAGCTCGCCGAGCCCGACCATCCGGATCTCCCGCGCGGCCAGCGAGAAGGAGCCGCGGTTGGCGTAGAAGCTGGGCCGGGCGTGCACGACGACACTGGCGCCCTCGACGAGGGGCGGGTTCATCGAGTCGAAGAGCGAGCGCGTGCAGGTCAGCGTGACGGAGATGTCGGCGACCGTGTCGCGCAGCGTCATGAAGACGGTGCCGACCCCCGGGCGCCGGTTGACCTGGGCGACCTGGCCCTCGACCCACACGCCGCCGAGCTTGTCGATCCACTGCGCGACGGCGTTGGCGACCGCTCGCACCGGGGCCGGGGAGTCGGCCGTGGCGTCGCGGAGGGAGGGCACGCGGCGAGGATAGGGGAGTGCGGGGACACCTCCGTAGACTCGGCCCCATGAGCACCGACCTCGGCCTGCCCCCGGTCCTGGACCCCGAGACCGCCAAGAACGTCCTGCTGGCGGCCCCGCGCGGCTACTGCGCCGGCGTCGACCGGGCCGTGATCACCGTGGAGAAGGCCCTCGACCTCTACGGCGCACCGGTCTACGTGCGCAAGCAGATCGTCCACAACAAGCACGTGGTGGCCAACCTCGAGTCGCGTGGCGCGATCTTCGTCGAGGAGCTCGACGAGGTCCCCGAGGGGCAGACGGTCGTCTTCTCCGCGCACGGCGTCTCCCCGGCCGTGCACGCCCAGGCCGCCGACCGCGGGCTGAAGACCATCGACGCCACCTGCCCCCTGGTCACGAAGGTGCACCACGAGGCCAAGCGCTTCGCGGGCGACGACTACGACATCCTGCTGATCGGGCACGAGGGGCACGAGGAGGTCGAGGGCACCGCCGGCGAGGCGCCCGACCACATCCAGCTCGTGCAGAGCCCGGCTGATGTCGCGCACATCGAGGTGCGCGACCCGGCCAAGGTGGCGTGGCTGTCCCAGACCACGCTCAGCGTCGACGAGACCCTCGAGACCGTCGCCGCCATCCGGGAGAAGTTCCCGCTGCTGCTCGACCCGCCGAGCGACGACATCTGCTACGCGACGCAGAACCGCCAGCTGGCGATCAAGGAGATCTCCGCCGACGCCGACCTCGTCATCGTGGTCGGCTCGCGCAACTCGTCGAACTCCGTGCGACTCGTCGAGGTGGCGCTCGAGGCGGGCGCCAAGGCGTCGTACCTCGTCGACGACCACACCGAGATCGACGAGGCCTGGCTCGAGGGTGTCGAGACGGTGTCGGTCACCTCGGGCGCCTCGGTGCCGGAGGACCTCGTCGAGGGCGTGCTGGCCTTCCTGTCGGAGCGCGGCTACCCCGATGCCCGGGCCGTGCACTCGGCCGAGGAGTCGCTGATCTTCGCGCTCCCGCCCGAGCTGCGTCGCGACCTGCGCGCCGCGCAGAAGGCCTGAGCCGTGGCCCGCTACCTCGACATCCACCCCGACAACCCGCAGCCGCGGCTGGTCACCCAGGTCGTCGAAGCGCTGCGCGACGACCAGCTGATCGCCTACCCGACCGACTCCGGCTACGCCCTCGGCGCGCAGCTCGGCAACCGGGAGGGTCGTGACCGGATCCTGAGGATCCGGGAGCTCGACGACCGCCACCACTTCACCCTGATGTGCAAGGACTTCGCCCAGCTGGGGCAGTTCGTCCACGTTGACAACGCGGCGTTCCGGGCGATCAAGGCGGCGACGCCCGGCCCCTACACGTTCATCCTCCCCGCCACCGGCGAGGTGCCGAAGCGGCTGATGCACCCCAAGAAGCGCACAGTCGGCGTCCGGATCCCCGACCACAGGCTCGTGTGCGCGCTGCTCGAGGAGCTCGGCGAGCCGATCCTCACCAGCACCCTGATCCTCCCCGGCGAGACCGAGGCCCGCACGATGGGCTGGGAGATCAAGGAGGACCTCGACCACGTCGTCGACGTGGTGGTCGAGTCGGGCGAGGTCACGGCCGAGCCGACGTCGGTGATCGACTGGTCCGACGCGGAGCCTGTCGTCGTACGCCACGGGGCGGGCGACGTGTCGCGCTTCGAGGCTTGACCGGGCACTTCCTCGCGCTGGGGAGGACTGAGCGGGCGCTTCCTCGCGCTGGAATCGCCCGGTCGGCGGGGTGTAGCGCGAGGAAACGCCCGGTCAGCCGGCCTGCCGGCCCAGCTCGCGCTCGAGCTCGGCCGCGATCCCGGCCGCGGACTCCTGCCGCAGCCGCCACGCCAGCCAGCCCAGGCACAGGGCGTAGCCGGCGAACAGGGCGACCCCGTGGGTGGCGACTCCCGAGACCACGGCCTGGAAGACGCTGTCGCGCGGGTCGGCGACCACGTCGCGGGCGACGAGGGCGATGAAGGTGAAGACGAGCGTCATCAGGACCGGCGGCAGCAGCGCGACGACGTAGAAGTCGCGGCGGCGCACCAGCGCGGCCAGCCCGAGGCACAGGGCGACGAAGCACAGGTCGAAGAAGAGCGTCAGCCTGCCGGAGAGCAGCATGTCGACGCTGACCGCGGTCAGCGTGAGGGCAACCCCGAGGGACACCACCTGGCGGCTGGGCTCGCGCCCGACCTGCCAGGGTGTCCGCCCGAACGTGTCGGCCTGCGTCACGACGCTCAACCTAGGCCCGCGGTCAGGCGCCCTCGGCGCGGCGCGCCGGAGCCGGGTCGGGCGGCTGGAGCGCGGTCGCGTCGGGCTGGTCGTCGGTGAGGAGGTCGTCGATCAGGGCGAGCTCGGGGGCGGCGGGCGTGCGCGGGCGGCTCTCCACCTGGCGCGGCTCGTCGAGGGGCTCGGAGGTCACGCCGAGGTCGGCGAAGCGTCGCGCGGACACCAGGACACGCCCCTCAAGCGACCCCATCGCCTGGTTGTAGGCCACCACGCTCGCGTTGAGCGAGCGGCCCACCCGGTCGAGGTGGCCGGCCATCGACCCGAGGCGTGCGTGCAGCTCCCGGCCGAGCCGCTGCACCTGCTGGGCCTGCTCGTTGAGCACCTCGTGCTGCCAGCCCTGCGCCACCGTGCGCAGGAGCGCGATCAGCGTCGACGGGGTGGCGAGCACGACGTTCTTCGCGGTGGCCTGCTCGATCAGGTCGGGCACGGCCTGCAGCGCCGCCTGCAGGATCGACTCGCCGGGCAGGAACAGCACCACGAACTCGGGGGTGCGTGCCTGCGCCTCCCAGTAGCGCCGGGAGCCGAGGTCGGCGACGTGCTTGCGCACGTGCTCGCCGAGCCGGGTGAGGGCACGCTCGTGCTCCTCCGGGTCGTCGCTGCCAGTGAGGTCGAGGAACGCCGCGAGCGGGGCCTTGGCATCGACCGCGATCGTCCGGCCGCCGGCCAGCGAGACGACCAGGTCGGGGCGCAGCCGGCCGTCGTCGTAGGTCACCTGCTCGGCGAAGTCGCAGTGGTCGACCAGCCCGGCCAGCTCGACGGTGCGACGCAGGTGCAGCTCGCCCCACTGCCCGCGCACCTGCGGCTTGCGCAGCGCCGAGGCCAGCGTCGTCGTCTCCCGCCGCAGCGTGTCGGTGGAGTGGCGCATCTCGGCGACCTGCTGGTTGAGCTGGGCCTGCCAGGCGACGCGGTCGTGGGCGAGGTCGCTGAGCTGGTCCTGGAGGCGGTCGAGGCCGTCCTGCACCACGGCGTGGTCGGCGACCCGCTGCTCGAGGGCGGCCAGGGCGGCGTCGTCGGCGGGGCGGCTGCGCGACCACAGCACGCCGATCACCGTGCCCAGCGCGAGGCCGACGGCGAGGACCAGCGCCAGGGTGAGCAACAGGGGGAAGGTGTCCATGTCGCCAGCATGGGGCCGACCACCGACAGTCGGTGGGAGCCGGGCGCCGTGGGCGTCGAGCGGGGGTGGCGGGTCAGGCGCCCCGGAAGGTGCGCCGGTACGCCGACGGCGAGACGCCGACGCTGGCGCGGAGGTGCTGGCGCAGCGAGGCGGCGGTGCCCATCCCCGCGCGGGCGGCGACCTGGTCGACGGGCAGGTCGGTCGCCTCGAGGAGGTGCTGCGCGTGCCGGATCCGCTGCTGGGTGAGCCACGCCCCCGGCGACTGCCCGGTCTCCTCGCGGAAGCGCCGGGTGAAGGTCCGCACGCTCATCGACGCCTGCCGGGCCAGGGTCGCCACGTCGAGCGGGTGGTGCAGGTGGGCCTGCGCCCAGGCGCGTACGTCGCTGGTCGTCTCGTCGCTGCTGCGCGGGACGTGCCGCTCGATGAACTGCGCCTGGCCGCCGTCGCGCCACGGCGGCACCACCATGTGGCGGGCCACGGCGTTGGCGACCGCCGTGCCGTGGTCGGTCCGCACGAGGTGCAGGCAGAGGTCGATGCCCGCGCTCAACCCGGCGGAGGTCAGCACCCGGCCGTCGTCGGTGAAGAGCACGTCCTCGTCGAGCGCGACGGAGGGGTGCAGGCGGCGGAGGTCGTCGGCGTACTTCCAGTGCGTGGTCGCGCGGTGCCCGTCGAGGATCCCGGCCGCGGCGAGGACGAAGGCGCCGGTGCAGATCGACACCCAGCGGGCGTCGGCAGGCACGGTGGCGAGCGCGGCGCGCAGGTCGTCGGGCAGCGAGCCGTCGCGGCGCGGGCCGGCGACCTGGGTGCCGGGCACGATCACGGTCTGCGCCGTGGCGAGCGCCTCGACGCCCGCGGAGGGCGCGATGGCGTACCCCTTGCTGGTGGCGACGGGGGCGTCGTCGACGCTCACGACCTGCACGTCGTAGAGGGGGTCGCCGGCGGCGTCGACCGCCTCGCCGAGGACCTGCGGCGGGATGGTGAGGTCGTAGCCGATGACCGGCGGGATCGCGAGCACCACGACGCGGTGCGGGGACGTCATGGCCGGATTCTTGCACATGTTGGCATTCGGGCCACTCGTGGCCCGGACGCGACGTCCGTGACGCTGGAGCCGTGACGATGACGACTCCGCCCCGCGAGCCTGCCCTCGACCGCCCCCAGCGCCTGCACTGGGCGTGGGTCGTCGCCGCGGTCACGTTCGTGACGCTCGTCGGCGCCGCGGCCTTCCGGTCGGTGCCGGGCGTCCTGATCGAGCCGCTCCACGACGAGTTCGGCTGGTCGCACGGCCTGATCGGGTCGGCCGTCTC
This sequence comes from Microbacterium sp. ARD31, assembly GCF_031844425.1. NCBI lineage: Bacteria > Bacillati > Actinomycetota > Actinomycetes > Micrococcales > Microbacteriaceae > Microbacterium > Microbacterium sp. ARD31. The sequence continues at coordinate 39,708 of NZ_JAUZVE010000017.1, forward strand.
GCTCAACCTCATGCTGTTCGGGCTGATCTCGCCGTTCGCCGCCGCGCTGATGGACCGCTTCGGGGTCCGCCCGGTGGTGACCTTCGCGCTCGTCATGGTCGCCGTGGGCAGCGGGCTCACCGTCTTCATGACCCAGCCGTGGCAGCTGGTGCTCTGCTGGGGACTGCTGGTCGGGATCGGCACGGGCTCGATGTCGATGGCCTTCGTCGCCACGATCACGAGCCGCTGGTTCGTCGCCCGCCGCGGCCTGGTCAGCGGCATCCTCACCGCCGGCAACGCCACCGGTCAGCTGGTCTTCCTGCCCGTGGTGGCGTGGTTCGCGACCCACCACGGGTGGCGTACGGCGGCGGTGCTGGCGTCGGCGGCCGCGCTGGCCGTCGTCCCCCTGGTCCTGCTCCTCCTCCGCAACCACCCGGCCGACCTCGGGCTGCGGGCGTTCGGGGCCACCGACGCCGACCCCGGCCCGCCGCCCCACCAGCACGTCGGCTCGAGCGCCGGCCGGGCGATCTCGGTCCTGGTCGACGCGGCGCGCAGCCGGACGTTCTGGTTGCTGGCCGGCGGCTTCGCGATCTGCGGGATGACCACCAACGGCCTCATCGCCACCCACTTCGTGCCGGCCGCCCACGACCACGGCATGCCCGCGACCACCGCGGCCTCGTTGCTCGCCGTCGTCGGGATCTTCGACGTCGTCGGCACCATCGCCTCGGGCTGGCTCACCGACCGCTGGGACCCGCGCTACCTCCTCGTGGGCTACTACGCGCTGCGCGGCGTCGGCCTGATGACCCTGCCGGCGCTGCTGTCGCCCCACGTCGCGCCCAGCATGTGGGTCTTCATCATCGTCTACGGCCTGGACTGGGTCGCGACGGTGCCGCCGACGGTCGCGCTGTGCCGCGACCGGTTCGGCGCCGCGACCGGGCCGATCGTGTTCGGGTGGGTGTTCGCCAGCCACCAGGTCGGCGCAGCGGTCGCCGCGACCGGCGCGGGGGTCGTGCGCGACCTGACCGGCGGCTACGACCCGGCCTTCTACGCCGCGGCCGGCCTCTGCGCGGTCGCCGCCCTGATGTCGTACGCCATCCGCAGCACGCGGCAGCCGGTGCAGGTCAGCTGAGGTCGACGACGACCGGCGCGTGGTCGGACGGCGAGCCGGTGCCCTGGGCGGGGTCGCGCTCGTCGCGGTCGACGAAGGCCCCGGTGACCCGCGACGCGAGCGTGGGAGAGGCGAGCACGAAGTCGATCTTGAGCCCGCGGTCGCGCTCGAAGCGCTGGCGGTAGTAGTCCCAGTAGGTGTAGCCGGGGGCGTGCGCGCGGGTGACCTCGGCGTAGCCGTCGTCGAGGAACGCCTGGAAGGCGGCGCGCTCGGGCGGCGTCACGTGGGTGGACTTGGCGAACTGCTTCACGTCGAAGACGTCGTCGTCGGTGGGGCAGATGTTCCAGTCGCCGACCAGGGCGGTCTCGCCGTCGAGCCAGCCGCTCGCGGTGGCGCGGAGGCGGGCGAGCCAGTCGAGCTTGTAGACGTAGTGGGGGTCGTCGGGCTTGCGGCCGTTGGGGACGTAGAGCGACCAGATCCGCACGCCGCCGCAGGTGGCGCCGATGGCGCGCGACTCGGCCGCGACCGGGTCACCCCACCCCGGCATGTCGGCGAAGCCGACCTCGACGTCCTCGAGACCCACGCGGGACAGCAGCGCCACGCCGTTCCACTGGTTGAGGCCGGCGACGGCGATGTCGTAGCCGAGCGCCTGGAGGCCCATCAGCGGCAGCTGGTCCTCGCGCGCCTTGGTCTCCTGGAGGGCCAGCACGTCGATGTCGTGGCGTTGCACGAAGGCCTCGACACGGTCGATGCGGGAGCGGAGGGAGTTGACGTTCCAGGTGGCGATGCGCACCCGCACACCCTAGGAGGCCGTCGCGCAACCCCCGAAGGGAGCCTTGCCAGGCGCAGGCGGCCGGGAGAAGGTACCCAGCACGCATCGACCTCGGGACCGGTTGCGTGATCCGTACGGCCCCGGGACTGGTGTGCCCCCACAACACATCTCGGAGGTTCCATCACATGAAGCGCATCCGCCTCGGGGCGATCGCACTCGGGTCCGTCGCCGCCCTCGGCCTCGGCCTCGCCGCACCCTCGATCGCCGCTCCGGAGGCCGGCACCACCGTGCCGACCTTCCAAGAGTTCAAGGCGTCGACGTTGTACGACGTCGACAAGCAGTACATCGTCAACGGTGACGAGCCGGTCAGCACGACCGGCGACCTCAGGGCCTACTACGACCGGATGGTCCACGGCTCCGAGGAGGCCATGGAGAACGGCCTCGTCGTGAACACCGTCGGCGGCGTCCAGGACAAGTGGTCGCTGTCGCAGGTCGGCAACCTGACCTACTGCGTGAGCACGAAGTTCGGCTCGCGCTACACCGACGTCGTCAACGCGATGGCCGCCGGTGCTGCCCTGTGGGAGGGCGCGTCCAACCGCATCAACTACGTGCACGTGTCGTCGCAGGACGGGAGCTGCACGACGCGCAACAACAACGTGCTGTTCTCCGTCGAGCCGGTGCAGACCACCCAGTACATCGCCCGTGCGTTCTTCCCCAGCACCTCCAAGCGCTCGCGCAACGTGCTCGTCGACGACTCCATCTGGACCGCCGGGTCGTGGACTCCGGCCAACATCATGGGTCACGAGCTCGGCCACACGCTGGGGTTCCGCCACGAGCACACCCGGCCCGAGGCCGGCACCTGCTTCGAGGACAACAACTGGGTCCCGCTGACGCCGTACGACTCGGCGTCGATCATGCACTACCCCCAGTGCAACGGCACCTCGAACAACCTCAGCATGACGAGCACGGACCGTCAGGGAGCGGCGGCGGCCTACCCGCCCGCCTGACGCGCGTCGTCACCTGATCGGCGAGCGCCCCTTCCGTCCCGAGCGGAGGGGGCGTTCGTCATGCCGGGGCACTCCACCCGGCCGGCTACCTCCGGGTAGCGTCTGCCCGTGCCCACGCCCGCCCAGTCCTCCACCGTCCTCTCCGCGCGCGACCTGGAGTTCATGCTCTTCGAGTGGCTGGACGTCGAGCGGCTCAGCGAGCGGCCCCGGTTCGCCGAGCACGACCGCGACTCCTACGCGGCGCTCCTGGCGCTCTGCGAGGAGTTGGCCACCGAGCGGTTCGCGCCCCACTACCGCCGCAGCGACACCGAGGAGCCGTCCTTCGACGGGGAGCGGGTGCACCTCATCCCGGAGATCGCCGAGGCGCTCGAGGCGTTCGCCCGCGCCGACCTCCTGACCCTGACCCTCGACGAGGAGCTGGGCGGCCACCAGGTCCCGCACGTCGTCGCCGCGGCCTGCATGGCGTGGTTCACGGCCGCCAACATCGGCACGGCGGCGTACTCCTTCCTCACCATGGCCAACGCGGCGCTGCTGCTCGAGCACGGCACGCCCGAGCAGGTCGAGCGCTACGCCAAGCCGATGCTGGAGGGCCGCTTCTTCGGCACGATGACGCTCTCCGAGCCGCACGCCGGCTCCAGCCTGGGCGACGTCGCGACCCGCGCGGTGCCCGCCGACGACGGCACCTACCGCATCTTCGGCTCGAAGATGTGGATCTCCGGCGGCGACCACGAGATGGGCGACAACATCGTCCACCTGGTGCTGGCCAAGCTGCCCGACGCCCCCGACGGCACCCGCGGCATCTCGCTGTTCGTCGTGCCCAAGCACCTCGTGGCCGAGGACGGCTCGATCGGCGAGCGCAACGACGTCGCGCTGGCCGGCATCAACCACAAGCTGGGCAGCCGTGGCACGGTCAACACGGCCCCGGTCTTCGGCGGCGGCGCGTTCACGCCGGGCGGCACGCCGGGCGCCGTGGGCTACCTCGTGGGGGAGCCGCACCGCGGCCTGTCCTACATGTTCCACATGATGAACGCCGCGCGGCTCGGGGTCGGCATGTCCGCCACCACGACCGCCTACACCGCCTACCTCAAGTCCCTGGCGTACGCCCGCTCCCGACCCCAGGGCCGCCGGCTGGGCGCGGCCGACCCGACGGCGCCGCAGGTGCCGATCATCGAGCACGCCGACGTGCGGCGGATGCTGCTGGCGCAGAAGTCCTACGTCGAGGGCGCGCTGGCGCTGAACCTCTACTGCTCGCGCCTGCTCGACCTCCAGGCCACCGCCCACGACGACGACGAGCGCACCGAGACCGGCCGGCTCCTCGACCTGCTCACCCCGATCGCCAAGTCCTGGCCGTCCCAGTGGGGGCAGGAGAGCAACAGCCTGGCGATCCAGGTGCTGGGCGGGTCCGGCTACACCCGCGACTTCGACGTCGAGGCGCACTGGCGCGACCAGCGGCTCAACCCGATCCACGAGGGCACCCACGGCATCCAGGCGCTCGACCTGCTCGGCCGCAAGGTCCTCGGCAGCGGCGGCGCATCGCTGCTCGCGCTCGCCGCTCGCATCGAGCGGACCGTGGTGAGGGCGACCGACCTCGGTGGGGAGGCTGCCGATCACGGTGCCGCGCTGAAGGCGACGGTCGACCGGCTGGGCGAGGTCACCATGGCGCTGGCCGGGCTCGGCGACCCGGAGCGGACGATGGCCAACGCGACGGTCTACCTCGAGGCGGCCGGCCACGTCGTCGTCGCCTGGATGTGGCTCGAGCAGCTCGTCGCCGTCGGCGAGCGCAGCGGCGACTTCTACGACGGCAAGCGAGCCGCGGCGCGCTTCTTCTTCCGCTGGGAGCTGCCGAAGGTGGGCCCGATGCTCGACCTGCTCTCCTCCGGCGACACCACGACGCTGGAGATGCGCGCGGACTGGTTCTAGACGGGCTGCACGGTCCCCTGCACGAAGGGCGTCAGCAGCCCCGGCGTGGCCCGGTCGGCCAGCGCCACCGCGACGTCGAGGCCGACGTCCTTGACCAGCACCCGCTCGTGGCCGGCCGCCGTCGTCGCGGTCAGGTCGGCCAGGCCGATGCGCCGCTGCCACCACGACTGCTCCAGGACCCAGCCGATGATGCCCTCGGTCTCCAGGACGGTTCGGACGCGTGCGAGGTCGCCGCTGCCGGCGACCAGGTGACGGTCGGTGAGGGTGTGCCCGAGGTGGCGGTACGACGCCTCGCCCACGAGCGCTGCCGCGACGAGCAGCACCACGGCCAGCGCGGCGACCCACGCCCCCGAGACGTCGAACCACCAGGCCGCGACCGCCGCGACGACGACCACCACGAGGGCGGCGCGCAGCTGCCGGAACCACGCCCGGCGGCGGGCCGTCGGGCCGTGCGCGACGAGCGGCACGGTCAGACCTCCGGCGCTCTCCAGCACGGCGCCGCCGACGCCGACGGCGACGTCGCGCGGGCACGGCGGGAGCACCTGGGTGACGCCGTCCTCGACACCGGTCGCCAGCGTCGCCAGCTCGGCCCCGCCGACGATGCGCAGCAACGCCGGCTCGGTCAGCTCCACCCCGCGGACCTTGGCCTCCTCGACCGTGATCGACCGGGTGGTGAACAACCCGTGGGTCAGGTGGAGCGACCCGTGCTCGCGGACGAGCAGGAAGCCCCACCACTGCACGACGTAGCCGCCGACCGCGACGACGACCCACCCGGCCAGGCCACCGAGGAGCAGCACGAGGACGACGGCGACGACGGCGAACTGGGTGATCCAGCTCCACACGGAGGTCGCGGTCTCCTCGTTCCAGATGGGCAGCTCGTCGGCGAACTGCGAGAAGACACCGAGCGCGCCCGCGACGATCACCAGCCGGCTCAGGCTGAACGGGGCGAAGCGCAGCCACGACCAGTCGATCCGGGCGAGGAGGGCGGGCGCCGGTGGGGGGACCGGGGGCAGGTCGGGTGCCGCATCCGCCGGGGCGCCCGCCTCGGCCGGGTCACCGACGGGTGGCGCCTCGCGCCGGCGCAGCAGCGTCGTACGCAGCGCCTGGGCGTCGGCGGCCGCGAGGGCGTCCAGCGTGATCCGGTCGTCGTCGACGCCCGTGCCGACCTGCACCTTCTGCAGGCCCAGGATGCGGTGGAGCAAGGACGCCTCGAGGTCGACGCTGCGCACCCGCTCGAGCGGCGCGGTGGAGGTGGTCTTGTTGAGCAGCCCGCTGCGGACCTGGATCTGCGCCTCGGTCAGGCGGTAGTGGGTGGTGAGCCACGGGATCGCGCCGAACGCCAGCGGCGCCAGGATCGCCAGAGGCAGGAAGAACGGCCACCAACGCATGTCGCTCTGGCTCACCCCGACCAGCGCGACCACGACCGGCACCACGGCCTGGCCGACGGCCTTGACCGGGTCGAGCAGCAGCTTGCGGGGGCTGAGCCGGACCCAGCCGTCACCGGGGGAGGGGATCACGTGGCGTCGCCCTCCGTGGCGGCAGTGATCGCGGTGAGGCGGGCGACGACCTCGCGGGCCACGGCGTCGTCGAGGCAGTCGATGGTGATCGGTCCCGCGGCCGAGGCGGTCGTCACGGTGATCGAGGCCAGCCCGAACATCCGCATCACGGCGCCCTGGCGCGAGTCGACGGTCTGCACGCGGCTGATCGGTGCGATCCGGCTCTGGCGGCCGATCCAGCCCTCGCGCGTGTGCACCGCGGTGTCGGAGACCTCCCAGCGGTGCACCCGGAACCGGATGCGGGGCATCACCAGCACGTGGACGGCCGCGAGGAGCGCGAGCAGCAGGACCACGAGCCCGACCCAGCCGGGCACGCCCGGGACGAGGACGTAGGCGACCGCGGCGCCGATCACCAGCACCGCGTCACCGACGAGGGCCGAGACCGTCCAGTACGGGATCGCCCGCGGCGAGACCTGGTGGCTCGGCGCGCGCAGGACCGGCGTACCCCCGCTGTCACTCATGGGACGAGTCTTGCAGGTGGGGGAACTGCTGCCGGTGTCGCGCCCGAGGCAGAAATGTGCAGTTCGCGTGCGGCGTCGGCGGGTCCGGGGCTTTCTGCAACTTCGTGCAATGCATCTTCCTGACCGATCGGTCGCCTTCCGCTCATGGTCTAGACCGGGTTTGTTGGAGGGGCCAACCGAATCCAACCGGAAGAAGTGAAGCAATGCTGAAGAGTTCGTTCAGTCGGATCGCGACCGCCACGCTCGGGGCCACCGCCCTGGCGTTCTCGGTGGCGCCGGGCGCCAACGCCGCCCGTGCGCAGGAGGACGTGCCGACCTTCCAGGAGTTCAAGGCGGCGACGTTCCAGGACGTCGGGGGTCAGTACGTCGTGAACGGCGACGAGACCATCGCCACCACCAACGAGCTGCGCGCCTACTACGAGCAGATGGTGAACTCCCGCGACACCGACTCACAGTCCCTCGTGGTCAACACGGTCGGCGGTGCCGACGACGTGTGGTCCGCCAGCCAGGCACAGAACCTCACCTACTGCGTGAGCGACGACTTCGGGGCCGACAAGTCGGCCATGGTGTCGGCGATGCAGTCCGGTGCCGGTCAGTGGGAGGCCGCCTCGAGCGGGGTGACCTTCACCTACGTGCCGTCCGCGGACGCGAACTGCACCGTCTCCAACAGCGCCGTGCTGTTCTCGGTCGAGCCGATCGAGACCTCGCAGTACATCGCGCGTGCGTTCTTCCCGAGCAGCCCGTCCTCCCAGCAGAACGTCCTGGTGGACGACTCGATCTGGACCTCGGGCTCCTGGACGCCGTCCAACATCATCGCCCACGAGCTGGGCCATGTCCTCGGCTTCCGCCACGAGCACACGCGGCCCGAGGCCGGCACCTGCTTCGAGGACAGCAACTGGCGCCCGCTGACGCCGTACGACTCGGCGTCGATCATGCACTACCCGCAGTGCAACGGCTCGTCGTCCGACCTGTCGATGACCGACACCGACCGCCAGGGCGTGGCCTCCGTCTACGGCTCCTGACCGAGCCGTCACCCATCGGGGGGAGGGCCCGGCCCGTCACGGGCCGGGCCCTGTCTCGTTTCGTCCGGCGGTCGGCGCCCGCCGTAGACTCCCCGCCCGTGGCTCTCACCATCGGCATCGTCGGACTCCCCAACGCGGGCAAGTCGACGCTCTTCAACGCACTGACCAAGAACGACGTGCTCGCGGCGAACTACCCGTTCGCGACGATCGAGCCCAACGTGGGCGTGGTGGGCGTGCCGGACGAGCGGCTCCCGCAGCTCGCCGAGCTCTTCGGCTCGGCCAAGGTGCTGCCCGCCACCGTCGAGTTCGTCGACATCGCGGGCATCGTCGCCGGCGCGTCGCAGGGTGAGGGCCTGGGCAACAAGTTCCTCTCCCACATCCGTGAGTCCGCCGCGATCTGCCAGGTGACCCGCGTCTTCCGCGACGAGGACGTCACCCACGTCGACGGCAAGGTCGACCCGGCCTCCGACATCTCCACGATCTCGACCGAGCTGATCCTCGCCGACATCCAGACGGTCGAGAAGGCGATCCCGCGGCTTGAGAAGGAGGCGCGCGGCAACAAGTCGCTCGCCGCCACCGTCGACGCCGCCAAGGAGGCCCTGTCGGTCCTCGAGTCCGGCACCCGCGTGATCGACTCCAAGGTCGACGTGGACCTGCTGCGCGAGCTGTCGCTGCTGACCGCCAAGCCCTTCATCTTCGTCTTCAACTGCGACGCCGACGAGCTCGCGGACGACTCCCTGAAGGACCGCATGCGCGAGATCGTCGCGCCTGCCGAGGCGATCTTCCTCGACGCCAAGTTCGAGGCCGAGCTGGCCGAGATGGACGACGACGACATGGCCCACGAGATGCTCGCCGAGATGGGCATCACCGAGTCCGGCCTCGACCAGCTCGCCCGCGTCGGCTTCGACACCCTCGGCCTGCAGACCTACCTGACCGCCGGCCCCAAGGAGACGCGGGCCTGGACGATCCGCAAGGGCGCCACCGCCCCCGAGGCCGCCGGTGTCATCCACACCGACTTCCAGAAGGGCTTCATCAAGGCCGAGATCGTCTCCTTCGACGACCTCATCGCCGCCGGCTCGCTCCTCAAGGCCCGCGAGCTCGGCAAGGTCCGCATGGAGGGCAAGGACTACGTCATGGCCGACGGCGACGTGGTGGAGTTCCGCTTCAACGTGTGACCGACCGTCCAGCGTCCTGCCACCCGGTGTGGACGGGCGGCGTGAATGCAGGGCGCAGGTCGTGATCTCGTACGCTGCCGGTGACCCCGCCTCGGCGGAAGTGAGGAGACGGACGTGTTGAGCCAGGACCACGAAGGCATCGGCAACGATGTGGACGAGCGCCACGAGGGCGACGCTGCGGGCCGTGTCGCGGTGCCGGGGCCGCGTTCGCCCTCGGCGGCGCGGCTGCTCGAGATGACTGCTCGCGAGACCGACCAGTGGCGTACGGACGCTCGTGCCGAAGCGGCTGAGGTCGTCGCCGCGGCACGAGAGGAGTCGGACGCGCTGGTGCGTTCGGCCCAGCGGGAGGCCCACGACCTGGTCGAGACCGCCAGGCGCGAGGCCGAGCGGATCGTGGGTGAGGCGCGGGCGACTGCGGAGGAGGTGCAGGTCGCCTCCGACAGGCGGCGCACGGAGGCAGAGGCGGAGGTCGCCCGGCTGCAGCAGGTGGCGGCGGACCACTCGGACTCCCTGCGCCAGCACCTGAACGACGTGCTCGACCGACTCGACGGCGTGCCGCCTCGGCAGGGTCTGCGCAGGCGCGACGACTCCTGACGGTTGGGCGCCGGCTAGGAGACCGGTGCGGAGGGGGTCGCGCGCTCGATGAGCACCTCGGCGGCAGCGCGAGCCGCCGAGGCCGCGCCGGCGTCGCCGGAGATGGCTGCGGTCGTCTGCGCGCCTTCCGCGAGGATCGCCAGCTGCGGGCCGAGGCCTCGGTCGGCTCCGGCCTCGACGACCAGCCGGTCGACGTAGGCCTGGAAGGACCGCTTGTGCTCGCGGACCGCGTCGGCCACTCGCGGGCTGGCCGCCCCGAGCTCGCCGAAGGCGTTGATGAAGCCGCAGCCGCGGAAGTCGGACTCGCCGAACCAGCCGGCGAGGTGGTCGTAGATGGCCAGCAGCCGGTCCCGGGCGTCGGGCACCCCGGCGGTGGCGGCCGCGAGCCCCGACGTCCACATCTCGTGCCGGTGCTCGAGCACCCCGAGCACGAGGTCCTCCTTGGACGGGAACTCCCGGTAGATCGCCTTCAGCGACACCCCCGCCTCGTCGCGCACGGCGTCCATCCCGACCTGGCCGATGCCGCGGGCGTAGAACAAGCGGTCGGCAGCGCCGACGATGCGCTCGCGGACGTCCGGGGCTGTCATGGTGACCACGATACCCGGCCGGAGAACGCGTGTTCTCCGACCGGGCTCGGCGTGGCTCGACCGGCTCTCGTCGTCAGGCCCGGACGAAGCGGAGCAGCGCCTCGTTGACCTCGTCGGCATGGGTCCACAGCAGGCCGTGCGGCGCGCCGTCGACCTCGACGTACTCGGCGTCCGGCACCAGGGCGTGGAAGCGCCGCCCGGTGGCGTCGATCGGCAGGATGTTGTCGGCCGTGCCGTGCAGGATGAGCGTGGGCAGTGCCGCGTCGCGGACGGCCTCCACGTCCGGCCGGAAGTCCTCGATCCAGGCCGGCACGACGGCGTACGCCGCGACGGGCGCGCTGCCGACGGCCGTGCTCCAGTTCGCCCGCACGACCTCCTCGCTGATGCGCGAGCCGAGCGTCTCGTCGAGGTTGTAGAAGTCCTTGTAGAACTGGGTGAACCAGGCGTAGCGGTCCGACCGGGCGGCCTCGACGATCCCGTCGAAGACGTCCTGCGGCACGCCCTCCTGGTTGTCGTCGCGCTGCACGAGGAAGGGCTCGAGAGAGGCGAGGAACGCCAGCTTGGCGATGCGCTCGGTGCCGTAGGTGCGGGTGTAGCGCGCGAGCTCGCCCGTGCCCATGGAGAAGCCGACGAGGATCACGTCGCGGAGGTCGAGCGTCTCGAGCAGCGTGTTCAGGTCGGCGGCGAACGTGTCGTAGTCGTAGCCGGTGCCGACCTTCGAGGAGGCGCCGAAGCCGCGGCGGTCGTAGGTGATGACCCGGTACCCGGCGCTGATCAGCTCGCGCGACTGCAGCTCCCAGCTGTCGCCGTCGAGGGGGTAGCCGTGGATGAGGACGACGGGCTGACCCGTGCCGTGGTCCTCGTAGTGGAGCTCGATGTCGGTGGAGTTCTCGGTGCCGACGGTGAGGGAAGCCATGGTGACGCCTTTCGGTCAGGGAGAACGGTCGTTCTCCAGTGCCACTGTAGAGAACGGGCGTTCTCCGCGCAAGGGCGATGTGGCGCGGACCACACCGGGCTCGTCCTCCCGGCCGCGGCCGGATCCGTCATCCGAACCCGCACCCATGCGGTCGGACCTGCATGACGGATGGCTCCGACACGCTCGGAATGCGGGGAGTCTCTGAGCCTGACCGCGCCTCAGCGGACGCGCCACTCCTCGTCGAGGAGGGCGAAGACGAGCTGGGTGACCCACGCGCCCTTGAAATGGACGCCGTCGACGAAGCGCGCCTCCTGGCGGAAGCCGAGGCGCGTCAGGAGGCGGGCCGAGGGGGCGTTGCCCTCCACGACGACGGCGGTCACCCGGTGGAAGCCGAGGTCGTCGAAGGCCAGGCGCAGGATCGCGGAGGCCGCCTCGGCGGCGTACCCCTGGCCCTGCGCGTCGCGCGCGAACGCGAAGCCGACCTCGCCCTGCCGGTCGGACGCCCACTTCAGCAGCACCTCCCCGACGACGCGGCCGGTGGCCCGCACCTCGACGGCGAGCACCAGCCACTGGCCGTGGGCAACGAGCTCGGTCTGGGTGAGCTTCACCCGCAGCGTCTCCTCGGTGGCCGCGCGGTCGCGGACCGGCCACGGGACGTAGCGCACCACGTCGGGGTCGCCGTGGAAGCGCTCGAGGTCGTCGAGGTCGTCCATGCGGTGCGGGCGGAGGATGAGCCGCTCGGTCTCGATCGGGAGGTCGAGCGCCAGCCCGCTCACAGCGAGAAGTGGCCCGGAGCCAGGCTGCGCAGCACGCAGAACTCGTTGCCCTCGGGGGTCGGCGAGCACGGTCCACGACTCCCCGCCGGTCTGGCCGACGTCGGCGCGGGTCGCGCCGAGGGCCAGGATCCGCTCGACCTCCTCCTGCTGCGACACGTCGACGGGGGAGACGTCGAAGTGGACCCTGTTCTTGGCGACCTTGTCCTCGGGGACCTGCGCGAAGAACATCGTCGGCACGACCGGTCCCGAGCGGACCGCCTCCAGCAGCGCCGCGTCGTCCGGCGGCGACTCGGCGATCTCGACCAGTCCCGATTCCTGGTGGACGACGACCCAGCCCAGGACGGCGCACCAGAAGGAGGACAGGCGCTCGGGGTCGTGGCAGTCGACGGAGATCTCGGTCATCTGGGAGGCCATGCGAGCGATCCAAGCACGTCGGTCCACTGGACGCGGCCCGTCGCGGTCGACGCCGCGCTACGACGTGCCGGTGGCCCTCGTCGTGTCGGCGACCGCCCTGCCGATGGCACCGTGGCGGACGAGGAAGGCGCGCTCGTCGAGCCTCTTGCGGCGCATCCACGTCGTCACCTCGGTGTTGCACTTGCTGGCGTTGCACGACCGACAGGCGGGGACGACGTTGTCCAGCGTGTAGCGACCGCCCCGCGAGATGGGCAGCAGGCAGTCCTTCTCCCACGGCCCGATCGCAGAGCCGCAGTAGGCGCAGCCGCCCCAGGCCTCCTGGAGGGCGGTCCACTGGGCGGGGGTGAGGTCGTGCTCGACCGCGGCCATCCGTCGCCGCCGACGACGTGCGTACGTCGCGGCGCGGGTGCGTGCTGCCATGGACGGAGCGTAGACCGGGGCTGCGGTCCGCGGGTCGCTACCGCGCGGCGTGCTCCCGGGCGATCGCCGCGCCGAGCCGGGCGTTGTGCTCGACAAGGGCGATGTTGGCCTTCAACGACTCCCCGTCGGTGATCTCGACGATGCGCCCCAGGAGGTACGGCGTCGCGTCCTTGCCGCTGATGCCGAGCCGGTCCATGTCGGCCAGGGCCTGCTCGATGATCGCGCCGATCTCGTCGGCCGGGATCTCCGCGGACTCCGGGATCGGGTTGGCGACGACGACGCCTCCCTCGAGCCCGAGGTCCCACTTGGCCCGCATCAGCGACGCGACCTCGGCGGGCGTGTCGACGCGCATCGGCGCGGGAAAGCCCGACGAGCGCGAGAAGAACGACGGGAACTCGTCGGTGCCGTAGCCCAGCACGGGCACGCCCAGCGTCTCCAGCTTCTCCAGGGTCAGGCCGATGTCGAGGATGCTCTTCACGCCGGCGCAGACCACGGCCACCGACGTGGTCGACAGCTCGGTGAGGTCCGCCGAGACGTCGTACGACGTCTCCGCGCCGCGGTGCACGCCGCCGAGTCCGCCGGTGACGAACACGCGGATCCCGGCGAGGGCGGCCAGCCGCATCGTCGAGGCGACGGTCGTCGCGCCGTGCAGCCCGCGGGAGACGACGTACGGGAGGTCGCGGATGGAGACCTTGACGACCGACTCGTCGGAGGCGAGCAGCTCGAGGTCGTCGGCGGAGAGACCGATGGTGGGCTTCCCGTGCAGCACGGCGATGGTGGCGGGCACGGCGCCGCCCTCGCGGACGATGCCCTCGACGGTGCGTGCCATCTCGACGTTCTGCGGGTAGGGCATGCCGTGGCTGATGATCGTGCTCTCGAGCGCCACGACGGGCTGCCCGGACGCGAGCGCGTCGCGCACCTCGTCGGTGATGGTCAGCATCAGGTGTCCTCCCTCAGGACGTCGGCGAGATCGGGCCGGACGGTGTGGCCGCTCTCGATGGTGGCGGCTGCGGCACGGTGGCCCTCGCGGGCGGCCTCGACGGGGTCGGCCCCGCGCAGCCACGCGGCGACCCAGGCGGCCAGCATCGCGTCGCCGGCCCCGGTGACGTCGACGACGGTTGCGGGGACGGCCGGCAGGTGCACCGGGTCCTGGCCGCGGGAGCAGACCCAGGACCCGTCGGCGCCGCAGCGCAGCCAGACGTGCTCGACGCCGCGGGCGTGGAGGTCGGCCACGGAGTCTCGCCACTCGTCGGCGGGCCGTCCGGTGAGCGCGGCGAGCTCGTCGGTGTTGGGAGTGACGAGGAGGAGGTCGTGCACCAGCTCGGCCGAGCGCGCTGCCTTGGCGACCGAGACCGGTTCGAAGGCGACCGGCACGCCCGCCGTGGCCGCGGCCGCGAAGGCGCGCGCGACCTGGGCGGCGGCGAGGTTGCCGTCGACCACCACCAGCGCCGCGTCGGCGAGGTGGAGGGTCTCCAGCTCGAGCGCGTCGACGGTGGCCATGTCGGAGACCGCGGCCACCAGCTCGCCGCGGTCGTCGAGGACGGCGGTGTAGGTGCCGGTCGCGCCGGGCACGCGTCGTACGGAAGAGACGTCGGCGCCGCAACCGGCGGTCACCCGCAGCACCTCGTCGCCGAAGGCGTCCTCACCCACCGCCGAGACGAGCCGGACGGGCGCGCCGAGCAGGCCGAGGGAGGCCGCGATGTTGCGACCGACCCCGCCGGGGGAGATGCGGGTGTGGCCGGGGTTGCTGGTCGCGGGCACCAGCGGCGCGGACGTGCGTGCGACGACGTCCATGTTCGTCCCGCCGACGACCACCACCCATTGGTTCACGCGCAGATCCTGACAGACGATCAGATCTCGTCGTCGACGTACGACGGTCGCGCCACCCGCAGCCCCGCGAGGGTCAGCGGCACCGACGTGAGGGCGAGCAGCACGATGACCAGCGACCAGCCGTCGGTCGCGTCGTGGACGAGTCCGACGACGAAGGGTCCGACGGCCGCGAGCGCGTAGCCGATGGGCTGCACGAAGCCGGACAGCTGCGCGGTCACCGACGGGTGCCGGGTGCGGGCCGTGATGAGGGCGATCGCGGTCGGGAAGGCGAGGCCGGACAGGCCGAGGAGCAGCGCCCACAGCCAGGGCACGGTGGCGGGCGCGACCAGCAGGCCGAGGTAGCCCAGCGCGAGGGAGACGCCGAAGGTCACCATCCACGCGTGCAGGCCCTGGCTCCGGGCGATGACGGTGGGCATGGCCAGCGCGCCGAGTATCCCGACGCCGGAGAGCAGCGCCTGGAGGGCGCCGGCGGTCGAGGCGGACAGGCCGGCGTCGCGGTAGATCTGCGGCACCCACCCGAACTGGACGTAGGCGTGCATCGACTGGATGCCGAAGAGCACGGTGAGCGCGACAGCGGTCGGCGAGTGCGCCATCCGTCCGCTGGGCGGGGCGTCGCCGCTCACGCTGTGCTCGGCCGGCGAGCGCCGCTCGTGCAGCGCGAGCCACGCCCAGAGCGGGAGGGCGAGGAGGAGCAGCGCCCCCCACATGCCCAGCCCGGTGCGCCACGAGCCGGTGGACTCGGTCACCGGCGCGGTCGCGAGCGCGCCGATGGTGCCGCCGACCACCAGGCCGGTGCCGTAGACCGTCATCAGCACGACCGCGTGGCCGTGGGCCTTGACCCAGGCAGGCACGAGCACGTTGCCGACCGCCATGCCGGCCAGCGCAAGGACGGAGAGGAGCAGGAAGAGGGGGACGCTGTCGGTGGTCACCCGCAGCAGCAGCCCGGCCGCGGCGGCCAGCAGGCCGAGCGCGATGCCCGTCGTCATGCCCACCCGCCGGGCGAAGCCCACGGCCAGGGCGCCGACGAGCCCGAAGCAGAGGCCGGGCAGGCCGGTCATCGCGCCGGCGATGCCGGCACTCATGTCGAGGCCGCGGCGTACCTCCTCGAGGACCGGCCCGGGGGAGGAGGCGCCGGGGCGGAGGTTGACCGAGACGAGGACGACGGCGGCGAGCAGGACGCCGAAAGGGAGCGCGGTGGAGCGGGGGCGGGCGTCATCGGCGTCGGGCACGTGCAACGACTCTAGGCAGCAGGAGCAGCAACCCGAGCACGAGGGTCGCGACCACGACGAACGCGGTGGCGGTGCCCTGGCCGCTGGCCTGCCGCAGCACCATGCCGCCGACGAGCGCACCGAGCCACACCACGACCCCCGAGCCGACGGCCGCGGGCGGGCGGCGCGTCGCTGCGAGCGCCGCCCAGGCGAGCAGGGTGCCGGCGAGGAACGGCCACGCCGTGCTCCACCAGCCGCCGACCGTGAGCGTGTCGTAGTGGGAGAGCCGGCCCACCACGGCGAAGGCGCCGACGAGCAGGAGGTCGACGGCGAGCCACATGGCCCCGAGCCTAGGCGGACTACCCTCGGCACCATGACCTCCGTCGTCGTACGGTCCGTGCCACCGGCCGTCCGGTCGAGCGTGCACTGGGGAGTGGCCCACGGCCTGCCCACGCTGGTCCTCCGGCGCGCCGCCGAGCGCGGGGACCTGCAGGCGCGGCTGATCCAGGTCGGGGCGCGCGGCACCGACGACGTCTTCGACCTCGTCGAGGAGATCCGGTCGCGCGGCCCGCTCTACCGCTCCCGCATCGGGTACGTCGCCACCAGCCACGCCGCCGTACGACAGCTGCTCACCAGCGACGACTTCCGCTCCGGCTTCCCGACCAACGAGGGCCCGCTCGGGAAGGTGGCGCGGTGGGCGGCGCCCCGGACCCTGCACCCGGTCGAGCCGCCGTCGCTGCTGGTCACGGAGCCGCCCGACCACACCCGCTACCGCCGGCTCGTCACCCGCGTGTTCACGATGCGCGCCGTGGAGCGGCTGCGCCATCGCACCGAGGAGATCGCCGCGGACCTGCTCGACGCGCTCGAGCCACGCGCAGCCGGGCCGGTCGACCTGGTGGAGTCCTACTGCGCGCTGCTCCCGGTGACCGTGATCGCCGAGATCCTGGGCGTGCCGGAGGAGGAGCGGGCACGGGTCCTGGACTTCGGCTCCGCTGCCGCGCCCAGCCTCGACCTGGGGCTCGGCTACCGCCGCTACCTCGCGGTGTCGCGGGCGCTGACGCAGTTCGACGCCTGGCTGAGCCGCCACCTCGACGCCCTTCGCCGCGAGCCCGGCGACAACCTGCTCAGCGAGCTCGTCGCCGTGCGCGACGAGGGGGAGGGGCTCGACGAGTCGGAGCTCAAGGCGACGGCGGGACTGGTGCTCGCGGCCGGGTTCGAGACCACGGTCAACCTGCTCGGCAACGGCATCGCGCTGCTCCACGACCACCCCGACGAGCGGGCCCGCGTCGAGGCCGACCCGTCGCTGTGGCCCAACGTGGTCGAGGAAGTCCTGCGCCTCGACCCGCCCGTGCTCCTGACCGGGCGGATGGCGGTCCGCGACACCGAGCTGGCCGGTGAGTCGATCCGGGGTGGGTCGATGGTCACCGCGATCCTCGGTGGCGCCAACCGCGATCCCGACGTCTTCGCGGACCCGTTGCGCTTCGACGTCGCCCGCGCCAACGCCCGCGACCACATCGCGTTCTCGGCCGGACGCCACCACTGCCTCGGCGCCCAGCTGGCCCGGATGGAGGGCGACGTCGGCCTGCGGGCCGTCTGGGAGCGGTTCCCCGGGCTGCGGCTGGAGCCGGGGGCCCGCCGGCGGGAGACCCGCATCCTGCGCGGTTTCGAGACGCTCCCCGCCGTCCTCCGCCCCTGAGCGGCCCGGAGGCGGTAGGTTCCCCCGGTGCCGAACCGGGGAGCAGCGCGCCTGCTCGTGCTGCTGCTCACGACCGTCCTGCTGGCCCTCGGTGGTCGCGCCGCCGCGGACGACGCCGTCCCGCAGCCGGTGCTCAACGCCGACTTCCCCGACCCGGCCGTGGTCGCCGCCCCCGGCGGCCTGGTCGCCTACTCCACCGGGGACCGCGTGCCCCACGCATGGGCCAGGCGTGCCGACGGCACCTGGCAGCGCGGCCGCGGCGTGCTGACCCACCGGCCGTCGTGGTCGCGCGAGGGCGGGATCTGGGCCGTCGACGTGGTGCGTGTGGGCGGCCGGTGGCTGCTCTACTACGCCACCCCGGTGCAGGGGATGGGCGAGCACGGGCGCTGCATCGGCGTGGCGCGCTCCGCCTCGCCGCGCGGCCCGTTCCGCCCGGTCGGCAGCCGGCCCCTGGTGTGCCCCTCCTACGCCGGCACCCCGCTCGCCCAGGACCCGCTCCTGCCGCGCGACCCGACGCTGCCGCGGGCGGGCGTGATCGACCCGTCCTACTTCCGCGACCACGGCGGGGCGTCGTACCTCGTCTACAAGACCGACCGGAAGCCGTCCACGATCCGGCTGGTCCAGCTGACCGACGACGGGCAGGCCGTGGCGCCCGGAGCGGTCAGCGCGGAGCTGGTCCGCTCGCCGGGGGTGATCGAGAACCCGTCGATGGTGTGGCGGGCCGGCGGCTACGTCCTGCTGCTGTCGGAGGGCGACTGGACGCGCTGCGGCTACCGCACCCGCTGGCTGCGCTCGGCCTCCCTCCTCGACTGGACCGCCGCGTCGACGGGCATGCTGCTCGACACCGCCCTGACCGGGCTGTGCGGACCGGGTGGTGCCGACCTCGTGGACGGCGGCGCGACCCGGCTGTTCCTCCACGGCTGGACCTGCCGGGGCACGCGGCAACCCTGCGAGGGTCGCGGCAAGTGGGACCACAAGCCACGGCAGCGGGGCATCCGGTCGATGTACGCCGCCACGCTGCACTGGCCCGGTGGTGTGCCCGAGGTCACCGGCTGGCTCGGGCCGCGCTGAGCCCACCGCATCCGCAACGTCGCCGGCGGTCCGGGAGGACGGTCAGTCGAACCACGTCCGGTCCATCGCGACGATCCAGCGGCGGCGGGGGTGCTCGGTGAGCGACCAGATCCGGTCGGTCGAGGGCCAGTAGCTGAGGTCCTCCGGACCCATCGGCAGTGCCCAGCGGCGTACGCGCATCGACCCCGGCTGGCCGGCGCAGACCGTGCCCGGCATCCACGGGCCGTGCGAGACCGTCACGTGGTAGCGCCCGCCGGCGATGACGGCGCCCTGCATCTGGCGCACGCCGCCGTCGTCGAGGGCCAGCGGCCGGGAGAACCCGTCGTCACCCACCGCGAGCTGCCAGGTCGCGGGGTCGAGGGGGTAGCGCGCCAGCCGGGTGGTCGCCCCGGACGCGACGGCGTACTCGCCCGCGACCAGCGCGGGCGGCTCGGAGCGACGGTCGAGAGACAGGAAGGAGTAGCGCAGCTTGTCGTGGCCCTCGTCGGTGAAGGCCTGGTAGGTGAAGCGGACCGGCAGGACGTAGCGGTGGCCGAAGGAGTGGAACCGGTTGCCCTCGAGGCCGAACTTCTCCGGGTGGTCGTCGTCGCCGGCGACCCGCATGATGTCGTCCACCCGGGCGGTCACGAACCCGCGGCTGGTGGCCGCGACGTGGAGGTACGAGCCGGCCCAGACGATGCCGCCGGCGTGGATGTTCATCGGTCGGAGGGTGAGCCGCCCGGTCTTGTCGAAGACGGGGACGACGAGCAGCACGTGGCGGTACTTCCGCGAGTCGAGGTCGACGAAGGTGACCCGGGAGCCGCGCTTGATGCCGTCCTTGCCGGTCGAGTACCACGTTGTCACCACCACCTTGCGGCCCCCGACGTCCTCGGTGTCGGAGGAGTCGGCGCTGGTGGAGATGCCCTGCGGGTACCAGAGCTCGTCCCGCTCGTCGTAGGCGTCCCACCGGTAGGCCTTGCGCACCGCCCGGCCGAGGAGGCGCGGCACGACCCGCGCCGGACGCACGTCGTACTTCAGGTCCGCGAGCAGGCCGTCGAGGCCGGTGGGCTCGCCCAGCACCTCGGCGAACGCGGCGATCTCCCGCACGTTCTCGTCCGTGCGCTGCAGGTGGACGCCCTGGACGTACGGCGACTCGGACGCTGTCGACATTCCCCGACCCTAACCACCGAGGGGTGTGGAGAATGGACACCCGTGAGGGCGATCTTCTTCGAGGAGGACGACGCGCGGGCGGTCGTCGCCCGGTTGCGCGCGGACGGGTTCGAGGCGCGCGCGGAGCGCGAGCGGCTGGCCGGTGAGGACGACGACGAGGACCACCCGTGGGCGGTGGTGAGCGACGCCCCCGCCTTCATGCTCGAGGTCCTCGTGGACACCCACGACGGCTGGCTCGACAGCGAGGACGACGAGGCCGAGGAACAGAGCGCCCCCGTCGAGCCGTTGCACCTCCCGACGGCGCCGAAGCGGATCAAGCGCCCCGACCTAGATTGAGGCTCATGACCACCGATCGCCACCTGCTGCTCGTGCACGCGCACCCCGACGACGAGTCCATCAACAGCGGCGCCACCATGGCGCGCTACGTCGACGAAGGGGTCGGTGTCACGCTCGTGACCTGCACGGCCGGGGAGATGGGCGAGGTGCTCGTCCCCGAGCTGGGCCACCTGGCCTACGACGAGGAGGGCGGGCTGGGGGAGCACCGGCGCGAGGAGCTCGTCGAGGCGATGAAGGTCCTCGGCGTCAGCGACCACCGCTTCCTGGGCGGCTTCGGCCGCTTCCACGACTCCGGCATGGCCTGGCACGAGGAGGGCCACGCCATCCCGGCCGAGACCATCCCCGACAACGCCTTCTGGAACGCCGACCTCAACGAGGCCGCCGACGAGCTGGTGAAGGTGATCCGCGAGGTCCGCCCGCAGGTGCTGGTCACCTACGACCAGTTCGGGGGCTACGGCCACCCCGACCACATCCAGGCCCACCGCGTCGCGATGTACGCCGCCCAGCTCGCCGCCGCGCCGTCGTACAAGCTCGAGCTCGGCGTCCCGCACGACGTCGCGAAGATCTACTGGACCGCGATGAGCGAGTCGCGGATGCGCGAGAGCCTGCGCCAGCTGCGCGAGTCCGGCGACACCGAGACGTTCAAGGGCATGGAGCCCGACGGCAAGCTGCCGCCGTTCGTCACGCCGGACGAGCTGATCAGCGCCCGCGTCGACGGCACGGCCACGGTCCAGCGCAAGATGGAGGCCCTCGCCAAGCACGCGACCCAGGTGGAGCAGGACGGGCACTTCTTCTCCGGCGCGGAGAGCGGTCACTCCTTCTGGTCGGACGAGTACTACCGGCTGGTGAAGGGCGCCGAGGGCCCGAAGGACGCCGACGGCTTCGAGCCGGACCTCTTCGCCGGTCTGTGAGGGCGCTCGCCGCGCTCGCGGCGGTGGTCGCCGGGGTGCTCTCCGGAGCGGCCGGCACCGTGCTCCACCAGACCTGGTGGGGGCTCGCGCTGGGGCTCGGCACGGCGCTCGTGGTGCTGGCCTGCCTGCCGCCGGGCGGCGTACGCCTGGCCTTCGCGCTGGGGTGGTGCCTGCCGGGGCTGCGGGGCGTGCTGGCCAAGCCGGCGGGCGGCTTCCTCGTCGGCGCGGACGCCATGGGCTGGTCGTTCGTGGCGGGGTCGCTGGTGCTGCTGGTGGCCGCCCTCGCGACCGTGCGGTCCGGCACTCCTCGGCGCGGCGGGACCGTCCCGGGGAGCGTCGGCGATCCGGGCGAACGAGGTCCGTCCTCCTAGACTCGCCGCGTGCCGAAGAACCAGCGCAGTGACGGGCCGGCTCGCGAGAAGGCGGGCGGCAAGGTCGTCGCGTGGCTGCTGCTCGGCCTCGTGGGGGTCTTCGGCGGGCTCTACGTCGCGGCCCACTACGTCGCCGGCGACAAGGTCCCGCGGGGTACGACGGTCTCCGGCGTGCGCATCGGCGGGCACTCGCAGGGCGAGGCGGCCGAGGTGCTCCGGGCCGGGCTGGCCGACAAGGTCGCGCGCGACATCGAGACCACCGTCGAGGGCCAGCAGGTCGCGATCGACCCGGCCGAGGCCGGGCTGGGCGTCGACTACGACGCCTCCGTCGCCGAGGCCGGCGGCGAGGAGAGCTGGGACCCGGTCCGGCTCTGGAACTACTTCACCGGCGGCGACGACACCGAGGCCGAGGTGACGGTCGACGAGCCCACCTACAACGCCTACCTGGCGCGGCTCGACGAGCAGTACGGCGCGACCGCGCGCGACGGCGCGATCGCCTTCGACGGCGAGCGCATCGAGAAGACCGAGCCGCAGACCGGCGCGGCACTCGACCCCGCCGACACCCTCACCGCGCTGGAGTCGGCGTTCCTCGCCGACACGCCCGACGAGGTGGCGCTCGAGATGGCGACCGTGCAGCCCGCCATCGACGCCTCCGACGTCCAGGAGGCGCTCGACGGCTTCGCCTCGCCAGCCGTCGCCGCGCCGGTGACGCTCGGCTTCGAGGGATCGACGGTCAAGGTCTTCCCCGCCGACTACACCGCCGCGCTCAGCCTGGTCCCGACCGACGGCGAGCTGGTGCCGACGCTGGACCCGGAGAAGCTGACCGAGGTCGTCGGCGCCAAGATCACGACGGGCGCCCCGGTCGACGCCACGGTCACCCTCGTCGACGGCAGGCCGCAGGTCGTCCCGGCCAAGCCCGGGGTGACCTTCGACGAGGCGCAGCTCGAGGCGGCCTTCCTCGACACCGTGGCCAAGCCGCAGGGCGAGCGCACCATCACCCTCGAGTCCAAGGTCGCCCAGCCCGACTTCACGACCAAGGAAGCGCGGGCGCTGAAGGTCCGCGAGCGGGTGTCGACGTTCACGACGTACTTCCCCTACGCCGAGTACCGCAACATCAACATCGGCCGTGCCGCCGAGATCATCGACGGCACCCTCCTCAAGCCCGGCGAGACGTTCTCCCTCAACGACACCGTGGGGGAGCGCACGGTCGAGAACGGCTTCACCAAGGGGTACGTCATCAGCGACGGCATCCTCATCCAGGACCTCGGCGGCGGCGTCTCGCAGATGGCGACCACGCTGTTCAACGCGATGTTCTTCGCCGGCCTCGAGGACGTCGAGCACAAGCCGCACTCGTTCTACATCGACCGCTACCCGATCGGCCGGGAGGCGACCGTCGCGTGGGGTGCGGTGGACCTCCGCTTCCGCAACGACACCCCCTACGGCGTGCTCATCAAGACCAGCGTGACCCCGTCGACCCCCTCGTCCTCGGGCGTGGTGACCGCGTCGATGTACTCCACCAAGTACTGGGACATCACCACCACCACCAGCGAGCGCTACAACTTCACGAAGCACAAGACCCGCCGCATCGACTCGCTCACCTGCCACCCCAACGAGGGCTTCGGCGGCTTCGACATCGACGTCACGCGCTACTTCGAGCCGGTCAACGGCAACACCGAGACCCGCGACGACGAGGTCTTCCACACGACGTACACGCCCAGCGACACCGTCATCTGCACCAACCCCGACGCCGTCGACGAGTGAATTTGCGCCTCCGCAGGTCGAGCAGCGAGCGCCCTCTCGCCCCGCCGGTTGAGCAGCGAGCCCCAGCGAGCGTGTCGAAACCAAGGCCATGACCTCGGTTTCGACACGGGCGCGGGGCGCCCTGCTCAACCAGCGGTCACGGGGAGAGGCGGTGGAGGTCGCGCGGGAAGAGGGTGACCTCGCGGACGTTCGCCGCCTCGACGAGGCGGCCCACCCAGCGCTCGAGCCCGATGGCGAAGCCGCCGTGCGGCGGCATCCCGTGCCGGAAGGCCTGGAGGTACGCCGCGTGGTCGGCCGGCTCCTCGCCGCGCGCCCGGAGCGCCTCGTCGTACGCCGTCGCGGTGTGCAGGCGCTGCCCGCCGGTGACCAGCTCGAGCCCCCGGAACAGCAGGTCGAACGAGTTGCTGTGCTCGGTGGTTGAGGTGCGAGCCGAACCCCCGGTGGTTGAGGTGCGAGCGGAGCGAGCCTCGAAACCACTCCCCGTCCACGGGTGCGTGTAGAACGGCCGCTTGGCCATCGGGTAGCCCTCGACGGCGAGGAAGTCGCTGCCGTGCTCGGCGAGCGCCCACGCGCCGAGCGCGCGCTCGTGCTCGGGGGCCAGGTCCGGCTCGTCGGCCGGTGCGCCGACGAGGGCGAGCGCGTCGGCGAAGTGGATGACCGGGACCTCCTCGGGCACGACGGGGAGCCGCGCCCCGGTGCGGGCGACCGCGTCCTCGCACGCCGCCACCGCCGCCACCATCCCGGCCAGCACCTCCCGGAGCACGGCGAGCACGTCGCGGTGGTCGCGGACGAAGCCGAGCTCGACGTCGAGCGAGCGGTACTCCGCGAGGTGGCGCACCGTGTCGTGCGGCTCGGCGCGGAAGACCGGCCCGACCTCGTAGACGCGCTCGAAGACCCCGACCAGCTGCTGCTTGTAGAACTGGGGGCTCTGCGCGAGGTAGGCCGGGCGGCCGAAGTAGTCGATCGCGAAGACGTTGGCGCCGGACTCCGTCGCCGACTCCACCAGCTTGGGGGTCGTCACCTCGGTGAAGCCGAGGCCGTCGAGGGTGGTCCGGAAGCCCCGCAGCGACGCGGCCGCCAGCTCCCACCGCGCCCGCTGGGCCGGGTGGCGCCACAGCACGGGCGCGTGGTCGAGCAGCGTCGGCAGGCTCGCGTCCAAGGTCGGGCGCCACAGCTCGACGGGCGGCGTCGCCGCCGGCTCGGTGAGCAGGTCGACGACCGCCTCGGTCACCTCCACCCCGCCCGGCGCCTGGGCGTTGGCGGTCGCGGTGCCGGTGACCCGGACGACCGTCTCCTCGGGAGGCACGACGGTGCCGGCCGGCAGCACGACCTGCGCCAGGCCGCTGCGGTCGCGCAGCACGAGGAAGGTGACGCGCGCGAGCTCCCGGCGCCGGTGGACCCAGCCCTCGAGCGTGACGGTCGAGCCGGGCTCGGCGGCGGCCAGGGACGAGCAGAGCGTGCGGGCGGTCGGTGGCGTTCTCATGGTGTCCTCCAGGTGGATGAGGCCCTGGAGGTGTGGGCGGGGGCTAGGTCGCGGTGCCACCACACCTTCGCCGGGCTGGCTCGCTCGAGGTGCCCGGCCTCTCGTCGGTGACGTCGTACGCACGGTCGCCGCTGCTCTGCCGGTGTGCAGGGGGTGTGTCAGGCCCCGCGGTCGTCGGGGGAATGGTGCGACGCCCGACCGCTGCCGGGCAACCCGATTAGCCGACGAGGTACCGATTGGTGTGGTGCGTGACGAAGCCGTGCCGCTGGTAGAGCGCGATCGCCCCGGCGTTCACCGTCTCGACGTGCAGCATCGCCGTGGTCGCGCCGCAGGAGGCGCCCCAGTCGAGCACCTCCGCGAGCGCGGCGGTCGCCAGCCCGCGTCGGCGCCGGGCGGGGTCCACCGCCAGGCCCTCCACGAGCAGCCAGTCTCCGGAGAGCACCCCGCGACAGGTTGCCGCGCCGCCGTCCAGCGTGACGGTCACGTCGGCGGGGGAGCCGGCCAGCTCGGAGGGCACCTCGGGTGCGGAGCGTCGTACGGACCGGAGCGCGCGTGCCACCGACGCGAGCTGGGCGTGCGCGTCGCCGTCGCCCGTCGACGAGAAGCCCAGGGGAGCGAGGGTCCGCTCGACGTGCGACCCGCGCTGCACCTGGACGTACGCCGGCTGCTCCCGCGCGGCGTAGAACTCACGCACCCGCCAGGCGGCGTCGGCCCAGCCGATGCCCGGCTCGTCCATCGCCAGGGCCGAGTTGCCGCGCCGCCGCAGGCGTCCGCCGTGGGGAGGGGAGGCGCGCAGCAGCCAGTCGCCGAGCGGCTCGGTCTCGACCGAGGTCCACAGCGCCCCGACGTGCACCTCGACCTCGCGGGGCGAGACCCGCGCCCGCACCGACGCGCGCGGGGGGACGGGCTTGCCGGTGACCACGTCGGCGAGGGCGACGACGACCGGTCCGTGGCCCTCGCGGTCGATGGTCAGGGTGTCCGCGCCCCACTCCGTGCAGGTGCCGAGGACGTCGGTCGCGCGGCCGTCCGGGAGCAGGTGGCGGACCACCACGCGCTGGCCGACGACGTGCGGGCCGAGCATGTGGCTGCCCACCCCCGTCTCGTCGGTGTGGGGTTCTGACGGATCGGGCACCCACGGATACTAGAGTGAGTGGTCACGTTCCCCATCCGTGCCCATCCCGTGTTCAGGAGGACCTGGTGACCTACGTCATCGCCCAGCCGTGCGTCGACCTCAAGGACCGCGCGTGCGTCGACGAGTGCCCCGTCGACTGCATCTACGAGGGCAAGCGGATGCTCTACATCCACCCCGACGAGTGCGTCGACTGCGGCGCCTGCGAGCCGGTCTGCCCGGTCGAGGCGATCTTCTACGAGGACGACACCCCGGAGGAGTGGAAGGGCTACTACGACGCCAACGTCCACTTCTTCGACGACCTCGGCTCGCCCGGTGGCGCGGCCAAGATGGGCGTCATCGACAAGGACCACGAGCTCGTCGCCGCACTGCCCCCGCAGGAGCACGACGAGTGACGTCGCAGCCGGTCTCCGGCCGGCTCCCGGACTTCCCCTGGGACAAGCTCACGACGTACGCCGCGACGGCGCGCGCCCACGCCGACGGGGTCTGTGACCTCTCGGTCGGCACGCCCGTCGACCCCACGCCCGCAGTCGTCCGGGAGGCCCTGCGGGCCGCCGCCGACTCGCCCGGCTACCCGACCACCATCGGGCTCGAGGCGACCCGGCAGGCGGCGATCGACTGGCTCGCCCGCCGCCACAACGTGACCGGCCTCGGACTCGACGGGGTGCTCCCGGTGATCGGCTCGAAGGAGCTGATCGGCTCGATGGCGGTGCACCTCGGCATCGGCGCCGGCGACCTCATCGGCTACCCCGCCCTCGCCTACCCGACCTACGAGGTGGGCGCCGCGCTGGCCGGCGCGGAGAGCCTGGCGACCGACTCGCTCACCGCGTTCGGCCCGCGCACCCCCAGGCTGCTGTGGCTCAACAGCCCGGCCAACCCGAGCGGTCGCGTGCTGCCGCTCGACCACCTGCGCAAGGTCGTCGACTGGTGCCGCGAGCGCGGCACGATCCTCGTCTCCGACGAGTGCTACATCGAGTGCGCCTGGGAGGGCGAGCGGCCGCTGTCGATCCTCGACCCGCAGGTCAACGGCGGCTCCCACGACGGCGTCCTCGCCGTCCACTCGCTGTCCAAGCGCTCCAACCTCGCCGGCTACCGCTGCGCCTTCGTCGCCGGCGACCCGGCCCTCGTGGGCGAGCTGCTCGCCGTGCGCAAGAACCTCGGCCTCCAGATGCCCGGCCCCCAGCAGCGCGCGATGGTCGCCGCCCTCGACGACGACGCGCACGCGAGCGAGCAGCACGCCCGCTACGCCGCGCGCCGCGCGAAGCTGAAGGAGGCCCTCCTCCGGGCCGGGTTCACCATCGACCACTCGGAGGCCTCGCTGTACCTCTGGGCCACCCGCGGCGAGCACTGCTGGACGACCGTCGCGGACCTCGCAGACCTCGGCATCCTGGTCGCGCCCGGGGAGTTCTACGGCGCCGCCGGCCGCGAGCACGTCCGGGTCGCCTTCACCGCCACCGACGAGCGCATCGACGCCGCGGTCGCCCGCCTCGCCGGCTGACGTACACCCGAGCGTCGGGGTTGTCAGGCTCTTCCTGAACATGTCGGCCCGTGCACGGCCTGACATGTTCAGTGATCCCCGGTCAGCCGGGGATCACTGGGAGGGAACCGACCCCCGCCGGCGCGCGATCCGCAGGGGAGGGGTTGACAGACGCGTGTGATCGGGGTCACGGTTGTAACCGGTTTCAGTAACCGGTTACAGACCTCGGGAGGTCCGCATGGCGTCGACGATCCGCGACGTGGCGAGGCAGGCCGGCGTCTCCATCGCCACCGTCTCGCGGGCGATGCGCGACCCGTCGATCGTCAGCGAGCAGACGTTGCGCCGGGTGCAGGCGGCCGCCGACGAGCTCGACTACACGCCCTCCCACCTCGGCCGCCAGCTCGCCGAGCGCCGCCACGCCGCCAACGGCATCGTCTTCCCCGACCTCTCCGGTCCCTACTACGCGGAGGTCGTCCTCGGCTACGAGGGCGTCGCGGCCGAGCTCGGCCGAGCGGTCCTGATCCTCGCCACCCACGGCCGACCGGCCGCCCCCGAGATGATCATCCGCCTCGCCGGGCGCTGCGACGGCCTCGTGGTGCTGGCCGGCCACACCGTCCCCGACGAGGTGCTCGTCGGGCTGGCCGAGCGCGGCGTGCCGTTGGTGATCGCGGCACGACCCGCCGTGCCCGGCGTCGACTCGGTCCGCGCCGAGAACCGGGCGACCGCCGAGGCGCTCGCCGCCCACCTCGTCGCGTCGGGGGCCCGCTCGATCACCTTCCTCGGCGACCCGGAGGGCGCGCCCGACGTCGCCGAGCGCCTCGCCGGGATCATCGCGGGCGCCGACGCCGCCGGGCTCGAGGTCCGGGTCCTCCCCGTCCCGAGCATGGACGAGCAGGGCGGTGCGCGGGCGGGGGAGGACCTCTGCCAGCGTCCGGACCGCCTGCCCGACGCCATCGCCTGCGCCAACGACGAGCTCGCGCTCGGGCTGATGACCTCCCTGCGCGCCCGCGGGGTCGTCGCACCGCGCGACGTGCTGGTGACCGGGTGGGACGACATCATGGCCGCCCGCTACGCCGAGCTGACGACCGTGCGCCAGCCCCTCCACGACCTCGGCGCCACGGCGGCGCGCTTCCTCGACGACCTCATCGAGGGACGTCGGGCCGAGCCGCGCCACGAGGTGCTCCCCACCGAGCTGATCGTCCGATCCAGCAGTTCCCCCGCGAAAGGTGAAGATCAATGACCAGTTTCCGCAGCACGGCCCGTGCCGGCGCGGCCCTCGGGCTGGCATCCCTGGCCCTGGTGGCGTGCGGCCGCGACTCCGGTGGCGACGGCCCCGTCGAGCAGGGCGAGGCCGTCGGGGACGGCCCGGCCACCGGCACCATCGAGGTCTGGGCGATGGGCACCGAGGGCGAGGTCCTCGGCGACTTCGCCACGGCCTTCACCGAGGACAACCCCGACGCGGAGGTCGAGGTCACCGCGGTCCCCTGGGAGAGCGCGCACGAGAAGATCGCCAACGCGATCGCCGCGGGCGAGACCCCCGACGTGACCCTGGTCGGCACGACCTGGATGGGTGAGTTCGCCGAGGCCGGCGGCCTCGACCCGCTGCCCGAGGACCTCGTCTCCTCCTCCGACTTCTTCGAGGGTGCGTGGGGCAGCACCGAGGTCGGCGGCACGTCGTACGGCGTCCCCTGGTACGTCGAGACGCGCGTGCTCTACTACCGCAAGGACCTCGCCGAGAAGGCCGGCTGGGACCAGCCGCCGGCCACGTGGGACGAGCTCAAGCAGTTCGCGCTCGACCTGCAGGACAAGGGCGGCGCCGAGTACGGCATCCAGCTGCCTGCCGGCGGCACCGGCTCGTGGCAGACGATGCTGCCCTTCGCCTGGTCCAACGGGGCCGGCGTGACCAACGACGACGGCACCGAGTACACCCTCGACAGCCCGGAGATGACCGAGGCGCTGGAGTACTACAAGGGCTACTTCGACGAGGGCATCTCCCCGACCCGCCTGCTCGACGCCGGTGAGCTCGAGAGCGGCTTCGCCGACGGCACCTACGGCTCCTTCATCTCCGGCCCCTGGCACACCGGCCTGGTCGAGGACCAGGGCGTCGACGAGGACCAGTACGCCGTCGCGGTGCTGCCCGGCAAGGACAGCGCCCCCGGCACGTCGTTCGTCGGCGGCGGCGACCTCGCGGTCTTCGCGGACTCCGACAACAAGGAGAGTGCCTGGAAGCTCGTGCAGTGGCTCGCCGACCCGGAGACCCAGCAGGACTTCTACGACGAGATGGGCGACCTGCCGGCCGTCTCCTCCGCCTGGGACTCCGGCGAGCTCGCCGAGGACCCGCAGCTGAGCGTCTTCGGCGACCAGCTCGACAACGCCCTCGCCCCGCCGGCCGTGCCGACGTGGGAGGAGGTCGCCACCGTCATCGACAGCGAGGTCGAGAAGGCGACCAAGGGCGACACGTCCGTGGAGGACGCGGTGGCCGAGATGCAGCGCCAGGCTGCCCAGATCGGCACCGGACTGTGACATGAGCGCCCCCACCAGCGCCCCTCCGGTGCCCGGGCCGCCCCGGGCACCGGAGCGGGGCACGCCCTCGCGCCACGTCGACCCGACGCGTCGGCAGCAGGCCGTGGCCGCGTGGGTGCTCGCGCTGCCGTTCGTGGTGCTGTTCGTGGTGTTCAGCCTGGGGCCCGTGCTCGCGAGCCTGGGGATGAGCTTCACCGACATGCGGCGCACCGACATCCGCGACCCGTTCGCGGTCGACCCCGTCGGCCTCGACAACTACGTCGCGCTGGTGCAGGACCCGCTCTTCCGCAAGGTCACCCTCAACACCCTGCTCTACCTGCTGCTCGGCGTGCCCCTGACCATGGCGGTCGCGCTGGCCGTCGCCGTCGGCATCAACCGCATCGAGCGGTTCCGCGGCTTCTTCCGCGTCGGCTACTACCTGCCCGTCGTCACCAGCATCGTCGCGGTGTCGGTGGTGTGGAAGTACCTCTACCGCGACAACGGCGGCCTGTTCAACACTGTCCTCGGCTGGGTCGGCATCGACGGCCCCGGCTGGCTCGACAGCACCACGCTCTCCCTGCCGTCGCTGGTCCTGATGGCGGTGTGGCGCAACTTCGGCACGCTGATGGTCATCTTCCTGGCCGGCCTGCAGACCATCCCGCAGGAGGTCGCCGAGGCGGCCGAGGTCGACGGCGCGAGCGGGTGGTCGCGCTTCCGGCACGTGACGCTGCCGATGCTGCGCCCGACCCTGCTCTTCGGCGCGGTGATCACCGGCCTGGGCTACCTCCAGTTCTTCGAGGAGGCGTTCGTGATGACCAAGGGCGGCCCGCTCGACGCGACGCGCTCGATCACCTACTTCACCTACGACCAGTTCGGCTTCGGCAACTACGGGTACGCCGCCGCCGCGAGCTACCTGCTGTTCCTCGCGGTCGTGCTCCTCACCTGGGTGCAGTTCCGCTGGCTCGGCGAGAGGGAGGCGGCGCGATGAGCGTGGTCGCGAAGACCCCGGCTCCGGCCGCGCCGCCCGCCTCGCGCGAGGGCGGGGAGTGGCGTCGTACGCCGCGGTGGATGTACGCCGTGCTCGGCGGCGGGCTGCTGCTGGTCGTGCTGCCCTTCGTGTGGATGCTCGTCTCGAGCATCAAGCCCGAGGCCGAGGTCCGGGCCGTGCCGCCCACCTGGTGGCCGGAGACGCTGACCCTCGACAACTACGACACCCTGTTCACCAAGCTCGACTTCCCGACGTACTTCCTGAACTCGGCGATCGTCGCGCTCGCGGTCACCGCCGGCAACATGGTGTTCTGCTCGATGCTCGGCTACGCGCTCGCCAAGCTCGACTTCCCCGGCAAGCGCGCGTTGTTCGCGATCGTGCTCGGCACGCTGATGATCCCGGGCGTCGTGACGTTCGTGCCGCTCTTCGTGCTGACCACGAACCTCGGGCTCTCCAACACCCTGCTCGGCATGATCCTGCCGTTCCTGGCCGGCCCGTTCGGGGTCTTCCTGATGCGGCAGTACATCCAGTCGCTGCCCGACGAGCTGATCCAGGCCGCCCGCATCGACGGCGCCGGCGAGCTGCGCATCTTCTTCTCCGTGATCCTGCCGCTGTGCGGACCCGCGCTGGCGACGCTCGGGATCCTGACGTTCCTCACCTCGTGGAACAACTTCTTGTGGCCGCTCGTCGTGGCCCAGACCGAGGACAAGTACACGCTCCCCGTCGCGCTCGCCCTCTACTCCGTGGGCCAGAACGCCACCCAGTACGGGCTCCTGCTCGCCGGCTCCGTGGTCGTCGTGCTGCCCGTGCTCGCCATCTTCCTGGTCCTGCAGCGCCACATCATGCAGGGCATCGCCATGACCGGAATCAAGTAACCCAACCGCCCTCTCGGGCCTGGAGGCACCCCCATGAGAGTCCGCTCACCCCTGGCCGCGGCGGCCACCGCCGTCGCCGCGACCGCCCTGCTGGCGGTCCCGACCACGACCCCGGCGATCGCGCAGGACCGCACGCCTGGCACCTCGACCCGCGCCGTCCTCGAGGGCTACCTCGCCGACAGCTGGGACTCGATGGCCGCGATGACCGACGAGACCACCGGCCTGCCCGCCGACAACATCGGCGGCGACCTCGACGCCGCCACCCGCAGCGGCTACACCTCGCCGACGAACATCGGCGCCTACCTGTGGAGCACCGTCGTCGCGCGCGACACCCGCCTGATCTCGCGCCGGGAGGCCACGGAGCGCGCGCGCACCACCCTGCGCTCCGTCGCCGGGCTGGAGAAGCACGAGCCGTCGGGGATGTTCTACAACTGGTACGACCCCGCCACGGGCGCGAAGCTCACCACGTGGCCGGAGAACGGCGACCCGGTCCACCCCTTCGCCTCCAGCGTCGACAACGCGTGGCTCGCGACCGGGCTCCTCGTCACCGAGCGCGCGATCCCGCAGCTGGCCCGCCAGGCCCGGGCGATCCGAGCCCGGATGGACTTCGGCTACTACTACAACCCGGCCGAGGGCGTCCGGAAGGACCCGGCCGACACCACCACCCCGGTCGGTGGGCAGATCCGCGGCGGCTTCTGGGTCGACCCGCCGCCCGGGTGCTCGGTCGCCGGCAACTACCGCGGCGGCGAGGACGTGTACTACACCTGCCACCACTACGGCGCGTTCAACACCGAGCCGCGGATGGCGTCCTACCTCGGCATCGCCGCGGGCCAGATCCCGCAACGCCACTACTTCGGCACCATGCGGACCTTCCCGCCCACCTGCGACTGGTCGTGGACCGAGACGAAGCCGACCGGCGTCTGGCGCCGCTACCAAGGTGTCGACGTCTTCGAGGGCACGCTGCCCTACCGGGGGACCAAGGTCGTCCCGACGTGGGGCGGCAGCATGTTCGAGGCGCTGATGGTGCCGTTGTTCGTGCCCGAGGAGCGCTGGGGTCCCCGGTCGTGGGGCGTGAACCACCCGCTCTACGTGCAGGGCCAGGTCGAGCACGGCCTCGAGGAGGCCGGCTACGGCTACTGGGGCTTCTCTCCCTCCAACGACCCGGCCGGCGGCTACCGCGAGTACGGCGTCGACCCGCTCGGCATGGACGGTCCCGGCTACACCTCCGACCAGGAGCGGACCGACTGGGACCAGCCCTACGAGGGCTGCCCGGACCGCGCCGGCGAGCCCGCCCCGACGACGTACGGCGACGGGGTGGTGACGCCGCACGCGTCCTTCCTCGCGCTGCGCTACGCACCGCGTGAGGCGCTGGCCAACCTGGCCAACCTGCGGGAGGACTTCGATGCCTACGGCCACGGTGGCTTCTACGACGCCGTGGCGGTGCGCAGCGGCACGGTGTCGCGCGAGTACCTCGCGCTCGACCAGGGCATGGTCGTCGCCGCCCTCGGCAACGCCCTGACCCGGGACTCGCTGCGCGACTACGTCAGCCGCGGCGCCATGGAGTGGAAGCTGCGCCCCCTCATGCACGAAGAGGTCTTCACCTCGGAAGGACGATGACGTGACCCAGACCAGCCCTGCCCAGCACGACGCCCGCACCGACTGGGAGAACCGGATCGGCCAGCGGACCGACCCCACCTTCGGTGGCGACGCGCCGCGGCTCGAACCGCCGCCCCGGATCCGCGCCGAGGCCGGAGGACAGCAGGTCACCGTGACCTGGGACGAGGTGCCGGGGGCCGTCGGCTACCAGGTCTACGCCGCCGACGAGCCCTACGGCGACTACCAGCCGCTCGACCACGCCGGCCGCGACGTGCTCGCGGTGCCGCACCCGCCGTACGCCGACACGACGGGCACGCCGGAGCGTGAGCGGTGGTACCGCGTCGCGACCCTCACGGACGTGCACGTGCAGGGCGAGCTGTCCGGCCCGGTGTCCGCCGCGCCGCTGCCGGCCGCGTCGGCACCGGTCGTGGTCGCGGTCGACGCCGCTCGCCCGACCGGCGAGCTGCCCCGTCCGTGGCGGCCGATGATCGGCAGCGAGCACCTGTCCTACGCGCTCTCCACCGACACCGTCGGCGGGCGCGTCATCGGCGAGGAGCTATCCGCGGCGCTCTCCGCCGCGCGCCGCGAGCTCGGCGTCACCCACGTGCGGGCGCACGCGATCCTCAACGACGACAACGGCGTCTACCGCGAGGTCGACGGCGAGCCGGTGCACGACTTCTCCGGGGTCGACCGGGTCTACGACCACCTGCGCAGCCTCGACCTCTACCCGGTCGTCGAGCTCTCCTTCATGCCGCACGACCTCGCCTCCGACCCGTCCACGACGGTCTTCGAGTACGCCGCCATCGTCTCGCCGCCCAAGGACTGGCAGCGCTGGCACGACCTGGTCCGCGACCTCACCCAGCACCTCGCGGACCGCTACGGGCTGGAGGACCTCGTCGAGCACTGGTCCTTCGAGGTGTGGAACGAGGCCAACCTCGAGGTCTTCTGGTCCGGCACCCCCGCGGAGTACCTCAAGCTGTACGACGTCACCGCCGCGGCCGTGAAGTCCGTGGACCCACGGCTGCGGGTCGGCGGGCCGTCGTCCGCGGCGTCGGGGTGGGTCGAGGAGCTCCTCACCCACGCCGACGAGTCGGGCGCACCGGTCGACTTCCTCACCACCCACACCTACGGCTCGCCGCCGCTCGACTTCCGTCCGGCACTGGAGCGGCACGGCCGCGACGGGGTGCCGATCTGGTGGACCGAGTGGGGCGTCACGCCCACCCACTTCCACGAGGTCAGCGACGCCGTCTTCGCCGGCACCTTCCTGCTCCGCGGGATGGCCTCGGCGATGCGCGAGCGCCGCATCGAGGCGCTGTCCTACTGGGTCGTCTCCGACCACTTCGAGGAGCTCGGCCGGCCGCCGGAGCTGCTCCACGGCGGCTTCGGCCTCCGCACCGTCGGCGAGCTGCGCAAGCCCCGGTGGTGGGCGCTCGCCCTGCTGGAGAGCCTCGGCGAGCAGCAGCTCTCCGTGGAGCTGTCGGGCGACGGGGCGGACTCGCTCGTCGAGGCGCTCGCGGCGACCGAGGACGGCGGCGAGGTGACCGTCCTGACCTGGAACCTCACCCTCGACCAGACCAAGGCGTCGGGCGCCCCCGGGCTGGCCCGCCACGTCCGGGTCGAGGTGCACGGCCTCGCCCCGGAGGCGTCGTACACCCTGCGGCACGAGCGGGTCGACGACCAGCACTCCGACATCGCCGCGGTCTGGGGCCGGATCAAGGCCGACGACCAGGCCTGGCCGACCGAGGAGCAGTGGGCCACGCTGCGCGAGGCCGACCGGCTCGACGTGCTCGAGCCCGACATGGAGGTCACGGCCGACGCCGACGGCACCGTGGTGGTGGAGTACGACCTGCCGATGCCCGCGATGTCGCTGCTGACCCTGAGCCCCCTCGCCGGTTGAGGTGTGGAGCGAGGCCTCCCTTCCGGTGGTTGAGGTGCGAGCGGAGCGAGCCTCGAAACCACGCCCCCGCGAGATCGCGCCTCAGTCGATGACGTCGACGTGGACGTGGTCGCGGTGCTCGAGGATCCTGCGGTCACCGCGCGAGGACGACGGCACCCGGTAGTCGGTCCAGCCGTCGTCCGAGCGCGATCCGGCGTGCCAGATCCGGTCGTCGAAGATGATCGTCTTGATGTCGAGGCGGTCGGCGTTGGCGACCAGCCAGGTCGCCATCGCCCACCCGCGCTGCTTGTTCTCCGCGTTGATCGGCCGGAAGAAGACGTCGATCGCGCGGCCCTCGTAGTGCGCCGACCCCTCCATGTGGCCGCTCGAGATCCCGCCGGGCTCGAACCCGCCGAGCGACAGCGTGCCGAAGACCTCCTCCAGCTCCTGCCGTACGACGCTCGCGCGGGGCACCAGCCCGCTCGCGTCGAGCTCGTCGGTCGCCTCGTCGGCATCGCCGGGGACGTCGCACCACATCCCGCGCGGCGAGTTGCCGGTGAGGGCCGAGGCGAGGGCGCGGCCGTCCTCCTCGTGGTCGGCGTACGCGTCGGGGTAGGCCGAGCGCTGCACCGCCTGGGCAGCGTCGGTGATCTCCATCTCGCGGTAGCCGTCCACCTTGGCGAGGGCGTCGTAGAAGGCGTGGGTCGCGTAGACCGGGTCCGTCAGCTGCTTCACCGAGCCCCACCCCTGGGACGGTCGCTGCTGGAAGAGGCCGACGGAGTCGCGGTCGCCGTAGTCGATGTTGTAGAGCTTCGACTCCTGGAAGGCGGTCGCGAGCGCGATGCTGGCGGCCCGTGCGGGCATGCCGCGCTCGATGGAGATCGCGGTGATCAGCGCAGCGTTCTCCGCCTGCTCGAGGTCGATCTCCACGGTGTGGCCGTCGACCTCGGCCGTGCAGCCGCTGGTGTCGAGCAGGCTGGGCACGCCGCCCCGGTCCACGAGCACGTACCCGGCCGCCACCGCGCCCAGGACCGCCACCACGCCGACGGTGGCCGCACGCAACGACGGCACGCTCCCTCCCGCGCTAGTTGGCGTGGAGGGCGGCGTTGAGGGCGATGCCGTCGCCCTTCCACGCCACGGCCTCGACGGCACCGCTCACCGAGTTGCGGCGGAACAGCACGTTGTCGGCCCCCGACAGCGTCGCGGCCTTGACCACCTGCGGCTTGCCGTCCAGGTCCTTGACGGTGACCTTGGTGCCGGCGGTGACGTAGCAGCCGGCCTCGACCACGCAGTCGTCGCCGAGGGAGATGCCGATGCCCGCGTTGGCGCCGATCAGGCAGCGCTCGCCGACGGAGATGACCTCCTTGCCGCCACCGGACAGGGTGCCCATGATCGAGGACCCGCCCCCGACGTCGGAGCCGTCGCCCACGACGACCCCGGCGGAGATGCGGCCCTCGACCATCGAGGTGCCGAGCGTGCCGGCGTTGAAGTTCACGAAGCCCTCGTGCATGACGGTGGTGCCCTCGGCGAGGTGGGCGCCCAGGCGGACGCGGTCGGCGTCGGCGATGCGGACGCCCGTGGGGAGGACGTAGTCGGTCATCCGCGGGAACTTGTCGACGCCGAAGACCTGCACGACGTGCCCGGGCACGACGGTGCGCAGCTTCGCGCGGACCTGCTCGAAGCCCTCGACCGCGCACGGGCCCGCGGAGGTCCACACGACGTTGGAGAGCAGGCCGAAGATGCCGTCGAGGTTCACGCCGTGGGGCTTCACCAGGCGGTGGGAGAGCAGGTGCAGGCGCAGCCAGACGTCCTCGGTGCTCGTCGGAGCGGAGGCCAGGTCGGCGATCTCCACCAGGCGTACGACGCGGGTGACGCCGCGCAGCTCGTCCTCACCGCCGTCGAGGTAGGCGAGCTCCTCGGAGGGGTCGCCCTCGGTCGCCCCGAGGACGGGGGAGGGGAACCACGCGTCGAGGACGGTGTCGCCGTGGAGGGTCAGCAGGCCGTAGCCGGAGGCAGCAGTCACCCGACAAGCGTACGGAGGCGCTCCACCCGGGCCGGGGAGGGGCTACTGGCCGGCGCGACCGTCGATGCACTCGCGGACCAGGTCGGCGTGGCCGCAGTGGCGGGCGTACTCCTCGACCATGTGCACCACGATGTCGCGCACCTCCGTGGGCTCGCCGTGCACGTCGACGACGGCGTCGAGCTCGGTGCGGTCGAGGACCTCCCGGGCGTAGGCGATCTCGTCCTGCCACAGCGCGTGCGACTCGCGGACGAGGTCGTCGTCGGTCTCGGGGAAGTTGAAACCGGCGTCCTCCGACTCGTCCGCGAACAGCCGCGGGATGTCCATCCGGGCCTCGATGACGCGGCGGAACCAGCTCTGCTCGACGCGCGCCATGTGGCGCACGAGCCCGAGCAGCGAGATGTTGGATGGCGGCACCGCCTTCGTCGCCAGCTGCTCGGCGCTGAGCCCGTCGCACTTCAGCGCGAGGGTCTGCCGGTAGTGCTCGAGGTAGCCGACGAGGCACTCGCGCTCGCCGCGCGTCGGTCCCATCTGCATCCTCGGGTCCTGGTCGCTGGGGAGCCACATGCCGTCGTACCCGGGGTTCGCCATGGGCCAAGCCAACCGCACGCCGGCGTGGTTCGCGAGCACATAACCTGCGGGCATGACCGTCGGCGAGCTCCTCGTGCTGTTCGGCCCGCCTGCTGTCGGCAAGATGACCGTCGGGCGTGCGGTGTGCGCGGCCTCGGACTTCCGGATGTTCCACAACCACCACACGATCGAGCCGCTCCACGAGGTCTTCGGCCAGCAGAGCCCGGCCTTCCGCACCCTCAACGGGGAGTTCCGCCGCCGGGTGATCGAGGAGGCGGCTGCCCACGGCGTACGCCTGGTGTTCACCACCGTGTGGAACCTCGCCGGCGAGCGTGACGGCGAGTACGTCCGCGGCCTCGTCGCGCCGTACGTCGACCGCGGCCTGCCGGTGCGCTTCGTCGAGCTGTACGCCGACCTCGACACCCGGCTGGCCCGCAACGACGGCCCGGACCGGCTGGCCGCCAAGCCGTCCAAGCGCGACCTCGCCCACTCCGTCGCCCACATCCGCGAGCGGGAGGCGACCTTCACCATGAACACCGTGCCGGACACCCCGCTCCCCGGCGACCGGGTGCTCGCGGACTTCCCCCACCTCCGGCTCGACACCACCGACCTCTCCCCGGCCGAGGCCGCCGCCCGCATCCTCGGCAACTGATTGGCGCGCCCCCGAGCGGGCGCCGTACGATCGGGGCAGGCGCTTGAGCCGTCATCAGCGGCGAGCCTCGGGAAGAACAGGTGCGGCGAGCCGGCCGCCACCCCAGTAGAACCCGACGGGTACGGCCCGACACAGCCGCAACGAAGCGGTCCGTCCGAGCAGGACGGGCAAGCGAGGTGGTACCGCGGCAGACGTCGTCCTCGTGTCACACCGACCGAGACGTACGACGCACCGAGAGGAGCACCCCAGATGGCCTACCCCAAGGTCTCGCACACCGGCGCCACGACCGTGGCCAGCAGCCCGCGCTTCCCCGACATCGAGGAGGCGGTGCTGGCGTACTGGGAGTCCGACGACACGTTCCGCGCGAGCGTCGAGCAGCGTGACGCCGGCGACGACGGGGGCAACGAGTTCGTCTTCTACGACGGCCCGCCGTTCGCCAACGGCCTGCCGCACTACGGCCACCTGCTCACCGGCTACGTCAAGGACCTCATCCCGCGCTACCAGACGATGCGCGGGCGCCGGGTCGAGCGCCGCTTCGGCTGGGACACCCACGGCCTGCCGGCCGAGCTCGAGGCGATGCGCCTCAACGGCATCAAGACCACCGACGAGATCGTCGAGCTCGGCATCGAGAAGTTCAACGAGGCCTGCCGCCAGTCGGTGCTGAAGTACACCGGCGAGTGGCGCGACTACGTCACCCGCCAGGCGCGCTGGGTCGACTTCGACAACGACTACCGCACCATGAACCCCGAGTTCATGGAGTCGGTCATCTGGGCCTTCAAGCAGCTGCACGAGAAGGGCCTGGTCTACGAGGGCTTTCGCGTGCTGCCCTACTGCTGGCAGGACGAGACGCCGCTGTCCAACCACGAGCTGCGGATGGACGACGACGTCTACCAGATGCGCCAGGACCCGGCCGTCACCGTCGGCTACTCCGTCACCACGCCCGGCGACTTCGAGGGCGTCAAGGTCCTCGTCTGGACGACGACCCCGTGGACCCTGCCCTCCAACCTCGCCGTCATGGTCGGCGAGGACATCGACTACGTCGTCGTCGACGTGGACGGCACCCGCTACCTCATCGCCGAGGCCCGCCTGGCGTCGTACGCCCGCGAGCTGGGCGACGACCCGCAGGTCACCTGGCGGGGCAAGGGCGCCGACCTCGTGGGGCTCGAGTACGCCCCGCCGTTCTCCTACTACGCCGGTCACGCCAAGGCCTTCCGCCTGGTGCCGGCGGAGTTCGTCACCACCACGGACGGCACCGGGCTGGTGCACACCGCCGGCGCCTTCGGTGAGGACGACAAGGTCGTCACCGACCGCGAGGGCATCGAGGCCGTCATGCCGGTCGGCAAGGACGGGCGCTTCACCTTCCCCGTCGTCGACTACGAGGGCATGCAGGTCTTCGACGCCAACCTCCAGGTCATCGACCACCTCAAGGCCGCGACCTCGGGGTCGGGGGAGACCGGTTCCGTCACGCCCGGCACCGTGCTGCTGCGCCGCGAGACCTACGACCACTCCTACCCCCACTGCTGGCGCTGCCGGCAGCCGCTGATCTACAAGGGCGTCTCGTCGTGGTTCGTCGAGGTCACCAAGGTCAAGGAGCGCCTGATGGCGCTCAACCAGGACATCCGCTGGGTGCCCGACCACATCAAGGACGGCCAGTTCGGCAAGTGGCTGGAGAACGCCCGCGACTGGTCGATCACCCGCAACCGCTTCTGGGGCTCCCCGGTGCCGGTGTGGAAGTCCGACGACGAGCACTACCCCCGCGTCGACGTCTACGGCTCCTTCGAGGAGATTGAGCGCGACTTCGGCCGGCTGCCGCGCGGCAAGGACGGCAACCCCGACCTGCACCGGCCGTTCGTCGACGAGCTCACCCGCCCCAACCCCGACGACCCGACCGGGAAGTCCACGATGCGGCGCGTGACCGACGTCCTGGACGTGTGGTTCGACTCCGGGTCGATGAGCTTCGCCCAGGTGCACTACCCGTTCGAGAACAAGGACTGGTTCGAGCACCACTTCCCGGGCGACTTCATCGTCGAGTACATCGGCCAGACCCGCGGCTGGTTCTACACGATGCACGTCCTCGCGGGCGCGATCTTCGACCGCCCGGCGTTCTCGACCTGCCTGAGCCACGGCATCGTGCTCGGCAACGACGGCCAGAAGATGTCGAAGTCGCTGCGCAACTACCCCGACGTGCGCGAGGTCTTCGACCGCGACGGCGCCGACGCGATGCGCTGGTTCCTCATGTCGAGCCCGATCCTGCGCGGCGGCAACCTCATCGTCACCGAGCAGGGCATCCGCGACTCGGTCCGGCAGGTGCTGATCCCGCTGTGGAACAGCTGGTCCTTCTTCAGCCTGTACGCCAACGCGGCCGGAGACGGCTACGACGCGAGGTGGCGCACCGACAGCGCCCACCCCATGGACCGCTACATCCTGGCCAAGCTGCGCGACCACGTCGCCGCGATGACCGACCAGCTCGACAACTACGAGGTCGCGGCGGCGTGCGACTCCACGCGCGGCTTCCTCGACGTGCTCACCAACTGGTACATCCGTCGCTCGCGCGACCGCTTCTGGGACGAGGACGCCGACGCCTTCGACACCCTCTACACCGTGCTCGAGGTGGTCTGCCGGCTGACCGCGCCGCTGATGCCGCTGACGACCGAGGAGGTCTGGCGGGGGCTGACCGGCGAGCGGTCGGTGCACCTCACCGACTGGCCGTCCGTCAACGACCTGCCCGCTGACGACGCCCTCGCTGCGTCGATGGACACCGTCCGCGACGTCTGCTCGGCCGGCTCGGCGCTGCGCAAAGCCGCCAACCTCCGCAACCGCCTGCCCCTGCAGTCGCTGACCGTCGTGGTGCCCGACGCCTCGTCGCTCGCCGGCTTCGAGCAGCTGGTGGCCGACGAGCTGAACCTCAAGCAGGTCGGCCTGCTCGACCTCGACACCCCGGAGGCGGCGTCGTACGGCGTGGAGCAGCGGCTCACCGTCAACGCCCGCGCCGCCGGACCGCGGCTCGGCAAGGACGTCCAGCTCGCCATCAAGGGCTCGAAGACCGGCGACTGGTCGGTGGCCGAGGACGGCACCGTGACCGCGGGCGGCCTGGAGCTGGTGGAGGGGGAGTACGCCCTCGACACCGTCGCCGGCGACTCGTCGGGAGGCACCGCGACCGGCGTGCTCCCGCGCGGCGGGTTCGTCGTGCTCGACACCGACGTCACCCCCGAGCTCGAGGCCGAGGGCACCGCCCGCGACCTGGTCCGCGCGGTCCAGCAGGCCCGCAAGGACGCCGGCCTGGCCGTGTCCGACCGGATCGCGCTGACGCTCTCCGGGCCGGCGGCGACGCTCGAGGCGGCGCGCACCCACGAGGCGCTTCTCGCCGAGGAGACCCTCGCGACCAGCGTGTCGTACGCCGACGCCGCGGAGGTCGCCGTCGAGGTGGCGCGCGCATGACGCTCGCCACCTGGCAGGACCTGTGCGTGGACGCACGCGAACCGCGCCGGATGGCCGACTTCTGGGCGGCGGTCATCGGGCTCGCGCCCCGCGACGGCGAGCCCCCGGTCGCGCTCGACGGGCCGACGGACGGCCACCGGGTGTGGGTCAACCCCGTCGAGCACCCACGGACGGCGAAGAGCCGGGTGCACCTGGACGTCTACGCCCGTGCGATCGCCGACCTCGAGGCCCTGGGCGCGACCGTGGTGCTGCCCGCGGAGGAGAGCGGGTTCGGCTGGACGGTCATGCGCGACCCCGAGGGCGGCGAGCTCTGTGCGTTCGTCCGCGAGGAGCCGCCGGCGTACCGCCTGCACGGGGTCGTGGTCGACTGCGCCGACCCGGCGGCGACCGCCTCCTG
This sequence comes from Microbacterium sp. ARD31, assembly GCF_031844425.1. Taxonomy (NCBI): domain Bacteria; kingdom Bacillati; phylum Actinomycetota; class Actinomycetes; order Micrococcales; family Microbacteriaceae; genus Microbacterium; species Microbacterium sp. ARD31. The sequence goes on from NZ_JAUZVE010000017.1 coordinate 81,751, forward strand.
GTGGGGTGACGTCTTCGGCGTGCCGGTGACGACCCACGAGGGGCACGACTGGCACACGCTCGAGCGGGTCACGCCCGACGAGGTGCTGACGCTGGACTTCGTGCCGGTGCCGGAGCCGAAGGTCGGCCCGAACCCCGTCCACTGGGACGTGCAGGGCGAGGTCGAGGCGCTGCTCGATGCCGGCGCGACGCGCCTGTGGGACACCGGGCGGTGGACGGTGCTCGCCGATCCCGAGGGCAACGAGTTCTGCGTGTTCCCGCCGACGGGCCGCTGACCGGGGCTGGTTGAATCGTGGCCATGGCCCACCTCGACCTGTCCGCCGACGTCGCCACCTTGACCCAGCAGCTCGTCGACATCGAGTCGGTGTCCCACCACGAGCAGGAGATCGCCGACGCGGTGGAGGAGGCGCTGCGGGCGCTGCCCCACCTCACCGTCACCCGGCGCGGCCACACCGTCGTCGCGCGCACCGACCTCGGCCGGCCCGAGCGCGTCGTCATCGCCGGACACCTCGACACGGTGCCGCTCAACGACAACCTGCCGTCGCGGCGCGAGGACGGGATCCTCCACGGTCTCGGCACGTGCGACATGAAGGGCGGCGACGCGGTGATGCTCAAGCTCGCCGCCGACCTGCCCGAGCCCAACCGCGACCTCACCTTCATCTTCTACGAGGCCGAGGAGGTCGACTCGGTCCACAACGGGTTGCGCAAGCTCACCGAGAGCGACCCCGACCTGCTGGAGGCCGACTTCGCGATCCTCATGGAGCCCAGCAACGCCGCGATCGAGGCGGGCTGCCAGGGCACCATGCGCGTCGACGTACGCACCACCGGCGAGCGCTCCCACAGCGCCCGCAGCTGGAAGGGCGTCAACGCGATCCACCTCGCCGGCCCGGTGCTGGCGCGGCTCAACGACTACGTCGCCCGGCAGCCCGAGATCGACGGCCTGACCTACCACGAGGGCCTCAACGCCACCGGCATCCGCGGCGGCGTCGCCGGCAACGTGATCCCCGACGAGTGCGTCGTCGAGGTGAACTTCCGCTTCGCCCCCGACCGCAGCGAGGCCGACGCCGAGGCGTTCGTCCGCGACTTCTTCGAGGGGTACGACGTCACGGTGACCGACATGGCCGCCGGCGCCCTTCCCGGGCTCGACCGTCCCGCGGCGAAGGCGTTCGTCGACGCCGTCGGCGGCGAGGCGGCCCCCAAGTTCGGCTGGACCGACGTCGCGCAGTTCACGAAGCTCGGCGTCCCGGCCGTGAACTACGGGCCCGGCGACCCGATGTTCGCCCACAAGCAGGACGAGCACGTCCCGCTCGAGCACGTCGAGCGCTGCGAGCGCACCCTGAAGGAGTGGCTGGCATGAGCACCCCGCACGGTGACCGCATGAAGGGTCCGGTCGTCGAGCGCCGTGGGCAGGTCACCGAGGGCAGCACCACCGACCAGCGGCTGCTCGACTCGCGTGGCCCGACCGACTGGGTGCACACCGACCCGTGGCGGGTGCTGCGGATCCAGGCCGAGTTCGTCGAGGGCTTCGGTGCGCTCGCCGAGCTCGGGCCGGCGATCGGCGTGTTCGGGTCCGCGCGCACCCGGGCCGACCACCCGCACTACGCGATGGCCGAGGAGGTCGGCCGCCGGCTCGCGGAGGCCGGCTTCGCGGTGATCACCGGTGGTGGCCCCGGCGCCATGGAGGCCGCCAACAAGGGCGCCTGCGAGGCCGGCGGGGTGAGCGTCGGGCTCGGCATCGAGCTGCCCTTCGAGGCCGGGCTCAACCAGTGGGTCGACAAGGGCATCAACTTCCGCTACTTCTTCGCCCGCAAGACCATGTTCGTCAAGTACGCGCAGGGCTTCGTCGTGCTGCCCGGCGGTCTCGGCACCTTCGACGAGCTCTTCGAGGCGCTCACGCTGGTCCAGACGCGGAAGGTGACCTCGTTCCCCATCGTGCTGCTCGGGTCGGCGTACTGGAAGGGGCTCATCGACTGGATGCGCGACACCGTGCTGGCCGAGGGCAAGATCAACCCGGCGGACCTCGACATGATGGTCGTCACCGACGACGTCGAGGAGGCGGTGGCGCTCATGGTCGCCGCGCGCGAGGACCGGTGGCCGACGCCGTCGCCCGAGCGGCCCGAGTGAGGGGGATCGGCCGATGATGTGGCTCTTCGCCGTCCTGGTGGTGCTGGTGATGGGCGGGGTCGCGGTGGTGGCCTCCGGCCGCGGCGGGTCGATGGCGCCGGCGTACGACGACCGGCCCGACCTCGCGCTGCCCGACGACCGGCCGATCGACGCGCAGGTCCTGCGCACCGTGCGGTTCCCGCTCGCGGTGCGCGGCTACCGGATGTCCGACGTGGACGCCCTCCTGGCGCGCCTGGCAACCGAGCTCGAGGACCGCGAGCAGGACCGGCGGCAGGACCGCGAGCAGGGCACGGACCCCGGCCTCGACGGGTCTGGACCTGCGCAGGGCTCGTCTGGCGACCCCGGACACTCCTAGGGCAGGATGCCTCGAATGTCGTTCCCGATCGTCGTGTGGATCCTCACGGCCCTCGCGGCCGTGGTGGTCGTGCTGACCCGTCTCCGCCTCAGCGGCGAGGAGGCGGCCGGACGGTTCTCCATCAGCCGTCGGATCTCCCTCGCCCACTTCGGCGCGGGCCTCGTCGCCCTCGTGCTGTGGCTCGGGGTGCTCGTGGCGCCGGAGGACTCCTTCCTCGGCGGACCCCTCGTCGGGATCGTCGCGATCGCCGCCTGGTGGATCACCGCCGCCTGCGGCCTGCTGATCCTCGCGCGCTGGCTCCCGGCGAAGGGACGCCACGTGCCGGAGGCCTCCGGCGACGGGTGGAGCGACGGCCCGGGGCTCTCGCTGCTCGCGCACCTCGGCATGGTGGTCGGCGTGCTCGTGTTCACCTACGCCTACCTCACCGCGGCCGTGTGATGCGGCGCCTGGTCCTGGCCCTCGGCCTGCTCGCGGCCGGCCTGTCGGTCCCGGTGACGACCTCTCCGGTCGGCGCCGCCGAGGCGGACGCCCCGCACCGCCCGGCGGTCGTGGAGGTGCGCACGATCGGCCACTCCGTGCGCGGGCGCCCGATCCGCGCCTGGCGCCTGGGCGAGCCCGGCAAGCGCCCGATGGTGCTGGTCTCGACCATGCACGGCAACGAGCCGCACACCCGCCGGATCCTGGAGACGCTGCGCGACGGCCGGGCGATCCGCGGCGTCGACCTGTGGGTGATCCCGACGTACAACCCCGACGGGCTCGCGCGAGGCACCCGGCGCAACGCCCGCGGCGTCGACCTCAACCGCAACTTCCCGCACAGGTGGGCCGACCTCGACGGCAGCTACGAGTCCGGCCCGCGGCCCGCCAGCGAGCCCGAGACCCGGGCGGTGATGGCGTTCCTGAGGGAGATCGACCCGCGCCGGGTGCTGAGCTTCCACCAGCCGCTCGTCGGCGTCGACACCGACACCAAGGACGCCGGCTTCGCCCGCCGCGTGGCCCGCGCCCTCCGGCTGCCGCGCAAGACGCTGAACTGCGGAGGGCTGTGCCACGGCACCATGACGATGTGGTTCAACCACCACTTCGCCGGCTCGGCGCTCACCGTCGAGTACGGCGCGCGCCCGCCGCGCCATCGCATGGTCGTGCAGGCGCCGCGGCAGGTCCTCGGCGTGCTGGGCGCCCACCGCACCCGCCGCGGCTGATCCCCGGCGCCTGCGGGGTCAGCGCCCTCGGAAGACCGGCTTCTCCTTGGCCACGAAGGCGTCCACGGCAGCCAGGTGGTCCTCGGTGCCGCCGGTGAGCGCCATCTTCTCGGCCTCGAAGGCCAGCGACTCCTCGAGCGGGTGCGCGGCGGAGTGCGCGACCGCTTGGCGGATCGACCCGAAGGCGACCGTCGGCCCGGCGGCGAGGCGGGTGGTGAGCTCGCCCACCGCGGCGGCCAGCTCCTCCTGCGGCACCACCTGGGTCGCCAGCCCGAGCTCGAGGGCCTCCTGCGCGGAGACGGTGCGCGGGAAGTAGAGCAGCTCCATCGCCTTCGCGCGGCCGACGAGGCGGGGCAGGGTCCAGCTCGAGCCGGTGTCGCACGACAGCGCGACGCCCGCGAAGGACGTGTTGTAGCCGGCGGTGTCGACCAGGATGCGGAAGTCCGCGGCGAACGCCAGGCTCGCGCCGGCGCCCGCGGCCACACCGTTGACGGCGGCGACGACGGGCTTCGGCATGGTCGCCAGCGCCAGCACGATCGGGTTGTAGTGCTTCTCCACCGTGTCCGACAGCGGGATGTCGGCGTCGCCCTTGAGCCCGGCCAGGTGCTCCTTGAGATCCTGGCCGACGCAGAACGCGCGTCCGTTGCCGGTCAGCACGACGCACCGCACCTCGGGGTCCTCGGCCACACGTCGTACGGTCTCGAGCAGCAGGTCCTTGGTGGCCACGTCGAGGCCGTTCATCGCCTCGGGACGGTTGAGCGTGATCGTGGCGACGGAGTCGACGACCGAGAGCAGGACCGGAGCGGTCTCGTCGGTGGTGGCGTCGGTGGTCGCGTCGGCGGTCGGGGGAGCAGTCATGGGGGCAGTCTGCCGGACGTCCGGCCCCCGTCCGTGCGCCCTGTGGTGCCGATCACGTGCCTCATGGGGGATACTGGGACCGTACGACGCCGATCGGGGCGGCCAGGAACGACTCAGCCGCCTCGATTCGCATGTGAAGAGCCACCATCGTCACCAGATGGCTGAACAGGAAGAGGTGCGCCGATGGCCGCCATGAAGCCCCGCACGGGCGACGGACCCCTCGAGGTCACCAAGGAGGGTCGCGGCATCGTGATGCGCGTCCCGCTCGAGGGCGGTGGCCGACTCGTGGTCGAGCTGAACGCCGAGGAGGCCACGTCGCTCGGTGACGCCCTCAAGGACGTCGTCGGCTGATCGTGGCCACGTCTGCGCAGCTGCCCACGCAGGTCTCTCCACCCGAGTTCGCACTCAGCCCGGCCCTGCCGCACCAGATCGGCGGGGCCGAGGTCTGGGCCTTCCCGGTCCTTCCGGACCCGGACGGACTCGTCCTCGGCCCCGGCGCCGACGAGGCCTCCGAGGTCCTCGGCCTGGACCTCCTCGCAGCGCTCGACGCCGCGCGCGCCACCGGCCGCGCCGGTGAGGTCACCACCGTCCCGGTGGCCGGTCCTGCCGAAGCCGCGAGCCTGGTGCTCCTCGTCGGGGTGGGCGACGGCACGGTCACCGACTTCCGGCGTGCCGGTGCCGCCCTGGCCCGCGCCACCAAGGACCGGGCCAGCGTGGTCACGACGCTCGCCGCGATCGCCCCCGACGAGGGCCTCGCCGCCTTCGTCGTCGGCGCGATGCTCGGCTCCTTCTCCTTCCACTGGCGGTCGACGGGCCCGCAGGAGCGTCCCGTGGCGCGCATCGTGCTCGCCGACGTCAGCGACGACGGCGCCGACGACGAGCTCGCCCGCGCGATCGCCCTCGGCGGTGCCGGCTGGCGCTCGCGCGCCCTGGCCACCGTCCCGGCGAACCTCAAGACGCCGGCCTGGCTCGCCGACCAGGCCGTCGAGGTCGGCGAGGCTGCCGGCCTCACCGTGCAGGTCTGGGACGAGGAGCAGCTGCGCGCCGAGGGCTTCGGCGGCGTGCTGGCCGTCGGCGGCGCCTCGGCCAACCCGCCCCGCCTGATCCGGATGGACTACACCCCGCGCGGCGCGACGAAGAAGATGCCGACGGTGGTCCTCGTCGGCAAGGGCATCACCTTCGACACCGGCGGCCTCGACATCAAGCCCAGCGAGTCCATGCTGACCATGAAGCGCGACATGAGCGGCGGAGCCGCCGTGATCGCCGCGATGGCGGCGCTGCGCGACGTCGACTGCCCGGTGCGCGTGGTCGGGCTGGTGCCCGCCGCGGAGAACGCCATCAGCGGCTCGGCCATGCGCCCGGGCGACGTGATCACCCACTGGGGCGGTCGCACGTCCGAGGTCAACAACACCGACGCCGAGGGTCGCCTCGTCCTCGCCGACGCGATGGCGTACGCCGTCTCGGAGCTGAAGCCGGCCGTCCTGCTCGACATCGCCACCCTCACCGGCGCGATGAAGGTCTCGCTGGGCCAGTGGACCGGCGGCTACTTCGCCAACCACGAGGGCCTCGCCGCCCAGGTCGAGACCGCTGCCCGGGAGTCCGGCGAGAACGTCTGGCGGATGCCGCTGGTCAAGGACTACGAGGAGAAGGTGACCTCGAAGATCGCCGACGGCGACAACGCCGCGGGCGGTGCGGGGGCCATCACCGCCGCGCTGTTCCTCCAGCACTTCGCCGGCGACGTGCCGTGGGCCCACATCGACTTCGCCTCGGCCGCGGAGTCACCGGCCGACCGGCACGAGTGGACGGCCGGCCCGAGCGGCTACGGCCCGCGCCTGCTGCTCAGCTGGCTCGGCTCCGACGACCCCCTGGACGGGATCGCCTGATGCTCGGCCTCACGGTCCGCTGGTCCCTCGCCGACGCCGCCGACGGCGTCGAGGACCGGCTGGCCACCTACGTCGCCGAGACCTCGCACGCCCGCTTCACCGGGATGACCGGGCTCCGCTTCAAGACCTGGCGGATGGTCCGCGGCGAGTGGTTCGAGGGCTGCTACGTCTTCGCCACCGACGAGGCGCGCGCGGAGTTCCAGCGCACGTTCACCGAGACCGCCGACGACTCGCCAGGCTCGCAGATCATCGGCTCGCCGCCGATCCTCGTCGAGGCCTGCGACATCGTCGCCGTCGCCGAGGGCTGGGACGGCTTCGCGGCTTCGCCGCGCGCCTGACGTCGTACCCGCCGGGTGCCGCACGTGCGGCGGTCGTGGCCGCCCGACGGGCCGCGCCGGGGCAAGTTGCGCCGCACGTGCGGCGGATGTGGTCGCCGGACGCTTGCTCTCAGGGCCAGAACCGCCACACGTGTTGGCGACACCGCCCTCGGATGTCCAGGTCGAGGACAACATCCCGGACACGTGTGGTCCGGGCAGTATCCGCCGCACGTGCGGCGGATGTGGCCGCCGGACGGGCCGACTGGTGGCCGGATCCGCCTCACTTGCGACCGATCGCGGGCGCGGTGGCTGAGCACGGCCTCATCCACCTCGGTGGTTGAGGTGCGAGCGCAGCGAGCCTCGAAACCACGCTCCCTCACGTGGTCGGGCAGCGCGCAGCCAGCATCACCCCTCCTCGGGGGCCCACTCCTTCTTGGCGGCCAGCAGGCCGTCGCCGACGGGGAGGAGGACCGGGACGAGCGCCTCGTGCTCGAGGACGGCCCGGCCGAGGTCGCGGATGGTGACGGTCTCCTCGTCGCGTTGGGCGGGGTCGGCGACCCGGTCGTGCCAGAGCGCGTTGTCGAACGCGACGATCCCGCCGGGCCGGAGCAGGCGCAGCGCCTCCTTGAGGTACGCCGCGTACTCGCGCTTGTCGCCGTCGCAGAACACCAGGTCGTAGTGGCCGTCGGTGAGGCGGGGGAGCACGTCGAGACCCGCGCCGGCGATCGTGCGGGCGCGGTTGCCGGGGATGCCGGCCTCGGTGAAGGTCTCCTTGGCGAGGCGCTGGTGCTCGGCCTCGATGTCGACCGTGGTGAGCACGCCGTCGGCGCGCATCCCTCGCAGCAGCCAGAGGCCCGAGACGCCGGTGCCGGTGCCGATCTCGACGACCGCACGGGCGTCGAGGACCGAAGCGAGGAACCGGAGCGCCGCGCCGGTGCCGGAGCCGATCGGCGACACACCGACCTCCTCGGCGCGGCTGCGGGCCGCGGCCAGGACCTCGTCCTCGGCCACGAAGTCCTCGGCGTAGGTCCAGCTCGCGGTCTTGATCGGGGCAGTGTGGGGCACGAGCGGACTCTATCGCGCGGGGACTGCCGTCCGTGGCCGGGAACACACGGGCCCCGTCGGTCGTTGGACCGCTCGTCGGACGCCGAGGGCCTCCCCGGAAGTTCTTGGTCGTCGCGCATGAGGTTCACAGGGAACTCTCAGGCGCGATCCCTAGCGTCAGGAAGGACAGCGAACCGTTGCAGCTGCGGTCGAGGAAGACGACGAGCCAGGGGGCACCCGTGGGTGACCAGGTCGAGACCACCCAGGGGGCCGGCCCCGAGCAGGGCGCGGTCGCGGGTGGCGTGCCGAGCTGGGACGAGGTCGTCGAGCAGCACTCCGACCGGGTCTTCCGCCTCGCCTACCGCCTCACCGGCAACCGTCCCGACGCCGAGGACCTCACCCAGGAGGTCTTCGTCCGGGTGTTCCGCTCGCTCGACACCTACACGCCCGGCACCTTCGAGGGCTGGCTGCACCGCATCACCACGAACCTCTTCCTCGACGGTGCGCGGCGCAAGCAGCGGATCCGTTTCGACCCGCTCTCCGACGAGCGGGCCGCCCGGCTGACCAGCCCGGTCGCCGGTCCCGAGCTCGCGCTGGCCGACCAGACCTTCGACGACGACATCGAGACCGCGCTCGCCACGCTGCCCCCCGACTTCCGTGCCGCCGTCGTGCTGTGCGACGTCGAGGGCCTCAGCTACGAGGAGATCGCGGAGATCATGGACGCCAAGCTCGGCACCGTGCGCTCGCGCATCCACCGCGGCCGCACCATGCTCCGCAAGGCGCTCGCGCACCGTGAGCCCGCTGCCGGCCGACAGCGCTACTCCGGTCCGACCGCGGCCAGCCCGCGTGGGTCGGTGTCGTGATGTCGCACCTCGGCTCCCGCGTCAGCGCCCTCCTCGACGGCCGGCTGGCCCCCGAGGAGGAGGAGCGCTGCTGGGTCCACGTGCAGTCCTGCCATGCCTGCCGTGACCTCGTCGAGCAGGAGGGCCGGGTCAAGACCCAGCTCGCCCGGCTCTCGATGGGTGGCTCGACATGCTCGCGCGACCTCAAGTCATCCCTCCTCGGCAGCTGCTCGACCCTCGCCCCGCAGCCGTTCCCGACGTCCGGACCGCGCTCGCGTCGCGGCCTGGTGGCGATCGGCGGCGGCGCCGCCAGCGCCTGCGTCGTCGGGGTGCTCGCCCTCGGCGTGGCCGGCGCTCCCCGGATCGAGCCCCGCCCGCCGGCGACCGACCTCAGCCGCCCCGCCGGCCCCGTCGCGCCGGCGACCACCACGGACGACCGGTCCGCCCGCACCCCGGTCTCACCCTCCCGGACGCCCCTGGCCGAGCGCTTGGTCGCGATCCGGGAGAAGATTGCTCCGTGAGCGATGACGACAGGCCCGTAGCGCAGGGACCCGACGAGCCGACGCAACCCCTCGCGGGCTGGCGTCCGCAGGAGCCCCGCACCGCCCAGCCGGACGGCCAGGCCTACGGCGAGGAGCGCGCGGAGTCACCCGCACCCGAGCCCGACCGCGCGCCCCCGTCCGAGCCCTCCGCCGAGTCCTCCGTCGAATTCTCCGCCGAGCCCTCCGCCGACGACCACCTGGTCGCGGGCCCGCCGCCTGCCAGCGCCCCTCAGCAGGGTCCGCAGCCGACACCCCAGCCGGGCGCCCAGCCGCCTCGCCAGCCGGCTCCCCCCACCGTGCCGATGGCGCCCCACCCCGGCCCGCCCGCAGGTCCGGCGTACTACGGTCCGGGTCCCTACCCGCGCCCCGACTACGCCCGGCCGGCCCCGGCCCGCAAGCTGCCGCTGTGGTCCTGGCTCGCCGTGGCCGCGGTCGCCCTCGTCGTGGGCGTCCTCGGCGGCCTCGCCGGCGCAGCCCTGCAGGACGAGCTCGCGTCCTCGGGGGGCATCGTCGACGACGGCCTCGACGGCGTGCGGACCCAGAGCGCGGCGCCGCTCGACGCCGACAACGGGTCCGTGCCCGCCGTCGCCCAGGCCCTGCTGCCCAGCACCGTCCAGATCGTCGCCGAGTACGACGGCGAGTCGGGCGGCGCGACCGGCTCGGGCTTCGTGCTCGACCGCGACGGTCACATCGTCACGAACAACCACGTGGTCGCCTCGGCCGCCGAGGAGGAGGGCCCGATCGTGGTCATCGACCACGCCGGCGACCGCCACGACGCGACCATCGTGGGCCGCAGCTCGGTCTACGACCTCGCGGTGCTGCAGGTCGAGGACGCCCGAGGGCTCGAGCCCGCGGCGCTCGGCGCCTCCCAGGTCCTGCACGTCGGCGACCCGGTCGTGGCGTTCGGCGCCCCGCTGGGCCTGAGCCAGACGGTCACCTCAGGCATCGTCAGCGCGCTCAACCGGCCCGTGACCACGGGCGACTCCGCCGACGACTCCTCCTACATCAACGCCGTGCAGACCGACGCCGCGATCAACCCGGGCAACTCCGGCGGACCGCTGGTCAACCTCGCCGGTGAGGTGGTCGGGGTGAACTCCGCCATCGCCACGACGGGCGGGGCGACGACCGAGTCCGGCAACATCGGCGTGGGCTTCGCGATCCCGATCGAGCAGGTCCGCACGACCGTCGACCAGATCCTGCGCACCGGCAGGGCCGAGTACCCCGTCATCGGTGCGCAGGTGCGCACCGGCGGCGAGCAGGAGTCGCAGGGCGCGACGATCACGGAGGTCATGCCGGACACCCCGGCGGAGCGGGCGGGGTTGAGGAAGGACGACGTGATCACCCGGGTGGGCAACCAGCCCGTCAACGACGGCATCGCCCTCATCGTGGCGATCCGGACGCACCGGCCCGGCGAGACCGTCGAGATGTCGGTGGTGCGCGGTGGCGAGGAGCAGGTCGTCGAGGTCGAGCTCGACGGCAAGGTGGGGTAGCGCCGCACGACGCCGACCGGTCCGGCTAGGGGGTGGAGGACTCGCCGTCGACGGGCGCTGCCTCGGAGTCCACGAACGGGTGCTCGGCGACGAAGGACCGGGTCTCGGCGTACATCCGCTGGATGAAGTCCTCGAGCTGCGACCGCTCGACCCGCCACTGCCCGCGGCCGCCGATCTTGATCGCGGGCAGCTCGCCACGACGGACCAGCGCGTAGACCTGCGCGCTGGAGGTGTTGAGGACCTCCGCCACGTCGGCGAGCGTGAGGAAGCGTGGGTCGTCGGGCATGGGGTCATCGTGCCACCTGCCCGGGCGCTCCCGGCGGCGACCGGCACGGGCCTGTGGACAGGCAGGTGTGAAGTCGGCGCCGGGCGGCAATGATGCTCGCGTGTCTCGGAAACCCTCTCGGGCGTCGTCGCGCGACGACCGGCTCCTCGACGTGCCAGCCGCCACCCGCACCCGGTCGCCCGGGTGGCGCGACCCTCGACTGTGGATCGGGGTGGCGCTCGTGACCGGGTCGGTGGTGGCCGGGGCGCGCATCATGGCCGCGGCCGACGACATGACCTCGGTGTGGGCCGCCTCCGGAGACCTCGCGGCCGGCGAGACGCTGCAGGCCGACGACCTCTCGGCCACCCGGGTGCGCTTCGACGACGCGGCCGACGAGCAGCGCTACCTCGCCGTCGACGACGAGCTGCCGGCCGACCTGACCCTGACCCGACCGCTCGCCGAAGGCGAGCTCGTGCCCGCGGGTGCCCTCGGCGCGGCCACGGCCGGCGACACGGTGTCGGTGTCGATCGCCGTGCCGGCCGAGCACGTCCCGACGGGCCTGGCCCGGGGGTCGCGGGTCGACGTGTGGGTGCTGGGCGAGGACCGGCGCTCGCGAGCCGCGGCGGAGCTGGTGCTCGGCGACGTGGTGATCCTCGACGCCCCGGTGGTCTCCGACGCGTTCGCCTCCGCGACGACCCGCCAGCTCGTGCTCGCCGTCCCGCAGGCCGACGACGAATCGCTCGCGGCGGTGCTCGCCGCGAGCGGTGACGACCGCGTCCGTGTCGTCGGCCGGGGCTGACGGCCGTGATCTGCGTGCTGCTCCTCGCCGCGGGGGAGGCGTGGGAGTCCCCGGCCCTCGCCGACCTCGAGGCCCACCCGGGCGTGGTGGTGCTCAAGCGCTGCGTCGACGTGGACGACCTGCTGGCGTCGGTGACCAGCGGCCAGGCCGACGTCGCGGTGCTCTCGCTCGACGCGCCCGGGCTCGACCCGGCCAGCATCGCGCACCTGCGCCGTCACGCCGTGCGTCCCGTGGGCGTCACCACGGCCGTCGCCGAGGACCTCGACGTGCGCGAGCACGCGCAGCGCCTCGGCATCTCGGCGGTGGTCGGCGCGGGTGGGCTCGCGACGCTGCCCGAGGTGGTGACGACCGTCGAGGACGTCGCCGACACCCGGTCCCGCGAGGCGGAGCCGCTGCCGGCGCCGCTCGTCGAGGAGGCGTCCGGCGGCCGCGTGGTGGTGGTCTGGGGCCCGGCCGGCGCCCCCGGTCGTACGACGGTCGCCGCCAACCTCGCCTGCGAGCTCGCCCGGCGGTCGAGGGGCGTCGTGCTCGCCGACCTCGACCCCTACGGCGGCGCGGTGGCCCAGCAGCTCGGCGTCCTCGACGAGGTGTCGGGGCTGCTGTCCGCCGCGCGGCTGGCGGGGACCGGGCAGCTCGAGGACCGGTTCGCGTCGGTGTGCCGCGCCATCGGGGAGCACCTCGCGGTCGTCACCGGGCTGCCGCGCCCCGACCGCTGGCGCGAGGTCCGCGCCGCCCACGTCGACCAGCTGCTCGAGCAGGCCGCGCGGCTCGGTGACGTGGTCGTCGACACCGGGTTCAGCCTCGAGGACGACGGCGGCTCCGACCTCGGCGGGCGCCCGGGCCGCAACGCGCTCACCCTCGCCGCCTTGGAGCATGCCGACGAGGTCGTGGTCGTCGGTGCCGCCGACCCCGTCGGGCTCACCCGCCTCGCCCGCGGCCTGGTCGACCTCAGGGACCGCGTCGGCGCGGTCCCGGTCCGGGTCGTCGTCAACCGGATGCGTGGGTCGATCGGCTGGTCGGAGAAGGACATCGCGGGGATGGTGGAGGGGTTCAGCCGGGTCGCCGGACTGCACTTCCTGCCCGAGGACCGGGTCGCCACCGACCGTGCCCTCGTGACGGGTCATCCCCTGGTCGAGGGTGCGGAGTCCTCGCTGGTGCGCAGCCTGACCGCCCTCGCCGACGCCGTCTTCCCGGCGAGCGCCCAGCCGTCCGCGTCGCGCGGTCGCCGACGCCGCAACCGGTAGAAAATTCTGGTTTTCGTCAAGAGTTCGTTAACTTGGAGTCTACTTTCAAGGAGACTCCGATGGTTGACACCATGCGCACGACTGGCCTCGCCCTCGTCGCCCTGTCCCTCACCCTCGCCGCGACGCCCGCGCTCGCGAAGCCCCAGGGAACCACGGGCAACGACGTGATCTCCGGCAACGCCCGCGCCAACCACATCATGGCGCTGGGCGGTCGCGACCGCGTGACGGCCAACGGCGGCAACGACACCGTCTACGCCGGCAAGGGCAGCGACACCGTCACCGGCGACGACGGCGACGACTGGATCACCGCACAGCCCGGCAACGACTGGGTCGCCGGCGGGCTCGGCAACGACCGCGTCGACGGCGGCCAGGGCGACGACACCCTCTACGGCGGCGAGGGCGACGACGTGCTGTCGGCCAACGTCGGCAACGACGTGGTCCACGGCGAGGCCGGCAACGACACCCTCGGCGGCAACGACGGCAACGACCAGCTCTTCGGTGGCGACGGCACCGACAAGCACATCGGCGGCGCCGGCACGGACTGGATCGACGGCGGTCCCGGCGACGACGGCGCGATCCAGGGCGGCCCCGGCGACGACGTGCTGATCGACGGCGACGGCAACGACACCAAGGTCAAGGGCGACGAGGGCGACGACGTCGTCTTCCTCGGCCCCGGCCGGGACAAGGTGTTCGGCGAGCAGGGCAACGACACCATCTACGTCTACCCCGACGGGGTCGAGGACCGCATCCACTGCGACGACCCGACCCAGCACGACTCCGGCAACGCCGACAGGGTCGTCTTCGTCGGTCGCCGCGACCCCGCCGACGTCATCGACTACCGCGGCTCGTGCGACATCATCGAGGTCGTGCAGGCCGCGCCCGCCGGCTGGCCCTACGGCCCGGTCACGCCGCGAACAGCAGGTACAGACCTCCCGCGGTGAATCCGACCATCGCCAGCAGCAGCGGCAGCTGACCGGTGAGGTGGTGGCGCGGCGGGAGCAGCTTGATGGCACGGTCGTGGGCCGCGATCACCCCCACCACGTGGCCGAGGACCACCGCGAGGACCTTGGTCACGGCCAGGAACGTCGGGTGGAGCGAGAGCCAGTAGTTCACCTGCAGGTCGGCGGTGCCGACGTAGTCGTCACCGCGGCTGAACGGGTCGCTCAGCTGGATGAGCGTCTGCTGGCCGTACTCGACGAAGAACGTCAGGTAGTGGGCCACGATGTAGCCGACGATGATCGGCACCACCGAGTGCGCGAACAGGTCGGGCAGCGCGCGGCGGGGCGTGTCGCTGGTGACGCCGGTCGCCATGGTGGCCGCCGTCAGGACCAGCGCCACCCCTCCGGAGAACGCGACCAGCGCGAGCGTGTCGGGGACGATCCGGTCGATGGACATCGACTGGACGAGGCCGAGCCACTCGCTCGACTCGCGGAAGGAGTCGAAGGCCGTGCTGCCGAACAGCACGCCGACCACCGCGACCAGCCCGGGAGCGGGGACGACCGTGTCGAGGTTCGCCAGGGGGCTGCGCACGACGAGCGCCCCGTCGCGACGCCCCCAGATCGACAGCTTGGCGACCAGCGACGAGTAGACCTCGAACGGGTCGGCGCGCTCGAGGAACGCCGTGCCCCACACGGCCGAGCCGATCAGCATGATCCCGAGGTAGGCGGCGCACCACAGTCGCACCGGCCCGAGGTCGGTGGAGTGCGGGTAGACCAGCTCGAGCCAGACGAAGGAGAACAGGCCGAGGGCCGCCGGCCAGTAGCCCAGCCGGGCGGGGTAGGCGTACAGCCCCTGCCCCTCGGGTACGCCGGACACCTTCGCGAAGAGCATGCTGATCGTGCGGGCCGGGCTGACCGCCTTGAAGAACGGACCGAGCAGCAGGGACGCCGGCACCAGGCCGACCCAGAGGATGACGTAGAACGTCCCGAGGAACGGGTTGATCAGGGTGTCCTTGCCGAACACCGCGGCGGCGCCGACGTACAGGAAGAACGCCATGCCCAGCACGCGCAGCGCGGTCGCGAGGCCGCGCGAGGACGCGAAGCGGTCCAGCCACGCCGGGGCCGGGCGACCGCTGGTCGCGGCGTCGTAGCGCGGCTCGCGCCAGGCGACGGCTAGCACGGTGAAGGAGACGACCAGGGCCGCGACGGCACCGGCGATGGCCAGCTCCGAGGGGATCGGCAGGTCCTTCGCGCCACCGAGACCGTGGGCGGAGATCCGGCCCGCGTCCAGCGGGGCCACCGTCAGCGGACCTCGAGCTGCAGGACGATCGAGTCGGGCTCGTGGCTCTCGACCTCGACGACGCCCGGCCGGTCGATGGTGAGCTGGTGCTCGCTGGTCCCGGCCTCGTAGGCGATCTCCTGCTCCGGGGTGCTGTGCACGTGGAGCTCGCCGGCCGCGTCGGAGGTGATGGTGAGGTCGAGCGTCTGGCCGACCTCGAGCTCCACCCGCTCGCCGTTGGGCGTGAACGTGTCACCCTCGCGGGTCACCGTGAGCGCGACCGTGTCGCCCTCGTCGCTCGACGGGCTGTCGCTGGGGGAGTCGCTGGGGGTGCTGCTGGGGGAGCTGTCGCCCTGGGTGGTCGTCGGCTCGTCGTCACCTCCGTCGCCGCACGCGGAGAGCCCGAGGGCCAGCACGAGGGTGAGGGGGACGAGGCGCGACAGGACGCGACGGGACACGGACTTCTCCTTCAAGAACCGACAGGCGGTGGCCACGGACGCAGCGTGCCACTGGCTCTGCCAGAATCCCATGCGGGACAAAGTCATCGACGAGAGGGCAGCACATGAGCGAGCGGCTCATGCCGCGGGACCTGGCCATCCTGGCCGCCGAGTCCCCCACGACGCCCATGCACAACGCCACCGTCGAGGTGTTCGAGCCGGGCGGCTCCGGCTTCGACCACGACCGGCTCGTCGAGCTGATCGCCGACCGCATCGCGTTCGTCCCGCGCTACCGCCAGCGCCTGCAGCTCGTGCCCGGCCGGCTGGCGAACCCGGCGTGGGTCGACGACGAGAACTTCGACCTCGGCTTCCACGTACGTCGCTCGGCGCTGCCGCGGCCCGGCAGCATGGACCAGCTGCGCGAGCTCGTCGCCCGCATCGCCTCCCGGCCGCTGGACCGGAGCCGGCCGTTGTGGGAGTGCTACTTCGTCGAGGGCCTCGAGGGCGGCCGGGTCGCGCTGCTGACCAAGAGCCACCAGATCCTCGTCGACGGGCGCGAGACCGTCGACATCGGCCAGGTGCTGCTCGACACCTCGCCCGACCGCTCCACCCTCGGCCACGACGACGACTGGCGTCCCCGCCGCACCGCCGGCCCGGTGGCGGCCGCCCTCAACGCGGTGACCGACAGCCTGGAGAGCCCACGCACCCTCTGGTCGACGACGCGGGCCAATGCCGAGGCGCTCGCCCGCCAGGCGTCCACCACCGGCTCCCGGTTCGCGGAGGTCGCCAACGCCCTCGCCGGGCGGGGGCCCGTGCACTCCACGCCGGTCCACCGCCGGCTCTCCCAGCAGCGGCGCTTCCTCGCCCTGCGCACGGAGCTCTCCGACTACCGCGCGATCCGTGAGGTGCACGGTGGCACCGTGAACGACGTCATCCTGGCCACGCTCGCGGGCGGGCTGCGCGGCTGGTTGATGACCCGCGCGGAGTCGATGGGCGGGCTCCGCACGATCAAGGCGATCGTCCCGATGTCGGTCATCGACGACGAGCTCGAGGCGACGTCGCTCGGCAGCCAGGTCAAGGGACACCTCGTTCACCTCCCGATCAACGAGCCCAGCCCCGTGGTCCGGCTGCACCAGGTCAGCTACGACCTCAAGGCGCACCGCGACGACGGCCGGGCGGTCTCCGCGCGCCGCCTGTCGGGGATCTCGGGCTTCGCGCCCACGACCTTCCACGCGCTCGGGTCCCGCGTCGCCGCGGCCGAGCTGCGGCACGGCTTCCACATCTCGATCACCAACGTGCCCGGCCCGCAGTTCCCGCTCTACGCCGACGGCGCGCGGATGCTGGAGTCCTACCCGGTCCACCCGCTGCTGCCCGACCACCCGCTGGCCATCGGCGTCACGTCCTACGACGGCGGGGTGTTCTACGGCATCACCGCCGACCGGGACGCCGTACCTGACGCCGACACCCTGGGGCAGTGCGTGCTGGAGGCCCTCGACGAGCTGAAGGACTCCGCGTCCGACACCCGGCCGCGAGCCCCGCGTGGCCGGTCGCGGTCCAGTCGGAAGGCGCGCACGTGACCCGCCGCTACCTCCCGACCACGCTGCCGCGCCTCGCCGCGGCCCGCGACGCCGACGGCCCCGAGGTGCTCGACCCGGTGGTCGCGGAGGACGACGCCGAGGAGACGGAGTACGCCGCCCTCATGACCGCCGCGGACGCCTCGGCGGAGCTGCTCGGCGGCCTGCCCGACGGGCAGCGCCGCCGCGTCGTCGTCGTCGCCGAGACGACCACCGCCGGAGCGTCGGTGGCATGGCGCGACGTGGTGGCCGTGCACGCCGACGACCACGACGACGCCGACCCCGACGACGACCTCGCGTGGTGGGCCACCCAGGAGATCGACGACCTCCTCGGCTCCGCCTGACCTGCTCCCGCTCCAGCCCTTTTGAGGCGCGCGTCGGTCTCTGACACGATCAGGCGCATGGACGCGATCACCTTTCCTCCGGCTCCCACCAACGAGCCGAACCTGACCTATGCGCCCGGCACCCCGGAGCGTGAGGCACTGGTCACCGAGCTGGCCCGTCTGGAGGGCGAGCACCACACCCTGCACGCCGTCATCGGCGGCGAGCACCGTGAGGGGGGTGGCACGGAGACCGAGGTCGTGCAGCCGCACGACCACCAGCACGTCCTGGGCACCTTCCGCGGTGCCACGACGAAGGACGCCGAGGACGCCATCGCCGCGGCCGCGGCCGCGGCACCGGACTGGCAGGCGATGCCGTTCGACGAGAAGTGCGCGATCATCCTCAAGGCCGCTGACCTGCTGGCCGGCCCCTGGCGGCAGCGGCTCAACGCCGCGACGATGCTGGGGCAGTCGAAGACGGCGTTCCAGGCCGAGATCGACGCAGCCTGCGAGCTGATCGACTTCTGGCGGTACAACGTCCACTACGCCAAGCAGATCCTCACCGACCAGCCGATCGCGAACAGCCCCGGCATCTGGAACCGCACGGACCACCGTCCGCTCGAGGGCTTCGTCTACGCGATCACGCCGTTCAACTTCACCGCGATCGCGGGCAACCTGCCGACGGCGCCGGCGCTGATGGGCAACACGGTGATCTGGAAGCCGTCGCCGACCCAGCAGCTGGCCGCCTCGCTGACGATGGAGCTGCTCGAGGAGGCCGGCATGCCGCCGGGCGTGATCAACATGCTCCCCGGCGACGGCCTCGACGTGTCCAAGGTCGCGCTCGCGCACCCCGACCTGGCCGGCATCCACTTCACCGGCTCGACGCCCACCTTCCAGCACCTGTGGCGCACGGTCGGGGAGAACATCACCGGCTACCGCGCCTACCCGCGCATCGTGGGGGAGACCGGCGGCAAGGACTTCATCGTCGCGCACCCCTCGGCCGACCCCGACGTGCTGCGGGTGGCGATGATCCGCGGTGCGTTCGAGTTCCAGGGCCAGAAGTGCTCGGCGGCGTCCCGCGCCTACGTCCCGCGGTCGGTGTGGACCACCATCAAGGACCAGCTGATCGCGGACACCGAGGCGCTGTCGATGGGTGACGTCACCGACCTGTCGAACTTCATGGGTGCGGTGATCGACGACCGCGCGTTCGCCAAGCACCAGAAGGCGATCGCGCGCATCGAGGGCACCGACCACCTCACCCTGCTCGCGGGCGGCCAGACCGACGACTCGGTCGGCTGGTTCGTGCGGCCGACGATCGTCGAGTCGAGCGACCCGACCGACCAGATGTTCTCCGAGGAGTACTTCGGTCCGATCCTGGCCGTCCACGTCTACGACGACGACCGCTTCGAGTCCGTGGTGGCGCAGATGGAGAGCTTCGCGCCGTACGCCCTGACCGGCGCGATCATCGCCCAGGACCGGTCCGCGATCGCGTGGGCCCGCAAGACCCTGCGGTTCGCGGCCGGCAACTTCTACATCAACGACAAGCCCACCGGTGCCGTCGTCGGCCAGCAGCCTTTCGGCGGTGGCCGCGCCTCGGGCACCAACGACAAGGCCGGCGCCGCGGTCAACCTGCTGCGCTGGACCTCGCCGCGCTCCATCAAGGAGAACTTCGTGCCCCCGAAGGAGCACCTCTACCCCCACCAGGGCTGAGCACCGCCCGGCTCGAGCGGGGACGTCCCCGCTCGAGCGGGCGCGGGCACGGGGTGGGAGGATCGGGGACGTGATCCCCCTCCACATGGGCGCACTGCACCCCTTCGAGCAGGCGCTCACGCTCCTGCTCGCGTTCGGGCCGTTCGTGCTGCTCGGCGTGGTGATCTGGTGGCGCCGCAGCCAGGAGCGCCGGGAGGACGAGCTGGCGGCGCACGACGAGCGGGCCGGCGAACAGGTCGCCGATCCCGACCGCCTCAGCTGAAGACCGGCACCGACAGGCCGCCGAGGTCCCGGCGCTCGTCGGGGCTCGGCGCCGCGCGCCCGGTGCCGACCAGCGCGACCCGCTCGTCCGGCCAGCCGTCGAGGTCGCAGCCGAGCAGCGCCTCCACGACCCGCCGGACCTCCGCGAGCCCGGTGGCCGTGGGGCCGGGGGAGTCGAGGTGCGCGACCAGGTCGGCGTGGTGGAGCGTGGCCTCGACCGCGAGCGTGCTGGCGAGGTCGGCCGCGCGCAGCGCGTGGCCCTGGGTGGCGACCACCTCGTCGCCGGGCAACGCCGCGAGCGCGCGCACCGCCGCGGCCGCCGCTTCGAGGTGGCCGGTGCGGAGGTCGTCGAACCCGTGCAGCCCCGCCTCGACCCGTGTCATCCGGCGGTTGCGCTCGTCGGCCTCGGGATTGCTGCCCCAGGCGCGCCAGTAGTCGACCTCGTCGCAGTCGGCGGGGCGACCGGCCCGCGTGTGGGCGGCGACCAGGCCGCGCACGGCGTCGGCACGCAGGTGCCAGAGCAGGTCACGCACGGTCCAGCCGGTGCACCCCGTGGGCGCCCAGGCGTCGTCCTCGCTGAGCCCGCCGACGACGCCGGCGAGGGCGTCGTACGCCTCCGCGAGGACCGTCATCGGCCCGCGAGCCACGCCACCCCGGTCTCGTGCTCCTTGTCGAGCGCCTTGCCCAGCATGTCGGCCACCAGCCCCTCGATCTTCCCGCCCACGAGCGGCAGCCGGACGGTGACCTCGAGGTCGACCCGCTCGGTGGTGCGGCCGGCGGCCTCGGTGAGGGTGGCGGTGCCGGCCATCTCACCGGGCTTGCCCGGGATGGTGACCTCGACGTCGGCGTGCTCGGGCGTGCGCCACGCCTCGACCTGATGGATGCGGATCTCGTCGCCGACGAGCTTGGTCGCGAACGACGGCAGGCCGGAGGCGGACTGCACCTGGTCGATGGTGACGACGGTCCCGTCGCTGCCGCTCGCCACCGTCGCAGACCCCCGCAGCACCTGCATCCGCTCGAGCACCCGCTCGCGGAAGGCGGGGTCGGTGAGCATCGCCGCCACGTCCTCCAGCGGCGCGTCGTAGGTGAGCTCCTTGACCACACGCTTGCCCATCGTCGGGTCCTCCTGGTGTCTGCTCGAGTGCCTGCTCGGGTGGGTGTCCGGGTGGGTGTCCGGGTGGTCGACATCATGTCGGACGGGGTGCCGCGGGGCGAGGACGGGGAGGCCCGCGCACACCCGCACGGGGGAGGTGACCGGCGGGTACCGACCCGTGTTGTGAGGCTCACACCACGGGTTCTAGGGTCGGAGCGTGGCGACGCCCGAGGAGACCAAGGACCAGCAGCTCGACGCAGCGACGCAGGGGCGGCCGGAGTGGGCCGAGCTGCTCCGCGCCTACTACCGGCACGTCGCCCCCGAGGAGGTCGCCGAGCGGTCTCCGGAGGACCTGTTCGGCGCCCTCGCGTCCCACCGCGAGCTCGCCTCGACGCGGCCGCAGGGCACCGCAGCCGTCCGCGTCGTCACGCCGACGATGGCCGATGCCGGCTGGTCCGCCTCCGGCCGCTCGGTGGTCGAGGTCGTCACTGACGACATGCCCTTCCTCGTCGACTCGGTGACGATGGAGCTCAACCGCCTCGGCCACAACGTGCACGCGGTGATCCACCCCCAGTTCAACGTCGAGCGCGCGATCACCGGCGAGCTGCAGCACGTCCACGCCCACGAGCCACAGGCCGGCGACCAGGCCAGCGTCGAGTCCTGGATGCACGTCGAGGTCGACCGCACCGACGAGCAGGAGGCCGCGGAGATCACCGCCGGCCTCCAGCGGGTGCTGCGCGACGTCCGAGAGTCGGTCGAGGACTGGGAAAAGATGCACGCCCAGGCCCTCGCCGTGGTCGCCGAGCTCGACGAGCACCCCCCGCCGCTGCCGGCCGCCGAGCTGCGCCAGGGCCGCGACTTCCTGAGGTGGCTCGCGGACGACCACTTCACCTTCCTTGGCTACCGCGAGTACCACCTCGAGTCCGAGGAGGGGCACCCCGACGAGTGCGGCCTGCGGGCCGTGCCCGGCTCCGGGCTCGGCATCCTGCGCCACGACCAGGACCTCTCCAGCGCGTTCGCCAAGCTGCCGCCGCTGGCCAAGGCGAAGGCCCGCGAGAAGACCCTGCTCGTGCTCGCCAAGGCCAACTCCCGGGCCACCGTCCACCGTCCGGCCTACCTCGACTACGTGGGGGTCAAGACGTTCGGCCCCGACGGCGAGGTCGTCGGCGAGCGCCGCTTCCTCGGCCTGTTCTCCAGCGCGGCCTACACCGAGTCCGTCACCCGGATCCCGGTGCTGCGCGAGAAGGTCGACGAGGTGATGCGCCGCGCCGAGTTCGATCCGCGCAGCCACGCCGGCAAGGCCCTGATGGACACGCTCGAGAACTACCCCCGTGACGAGCTGTTCCACACCTCCCCGGCCGAGCTGGCGCCCGTCGTCCAGGACGTGATGTTCGCCCGCGAGCGCCGCCAGCTGCGGGCCTTCGTGCGCCGCGACACCTACGGCCGCTACGTCTCCGTGCTGGTCTACCTCCCGCGCGACCGCTACAGCACGGCGGTGCGCGAGCGGTTCTCCGACATCCTGCGCGAGGACCTCGGCGGTGAGCACGTCGAGTTCACCGCGCGGGTCAACGAGTCCACCACCGCCCGCGTGCACTTCGTGGTGCACCCGCCCAAGGGCTCGCACATCCCCGAGATCGACGTCGCGGAGCTCGAGCGCCGCCTGACCGAGGCGTCGCGCTCCTGGCGCGACGACTTCGTCGCGGCGGTCGTCGCCGAGCACGGGGAGGACCGCGGCTCGCGCCTGGCCCGGGCGTGGGCGAACGCCTTCCCCGAGGCCTACAAGGAGGACTACGCCCCGCAGCGCGGCTCCGCCGACCTCGGCCGGATCGAGGCCATCGAGGGCGAGGAGGGCATCGACCTCGCGCTGTTCGACCAGGACGAGAAGGCCGGCGTCTACCGCCGCGGCGAGTCGCGGCTCAAGGTCTTCCGGGTCGGCGAGCCGCTCTCGCTGAGCAGCATGCTGCCGATGCTCACCTCGATGGGCGTCGAGGTCGTCGACGAGCGCCCGTACGAGCTCACCGGCCTCGCGCGACCGACGTACATCTACGAGTTCGGGCTGCGCCACGGCCGCGTGCTCCCGCCCCACGAGCGCAAGCTGTTCGCCGAGGCCCTGCGCGCGGTCTGGGACGGCTACAACGAGATCGACGGGTTCAACCAGCTGGTGCTGGCCGCCGGGCTCACCTGGCGGCAGGCGACCGTGCTGCGGGCCTATGCGAAGTACCTCAAGCAGGGCAACTCGCCCTTCGCGCTCGACTACATCGAGGAGGCGCTGCGCAGCAACGTCGACATCACCCGGCTGCTCGTCGACCTGTTCGAGTCGCGCTTCGACCCCGGCCGCGGCGACCGCGCGCTCGAGGCCGGCGCGGAGGCGCGGATGGCGAAGGTCGAGGCGATCGAGGAGCGGCTCGCGAAGGCGCTCGACGACGTGGTCAGCCTCGACCACGACCGCATCCTGCGGTCCTACCGCACGCTGGTCCGCGCGACGCTGCGCACCAACTTCTTCCAGCGCACCGAGGCCGGGGAGGTGCACCCCTACATCTCGTTCAAGCTCGAGCCGTCGGCGATCCCGGACCTGCCCGAGCCGCGGCCGCGCTACGAGATCTTCGTCTACAGCCCTCGCGTCGAGGGCTCCCACCTGCGCTTCGGTGCGGTGGCCCGCGGAGGCCTGCGCTGGTCCGACCGACGCGACGACTTCCGGACCGAGGTGCTCGGACTGGTCAAGGCGCAGATGGTGAAGAACACCGTCATCGTGCCGGTCGGCGCGAAGGGAGCGTTCTTCTGCAAGCAGCTGCCCGACCCGTCCGACCGCGACGCCTGGCTGGCCGAGGGCGTGGCCTGCTACAAGACGTTCATCTCCGGGCTCCTCGACATCACCGACAACCTCGTCGACGGCGAGACCGTGCCGCCGCGCGACGTGGTGCGCCACGACGGCGACGACTCCTACCTCGTGGTCGCGGCCGACAAGGGCACCGCGACGTTCTCCGACATCGCCAACGGTGTGGCCAAGGACTACGGCTTCTGGCTCGGGGACGCCTTCGCCTCCGGCGGCTCGGTCGGCTACGACCACAAGGCGATGGGCATCACCGCCAAGGGCGCGTGGGTCTCCGTGCAGCGCCACTTCCGGGAGATGGGCGTGGACTGCCAGGCCGAGGACTTCACCGCCGTCGGCATCGGCGACATGTCCGGCGACGTGTTCGGCAACGGCATGCTGTGCTCCGAGCACACCCGCCTGGTGGCCGCATTCGACCACCGCGACATCTTCCTCGACCCCGACCCGGACGCCGCGTCGTCGTACGCCGAGCGGCGGCGGCTGTTCGAGCTGCCGCGCTCGAGCTGGAAGGACTACGACTCCTCGCTCATCTCCGAGGGTGGCGGGGTCTGGCCGCGCTCGGCCAAGTCGATCCCGGTCTCGGCGCAGGTCCGCACGGCGCTGGGCCTCGGCGCCGACGTCACCGCGATGACCCCGGCCGAGCTGATGAAGGCGATCCTGGTCGCGCCGGTCGACCTGCTCTGGAACGGCGGCATCGGCACCTACGTGAAGTCGTCGGAGGAGTCCCACGCCGACGCCGGCGACAAGGCCAACGACGCGATCCGCGTCAACGGCGAGGACCTCCGCGCCAAGTGCATCGGCGAGGGCGGCAACCTCGGCTTCACGCAGCTCGGCCGGGTCGAGTACGCCCGGTTCGGCGCCAGCGGCCAGGGCGGTCGGATCAACACCGACTTCATCGACAACTCCGCCGGCGTCGACACCTCCGACCACGAGGTCAACATCAAGATCCTGCTCGACGAGGTCGTCCGCTCCGGTGCGATGGACGAGCCGGCCCGCAACGAGCTGCTGGCCGAGATGACCGACGAGGTGGCCTCGCTGGTGCTGCGCGACAACTACGAGCAGAACCTCGCGCTGGCCAACGCCGAGGCGCACGCCCCGTCGCTGCTGCACGTGCACGAGGACTGGATGCGCGCGCTGGAGAAGCGCGGCGTGCTGAACCGCGAGCTCGAGGGGCTGCCGTCCACGCGCCAGGTGCGCCGTCGGCTCGACCGCAAGCAGGCGCTGTCCGCGCCCGAGCTCTCCGTCCTGCTGGCGTGGACGAAGATCGTGCTCGCCGACGAGCTGATCGAGTCCGACCTGCCCGACGACCCGTACCTCCGCGAGGACCTGCTGGCCTACTTCCCGAGCCGGATGAAGCCCGAGCTCGAGGCCGCCATGGAGGAGCACCCGCTGCGCCGCGAGATCATCGTGACGCAGGTCGTCAACGACCTCGTCAACGGTGCCGGCATGACGTTCTGGCCGCGCCTGGCGGGGGAGACCGGGGCCAGCCCCGCCGACCTCACCCGCGCCAACTTCGTCGCGCGCGAGATCTTCGGGTCGCTGCAGCTGCGCCAGGAGATCGCCACCCTCGACAACCAGGTGCCGGCCGACCGCCAGACGCGGATGCGGATCGAGATGCGCACCCTCGTCGAGCGGGCCTCCCGCTGGCTGGTCACCAACCGGCGCCCGCCGCTCGACTCCGTCGCCACCGTCGACTTCTTCCGTGCGCGGGTGCAGGCGGTGATGGCCGAGCTGCCCGACATCATGAGCGGGCGCGAGCTCGACGACTACGTCGCCCGCGCGAAGCGGCTGACCCAGCAGGGCGTCTCCGACGACCTGGCCTCGCGGGTCGCGGTGCTGGCGCCTGCCTATGCGCTGCTCGGCATCGTCGAGACCGCCGACCGGCTCGGGCTCGACCCGGTCGAGGTGGCCCGCGTCCACTTCGCGCTGGGGGAGCGGCTCGGGCTGCCGGCCCTGGTCGAGCGGATCTTCGCGCTGCCGCGCGACGACCGCTGGCAGACCATGGCCCGCGCCGCGGTGCGCGACGACCTCTACGGCGTGCACCAGCAGCTCACCGCGCAGGTGCTCGAGACGACCAGTGCCGACGACCCCGCCCCCGCCCGGGTGGCCCAGTGGGAGGACTCCGACGAGGAGCTCGTGGGCCGCTCGGCCGCGACCCTCGAGGAGATCTGCCGCGAGGAGACCGCCGAGCTGGCCCGCCTCTCGGTCGGGCTGCGCGTGGTGCGGGGCCTGCTGTCCTGATGGTGTCGTGATGGGGCTGCTCTGGGTCACGCCCCGGGCCAGGCTGCGGAGGCTGGTCGCGCGCGACGCGGCCAGTGTGCTGGCCGGCCGGACGGTGCTGGTCACCGGCGCCAGCTCGGGCATCGGTGAGGCGACCTCGGTCCTGGCCGCCGCGCGCGGCGCCCACGTCCTGCTGGTGGCGCGGCGGGCGGACGAGCTCGAGCGGGTCCGGGCGGCGATCGAGGCGGCGGGCGGCCGGGCGTCGACGTACGTCGCCGACCTCACCGACCTCGACGCGATCGACGCCCTGGTGGCGCGGGTGCTCGCCGAGGTCGGAACGGTCGACTACCTCGTCAACAACGCCGGCCGCTCCATCCGCCGCTCGCTGGAGCTGTCCTACGACCGGTTCCACGACTTCGAGCGCACGATGGCGATCAACTACTTCGGACCCGTGCGGCTCACCATGGGGCTGCTGCCCGCGATGCGCGCCCAGGGCTTCGGGCGCGTCGTCAACGTCGTCACGTGGGGCGTGCAGATGAAGGCACCCAAGTTCGCCGCCTACATCGCCTC
This sequence comes from Microbacterium sp. ARD31, assembly GCF_031844425.1. Lineage (NCBI taxonomy): Bacteria > Bacillati > Actinomycetota > Actinomycetes > Micrococcales > Microbacteriaceae > Microbacterium > Microbacterium sp. ARD31. The sequence continues at coordinate 107,941 of NZ_JAUZVE010000017.1, forward strand.
CAAGACGGCGCTCGACACGTGGTCGCGGATCGCCGGCCGGGAGACGTACGCCGACGGGGTGACGTTCACGAACATGCGGTTCTCCCTCGTCGCCACCGCGATGGTCGTGCCGACCGACGCCTACGACAACCGGGCGAGCATGAGCGCCGAGCAGGCCGCGGCGAAGGTGGTGCGGGCACTGGAGGACCGGCCGGTCACGTGGGACACCGTGCCGGGCCGCGTCGGCGCGGTGGTCAACGTCGTCGCGCCGCGGCTGAGCGACGCGCTGATGGCCCGCTTCCACCGCTCGGTGCCGGACTCGGCGGCCGCGCGGGGCGGGTCAGAACAGCAGGAGCGCCGCGACGACGCCGGCCGCGACCACGGCCCAGCGGAAGGCGGCGTCGGGCAGCTTCCGGCCGACCCGCGCGCCGACGTAGCCGCCGACCAGTGAGCCCGCGGCGAGCAGCACCACGGCGTCCCACCGAGGATCGGCGACGACGACGAAGATGAGCCCGGCGACGACGTTGCCGACCATCAGCGACAGCGTCTTGAGGCCGTTGACGATCCGCAGCTCGAGGTCCGTGCCGATGCCGAGGACGGCCACCATCATCACGCCCGCACCTGCGCCGAAGTAGCCGCCGTAGACGCCCGTGATCGTCGCGAAGACCGTGGTCACGGGCGACATCCGCCGCCGCTCGGCCAGTGCCTCGCCGTGCCGCTGCTCGTGGCGCGCCCGCAGCCACCGGGCGATCCGCGGCTGGACGCCGACCAGCAGGCACGTGAAGAGGATCAGGAACGGGACGATCGCCTCGAACACGCCCGGCGGCAGGCCGAGCAGGAGGGCCGCGCCGATGACGGCGCCGAGGGCGCAGACCACCACGATCGCCTTCGCGATGGGACCGGCCTCGCGCACCTCGTCGCGGTAGCCGAGGACGCCGCCGAGGCCGCCCGGGATCAGGCCGAGGGTGTTGGACACGTTGGCGACCACCGGCGGGAGACCGAGGCCGACCAGGACGGGGAAGCTGAGGAGCGACGCGACGCCCACCGTGGAGGAGAGCACACCGGCGCCGAACCCGGTCGCGAGGACCAGGAGCGCCTCGAGTGCGGTCACGGCTGCTCGCGCAGGAGGGCGACGTCGCTGACCATCGCCACGTGGGCGTGCATCGCCTCGGAGGCGGCCTCGGGGTCGCCGGCGCGGATCGCCTCGGCGACGGCGCGGTGGCCGGCGAGCGAGTCCTGGGGCCGTCCCGGCTGGCCGAGCGACTCGATGCGCGTCTCCTTGACCAGGTCACCGATCTCGTCCATGAGGCGCGCGAGCAGCAGCGAGTGGGCCGCCGCGGTGACCGCGCCGTGGAAGCGCTCGTCGCCCTCGACGCCACGGCCCCCGGCCTCGATGTCGGCCTCCATCGCGGCCAGGGCGTCGTCGATGCGGGCGAGGTCGTCGTCGGTGCGGCGGGCGGCGGCGAGCGCCGCGATCTTGGTCTCCAGGGCGTCGCGGGTCTCGATCACCTCAGGCAATCGGTCGGCGTGGCTGCGGATGGCCTCGACGATGCGGGTCGCCTGCTGCTGGCGCGCCGTGACGACCGTCCCGTCGCCGTGGCGGACCTCCACCACCCCGACCACCTCGAGCGCGACGAGCGCCTGGCTGAGGGTCGCGCGGCTCACCCCGAGCCGCTGCGCGAGCTCGCGCTCCGGCGGCAGCCGGTCGCCCGCCCGCAGGCCGTTGTCGGCGATCCAGGTCGAGATCTGGCCGGCCACCTGCTCGTAGAGCCGGGTCCGCATCAGGCGCGGAGGGAACGAGTCGGACATGGGGACAGACTATTGACGATCGGCTCATTGTCCTATTGGCTAGGCCACTGAGCCAGCCACGTGATGGGCGTCACCCCCGCCGTCCGCCGTCCTGGCCTGACTCTGGACATGACTCGGAGGTGGACCATGGGTCCGGAATGGATTGCGATCCTCGCGCTGGTCGCCCTGTTCGTGGTCGGCACGGTGCTGCCGATCAACATGGGTGCGCTGGCCTACGTCGCGGCGTGGCTGGTCGGCATGTACTCGCTGGGACTGGACGAGAAGGAGATCCTCGCCGGCATCAGCGCCGACCTGGTCCTCACCCTGATCGGCGTGACCTACCTGTTCGCCATCGCGCGGCAGAACGGGACCGTCGACCTGATCGTGCGCACGGCCGTGGCCTCGGTCGGCGGCCGCGTCGCGCTGATCCCGTGGGTGATGTTCGCGGTCACCGCCGTGATCACCGCGATCGGTGCGGCCAGTCCGGCCGCCTGCGCGATCATCGGCCCGATCGCCCTCGGCTTCGCCGGCCGCTACGGCATCAGCCCGCTGATGATGGGCATGTTCGTCGTGCACGGCGCCCAGGCGGGTGGCTTCTCGCCGATCTCGATCTACGGCACGATCACCAACTCGGTCATGGAGGACGCGGGCCTCGGCGCCTCGCACCTGACGATCTTCTTCTCCAGCCTCGCGGTCAACACGGTCATGGCGGCGATCCTCTTCGTGGTGCTCGGCGGCCGGAAGCTGATGCGGCTCCGGATGGACGCCGACGGCGGGCTGGTGGAGGCAGGAGCCACCACCACCACCACCACCACCACCAGCACCGGCGCCACCGCCGCCGGTGCCGCGGGCGGTGCGCCGCGCGTGCACCCCGACCGGTCCGACGCCCGCTCGGCCACCGGCGCCACGCCCACCACCGGCACCCCGAACCCCGGCGACGCCGGTACGACGCTCGAGCACACGCTCACCCTCCTGGCGTTCCTGGCCGTGGCGCTCGTCGCGCTGGTCTTCGACAAGAACATCGGCTTCGCCGCCATCACGGCCGCCGTCGTGCTCTCGATCCTCACCCCGAAGGCCTACAAGGACACCGTCAAGCAGATCGCCTGGCCGACCGTGCTGCTCGTCGCGGGCGTCAGCACCTACGCCACGATCCTCACCACCGCGGGCTCCCCGGAGTTCGTCGGCAGCTGGGCCGCCGGCCTCGGTGCGGCCGCCATCGGCGCGCTGATCCTCTGCTACGTCGGCGGCGTCGTGTCGGCGTTCGCGTCCTCGACCGCACTGCTGCCGGTGATCATCCCGATCGCGATCCCGCTCGTCGCCGAGGGCGGCCTGTCGGCCGGCTTCTTCGTGGCCGCTCTCGCGGTCAGCTCCACCATCGTCGACGTCAGCCCGTTCTCCACCAACGGTGCGCTGATGCTGGCCAACCGGCCGGACACCATCGACGAGAGCACCTACTACAAGCAGATCCTCGGCTACGCCACGATCGTCACCGTCGTCGGCCCGCTCCTCGTGTGGGCCGCCCTCGTCCTCCCCGGATGGAGCTGACCATGACCACCTCTCCGAACACCTCTCCGAACACCTCTCCGACATCGACCGGCCCGCTCGCCGACCTCCTCGTCGTCGACCTCACCCGGGCCCTTGCGGGACCGCACGCCACCCAGATGCTGGGCGACCTCGGCGCCCGGGTGATCAAGGTGGAGGCGCCGGGCAGCGGCGACGACACCCGGGGCTGGGGCCCGCCGTTCGTCGGCGAGCCGGACGCCCGCCAGTCGACGTACTTCCTGTGCACCAACCGCAACAAGGAGTCCATCGCCCTCGACCTCAAGGACGCGACCGACAAGGACGTCCTCCTCGGGCTCGTCGACCGCGCCGACGTGCTGGTGGAGAACTTCCGCACCGGCGTCCTCGAGCGGCTCGGCCTCGGGATCGAGGAGCTCATGCGCCGCAACCCGCGGCTCGTCGTCCTCTCCATCACCGGCTTCGGCCACGACGGTCCCGAGGGCGGGCGTGCGGGCTACGACCAGATCGCCCAGGGCGAGGCCGGCCTGATGTCGCTGACCGGCTCGGGGCCTGACGACCCGCAGCGTGTCGGCGTGCCGATCGCGGACCTGCTGTCGGGGATGTACGGCGCGTACGGCATCCTCGCCGCGCTCCACGAGCGCGAGCGCACCGGCAAGGGCACCGTGGTCCGGACGTCGCTGCTGGCCTCCGTGGTCGGTGTCCACGCCTTCCAGGGCACCCGGTGGACCGTGGCCGGCGAGGTCGGTCGCGCGCAGGGCAACCACCACCCCTCGATCGCGCCCTACGGGTTGTTCCACTGCCGCGACGGCGCGGTGCAGATCGCGCTCGGCAGCGAGGGGCTGTGGAAGAAGTTCTGCGCCGGCTTCGGGCTGGACCCCGACGCCGAGGGACTCGCCACCAACGGCGAGCGCGTCGCGCGGCGCGAGCAGGTGATCGAGGTCGTCGAGCAGGCCTTCGCCGAGTGGGACGCCGAGCCGCTGCTCGCCCGGCTCGCCGAGGTCGGCGTGCCGGCCGGCAAGGTGCGCACCCTCGACGAGGTCTACGGCTGGGACCAGGTCGCGAGCCAGGGGCTGCTCGTCGACGTCGAGCACCCGACCCTGGGGGCGCTCACGCTGCCCGGCCCGCCGCTGCGCTTCTTCGACGCCTCCGGCGACGAGGTCACCCGCCGCGACCACGTCGCGCCGCCGCTCCTCGACCAGCACGCCGACGAGATCCGCTCGTGGGTCGGCGGGGGTGGGGCATGACACCCGTGACGGCGGCCGTGACGGCCCGGCGCTGGACCGCGCCCGAGCTGCTCGACCTGGTGCTCGACGCCGGCACCTTCACCTCGTGGGACGAGCCGGTGGACCTGACCTACGCCGACCCCGACTACCGCGCTGCCCTCGAGGCGGCCGCGGTGAGGGCCGGCACCGACGAGTCCGTGCTCACCGGCCGCGGCGAGGTCCGCGGCCGGCCCGTGGCCGTGGTCGTCAACGAGTTCCGCTTCCTCGCCGGCTCGATCGGCCGGGTCGCGGCCGACCGGATCACCGCCGCCGTGCGCCGGGCCACCGCCGAGGGGCTGCCGCTGCTCGCCAGCACGGCCTCGGGCGGCACGCGGATGCAGGAGGGGACCCCGGCGTTCGTGCGGATGGCGGAGATCTCGCGCGCGCTGATGGACCACCGTGCCGCCGGCCTGCCCTACCTCGTCCACCTGCGCCACCCCACGACCGGCGGCGTGTACGCCTCGTGGGGCTCGCTCGGCCACGTCACCGTCGCCGAGCCGGGGGCGCTCGTCGGGTTCCTCGGGCCGAAGGTCTACGAGGGCCTCAACGGACGGCCGTTCCGGCCCGGCGTGCAGGTGGCGGAGAACCTCGCCGCGGCCGGCGTCATCGACGGCGTGGTCGCCGCCGAGCACCTCCCGGAGATGGTCGACCAGGCCCTCGCCGTCCTCGTCGACGCGCCCGGACCGGGCCGCCTGCCCGTCCGTGCGGCGCGGCCGGTCGGCGACGGGTCGGCCTGGGACAGCATCGAGCGCACCCGCCGTCCGGACCGGGTCGGCGTGCGCGACCTGCTCGCGCACGGTGCCGCCGGCACCCTCCAGCTGCGCGGCACCGACGAGGGGGAGCGTGACTCCACCGTCCTGGTGGCGCTGACGCGGCTCGACGACCAGCCCTGCGTGGTCATCGGCCAGGACCGCTCCCGGCAGGTGCCCGGCCACGCGATGGGCCCCGGTGCCCTGCGCGAGGCGCGCCGCGGGATGCGTCTGGCCGAGGAGCTCGGCCTGCCGCTGGTGAGCGTCATCGACACCCCGGGCGCCGAGCTCTCGCCGGAGGCCGAGGAGCGCGCCATCGCCGGTGAGATCGCCCGCTGCATCGCCACGTTGACGACGATGACGGTGCCGACGGTGTCGGTCATCCTCGGTCAGGGCTGTGGGGGCGGGGCGCTCGCGTTCCTGCCCGCCCGGTCGGTCGTCGCGACCGAGCACGCATGGCTCTCACCGCTGCCGCCCGAGGGCGCCAGCCTGATCGTGCACGGCGACGTCGACCACGCGGCCGAGATGGCGACCCGGCAGCGGGTCCGCGCCGCCGACCTCCTCGCCGACGGCGTCGTGCAGCACGTGGTCCCCGAGGTCGACGGGGAGGCGCCCCGCGACCTCGCCGTCGCGGTGGCCGCCGAGGTCGGCCGCCGGCTGCGGGAGCTGTCCGGCCGCGAACCGGTGGCCCACGCGTCCTGAGCGACGCCGGGGTCAGCTGGCCTTCTTGGCCGCCGTCTTCTTGGTGGTGGCCTTCTTGGCGGTCGTCTTCTTGGCCGCCGTCTTCTTCGCGGTGCTCTTCTTGGCGGTCGACTTCTTCGCCGTCGACTTCTTGGCGGTCGTCTTCCTGGCCGGCTTCTCGTCGGCGTCGTCGGCGTCGACCTCCTCACCGCGAGCAGACTTGGCCGCGGCCACGGACTTCTGCAGGGCGGCCAGCAGGTCGACCACCTCGCCGGAGGTCTTGGTCGAGGTCTCGGTGCGCTTGATCTCGCCGCCCTCGATCTTCGACTTCACCAGGGCCTCGACCGCGCCGGCGTAGTCGTCCTCGAACTCGGTCGCGTCGAAGTCGCCGGCGAGGGTCTCGACGAGCATGTGCGCCATCTTGACCTCCTGCGGCTTGGCGTCGTCGACCTCGACCTTGAAGTCGGGGACGCGCACCTCGTCGGGCCACATCATGGTCTGGAGGACGATCACCTCGCCGGCCTCGGTCTCGCGCACGCGGAGCACCGCGATGGTCGTGCGCTGGCGCAGGGCGACCGTGACCACGGCCATCCGGTCGGCGTCCTTGAGGGCCTGGCGGAGCAGGGCGTAGGGCTTGGCGCCGGCGCCCTCGGGCTCGAGGTAGTAGGACTTCTCGAAGAGGAGGGGGTCGATCTGCTCGCGCGGGACGAACTTCTCCACCGCGATCTCCCGCGACGACGTCGAGGGCAGCTCGGCCATGTCGTCGTCGGTGAGGATGACCATCTCGCCGTCCTCGGTCTCGTAGCCCTTGGCGATGTCGGCGTAGGCCACCTCCTCGCCGTCGAGGGAGCAGACGCGCTGGTACTTGATGCGGCCGCCGTCCTTGGCGTGCACCTGCCGGAAGGACACGTCGTGGCTCTCGGTCGCGGCATAGAGCTTCACGGGGACGCTGACCAGGCCGAAGGAGACGGCACCCTTCCAGATCGCTCGCATGCCAAGACGATAGCCGTCCACGCGGACAGCCGTCTCCACTCGTGTGGGGGAGCAGGGACGCCGGCTCGGGTGCCAGACTGACCCGCGTGCGCCCCATGCTCGCCACCAAGACCGACCGCGTGCCCACCGGCGCGCAGTGGCTGCACGAGGTCAAGTGGGACGGCGTGCGGGTGCTGGTCGACGTACGCGACGGCGTCGCCCGGATGACCAGTCGCAACGACAACAACGTGACCGCGGCCTGGCCCGACCTCAGCGAGCCGCCGCTCGGTGACCGCGACCTCATGGTCGACGGAGAGGTCATCGCCCTCAACGAGCGGGGCGTGCCCGACTTCCGGGTGCTCCAGCACCGCATGCACCTGCGCAACGCCAAGGAGGTCGCCCGGCTGGTGAGGAGCGTGCCGGCGACGCTGATGGTGTTCGACCTGCTCCGCCTCGACGGGGTCGACCTCACCGACCGGCCCCTGGAGGAGCGCCGCGCGCTGCTCGAGGAGCTCCCGCTCGGCGACTCGCGCTGGCAGGTGCCGGCGGCCTACGACGACGGCGACATGCTGTTCGACGCCACCTTGCAGCAGGGCCTCGAGGGGGTGGTCAGCAAACGACGCACCTCGCGCTACCGCTTCGACCAGCGCAGCGAGGACTGGCGCAAGCTAGCCCACCGGCACCGGGGCTCGTTCGTGGTCGGCGGCTGGCGCCCCCAGGTCGGTACGACGAACCGGCTCGCCGCGCTGCTCGTCGGCGAGCAGACCGCCGACGGACTGCACTATCGCGGCCGCGTCGGCAGCGGCATCGCCGGCGCCACCAGCGCCCGGCTGGCGGCGCTGCTCGCCCCGCTGACCAGCGACGTCAACCCCTTCGCGGACGAGGTGCCGCGCGTGGACGCCGAGGGCACCTTCTGGGTGGAGCCGCGCGTGGTCGTCGACATCGACACCCACGGCCTGGGCTACGAGCGCCTGAGGCAGCCGTCGTTCCAGGGCGTGCGGTCCGACCTGGCACCGGAGGACCTCGGATGAGGCCCCTTCTCGTGGCGCTCCCGTCGCTCGTGGCCTCGCTCGTGGCCTCGCTCGTGGTGGCGACCGCGCCGGCGGCCCACGCCGAGCCGGTCGAGCTCGGCGGGGTCCGCGTCGACCTGCGTCCCGGGACGACCCAGGTCGTCACCGTCGACCACACCCGCGGCACCCGTGCCACGGTGTCGCTGTGGCGGCTGACCGCCTCCGGCTGGAAGCGCCAGCTCACCACCCGCGACGGCCGCACCGGGTACGGCGGGCTGGTGCGCGGGGACCGGCGGGTGCAGGGCACCGGGACCACCCCGCTCGGCACCTACGGGCTCACCTCCACCTTCGGCACCCACGGGCGCGACGCGCGCGCCCGGCTGCCGCACCACCGCATCCGGCGCGGCGACTTCTGGGTGCAGGACAACGCCTCGCCCCACTACAACCGGCTGCGCAACCAGCGCGACGGCGGCTTCCGGTGGTGGCTGCCCTCCTCGCACCCCGACTCCTCCGAGCGGCTGACCGACTACCCGCGCCAGTACGAGTGGTCGATCGTCACCGACTTCAACGTCGAGCAGGTGCGCCGCCGCGGCTCGGGGATCTTCCTCCACGTCAACGGCCGCGGCGCCACCGCCGGCTGCGTGAGCGCGCCGCGGCGCACGATCCGCGCGCTCGTGCGGCTCCTCGACCCTGCCCGGGTCCCCGTGATCGGCATCGGCCGATGAGAACCACCCCACGGCGTTCTTCTCCGCCGCTGCGCTCCCCCGAACAACGCCGAGGGGACCCCGGATGAGCGAGGTCCAGGTCGACGTCGGCGGCCGCACGCTGACCATCAGCAACCTCGACAAGGTGCTCTACCCCCGCACCGGCACCACCAAGGGGGAGGTGCTGCACTACTACGCGCAGATCTCGCCGGTCCTGCTGCCGCACCTGAAGGACCGGGCCGTCACCCGGATCCGCTGGCCGCACGGCGTCGAGAAGGGCAGCTTCTTCGAGAAGAACGTCCCGGCCGGCACCCCCTCGTGGGTGCGCACGGCCGAGGTCCCGACCACGGGGTCGCGGTCGGGGAAGGGCGACGGCACCATCCGGTTCCCGATCTGCGACGACCTCGCCACCCTCACCTGGCTGGCCAACCTGGCCGCCCTCGAGCTGCACGTGCACCAGTGGACCGTCGAGCCCGACGGCACCCCCCGCAACCCCGACCGGCTCGTGATCGACCTCGACCCCGGCGAGCCCGCAGGGCTGCACGAGTGCGCGCGGGTGGCGCTGCTGGTCAGGGATGCGCTGGCCGAGCGCGACCTCACCTGCACCCCGGTCACCAGCGGCAGCAAGGGGCTCCACCTGTACGCGCCCATGCCCGACGAGGGGGACGGCGGACTGGACAGCGACGGCACCACGGCGCTGGCCAAGGAGGTCGCCGAGGCGCTCCAGCAGGAGCACCCGGCGCTGGTGACGAGCGTGATGACCAAGGCCAAGCGGCCGGGCAAGGTGTTCCTCGACTGGTCGCAGAACTCCGGGTCCAAGACCACGGTCTCGCCGTACTCCCTGCGGGGACGGGAGCGGCCCACCGTCGCCACGCCCCTGACCTGGGACGAGGTCGAGGAGGGTGCCGAGGACGAGCTGGCGCTCGACCAGTTCTCCCTGGAGCAGGTGCTCGAGCGGGTGGCGGAGCTGGGGGACGTGTTCGAGGCCTGACCCCCGGACCTGTGGGAAAGTGTCCGGATACTTTTACCTCTGGGTAGCCGGTCCGAGGAAAGGCTGTGGATCGCGGACGAAGATTCTTGACCCATGTCCCGCATCGCACTGATCCCCGTCGCAGTCATCCTGGCTGCCGGGTCCGTGGTGATCGGTTCCGGCCAGGCAGGGTCGGCCGAGCCGGCCCACACCTCGGTCTCCCAGCAGGTCGACACGGACATTCCTTCCACGACCCGCTGATCCCCCCTCTATGCTCCTAGGCATGGTGCACGACGTGCTGGTGGTAGAGGACGAGGAGGACATCGCCGTCCCGTTGATGCGCACCCTGGAGCGTGAGGGCTACGACGTCAGCCGCGTCTCGGGTGGCGCAGACGCGGTGAGCTTCGTCGTCGAGCAGGGGCCCGCCGTGGTGATCCTCGACCTCGGGCTCCCCGACATGGACGGCATCGACGTGTGCCGCAAGATGCGCTCCGGGGGATATCTGGGCGGCATCATCATGGTCACCGCCCGCGCCGGCGAGCTCGACCGGGTGGTCGGCCTCGACGTCGGTGCCGACGACTACCTCGCCAAGCCGTTCGGGCTGGCCGAGCTCCTGGCCCGCGTGCGGGCGCTCCTCCGGCGCAGTGCCCACGTCGCGGCGGACGACACCACCGTGGTCACCTCCTCGGGCCTGAAGATCGATGCCGCCTCGCGGCGCGTGCACCTCGGCGACAAGGAGATCGCGCTCACCGCCAAGGAGTTCGACGTGCTGGCGGTCCTCGCGTCCCACCACGACAAGGTGGTCCCGCGCGAGACGCTGATGAACCAGGTCTGGGACCAGAACTGGTACGGCTCCACCAAGACCCTCGACGTGACGATCGGCCGGCTGCGCAGCAAGCTCGAGGCGGCCGAAGCGGGTGAGCGCGTGGTCGCCATCCGCGGCGTCGGCTTCCGCCTGGAGACCGGCAGCTAGAGGTGCGCGAGAGGCTCACCCTCGCCTTCGTCGGCCTCACCGTGGTGCTGCTGGTGCTGGTGGGCGTCGTGCGTGGCATCTGGCTCTCGCACGAGGTCCGCGAGGACGAGCTGGACGCCCTCGGCGAGCATGCCGCGCAGGTCGCGGTGGTGTTCGACCGCCGCTTCGACGGTGGCCTGCCGGTGTCCTCGCTCCAGCTGCAGGACCTCACCAGCTCCGACATCCAGCTGACGGTCAGCCACCCCGACTCGCCCGACCTGACCGCGGTCGGGGACCGGTTCCGCGCGGACGCGCTGGGCGACCCCCTCCGCGTGACCCGCACGGTGGGGGAGACCACCGTCGTCGCGGTCCAGGGCGACGCCCATGTCCGGGCGAGCGCGCAGTCGCTGGTGACCTCGCTGCTCGGCATCATGCTGGTCGCGGTGCTGCTGGCGATCCTGCTCGGGCTCGCGATCGCCCGCCGGCTCTCGGAGCCGTTCGCCTCGCTCGCCCGCAGCGCGGGGGCGCTCGGCCGCGGCCGGTTCGACATCGACCTGCCCGAGTCGCGCATCCCCGAGGTCGTCGCCCTGGGCGCGGCGCTGAAGACCAGTGCGCAGAACCTCGAGCACGAGTTCCAGCGCAACCGCGAGTACGCCCAGCTCGCCTCCCACGCCCTCCGCACGCCGATCACCGCGCTGCGCCTCGAGCTCGACGAGCTGCTGCTCGACCGGCGGCTCGACGAGGAGACCCGGTCGTCCCTGACGCGGTGCCAGACGGGTGTGATGCGCCTGCAGGACACCATCGCCGAGCTGCTCGAGCTCGGCCGCGGCCGCGGCCTGCTGGGTCGTACGACGATCACGCTGCGCGAGCTCGCCGACACCGTCGGCCGGCGGTGGGGCGACCAGCTGCCCGAGGCGCGCGAGGTGCGTACCCGCGTCGAGGCCGGCGGCGAGCTGTCGATCATGCCCGGACCCGTCGAGCAGGTGCTGGACAGCGTGCTCGCCGACGTGTGCGCGCACGGGGCCGGCCCGGTGACGGTCCGGCTCGAGGCCGAGGACCGTCATGTGCGTCTCCACGTGTCGGGTCGCGCCCGCGACGACCTCCCGATCGAGCCGCCGACCGAGCGCACGGACGCCGCCACGGCGGCCTCCATCACCCGGTTCCTGGGCGGCACGTGGGACGGTGACGCCCTCGACGGTGGTCTGGACATCCTCCTGCCCCGGCACTGAGTTCCTCGCCGTTCCTTTACCAGCAGCACCACGAGGGCCACCATGCCCCTATGGGCACCCTGGCCTCAGGGAGTGACAGCCAGGACCTCGGGACCGCCGACTCGACCGCTCCGGGGTGGGTGCCGTACGCCGCCCTGGAGCTCCGGGTCCACGGCGTGCACGGCACCTCCCCGGCCTCGATGCTCGGGGTGAAGACGCCCCACCAGGTCGCCGGAGACGGCATCACAGGGGTGTTCCGCGCCGACGGCGACGACCTGCCGCGCCGCGCGGTGAAGTCCGGGCACGCGGTCGAGGCGTACTCGTGGGGGGCGCTCACCTCCGCGGTCAAGGGCGCGCTCGGCTGGGTGCAGCGGGTGCTGTGGCTGGGACTGCTGCCCTTCGCCCTGGTGAACCTGGCCTACTGGGCCAGGCTGCACGTCGGCACCGACACCCGCACGGGGCGCTGGGGTGCCGGTGCCGTCCGGTGGGCGGCACTGCTGCTGACCATGCTGATCGTCCTCACCACCTGCCTGATCTCCCTCGACCTGGTCGCCTGGCAGTGCTACCGCGGCGGCACCAAGAGCTGCGACGTGCTCCCGGCCCGGCTGGACTTCATGATGTTCCTCGCCCCCAGCCAGCGGCTCGCGGTGGCCTCGCTCGTCCCGCTTGCCGCGATCGCGCTGATGTGGTTCCTCTCGCGGCGCACGCTCGCCCGCTACGAGGCCTCCACCGACCCCTACGAGCTGGGCCGGGCCAAGGCCGAGCGGGCGGCCGCCGAGAAGGCACGGGCCGCGCGGACGTCCCGGACGGCCGCCGCGCCGGCTCCCACGCCCGACACCACGCCTGACGCCACGTCCACCACCGCGTCCGACACCACGTCCGACACCGCGCGCAGGTCACGGTGGCAGCGGTTCTGGGCGTGGGCCACCGGCGACGGCGAGGAGGAACAGGTCAGGGACGTGCACCTGCTGCAGCTGACCCGGTTCTGGTCCTCGACCCGCCGGACGGTCCGGCTGCAGGCGATCCACCTGGCCGCGGCGGTCGCCACGCTGATGGCGTACCTCGGGGTGCAGCAGTGGAAGGTCACGGGCACCGTGAACCCGTGGGCCCTGGCGGGATTCGCGATCCTCCTCACCTGCTTCGTCGCCGCGGCGCGGCTCCACCCGCAGGACGTGGAGTACTTCGGGCCCCGGGTCGACGAGAAGGGTCCGCACGACGCCTGGGCTCCCTGGCTGATGCGTCTGTCGGTCGTCCTGGTGCTCACCCAGCTGGCCTGGCTCGCCTCGCCCCCGGTCGGCGAGCGGTCGCGGGTCGGCTGGGACTCCACCATCGGCTGGTGGGGGCACAACCTGTGGTTCATCGGCACGTTCGTCGCCCTCTCCGTGGTCAACATCGCCGTCTTCGCGGCGGGGCGGATGCGGCCCCGGGGTGCGTTCACCACGATCGTGGCGTTCCTCCTCTTCGTGGTCGTGGCGGCATGGGTGAGCGTGCGGAAGAAGGGGGTCACGGAGCAGCTCGAGGTCGCGCTCCTCCTCGGCGGCGCCCTGTTGCTCGCCCTCGGGTTCTTCGTGGTGATGCTGCGGTGGCAGTGGCGGCAGGCGCGTCCGAGCCTGGGCCGCGGGGCCGAGGCGTGGTACGGCGGTGCTCCCGCGGTGCTGATCGGCGCGGCGGGCTGGATCGCCCTGCTGTTCACCACGGCAGCCGTGACCGGGGCGGCGGAGTACCTCAACGGCCCCGACCAGACGGTGTCCGACCTGACCTCGGACTCGAAGGCGGTCCGGGAGTCGACGGCGCCCAGGAAGGTGACCGCCGGCGCCGACGACGACACCGTCCGCCTCTCGGAGGGGGCGGTGCTGCGCGACGGCATCGTGCTGCTGCCGTTGTCGGACGAAGAGCCGGCCCGGCTCGTGCGTGGCGTCCTCGAGGTCGACCGTGCCGCGGTCCTCGTCGACGAGCTCACCAAGCCGCTGCGGGACACGGTCGTCCGCGCGGGCAGGCTGCGCCTCGAGGAGCCCGCGCTGGACCTCGTCGACACGTGCTGGGCCAGGTCGTCAGCCGCCCTGCCGGCCTCGTGCCACCCCGACACCGTGCGCTTCGAGTCGGCCGCCGAGGTGCCGGTGGGGTCGCGCGAGCTGGTGGTGGCCACGGGTGGTCGGGTGCGCCTCTCGGTCGCCGAACCGCCGACCACGCCGCTGGTGGTGCCGCAGGTCCTCATCTGGGCGCCGATCGTGCAGGTGCTCTGGGCGCTGCTCGCCGCGCTGATAGCGGTCGCGTGCTTCATCCGGCTCAAGATCGGTGTCTACGGCCCGATCAAGCGGCTGGCCCACCGCGAGCGGGTGCCCACCGAGTCGCGCAACGAGATCCGCGGCAAGCGGCTGCGGGCGGCGTACGCCCATCGTGCCGAGCGGCTGCTCGAGCTGCTGGGAGGGGTGACGGTGGCGCTGGTGCTGCTCCTGCTCTGCCTGTCCGCCACCGGCATGCCGCCCAACGTGCTGGTGAGCACGCTGTTCCCCGACTGGCGCAGCGACCTGCCGCACGTCGTCGCGAGCCTTTCGCTCTACGTCGTGCTGGGCCTGAGCGCCGGGTTCGTGCTGCTCAGCAGCTACGTCAGGCGCTCGGAGGCGACGCGCAAGGCCGTGGGCATCCTGTGGGACCTCACCACCTTCTGGCCGCGGGCGGCCCACCCGCTGAGCCCGCCCTGCTACGCCGAGCGGGTGGTGCCGGAGCTGTCGACCCGGATCCGCTGGGCGCGCCAGCAGGGAGCCACCGTGGTGGTCTCCGGCCACAGCCAGGGGTCGCTGATCGCGGCGGCGACCCTGATCAGGCTCGACGAGAAGGAGCTGGAGGACGTCCGCTTCGTGACCTACGGCAGCCAGCTGCGCGCGCTCTACGGCCGGATCTTCCCGTGCGTCCTGGGCCCGGACGTCCTCGGCTACGACCCGACCGACGGCGCGCCCAGGTTCAAGGACCCGCTGCCCGACGCCCCGCGCCTGCTGACGACGTACCACCCCCACCCGCCCGGCAAGGATCCCAAGACGCTGTGGGACCTGCTCGGCCGCGACGGGTGGTACAACTTCTTCCGCCGCGCCGACCCGCTGGGCTGGCGGGTGTTCTCCGACGAGGACTCCACCCACGACGTGGTCGTCCCGGAGGTGCCCCCGAGGCGCGCGGGAGACCCTGGCCCGACGGTGGCCACGCACAGCGCCTACCAGCACACCGTGGAGTACCGCCGCGTGGTGTGTTCCTGGCTGGGGGAGGACCTCGTGCGCGACGCCGACTGGACCATCCCGCGGGTCGAGCCGCTGCCCGAGCCCTAGCCCGACAGCTGACGGACGGCGCACCTCCCGCCGGGTGCGGTCGACGTGCAGGCGGACTCCGTAGGGTGAGCGCGTGCTCCCACTCCTCGACCGGCGGACGACCGCTCGACAGGAGGACGGAGGCACCTCCGCGCGCGTGGACGTGCTCGTCCCGGTCGTGGCGGCCGTGTCGCTGGTCGTCTACACCGTGCACGGCTTCCACGGTGCGCTCACCCGCGACCTCGGTGTCTACAGCTACGCCGGCCAGCAGGTGGCGGAGGGCGTGCCGCCCTACCTCGGCATCCTGAACCGCGCCGGTCCGCTCGCGCACGTGCTGCCGTCCGTCGGCGCGCTGGCCGCACGCGCCGGCGGCTGGGACGACGTGGTGTCCATGCGGGTCTTCTTCATGCTGCTCGCCACCGCGAGCGTGTGCGTCACCTACCTGCTCGGGCGCGACCTGTTCCGGTCGAGGGTGACCGGCCTGGTCTGCGCCGGCACGCTGCTGTCCTTCCACGGCTTCATCCAGTACGCCTCCAACGGCCCGCGCGAGAAGACGCCGATGGTGCTGTTCATCCTCCTCGCGCTGTGGGCGGTGAACCGGCGACGCTGGGCCACCGCCGGCGCGTGCACGGCGCTGGCGACGCTGTGCCTGCAGACCGCCTTCTTCGGCACCATCGCCGCCGTCGTGGTCGGCGTGCTGCTCCTGGCGCACGGCGGACGGCTGCGGGCGCTGGTGCGCGTCGCGCTGGGCGGGCTCGTGCCGGTGGCGGTGCTCGCCACGTGGTTCGCGCTCGCGGGCTCGCTGCGGGCCTCCGTCGACGCGTTCTACTGGATCAACCGGCGCTACACCGTGCCCAACCCGGTGCGCGAACGGCTCGACGCGGTCTGGCTGGACCTGCACGAGGCCTACGGCGCCACCGTCTGGCTGATGCTCGTCGGCGCCGCGGCGCTGGCGGCGTACTCGCTCGCTGTCGTCTCGCGCCGCGCCCGTGCCGCGGACCCGGCCGTGCTGGTGCTGCCGGCGATGACGGCCGGCCTGGTCGCCGGCCTCGCGTGGACCCTCGAGGACTACGACGCCTGGCCCGACCTGTTCGCGGTCCTCCCGTTCGCCGCCGTCGGCGTCGGCGGTGCCTATGCCCTCGCCGCCCGCCTCCTGCCCTCCCGGGCGGCGGTCGGGCTGGCCGCCGTGCTCGTCGCCACGACCCTCGGCCTCGCGCTGGAGTACGCCGTGTCGACGCGCGACCACACGCTCGACGAGCAGCGCCGCGCCACCGCCGACGTGCTCGCCCAGCTGCCGCCCGGCGCCACCATCACCTCCATCGAGGCCCCGCAGCCGCTCGTGCTCACCCGGCGCACCAACCCGACCCGCCACCAGATGTTCCGCAGCGGGCTGCAGGACCACCTCGAGGACACCTGGCCCGGCGGGCGCGCCGGCTTCGAGCGCGCCCTCGTCGCCGACGGCCCCGACCTCGTCGCGGTCGGGGAGACGGTGTCACGTCGGTGGCGGGACTCGCTGCGACCCGACTACGTGTACGTCGGCAGCGCGCCGCAGTGGGACTGGTACGCCCGCGCCTCCCTCGGCGAGCCGGCCCTCGCCGACCTGCGCACCGCGGCCGGGTTCGACCCCGCCAGCAGGTGGAACGAGCCCGAGGTGCCGTCCGGATGACGCGCTCGCTCCGCACCCCGGTCCTCCTCGCGGCCGGCTCGGTGGTGAGCGGGCTGCTGGCCTACCTGCTGTTCGCGCTCGTCACGCGGGGGCTCGGTGCGACGGTGGCGGCGCCGGTGTCGGTGCTCTGGACGATCTGGGCGCTCGCGGGCGCGGCGTTCTCGTTCCCGCTGCAGCACTGGATCACCCGGTGCGTCGTCGCGGGCGAGGAGGGCGACGTACGGCGCTCCGCCGGCCGGGTGGCCGCGCTCGTCGTGGTGGTCGCCCTCGCCCTCGGCCTGCTGGCCTGGGTGGCGCGGAGCCGGCTGTTCCACCGTGACGACGCCTGGTTCCCGGCGCTGGTGGTGTTGGTCGTGCTCGGGTCGGCCGCCGTCGGCGTGCTGCGCGGCGGTCTCGCGGGTCGCGGCCGGATGGCCGCCGTGGCCGGGACCCTGGTCGCGGAGAACGCGCTGCGGTGCGTGCTCGTCGGCGGGCTGCTCCTGGCCGGCGTGCACGACCCCGTGGCCCACGGCCTCTGCCTGGTCGCCGGATCGCTGGTCGCCGCCTGGCCGCCGGCCTGGCGCTACGGAGACACCGGCGCGGGGCAGTCGCGGCCCCTGGCGTTCCTCGGTGGCGCGGCGACCGGGCAGCTGGCCGGCCAGGGCGTGCTGACCGGGGGAGCGGTGCTGGTGGCGCTGCTCGGCGGCACGCCCGCCGAGGTGACCGCGATGTTCGCCGCCCTGGCGCTGTTCCGGGCGCCCTACATGGTCGTGCTCGGGGTGCTGCCCCAGGTGACGCAGGTCGTGACCGGGCACGTCGTCGCGGGGGCGGGCGAGGCTCTGCGACGGCTGGGCCGCGCCTGGCTGGCCTCCACGGTCGTCGTCGTACCTCTCGCGGTGCTGGTCGGCGCGCTGGCGGGACCGGCCCTGCTGCGCGCGGTCTTCGGCAGCACCGTCGAAGTCAGTACGACGACGGCGGCGCTGGTCGCCGCGGGCTGCGCGCTGGCGCTGGTGAACGTCGTGGCGATGGTCGCCGCCCTGGCCCAGGACCGGGCCGCGGGGGTCGCGGCCGCGTGGGGGACCGCCCTGCTGCTGGGAGCGGTGACCGTGGTGGTGCTCTCCGGGAGCGCCGCCGTCGAGCGTGCGGCGACCGCGTTCCTGGTCACCGAGGCGGCTGCCACCGTCGCCCTCGCGGCCGTCGCGGCGGCCGCGCTCAGGACGCGGCCGGGTCTCCCGGCCTGACCGCCGCGACGAACACCGACGACCCGAACGGCACGTCGGCGCGGGCGAGCACCCGCGACTCGGCCCGGCACACCGCGGTCAGGGCCCGGTCGAGGCCGGGGGAGACCTCCGGCAGGCGCGAGTCGCCCTCCGGCGGGGTCCGCAGCCGCCGGCGTACGCGCTCGGCGACGAAGAGGGGGAAGACGCCCCCGAAGGCGTACGTCGCCCGCACCACGCGCGTCCCGGTGCGCTCGACGAGGCCGACCAGCTCGGCGCGGGTGTAGCGCCGGTGGTGACCGGCCTGCACGTCGTGGTCGGACCAGGCCCACTGGTAGGCGGGCACGGAGAGCAGCAGCCGGCCGCCCGGGGCGAGCACGCGGACCAGCTCGGACACGGCGCGGGCGTCATCGGCGCAGTGCTCGACCACGTCGAAGGCCGACACCACGTCGAAGGTGCCGTCGGCGAACGGCAGCTCGGTCGCCGACCCCACGACCCCCTGCCCCGGGACGAGGCCGTCGGGGAAGAGGTCGAGGCTGACGTGCTGGTGGGTGCCCTGCATCCAGCCGACGCTCGGCGCGTCGGCGCTGCCCACGTCGAGGCTGCGCCGTGGCGCACCGAGGTGCGGCCCCATCACGGCACCGAGCAGGTCGGCGCGGGCCCGGTGCCACCAGTAGCCGTCGCGGTGCAGCGACGAGGAGCCCGGCTGGCCGGCCGCGGGCGCGCTCACCGGTCGGGAAGGGTGGTGGTGGCGGCCTCGAGGAACGTGGCCACCACGCGGTCCAGGTCGGCGTCGGTCAGGTTGTTGTGGAACGGCAGCCGCAGCAGCCGCTCGCTGACGTCCTGCGCCACGGGGCACTCGACCTCGCGCGCGGCGAAGGCACGCCCGGCCTCGGAGGCGTGCAGCGGCTGGTAGTGGAAGGTCGCCTGCACGCCGGCCTTGCGCATCAGCTCCAGCACGTCGTTGCGGCGGTCGCGGTGCGGGAGCAGCACGTAGTACATGTGGTGTGCCGGGGTGCGGTCCTCGGGCACGTGCATGAGCTGAACGCCCAGCTCCTCGGCGTGGGGCGCGAGGGCGGCGGCGTACCAGTCGTGCACCCGCTTGCGCTTGGCCTGGATGGTGTCACGCACCTCCAGCTGGGCGAGGAGGTAGGCGGCGAGCACGTCGGCCAGGCCGAAGGACGAGCCGGTGTCCTGCCAGGTGTACTTGTCGACCTGGCCGAGCATGAACGCCTGGCGGTTGGTGCCCTTGTCGTAGAGCACGCGGGCGCGGTCGACGTCGTCGGGGTCGTTGAGCAGCAGGGCGCCGCCCTCCCCGCACACGAAGTTCTTCGTCTCGTGGAAGCTGAGGGTCGCGAAGCGGCCCAGGCTGCCGAGCGGCTCGTCGCGGAAGGCGCCGAAGAGGCCGTGCGCGTTGTCCTCGACGAGCGTGACGTCGGGCCAGTCGGCGAGGACCGCCCGGATCCCGTCGACGTCGCACGCGACACCGGCGTAGTGCACGATCACGACCGCCCGCACGTGCTCGTCCATCAGGGTCGCGAGATGGGCGGGGTCGATGCCCAGCGTGCGCGGCTCGATGTCGCAGAACACCAGCCCGGCGCCCTGCCGTGCGAAGGCGAGGGCGGTGCTGGTGAAGGTGAACGACGGGACGATCACCGTGTCCCCGGGCTGCAGGTCGAGCAGCATCGCGGAGAGCTCGAGGGCGGCGGTGCACGAGGTCGTCATCAGCGCCTCGGCGGACCCGGCGTCGGCCGCGAGGACCTCCGCGGCCCGGCGCGCGAACTCGCCGCCGGAGGCGGGGTGGCCGCCGCGGATCGCCTCCTGGACGTAGTCCAGCTCGCGCCCTTCCACCGCCGGGAGGTTGAACAGGACGTCCGTCACCACGGCAACCGCCTTCCCAGCTGCGCGGCCAGGGCCTCGTTGCTGTGCTCGAAGTACTCCTGCAGGGTGCCCAGGAACGCCTCGCCCAATACGGGCCGCTCGCCCTCGCTCGCATTGACCGGCCCGGGCTCCGGGGGCGGCGCCAGCGCCGGGTCGACGCCCAGCGCCTCGAGGAGGCCACCCAGCACGGCGGGGTCGGCCAGCAGGTCCTCGAGGAGGACGACGTGCACGTCCGCGCCGAACGTGGCGAGCCACGGCGCGAGGTGGTCGGCGTACCGGCCGCGGCGGAGGTAGGCGAAGGGGGAGACCGACGTGCGGTCGGGGTCCCAGGGCTGCTCCTCGACCAGGTCGGCGCGCAGTGCCGTCTCGAGGTCGCGCGTCTCGAGGCCGTGGCCGGTGCTGAACCGCCAGTGCGACACCGCCCGCTGCACCGGGTCGCGCAGCAGCACCACCACGTGCGGGTCGCCGAGCACCGCCGCCGCCCGGGCGGGTGCCTGCGGGTCCTCGAGGTAGCTGGTGCTCTTGTCGACCAGCACCCGCTCGTCGCGGGCGTGCGCGAACCACGTCCGGCGGTACCACTCGGCGCCGCGCGCGGCCAGCGCCTCGTCGCAGAAGACCTTCGGCTCGGGGCGGGCCGGACGCGCCAGGGTGACCTGCGGGTGGGCGTCGAGCGCGGTCGCGAGGTACGTCGTGCCGCACCGCTGGGCGCCGATCACGAGGGCGTGCCGGGAGGAGTGGTCCGTCACGAGCCGACGCGCTCCGTCACGTGGTAGGTCCGCACGACGCTCACGGCGTCGAGCGTGCGAACGACGTACTCGCCGAGCATGGAGAGCAGCATGATGACCACGCCGTTGAGCACGGCGAGCAGCACCGCGATCGTCGTCCACCCCGGCACGGCCGAGTCCACGAACAGGGCGCGGACGAGGTAGAAGAGGCCGAGCAGGAAGCTCGCGGCGGCGATCACGAAGCCGACCGCGGCGGCCGCGCGCAGGGGGAACACCGAGTAGCTGAACAGGATCGCCAGCACCAGCGACAGGATGCGGCGCATGCCGTAGTTGCTGGTGCCGACGGCGCGCGGGTCGTGGCGCACCAGCACGTCGGCGGGGTTGCTGGAGAACATCAGCGCCTGGCCCGTGATGTAGGGGTGCGCGGTCCGCGACGAGCAGATCCGGTCGACGACGTCGCGGCGCAGGATCCGGTAGTTCGAGACGGCGAGGTCCGGCGGCTGCTCGAAGACGCGGCGGTTGACCGCGCTGATCAGCTTGCTGCCGAGGCGGCGGTAGCCCTTGGCCTGCTTGCGCTCGAAGCGCCCGAAGACGACGTCGTGGCCCTCGAGCGCCTTCTCGATGAGGATCAGCGCCTGGTCGGGCGGGTTCTGGAGGTCGTCGTCCATCGTGATGACGTAGTCGCCGGTCGCCTCGCGCATCCCGGCGAGGTTGGCGTGGTGCTGGCCATAGTTCTTCAGCAGGTTGAGCGCCACGACGTTGGGCGAGCGACGCGCGCGGTCGGCGATCACGTCCCAGCTGCCGTCGCGGCTGCCGTCGTTGACCAGCACGACCTGGTGGCGCAGGCCCGCCTCCTCGAAGACCGCGGTCACCCGGTCGATCGTCTCCCCGACCACGCCGGCGCTGTTGTAGACCGGGATCACGACCGAGTACGTCGCCTCCGCGGCGTCGTCGCGGAGGGGCGTGGCCGGCGCGGGGGCGGCGTCGTGGTCGCTGCGCACCGCTCCACCTCCGCTTCTCGTCGAGTCTCGTCCGGCTGCTTGGCCGTGGGGCCGCCCGGTGGCCCGGTTCGAGCATAGGGCGCACCCTCCTCCCCGTGCCCATCCCGGGGACGGGGTTCACCCTCACCCCCGATGCGCCGCACGTGCGGCGGTTCTTGCCCTCGAACCCGTCAAAACGGGGCCACAACCGCCGCACGTGCGGGGGATGAGCGTGCGGGGGTCACTCGGAGGGGGCGAGGTCGCCGGCGGTGCCGGCGACGGACGTCGTGGCGCGCGAGCGCGCGAAGGTCTCCCCGACCTGCTTCCCGGCCTCGGCCACGCCGTTGACGCCCAGGAGGATGCCCATCCACTTGATCAGCGCCTCCCGCACGGACGGCTCCATGAGGTCGGCCGCACCCGGCCAGGTGGCCACCCCGATGAGGAGCAGCACGACCGGGACCGATGCCGCAGCGCGGATCGTGTCGAACTGGGTGGCGGCGAACACGAAGCCGCCCAGCGCCACGCCGCCGACGCCCACCGCGAACTTCAGCTCGGCCGATACCGGGACGTCCTGGTCGAAGTACGAGCGCGCGATGAGGGCGACGAGACCGAGCAGCACGAGGGCGAACCCGAGGAACACGACCTCGCCCCGTCGGCTCCCCCCGGTGCCCATCGCGACACCGGCGACGAAGGTGATTACGCCCGCGACCATCGCGATCACGGCGATGACGACGACGGTGTTCCGCACGGAGCCCGACCAGGCGCTGATGCTGTCCCCGCATGCGGCGATCAGGGCCCAGTAGAGGATGAAGAGCAGGATGCCCACCGAGCTCTGCCACAGCCTGAGTCGACTCATGATGACCCCCGAGTGCCGCACCTGGACCAACGGCTCCGAGTGTCCGCCTCGCGGCTGGGAGTTGTCCACAACCTTTACCTGCGCTCTGGTTCGGGTCGGCGCGTCGTGGGTAACTTGACCGGCAGCACCATCTCGGGAAGCAGGACTCATGGCTGTTGATCGCATCGAGCGACCGCCCACGCAGGCGCGCGTGGGCGCACACGACGCCCACGACCACCTCGTGCGCCAGCTCGACGCCCAGGTGCGCGAGCGCGTGCGGCGCGAGGGCGTCGACCCCCAGCGGGAGTCGCTCGTCGTACGCCGCATCGCCGAGGACGTGGTCCGCGACCACGACCAGCTCAGCCTCACCGGCGCGGTCGCCCCGGTCGCCGACGACGGCGCGATGGTCGGTGAGCTGGTCGCGCGGGTGGCCGGCTTCGGCCCGCTCCAGCCGTTCCTCGACGACCCCGAGGTGGAGGAGATCTGGATCAACGACCCCAGCCGGGTGTTCATCGCCCGGCGCGGCCGGCACGAGCTCACCAACCTGCGCCTCGACCCGGCGCAGGTCGACGAGCTCGTCGAGCGGATGCTCAAGTCCAGCGGCCGGCGCCTCGACATCAGCACCCCGTTCGTCGACGCGATGCTGCCCGAGGGACACCGCCTCCACGTCGTCCTCGAGGGGATCACGCGCGGGTTCACGGCCGTCAACATCCGGAAGTTCCTCCTGCGCGCCCACCGCCTCTCCGACCTCGTCGCCCTGGGCAGCCTCACGCCGCAGGCCGCACGTTTCCTCGAGGCCTCCGTGCGAGCAGGCCTCAACATCCTCGTGGCCGGAGGCACGCAGGCCGGCAAGACGACGATGCTGAACTGCCTGGCGGCCGCCGTTCCGGGTGGGGAGCGGGTGGTCAGTGCGGAGGAGGTCTTCGAGCTGCGCTTCAGCCACCCCGACTGGGTGGCGATGCAGACCCGGCAGGCGGGGCTCGAGCAGACCGGGGAGATCGTCCTCCGCGACCTGGTGAAGGAGGCGCTGCGGACACAGATGCCCAGTTTTCGCACTATGAACTTCTTGCAGATCAGTTGAGCGGTTGGTTAGAGGTCGCCCCTGTACTCGGCAGCCGAGAGTTCATACCGGTCGCGCATGGCGACCATCGTGGGGCAAGTCCGTGGCTCACCGCAGGCGGCACAACGCACCGGGTCCGAGGCCATGGAAGCGCCATGACGTGGCTCGCGATGGGCGGCGAGCGTCGTCCTGTCCTCGCGTAGCACCGCCATTCGGTCGGCCTCGCCCTCAGGCCATGAGGACGGGTCGTCGGAGTTCCCAGAGGACGGGAGTGCTTCCATCTCCCCTGAGATCATAGCCTCGAGGGCGTCGTAGAGGTCCGCTTCGCCAGCCATGCCACGACCCTAGCGAGAACCGAGGTTGGGTTGATCGCCACCTAAGTACAACGGGCAGGCAAGCCATTGGCCCCCCCGGCAACATGCCGGGGGGCCAATTCAGGGCATCGGTCAGTTCGGGATGCGCCACACGCGAGGACGGCGCGTGAGGCGGTACCCCGACGTCGGGGTCGAGCGGCCGTCCCGGTAGTCCTGGAACGCCCGGATGCAGATGTCGTAGGCGGAGGCCTGCTCGATCCGCGACATGCCGCCCCTGGCGACGCGCTTGGCGGCGAGCTTCCGAAGCCCGACCATGGGGCTGTCGGGCTTCACCTGGGCGGCCAGGTCGGCGAGGTCGGTGAAGAAGTCGTCCGCGTCCTGCTGGTCGACCTTGGCCGCCTCGAAGTAGGCAGCGGCCGCGCACGACGCTGGGATGCCCACGCTCTTCGCGACCGAGACGCCGACGAGCACGGCGTCCTTGAGGTCCTGGTTGTTCGACACGAAGTCGATGTACTCGCCGTACGACGGCTCGGCGAGCCAGCGGGCGGGGATCCCGCCGTTCTCGATCTGCCAGACGATCTTGGTGGTCGCGGCCAACTGGGTGGCGTTGCTCTCGCCGCGCAGCTGGAAGGCCTGGGCCAGCGAGCGCTTGGCGCCGACGTCCATCGTCTCCTGCGCCTCGTCCTCGAGCCCCCAGACGATGTCGTAGACCACGACGATGGTGGGGTCCTCCTGCGCGGCCTCCAGGACCGCGGTCAGACGGTTCTGGCCGTCCAGGAGCTTCCCGGTCACCGAGACGCGGATGTTGTCGCCGTTCACCTTCCACGCGCCCCGCTTCATGAGGCCTGCGAAGCGCTCGATCGACTTCCGGTTGAGCCGACGGTTGTGGGTGTTGATGGCGAGCAGCTCGCGCGCTGCATCTGCGTCGATCCGGACGTCGCTGTCCGTCATCTTGCTCTGCGGCAACTGCGCGATGCGTGCCTGGATCTGCGCGAGACCCGCCTGCTGACGGTAGGCCTTGCGAAGGTTGCTAGTGCTCACAGTTCCTCCTGGGACTGGGGTCCGGGTGGCGCGTTGTGCATGGGGCCGGTGGACCGATGTCGCGACCGGAATGATCGCAACTGTAAAGAGTCTGACAGAAGAGTTATCAACGGGCAAATAGGTTCCTTATTTTGGCCCCTTGTGCGACACGAAACTGCAGGTCAAAGCCATATTTGGCTAACGAAGTAGTTGGCGTCGTTCCGCACCATCTGTGAGCTGCTATCGGGACTCGGTGGGCAGGTGCTGCGCCTCGGTACCCGCCCCGGGCGCCGTGACCTTCTACGCTCACGCCAGGCGAACGCCCCTCCCGGTCACTTCGGGAGGGGCGTTCTTCCCCGGTCGCTGGGTCGCTCGTCAGTCCTTCAGTAGGCGGTCCACCGCGCGCTCGAACTGATCCTGGGTCAGCACGCCGTCGTCGCGCATCTGCTGGAGCTTGCTGATCTCCTCGGAGATGGTGCTGCCCTTCGGCTTCACCTCCTCGAAGAGCCGCTTGAGGTTGGGGTAGTTGCCCTCGGTGATCAGGGTCTTGGCGAAGCTGAGCGCTGGGTCGTAGGTCCCTCGACCCTTGTTGTAGGGGATCTCCAGGTCGATCACGCACTCGGGGTGCTGCTGAGCGTGCTCGATGATGGCCTTCAGACTGAGGACGACGGCGTCGGCCTTCTGGTCGGCCTTGCTGGCCAGGTCGGTGTGGGTAGCCGGGTCAGCGAAGACCATGCCTCCGAGCCGCTTGTGCAAGAAGATGGTCGGCTCGACGAACCCCTTGCCTGCGCCGTTGATGCCATTTGTGATCCGGAACGCGCTGGTCGGGGAGAGGCTGCTCTTGACCGAGAAGAGCCCCTTCACCAGAGCGCTCACCCCAGTGAGATCGAAGCCGTTGGCGTTGTGCCCCTGCGGGATGGCGATGACTCCGGCCGCGTAGCAGGCGGACGCGAGGATCCACTCGACTGTGCCACCGGCTACGAACCGGGACCCTCGGTCGGACACGTTGATGGACTCCGTCATGGCGAACAACGAGTCGCGCACCTCGTTGCGCAGGGAGCGGTCCTTCGCCATGTAGTCACGGAGCTTGTCGAAGTCCGCAGACCCCGACGAACTGATCTTGGCCATGAGGGCCTCCTTCGTGTTGGGGACGGCGTATCCGACCCATTAGGAGCAGCATACACGAACATCGTGTAGGAACACGTATCGGGAACACATTGCGCGTGCGCAGTCGTGTCAGGCGAATCAACCGCATGACAGGTATGTGGTGGCCCAGACTGGGGGTATCAATCGCAAGGGGGCCGAATTGATACCGGTGTTCGACGTAGTCCAGCTTCCTCCGGTCGACCTGCACCAGAATGGCTCTGTGCCAGAGGAAGCGTGGGAAGACGACGGATCCCCGGACCCGTCGAATCAGGAGTACGGCGACTGGCATGAGGTAGATGGCCGGGAGCTGGACCTCCTTCTCGCGTGGGAGACGCGCGAACTTCGTCGTCTCGACGGTGAGTCTCCCTCGCACGAGGATTTCGAGGAGCGGGCTTCGGAGCTCGTGAGCGACCCCGACGAGACCGGCTGGGATGCCACGCAGCTGTCGGAACTCTTGGACTTTGGGATCGTGAGTTGTGTCGCGGCGCTGAACTTCGTCGGCGTGCCAACAACATCGTCGTGTCGCGGCCACTTCGGTAGCAGGGTCGGCCGGGACATCCCCTACGTGCGGTTCGTCGGCGACAATATCGACGAAGTCACCTGGGACCTGATCCGAGGCGCGGCTCAGGCGGCCAACTGTCAGTTGGCAGGTTGCGGAGACGGGCTCATCGAGATCATCGGAAGTAGTTGCGCCGACTTGCTCACCTTCGCCCGTTCAGTGCGGGAAGCCCGGCCCTCCTAAGACGAGGTGGCTCTCAGAGCCACAGAGGCACCTATGGCGCCGAGATCTCATCGAGCCATCCGCGGACGTCAGTTACGAGCCGCGTGGCCGCTTCCTGCGATCCGAGCGAGGGGTCTGCCGGCCAGCAGAAGTTCGAGAGCAGCACGTCGCCCACTTGCAGTGGAGCATGCGCGTTCTGCCCCTTGGAAAAGGTGAGGATCGCGGCTCGCTTCATTCGGAAGCCGGTCGCGAAGGCCACGGCTTGGTAGAGGTCGCCCGTGTCCCAATCTGCGCCCTGCACCTTGTACTTCACGTCGCCTATGGCCAGGCCGTTGAACACCAAGTCGGGGTTGAGCGTCTTGGTTGATGGCATCAGAGCCATCCCACGCTTCTCCACGGTGAAGGCAGGTGCAAGTGCATCCTGAAGGACTCGGCGGATTCCGGCTTCAATGGCCTCGGGCGTACGGATCAAGAACGCCCACGCCACCTCTCCGCCAGCGTCGAGTTTGCGCGCCGCGCCTCTTAGCAGTGCCTTCGCGAGCGCAAGACTGTCGCTGTAGTAGGCGGTGCTGGGCGATACCGTGACGCGGAGGTCGCTAGGACGGAGTTGCGACACTTCGTCAAAGCGCGTACTCGCGCGTCGTGCCTTGTTCCGAACGTCGGATGCTGCAAAAGGTGCCCCAGAAACCAGTCGCAAGGCTGCAAGTAGCACTCGGTTCAGCGCGCTGTCACGGTCCAGCTCATCGAACTCGCATGTGACTCGCGCTCGCCCGCGCGTAACAGCGAGCGTTGTGTTCCTGATGTCGATGCGACCGCGCACATGCGCCAGCACCTCATGGTGGGCTTGGTAGTCCTTCATCAGGTCACGACGAAGGACCCTCTCGACGGAGTAGACGAGCCATCTCGAGAGGAGGTCGAAGAGCGACGTGCCGGACGCTGCCCGGGCAGCGAGCGTGTCCATACGCGGAATGGCCCCAGCGAGGCTGAGTAGTTCCAGCGCATGGCTCTCTGGGATCTTCGGTAGGACCGGCACGGTCTGGCCGCCCACGCTGAGGATGCCGATGGCGTCATTTACGCGCAGGGTCCACTGCCCGTGAGAGCCAGTTCGCGCCACGCTGATGGCACTCGCGTCCTGGCCTGCCGTCTTGGCGGCACCCCACCAGTCAGACCTGCCCGCCAGCCGCCTGCCTAGGGTTTGGAGTGACTCCGCCTGCAGATCGTCGATCTGTACGACCGCAGGGCGCGATTCAGTCAGCGTCTGAGGTAGAAGCGACACTCGGCCAGAACTCCTCGATCTTCAGGGACGCTGCGACGCTCGGATCATCGAAGAAGTACTCCTCAAA
Source organism: Microbacterium sp. ARD31 (assembly GCF_031844425.1). Lineage (NCBI taxonomy): Bacteria > Bacillati > Actinomycetota > Actinomycetes > Micrococcales > Microbacteriaceae > Microbacterium > Microbacterium sp. ARD31. The sequence continues at coordinate 135,920 of NZ_JAUZVE010000017.1, forward strand.
CAAGGGCTGGAGCTGGCGAGTCCACGCTGCGCTCAAGAGGTGAGGAGTGAACGGGTCCGCCATGAAGAACGAATGTCCGACCGTGTGGTGGCGGTCGAGCAACTCTGTGAGCCTCAGGTTGAGTTTGTCGAAGCCGTCGAAGAGGTCTAGGACGTCGCACTGCGCGGTCCTGTAGTAGGACTCCAGCACCTTTCGGCTTGGCGGACACTCGAAGACCTCGAACCGGCGCCGTAGCGCTAGGTCGATGCTGCGAATGCTGCGGTCAGCCGTGTTCATGGTCCCTATGAAGAGCAAGTTCTTGGGCAAGGTGAAGCCCTGCGTGTACAGCAGATCGACCGGCTTGTCGCGATACTCGAGGAGGTACATGAGCTCGCCGAACACTCGGGGCAGGTTGGCGCGGTTCATCTCATCGATGACGAGGACATGTTTCTGATCCTCATCGTCCTTGATCTGGCTCGCCATTCGGAGTACAACGCCATCCACCCGGGCAAAGCGAATCCCTCCGCTTCCAGCGGGTTCCGGACGCAGTCCCTCGATGAATTCCTCATAACCGTACGAGGCGTGGAACTGCACCAGGCCCCGGGCCAAGGGTTCGTCCTGCGTTAGGTAGCGAGCCAGCGCCTCGGCGATCCAGGTCTTGCTCGTGCCGGGCGGACCCGCGAGCACGACCTGAGGGCGCCGCTGAAGCGTGGCGACTAGTTCCTCAAGCCATTGCCGGTCGCACAGCGTCTGCTCGGCTAGCCAGTCCATGTCCAGGGCTGGAATGGACGTCGTGTCGGTCGGATTTGCTGGCTCCTCAACCAGCCCTCCTGGCTCAGTAGGATGCGCAGTCACAGCCGTCGCACCTCTGAGATACACGAAGACCGGGCTCGTTTGGTTGCTGAGCGCGCCCTGCGTCTTCGTGGGGTCGGGGTCACTCGCAAGCACCAGGTTCGAGAGTGCCCATGTGGGCGGGTGAACCTCTTCAAAGTCCGCCAGTTGCAGAAAGAGGATGCACTCGGCGGTCGTGTAGTAGTCCGGCATGAGGTCGGGGTCAACGTCTTCGGCATGAGGCGTGATGGCCATTAGCCGGGTGCGCCACAACTCTCCATTGCGGTAGAGGAAGCAGAGGGTTTCCACGCCGCTGCTCAGTTGCTCTCGGATCAGTTCTAGACGTGCGGCCCCAACCGCGTTTGTCCCCGCCGTTCCGAACTTCCCCCACCACACCGAATCGTGCGTTTCCGCGATGTGCTTGTGCTGGGTGATCGTGTCGGAGCGAATGTCTTTGCTCCACTTCATGACGAGGTGGACGGGCTCGATGGCTGGCAAGGCGGTCAGTCCGGCAGCCTGCGCCGCGCTGAGCGCTTCCAACATGTCGTCGAGGTCGCTTGCGAGTGTGTCAAAGTCCGGCACCGCGTCGCGTTCGTAGCGCACGGCATAGGCGGCCGACGCCTCGTAGCGCAGCGGCCGGGTGGCTTGGGACCGAAGGTCAATCTTGTCCAGCCATTGATCCCGAGCGGTGATGACATCGCGGATGTCAGCGGCACGCTTCTTAAGAACGACGTTGCCGCCCTTCACGTTGGATACGCCTTGCGCCAGCGTCAAGTAGACGGCCGATCCATCAGCGGCAAACAGGTAGACCACGTAGACGCCCTGGGTAGCCGTGTTGTCCTCGCCTTCGCCGTAGACGGATACCCAAGGCACCTCAGCGCGCGTGCCGTAGCCAGTGCTCCCTTCCACCGTGTGACCAGAAGGCACCATCGCGCGCAGGGCCTCAGGGATCGCATCAACTGCCTCTCGGCGATAGGTGGCCGCCGCAGCGGTGCCGGGCTGCTCTCGCCGCAGTTCTTCCATCACCCGATTGAGCAGAACGCCGAGCTCCTCAGCCTCGCCACCCGCCGGCGCCTCAGGCGTGGGGGTCACATCGTTGAAGCGTGGATGGAGCGCCGCCATCACCTGGGCCTTCAGTGCCTTGGGGCGATCGCTTAGCTTGAACTGCACGGAGCATGTATTGAGTCGCTGTTCGATCTGCGAGGCGGTCGCCGGATGCCCGAGTTCCGCGTCCAGTTCCTGCCCCATCTTCTGGTGCAGCACCGAGGCCTGACGGTCACCGCCCAGGTGATCGCGCAGCCTCTCACGCGTTCGACCGCTGTACCCCACGTAGAGCGGGTTTCCGGACGCGTCGCGGACCAGGTGGACGCCTGGCTCGTCAGGAACGTTTCCGAGTTCGGCGCGCTCGAGCGGTTGGGGATCCGAGAAGCCTTCAAGCGGGTCGGACACTGATACCTCCGGTTGCTGGATTGCGCCTGTAGAAGCACCCTGCCAAAAAGGTCTGGGCCTTCGCATGAATCTCCGGCCAGTCGAGCGCTAGATCTCTCCAGATCCAACTACTAGTTCGTTGGCGTTTCCGGCAGGTCCCAACTTCTGCGCCATGGCTCGTCAAGGCCCATGTCGGTCGGTCGCGCGTCGTAGTAGGCAGCCCGCATCGCCTCGAGCAAGTGTCGCGATACTGGTGAGCGTGGCGGCCAGGTGACTGGCCGCGTTCTACGCGGCCAGATGCGGATGAAGTGTTGTTCGGGCTGCCCATCTGCCCAATGTGCGAACGCGTACATCTCCTGAAACGTCCCTACAAGAGCCTCAAGAGCAAGTTCGCCCATCGTCCACACCGAGAAGAAGGTGCAGGCGGGCATGCGCTCGGCTCTAGGCAAGATGCCCGTGAGTCTGGCGCGGTGGTGTGACTCGTCGCTCCTCAGGTCGACTCGTCCGAGACGAACGAACGTCTGCAGCGGTGGCTTACCGGTCTCCAACATCTGTCGGAGACACTTCCTCGCCTTCTCCTCCCCCCAGGAGTCGGGGCTGGAGCCGGCCAGATTCCCTAGCAGAGTCGTCTTGGTAATCCACGATGCGACTTGCGTTTGGTCGTCCGGGCTGAGTAGAACTTTCTCGCCATCAACTAGTGGTCGGATGACGGCTGCCGCACCTGCCTCGAACGTCCGGCCAAGTGTCCCGTTGCACGATCGGCAGATTCGTGTCTTGATCCGCCTTGGGGCTTGGCCTGCAGGGAACGGCCCTTTGGTAGCGATGATGTGAGATCGCAGCCACGTTGGAACGATGTCCTCATCAGTGAGGGAAGCAGCCTGCTGGCAGATCCGACACGTTGGCCGAGTCGTCATCCGGCGTCCCTCCTGAGCTGTTGCTTGCTACTGGATGCTTATCAAAGCCAGTGCCTCAGGATCACGAACTCGGGAAAGTCTCGGCGTGGGGGAGCCCCCTAGTGCGCCAGCCAGCCCAGATCGGTCGCAATAGCCAGCGACAGGCCGTCTAACTCACCCCGCTGTTTTTCAAGAGCGGCAACAAGCCCGGAAGGGGCTGCGGGGCAGGCTTAACGACCTGTTTGCGGCAGCTCGGCCCGAACGGCCGCGCAGGACAGCTGCAGGGCAGATGTAACAAGCGCTTGCAGGGCACGCAGGTCGTTTGCAGGGCGCTCTGACCTGCGTGTTTGCTTGTCGTGCAGGCCATGCAGGTCCATGCAGGGCCTCCAAGCCACCTGGACCTGCAGCACCCCGACCCCTAGGGAGGGGTGCAGGCAGGGCCGCATGGTGCGCTGGCCGCAGGTGGGTTGGACGACGGCGAAGAGAGTAATCGATCGGCGCGCCCGCACCGCGCTGGCGAACGTGCTCTCGTGTGACGCCACCGTTCAGCTCGGGTGGTGCGTGTAGTCGCTTCAGCGGTCCGAACTGCTGTTGCGAGGTGGCCTCCTGTGTCGGCTCGCCCCGTATCGGCTGCCCCCATGGCGGGCGCAGTCCCAAGGGGGATGCGCCGGCGTGATCAACGCCGGGCCCGTTACCAAACCGTGACCTTCGGATATCTGGCCAGCCAAGCAGCGCACCTATGGGCCGTGCCTAAAATGGTTTCAACAGATCGCCCCTGAGCGGGTGATTGCGAAGCAACACACCGGCGAACCTGAGGCGTTGAGGGGAAGCAGGCGGGCCTAAGGGCCGCGTCGCGCACGAGCACCCGAGACCCGGCCCTGAGCGGCCGAGCACGCCAGCATGGTGGGGACCAGGAACAGGCCCCGGTGAAGATTCCGATCTTCCCGAGGAGACCTCAACCGCCATGCCAACACACCCTGAGACCGGCGAGTGGATGCCCGCCGGCGGCTTCCCGAAGCTCCCTGATGGCCGCGAACTTCGACCGACCATCGCTGTCGCCAAGATGCTTGGCGTGACGACCCCGCGTGTTACGCAAATCGCGAAGGAGCAGGACCTCACCGTCTACACCGCCACCGCGCGGGTGAATGGTGGAGCGGCCAACTACTACGTGCTCGAGGAGATCCTGGATCTCAGGTGGCGACGCGAGAACTTCGTTCGGGAGAACACGGCTAACACGAGCCCGACCGAGTTCAAGCTCAAGCGTGCCAAGGGTCAGGACGACTGACCCATGACCACTCTCGCAAACGAGAGCGGCGCCGTCCCGCCACAGGGCGACGCCGCATACGCTCTCGCGTTCCCGATGGTAGGGGACGACGTGCCGGTAGACCGGGCTGTGAGCAGTATTCATCGTGAACTCGCCTATCGACAGGAGCGGTCGGCGGAGAAGGCTCGCACGCTTGACGAAGCGCGCAAGACCGCCATGAAGACGGAAGACTGGTCGGCCTACGAGGCACTTCGGGTCAACCTCGATCACGACGACAGCGATGTCCCTTGCGACCTGCGAGGCAGGGACACGCGCCGTGGCGTCCGCGAGCCCTGGCTGCTCCACGGACTCAAGACCTTCCGCCACTGGCTGACCCCCGACGACACTGCGATCTACGAGCACCGGCTCGAGACCTCAGATGCCCTCTTTGAGTCCGGACACCCCTTCACCAGCGACGGCGGTGGTCGGCTCCTGTTCGCCGAGTTCTCTAGCCGTGATCGTGAGGACGTCACCTCGTGGCGCCCCTGGAACGTTCGGCTCCTCGAGACCCCGATCGAGCCCGAGAGCCCCATGTACTCCCAGCGCCTGACCGCCATGGGCAAGCGCGACCGCTTCGACGCCACGCTGGACAAGGTCGCGGACGGTCACGAGCAGCAACACTGGTTCTTCGCTCACCCGTTCTGCCGCGAGTGCTTTCCCTCGGACTACGTGCCGGTCGACGCCTACTACGCGTCTTGGCTGGTGAGTCAGCGCAGCGAGACCGCGTTCCCGGCGTACGAATGGGACGGTCAGGTGCCGCCCATTCCGGTGATCCCCGACGAGATCTCCTTCCTCAACGATGCGGCTCTCGACGAGCGTCCCGAGACCGGCTGGCTCATCGAGGACGTGCTGCCCGACCGCGGCACCGGCATCCTGCGAGCGCGCGACCAGAGCTTCAAGTCCTTCCTTGCCCTCTCGTGGGCCCTGCAAGTCGTGGTGGACGGCGGGAAGGTGCTCTACTGCGTCGGCGAGGGCGTCAACGCCTTCGCCGCTCGCCGCGACGCTTGGCTTGTTCACAACGGCTACGACGTGGATGACCTCGACGGCAACCTCCACTACGCCGACCGGGTGCCGAACCTATTCACCGGGGACGCGGCCTACGACGCCGTTCTGACCAAGGCGCGGCGCGAGTCCTACGACCTCATCGTCATCGACACATACGCCCGTGCGGCGGCCGGTTCCGACATCAACAGCCAGGGCGACCAGAGCGTGGTCACAGCACGGGTCGACGAGCTCAAGCGAGCCATCGACGGCACTGTGCTTCTCGTTGCCCACAGCCAGAAGTCCGACGTCGACTCCTCGGGCTCCATCGAGATTGAGGACGCTCGGGACTTCGTGTTCGCGATGCGTCGGAAGGGCACCGAGGGCCGAGCCACCTTCGAGGTTGTCAAGCAGAAGGACGGCGTCGAGTCGCGCAAGCCGATCGAGTACGTGACCAGGCAGGTCGGTAACAGCATCGTGCTGGTGGAAGGCGGCGAGGAGGGCTCGTCGCTCATGACCGAGAAGGACTGGGTCGTCGCCGCACTCCACAACACGCAGCACCTCGGGGCCCGCTCAGTGCCCGAGATCCGCACTTGGATCAACGGCCACGAGAGCCGCGACAAGCCGATCAGCGACTCCACGCTGACCTCGACTCTGAGCCGCATGGTCGGCGCCGGGAACCTTGCGAAGACAGGCACGAAGTACGCCCTGGCGGATCAGCCGAGCCTTGACCGACGTGAGGAATCAGCATGAGCGCCGCCAAGCCGAGCAACGTCGTCGCGCTGCACATGGCCGATCCGGTCGCCCTCCTGCAGCAGATGGTCGCCGCTGCCTCTGATGAGGCCAAGATCGACGAGGCTGACCTCCCGGTGCCGCCGGTCGACAGCAGTCCCAAGGCGGCCGCTCTCTGGTACAGCGCTCTCAAGGAGCGCGCCCTCTCGCTCGGCGAGATGGTCGTGCTCGAGGCGCTCGTCACCACTCAGTCACACCTGGACGAGGTCGAGTCAGCCTGGCGACGTGACGGGGCCCAGACGACCTCATCCGGGTCGATGGGCCAGTCCATCGTTGAGCCGCGCATCCAGGAGATGCGCCTGCTCAGGCAGCAGGTCGCGGCCCTTGTCAAGCAGCTCGACCTCGACGGCGTTGGACGGCGCCGCGCCGGCCGACCCACCCGCTCTCAAGGCGGCGGGGAGTGGGGCAAGTGACCAACATTGAAGCGAAGGAGGTCCACGTGACCAACCGGAAGAAGCCCAGCGCGCTCGAGTTCGCGCTACTGATCGATACCGTCGCCGAGCTCAGCGAGGAGCGCGTCACGGCCGCCTACCTGACCGCGACGAAGGCCTGGGGCGACCGAGACGACGTCGAGCAGGCGGAGGGGGATGGTGGCGTCGCGACTACCCGCGACGACCTGACCTCTGTGGTCGAGGACGCCGTCTCGCTGCACCTTCTCGGCCCCTTAGAGGGCCAACAGATCGTGGCGCCGATCGAGGGCGCTGACGCGGGCGCGCTTGCCGTTGCCGTGGACAGGTTCGTGGGCTTCACGCGCCGCCTGCCGCATCTAACCACGCGTGAAGACCGGCAAGCCGTGTGGAATCTCGTCCCCGGCGCACGTCGAAGCGGCACCCCGGCTACTGACTGTGCTGGCGCCTACGCGGCAAGGGCTCGCACGCGATGAGCGAGGACGAGGCCAGCGGATGGCGGACGATCGAGGCTGACGAGTTCGTCATCATCGTCGCCGACTGGTCCGAGCGCGAGGTGCTCGTGTTCTTCGACACCGAGCGGAAGGTTTGGGCGTGCTACGAGTGCCCTAGGTCGCCTAAGGCGACGACAACGTGTGCTCATGTGCAGGCCGCCGTCCGCGATCTCGACTTTTCGATTCTTCTCCGAATCGCGTCGGTGGTGCACAGGCCTGACCCGCCTTCACGCAGGAGCAAGGAAGATCGCGCGGCCGAGCGAACCGTCACCGACGCGCTCGCCCGGAGCGCAGAACGGCGCGCCGAGCGCGCTAGAGCTCACGACGAGCGCCACGCGCGGCTGCCTGACACCGTCACGACGCGCAAGGCATCCGCCTCCGATCATCGGAAGATCGAGGAAACCCGGCGGCGTCGGGCGCGCGGCACATCGCCGTGGGCCCAGATGTAAGCCAATATCGCCCGATCCAAGCAAAGCCACCTGACAACTGAGACCATCTACTACACCAGAAGGAGCGCTGTTTTCCGGCTCGGCCCATGAGGGGCAGGCCAACCCAACTAGTCGTTGCCATGAGAGGTGACGACCAAGGAGAACAGCGTGACCATCTTCAATTCCGACGACGTCTCCACCGAAGACGCCGAGGCGACTAGCCGCAACTACACCCCGTCCGCGCAAGAGCTCGCCGAGGAGATCCCTGACGAGGTAGAGGACTCGCGCCTGACCGACGGCGAGCGCCAAGCTCTCAACGGAGCCACCACGCCGGTCTTCGAACCCATCTCGGGCAACGGTGTGACACGCGAGCCCTCGCCGTCGTTCGTACCGCCGTCCGATGGCTGGGTCCACCCCAAGATCCTCGCCAAGCGCCGCCAGCAGTCGCTCTTTCCTTCGCTGCGAGCGCTCGACGACCTCGACGAACGCGTAGGCAGCGCGATGCGCTTCGACGGAGCGCCCGAGAGGGTCCGAGTCGCAGAGACGGCCGCACGTGACGCCATTGCGGCTGCTCGTCAGATCCGAGCCGACGGCGCCCATCTTGAGAACAGCCGCTATGCCAAGAATGCTGCCGCAAAAGACGCAGCAGCCCTGGCAGCAGCCGACGCCGTCCGCGCCGTGGGTGCCCTCGAGGCCGTGGTGGAGCAGGCCGGTGACGAGTGGCTCGACGGTCTGGTGAGCCAGATCCCGGCCATGCAGAAGCGCGCCGCCAAGACGCTCGAGGCCGCCTTCCAGGCGTACGCGGAGTGGCGGCAGACCATCGCAGCAGCGGACGATCTCAGCCGCGCTCAAGGTCGCTTCGGCGACTGGCACCGCCATGTCGACGAGCGTGAGCTGAACCCGCTTGGCCTGATCAGGGAGATCCGGAGGGCCCGCGACCTCGCCAAGACGAACGATCCCTACCTCTCCGGGCAGTACCTGGTCGACGACCCCACACCCGAGGGCGAGATCCCGGAGTGGACCCTCGCGAGTCTCGAGAGGGCCGCGAGCATCGCGCCGGGATCGTTCGCTGAGAGCCAGCTCATGAGGCTCCGGTCGCCTCACGCGGCCGACGCGCCGGCACGCGAGACGATCGAGGCGAAGGATCTTCGCGTCATCGCCACCCGGCCGATCCCTGCGCTGAACCCGCAGCAGGAGGAGTGGGATCGCCACGCGAGGGCGGTTGACCCGACCCGCTGACGACAGCAAGCCGCCGGGAGAGCACAGGCTCTCCCGGCGGCTTGGTCCGAGCGTCTGCTACTTCTTGTGCTTCGTCACGTCGGGCTTGCCGTAGCCCTGGCCGGGCTTCGGCGTGGGCGGCAGGGGCCGACCCTCGACCGACGTGACCTCCTGACCCGTGCGTCCACCTCGGGGGCCGACGACGGGGTACTGACCTGACACCGGGGTCTTGCTCCCCGGCTTGAGCGGCGGCTTGTTAGCCATCTTGGATCTCCTTGATCCTCCACGGCCACGCCTCCTCGACCTCCCACCAACGAAGCGCTACCTTCGTAATCTCGTTCCCCAACGAAGCGATGGCTGGCTTTGGAGTTGTGACCAACTGCGAAGCCAGCCTTTTGCTTGCTCCGACGGGCGGTGCCCGCGTGACGAGTCTTCCCGAGCGGTTGTCAAATCCAAGCCATTTCCGTGGTTCGCGGCGTGTCGCGCCGCTGGTGTCCACCTTGATCCTCTAGTGTCCACCGGTTCTCCACACTGACGGGCCGGTTATACACAGGCATCAGGGCTTTATCCACAACCACTGTGGGTCACCGCAGGTCAAGCTGGATCGTCGACTCGCCACGAGACGTGGATGCGGTCGAGGTTGACGATTTTGCCGCGACCCGGGCCCTGCTTGGGCTTCCCGGGCATCAGCCGCACGGGCTCGGCGAGGTTGTCGGCCAGCATGGCGCGGCGCCCTTCGACATCCGCCGCGGTCCAGGTCTGCCGGACCGTAAGTCCCGTGAGGTGCAGGGTGTCCGTCCGCTGGATCGGCTGCGCCTGCCTCGCCTCAAGGCGGGCGCGAGCCTCCTGCGCGGCGGCGAAGTTCTCGGTCGTCAGGTTCTCGCTCAGAGCCGCCTGGGCGGCCTTGTCGGCCGCCTTGGCCTCCTCGAGTTCGTCGCCACCCATGAGGACGGTGCGGATCTCGACGTAGGGCTCGTCGCCGAGTCGCTCAAGGAACCGGCGCTCGATCTCTTCGTCGCACGCGACTGCGTTGATCGTGCCGCCTCCGGGACACGCCCCGCCCTTAGAGGCGGCCATGCAGACGTACCGGGTGGGGTAGCGGCCTCCACCGGCCTTCGGCCTGCCGCCCGCCGTCGTGAGCTTGCCGCCGCATCCTCCGCAGAGCCCGATGCCGCTGACGAGCAGATGAGCGGCCGGACGACCGCCGTTGTGCTTGGTGACCCCGTGCCGCTTCGGCTGCAGGCGCACCGACAGAGCATGGTGCGTCGCGGCGTTGAAGACGTGCTCGCGCGACGGAGCGCTCAGAAGCGTGCTGACCAGTGTGGTGCGCTGCCACTCGTAGCCACGTCGCGTCTTGATCCCCTCGGTGTTGAGCCAGTGAACGGTTGAGCGGACGCTGTCGCCCCGCAGAAGGCGCGCGGCGACCTCCTCAAGCACGATTGCTTCGCCGTCGTTCCGCTCGAGGTACTTGCCCACCTTGCCGCCGGCCATCGGGTCTGGCCGTTCCACGACGCGACATCCGAACGGAATGGCTCCGCCAGGGAACCGGCTTGTCTCCGCGAGCCTCTGCTTCGTGGCGATGTTGCGAGACCGGATGCGCTCCCGCTCGGCTCTAGCGACCTCGGCGGCGATGACGAAGCGCCAGCGGAATGCCTCGGCGTCTCGCTCCGAGTCGAGGCCGTCCACCGTGACGAGCCGCACGGGGGAGCGCACGACCGAGCCCGTGGTCGAGTCCTTGCCTTCAACGACGTCAAGCACGAGCGCCGCTGCGTTCACGCCCTCGCGGGTCAGTCGGTCGCTATGGCTGGCGATGAGGGTTCCGGCGTCACCGCTGCGCGCGTCCTCGAGCCAGGCGAGGAACTCCGGACGGTTCCGGATCGCGCCGCTCGTCCCGTTGTCGACGTGGACCGCGTGCACCGTTAGCCCGAGGCTCCCCGCAAGCCGCTGGCAGTCGTCGATCATGCCCTCAAGGCTGAGGTTTGATCCGGTCGCCTGGCGCGAGAGCCGGATGTAGAGCGAAGCGGCGCCGCGGTCGTCGTTGTTCATGTGTTAAGTGTATATGTCTGCAGATGCGGCCGAGCCGGATCCTCGTCGGCGAGGTCCGTGCCGCGGAGTGCCTCGACCTCCTGCTCGCGCTCAACTCCGGCCTCCCGGGGATGTGCACCCTCCACGCCAACAGCGCCCGCGAGGCGTTGGTCAAGATGTGCACGCTGCCGCTCCTCGCGGGCGACAACATCTCCGCCCACTTCGTCGTGCCCACGGTCGCGACCTCCGTCGACCTCGTGGTGCACCTCGGCGTCGACGCCGACGGCACCCGACGGGTCAACGAGATCGTCTCCGTGCCGGGACGCGTCGAGGCCGACGTGATCGAGGTCGAGCCGATCTTCGTGCGCGACGGCAGCGGCCTGCGTCGTACGGGTGGGGTGCCCGCACGCACGGAGCGCTACGAACGTGTCGGCATCGACGTCCATCAGGTGCTGGCTTCCGAGCGTGCGACGGGCGAGGCCTGATGGGCGCGCTCGTCGGCCTCGGCGCCGGCGTCGGGCTCATGCTCGTCTGGTCGTCCTTCGCGCTGCCGCGGACCCCACGCGCGGAGCCCCGCACCCCCTCGGCGCTGGCGCGTCTCCTGGGCCGCGCCGGGTTGGCCGACGTCACCCCGGTCGGCGTCGTCACGCTCTGCGCGGTCCTGTTCGCCGTCGTCCTCGCGCTGGTGCAGGCGGTGTCCCGGACGCTGCCGATCTCCGTCGTCTTCGCCACTATGGCGGCGTACGCCCCCATCATGCTGCTGCGGCAGCGTGCCGCGCGGAGGCTGCGCGACTTCGCCGAGGTGTGGCCAGAGGCGGTCGACAACCTCGCCAGCGCCGTCCGGGCCGGGATGTCGCTGCCCGACGCGGTGTCGGCGCTCGGCACGACCGGTCCAGAGGCGCTGCGCGGCGACTTCGCCCGGTTCGCCCTCGACTACCAGGTCACCGGTCGCTTCGGCGAGTGCCTCGACCGGCTCAAGGACCGGCTCGCCGACCCGGTCGGCGACCGCGTGGTGGAGGGCCTGCGACTCGCCCGCGAGGTCGGCGGCGGCGACCTCGGCCGCCTGCTGCGCAACCTCTCCGGCTTCCTGCGCGACGACGCCCGGACGCGATCGGAGCTGGAGTCCCGCCAGGCCTGGACGGTGAACGGCGCGAGGCTCGCGGTCTCGGCGCCGTGGATCGTGTTGCTGCTGATGTCGTTCCAGACGAGCGCGATCCGCCACTACGCCTCACCGGGCGGGGTGCTCGTCCTCGGCATCGGCTTCACGGTCTGCGTGGTGGCCTACTGGGCGATGATGCGCCTGGGCCGGCTGCCCGTGGAGAAGCGGGTCCTGTCGTGAGCACGCTCGTGTGGGGCGCCCTCCTCGGCGCGGCCGCGGGCAGCGGCCTCCTGCTGGTGGCGCTGCGGGTCGCGGTGCTGCGTCGCCCTCAGCTCGCTGACCGGGTGCTGCCCTACCTGCGCGACCTGCCGCTGCGCGACCAGACGCCCGCCTTCCGGACGGCATCGTCGACGCCGACCTCCGCTGCAGCCGGGATCTTCGGCCCCGTGCTGAGGTCGGCGGCCGACCTGGTCGAGCGGGTGCTCGGCGGCAGCTCGTCCGTACGCCGTCGGCTCCAGCGCGCGGGTCTCGACCGCACGGTCCAAGAGTTCCGGATCGAGCAGGTGCTCTGGGGACTCGTCGGGTTCGCCGCGGCAGCCGGACTCAGCCTGGTCCGCTCGCTCGGCGGCGTCGGCAGCCCTGGCTCGGCGCTGGTCCTGTGTGCGCTCGGCTTCGTGATGGGCGTCTTCCTGCGTGACAACCGCCTGAGCGCGCAGGTCCGGACCCGCGAGCGCCAGGTCCTCACCGAGTTCCCGACGATCGCCGAGCTGCTCGCCCTGTCCGTGGCTGCCGGGGAGAGCCCGGTGTCGGCGCTCGACAGGGTGGTGCGCCGCAGCCACGGGGCCCTGTCCCAGGACCTCGCAGCCGTCCTCGGCCGGGTGCGCACCGGCGAGCCGGTGGGACAGGCCTTCGAGTCGCTCGCCCGGTCGACCGGGTTGCCGATCGTGGCCCGCTTCGCCACCGGCATCACCGTCGCGATGGAGCGCGGAACGCCGCTCGCCGACGTGCTCCACGCCCAGGCCGCCGACGTGCGCGAGGCCGGTCGTCGCCTGCTCATCGAGACGGCCGCCCGCAAGGAGATCGCGATGATGGCGCCCGTCGTGTTCTTCGTGCTCCCCGTGACGATCCTCTTCGCCTTCTACCCCGGCGTGCTCGGCCTCCGGCTCACCACGCCCTGACCGGCTCCCACGAAAGGACACCATCGATGCAGCACCTCCTCCTCACCCTCCGCCCCGTCCCCGATCGCCCGAGGGACGAGCGGGGCGACGTGCCCGGCTGGGTGATGGTCACCTTGATGACCGCCATCGTGGTCGCGGCGCTCACGCCGTTCGTCGGCGACGAGCTGCGCGGCCTGCTCGAGCGTGCCTTCTCGATGGTCAGCGGCTAGGCCTCGGTGATGCGTCGCGCTCGGGACGAGCGCGGGGCCGCCGTCGTGGACTTCGTCCTGATCCTCCTAGTGCTGCTCCCGCTGGTCGTCGGGGTCCTCCAGCTGGCCCTCGTCCTCCACGTCCGCAACACCCTGGCGTCGGCGGCCGCCGAGGGCGCCCGCCACGCAGCTGTCGCGGGCTCGTCGGCACCCGCCGGACGCGCGAAGGTGGAGGAGCTCGTCGACGGTGCGCTCTCCGAGGGTTTCGTGCGCTCGGTGACGGTGCGACCGGCGGTGGTCGGGGGCGCACCCGGCTACGAGGCCGTGGTCGAGGCCGACGTCGGGGTGCTGGGGCTCGGCGGGCCAGGTGTCCACGTCCGGGTGTCCGGCCACGCCATCGCCGAGGCGAGCGGGGCGGCACCGTGACGCGCCGCCGCGACGAGGCCGGGTCGGCGCTGGTCGAGTTCAGCTGGCTGGCGATCATCCTGCTCGTCCCGCTGATCTGGGTGGTGCTGTCGGTGTTCGAGGTGCAGCGAGGGGCCTTCGCGACCAGCGCCGCGGCACGAGCGGCCGGGCGGGCGTACGCACTCGCCCCCGACGACGCGACCGGCGAGCAACGGGCGCGGGCGGTCGTCCAGCAGGTGCTCGCCGACCAGGGCACCCCCGGCCAGCGTGCGACCGTCCAGATCTCCTGCGAGGCGCCCGGGGGCAACTGCCACGTCGGCACCTCGGTGATCACCGTGCGGGTCGACTCCGGCGTCGACCTGCCGTTCTTCCCCGCGATCCTCGGCCGGGGGGCTGCGAGCTTCTCCCTGGACGCCAGCCACACCGTGCCGATCGGGCAGTACGTCGAGAGCGCGCCCGCACCATGAAGCACCGCCGCCGCCGCGACGAGCGCGGGCAGGTCACCCTCCTGATCATCGGGTTCGCCGGCATCCTGCTGATGGCGATCGTCGCCGTCATCGACGCCTCCGCGGCGTACCTCCAGCGGCAAGGGCTCGACAACCTCGCCGACGGCGCGGCGCTCTACGGCGCCGATCTGGGCTCCGCAGGGATCTACGAGGAGGGCCTGCGCGAGCAGCGGCTGTCCCAGCAGGAAGCGGCGGTGCGGGCTGCCGTGCGCGACTACCTGGCCCGGGCCGGGGCCGCGCAGAACTACCCCGGCATCGACGTCGGCGTCCAGGTCGACGCCACCGGCCGCTCGGTCACCGTCCGCCTCGAGGCGCCGCTCGACCTCCCGCTCGCGGTCCCTGGGTCGCCAAGCAACCCGCGCGTGGCCGCCAGCAGCACCGCCGCGGTCGCCGTCGTGGCGGTCGACTGACGTCCCCGCCGCGATCCGTCATGCGGATCGGCACGCATGGGGTCGGGTTCGGATGACGGATCGGGACGCACGGGTCGGTGTGCCCGCCGGGAGGTGACGTTCGCTCCTGCCGCTCGGGCGGCTCCGCTGTGAGGCTGGAAGCACACCGCACGGGAGGAGCACGACCATGAAGTCACTACGCCTGCTTGCCGGAGCCGCCCTGGTGGCGGCCACCCTGGCACCGACACCCGCGGCACACGCGCTCGATCCCGGCAGCATCGCGGGAGTGGTCACGGACGAAGGAGCCGCGCCGCTCGCCGGCATCGAGGTCACGGTGTGGGACAACGTCGGCTACGGCGAGATCGTGGTCGGGCAGGACGTCACCGCAGCCGACGGGTCCTACCAGGTCGACGGGATCGACCCCGACCCCTACTACAAGGTGCGGTTCAGCGACCCCACCGACGCCTGGGCCACCGAGTGGCACCGCGACGTCGTCTCGGGCGTGTTCGCCACGTGGGTCCCCGTCTCGGAGAACGCCGTCAACACGCTCGCGGACACCGAGCTCGAGCCGGCCGCCAGCATCTCCGGGACGGTGACCATCGGTGCCGGCACCCCCGTCGACGGCGCACGGGTCGGCGTGTGGTGGCAGTACGCCGCGCAGGCCTACGCCCGCGTCGGCGAATACACCACTGACGCGGACGGGAGCTACGTCGTCCCCGGCCTCCCGGCGGCGACCTACGCCCTGGTCTTCCACGACCCGGTGACCGGAGCCACCGAGACGTGGGACGACCAGCCCTACATCATGAGCGCCACGCCGATCACCGTCGCGAGCGGTGAGGCGCTGGAGGACGTCGACGTGCTGCTCGGTGGCGTCGTCACCAGCGCCGCCGCGCCGACGATCGCCGGCACGCCGCAGGTGGGCCAGACCCTCACCGCGACGTCGGGCTGGACGCCGGCCGGCGCGACGGTGAGCTACCGCTGGGTGGTCGGCGACGACACCACGCCGTCCGACGACCCGACCGGGACGACGTACGTCCCGACCGCGCAGGACGTCGGCAGGACGATCCGGGTGCAGGCCACCGCCACGGCCGGCGCGGGGTGGGTGCCGGCGAGCGCCTGGTCCGCGGCCACCGCGCCCGTCGTCGCCGCACCGGTTCCCCCGGTGGTCGTCCAGGTCCTCGTCAACGACCGGCGCCCCGTCGTCAAGGGCACGCTGCGGGTCGGCAAGGTCGTCCGGGTGACCAAGGGGAGCTGGACGCCGTCCCCGGCGGACCTCGACTACACGTGGTACGCCGGCGGCAAGCGCATCCGCGGCGCGCACCGGCAGTGGCTGCTGCTCCGGGGGAAGCTGGTCGGCAAGCGCCTGGCCGTCGAGGTCACCGCGTCGGCGCCGTCGTACGAGTCCCTCACGGTGCGGACGCCGCGGACCAGCAAGGTCCGCCGCTGACCGCCCGGGGGTCGGTGACGGTCGTCACCGGCCCCCACCCCGGCGGATGGACGCTGGTCGATTACTCGCCGGTCGCCGGTAGCGTCGCGGGCATGACGGAGACCTGGCCCGGATCGGCCTACCCCCTCGGTGCGACCTACGACGGCAGCGGCACCAACTTCGCGCTCTTCAGCGAGGTCGCCGAGCGCGTCGAGCTGTGCCTGATCGACGACGACCCGGCAGCGGAGGGCAAGCGCCGCGAGACACGGGTGGAGCTGACCGAGGTCGACGCGTTCGTCTGGCACGCCTACCTCCCCGGCGTGCAGCCGGGCCAGCGCTACGGCTACCGCGTCCACGGCCCGTGGGACCCGGCGCAGGGCCTGCGCTGCAACCCGAACAAGCTGCTCCTCGACCCCTACGCCAAGGCGACGGTGGGCGAGTACGAGTGGGACCCGTCGGTCTTCTCCTACTCCTTCGAGGACCCCGACACCACCAACGACGACGACTCGCTCGACCACGTGATGCTCGGCGTGGTGATCAACCCGTTCTTCGACTGGGAGGGCGAGGCGCGCCCGCGCACGCCGTACCACGAGACGCTGATCTACGAGGCGCACGTCAAGGGCCTCACCCAGCTGCACCCCGAGGTGCCCGAGGAGCTGCGCGGGACCTACGCCGGCATCGCGCACCCGGCGGTCGTGGAGCACCTCACCCGCCTCGGCGTCACCGCGATCGAGCTGATGCCGGTGCACCAGTTCGTGCAGGACGACGCGCTCGTGCAGAAGGGTCTGCGCAACTACTGGGGCTACAACACCATCGGGTTCTTCGCCCCGCAGGAGTCCTACGCCTCCACCGACGGCCTCGGCCAGCAGGTGCAGGAGTTCAAGGCGATGGTCAAGGCGCTGCACGCCGCGGGCATCGAGGTCATCCTCGACGTGGTCTACAACCACACCGCCGAGGGCAACCACCTCGGGCCGACGCTCAGCATGAAGGGCATCGACAACGTCGCCTACTACCGGCTCGTCGAGGACGACCTGCAGTACTACATGGACTACACGGGCACCGGGAACTCCCTCAACGTCCGGCACCCGCACTCGCTGCAGCTGATCATGGACTCGCTGCGCTACTGGGTGACCGAGATGCACGTCGACGGCTTCCGCTTCGACCTCGCCTCCACCCTGGCGCGCGAGTTCTACGACGTCGACAAGCTGTCCACCTTCTTCGAGCTCGTGCAGCAGGACCCGGTGGTCAGCCAGGTCAAGCTGATCGCCGAGCCGTGGGACATCGGCCCCGGTGGCTACCAGGTCGGCGGCTTCCCGCCCCAGTGGACCGAGTGGAACGGCGCCTACCGCGACACCGTCCGCGACTTCTGGCGCGGTGAGCCCGCGCTCGGCGAGTTCGCCTCGCGCGTCGCCGGCTCCTCGGACCTCTACGAGAACTCGGGTCGCCGGCCCTTCGCGAGCATCAACTTCGTCACCGCCCACGACGGCTTCACGCTGCGCGACCTGGTGTCGTACAACGAGAAGCACAACGAGGCCAACGGCGAGGACAACAACGACGGCGAGAGCCACAACCGCTCGTGGAACCACGGCGTCGAGGGCCCGACCGACGACGAGCACGTCAATGCGCTGCGCGCGCGCGAGCAGCGCAACTTCATCACCACTCTGCTGCTCAGCCAGGGCGTGCCGATGCTGCTGCACGGTGACGAGCTCGGCCGCACCCAGGACGGCAACAACAACGGCTACGCCCAGGACAACGAGCTCACGTGGGTGCACTGGGACGAGGCCGACCACGGGCTCGTCGAGTTCACCGCCGCCGTCTCCCGGCTGCGCCGCGAGCACCGCACCTTCCGCCGTCGCCAGTTCTTCACCGGGCAGGCCGACGAGAACGGCCTCGACGACATCGTGTGGCTGCACCCCGACGGCCGGCCGATGGAGGAGGGCGACTGGGACTCGGGCCAGAAGTCGCTGGGCATGTACCTCAACGGCGACGCCATCAACACCCGCGACTCCCGCGGCAAGCCGATCACCGACGATCACTTCGTGCTGTGGTTCAACGCCGACGGCGAGTGCGAGGTGACCCTGCCCCCGGCGGAGTACGCCGAGTCGTGGGACGTGCTGATCGACACCGGCGGGGTGGCCGACGACCGTGGCACCTGCAAGGCCGGCACGTCCCTGCGGATGGGGGAGCGGTCCACCCTGGTGCTCCGCGAGCACACCGATCCCGAGCCGGAGGAGACCGACCGCTCGGTCGCCGCATCCCTGAGCACCACCGCGGGAACAGAGGCGCCGTGACCCACGACCCGGACCGGCGCACCCCGCGCAGCACCTACCGCCTGCAGGTGAGCCCCGACTTCACCCTGTACGACGCCGCGCGGGTGCTGCCGTACCTCCACGACCTCGGCGTGGACTGGGTCTACCTCTCGCCGCTGCTGGCCTCCGAGCCGGGCAGCACGCACGGCTACGACGTGGTCGCCTTCGACCACGTCGACCCCGAGCGCGGTGGTGCCGAGGGTCTCGACGCCCTGTCGGCCGAGGCACGCCGCCTCGGCATGGGTGTGCTGGTCGACATCGTCCCCAACCACGTCGGCGTCGCGACGCCGGCCGAGGACCCCTGGTGGTGGGACGTGCTGCGGCTGGGCCGGGAGTCCGAGCACGCGACGGCGTTCGACGTGGACTGGGCGGCCGGTGACGGGCGGATCCTCATCCCGGTGGTCGGCGACGACGACGAGGACGCGATCCGCATCGACACCAGCGGCCCGGGGGAGGGCGTCGTGCGCTACCACGACCAGCGCTTCCCGCTGGCGCCCGGCACGACCACCCTCGAGGAGCAGCACTACGAGCTGGTCAGCTGGCGGGCCGCCGACGAGGACCTCAACTACCGCCGCTTCTTCGCCGTCAACACCCTCGCCGCGGTGCGCGTCGAGGACCCCGAGGTCTTCGCCGAGACCCACGTCGAGATCAAGCGCTGGTTCGACGAGGGCCTCGTCGACGGGCTGCGGGTGGACCACCCCGACGGCCTGCGCGACCCCAAGCGCTACCTCGACGACCTCGCCGCGCTCACCGGTGGCGCCTACGTCCTGGTCGAGAAGATCCTCGAGCCCGGCGAGGAGCTGCCCCGCGACTGGGCCACGTCCGGCACCACCGGGTACGACGCGCTCGCGCTCATCGACCGCGTGCTCACCGACCCGGCCGGCGAGGCGCCGCTGACCGCCCTGGAGGACCGGCTGCGCGGCGCGCCGGTCGACTGGGAGCGGATGGTCCACGACAACAAGCGCGCGGTCGCCGACGGCATCCTGCACGCCGAGGTCCTCCGCATCACCCGCGAGGTCGAGCGGGTGCTCGAGCACCGCAACGAGTCGGCCGACGACGACGCCGTCGCCGACGCGGTCGCCGAGCTGCTGGCCTGCTTCCCGGTCTACCGCTCCTACCTCCCCGAGGGCCGCGAGCACCTCGAGCAGGCGTTCACCCGGGCGCGGGCGGAGCGCCCCGACCTCGCCGCGACGTACGACGTCCTCGAGCCCGTGCTGCACGACGAGTGGGGCCAGCCGGCCCGGCGCTTCCAGCAGACCTCCGGCATGGTCATGGCCAAGGGCGTCGAGGACTGCTCGTTCTACCGCTGGTCCCGGCTGACCTCGCTCAACGAGGTGGGCGGCGACCCGTCGATCTTCGCGATCGGGGTCGAGGACTTCCACGACGCCATGGCGACCCGGCAGCGCGACTGGCCCGATGCGATGGTCACCCTCTCCACCCACGACACCAAGCGCGGCGAGGACGTCCGCGCCCGCATCACGGTGCTGGCCGAGGAGCCCGGGCACTGGGAGCGGTCGCTCGACGAGCTGCTGCGCCTCGCGCCGGTGCCCGACCCCGCCTTCGGCTCCCTGCTGTGGCAGGCCGTGCTGGGGGCGTGGACGCCCGAACACCTGCCCGACCTGCCCGAGCGGCTGCACGGCTACGCCGAGAAGGCGATGCGCGAGGCCGGCGACCGCACCACCTGGACCGAGCCCGACGAGGAGTACGAGGTGGCGGTGCACGCGGCCGTCGACGCCGTCTTCGACTCCGCCGAGGTGCAGCAGGTGCTGGTCGACCTCGCCACCCGCATCGACGCCCCCGCCCAGTCGAACTCCCTCGCCGCCAAGCTGGTCGCGATCACCATGCCGGGTGTCTGCGACGTCTACCAGGGCAGCGAGCTGTGGGAGACCTCGCTCGTCGACCCGGACAACCGCCGGCCCGTCGACTTCGACCACCGCGCCGGCTTGCTCGCCGGCACGGCCGAGGACGACGCCGCGACCAAGCTGCACGTCACCTGCACGGCGCTCACCCTGCGCCGCGAGCGCCCCGAGCTCTTCACCGGCTACACCCCGGTCACCGCGACGGGCACGGCCGCCGGTCACGCGGTCGCGTTCGATCGCGGCGGCGCGATCACCGTGGTGACCCGGCTGCCGGTCGGGCTCGACGCCGCCGGCGGCTGGGGCGACACCCGTCTCGACCTGCCGCCGGGCCGCTGGCACGACGTGCTCACCGGCGTCGGGACCGACGGGCACCTCGCCGACCTGCTCGCCACCCACCCGGTCGCGCTGCTGGTGCGGGAGGACGCGTGAGGGGCCCCTTCGACGTCTGGGCGCCGCGGCCGCAGCGCGTGCGCCTGCTCTGCGGCGACAACGCCGGGGGCTCCGTGCTCGAGATGTCGCGCGGCGACGACGGGTGGTGGACGCCGGCCGAGCCGCTGCCCGCCGCGGTGGAGCACCCCCTCTACGTCGACTACGGCTACCTCCTCGACGACGACCCGGAGCCGCGACCCGACCCGCGCTCGCGCCGCCAGCCCGGCGGCGTGCACGAGCTCTCCCGGCGCGACCTCACGACGTACGAGTGGCAGGACGCCGCGTGGACCGGTCGCCAGCTGCCGGGCTCGGTGATCTACGAGCTGCACGTCGGCACCTTCACCCCGGGCGGCACGCTCGACCACGCGATCGAGCGCCTCGACCACCTGCTCGACCTCGGCGTCGACCTCGTCGAGGTGATGCCGGTCAACGCCTTCAACGGCACCCACAACTGGGGCTACGACGGCGTCGGCTGGTACGCCGTCCACGAGGGCTACGGCGGCCCCGAGGCGTACCAGCGGTTCGTCGACGCCTGCCACGCCAAGGGTCTGGGCGTCGTGCAGGACGTGGTCCACAACCACCTCGGCCCCTCGGGCAACTACCTGCCGCTCTTCGGGCCCTACCTCAAGGACGGCCGCAACACCTGGGGCGACCTGGTGAACCTCGACGGCGAGGGCTCGGCCGAGGTGCGCCGGTTCATCCTCGACAACGTGCGGATGTGGTTCGAGGACTACCACGTCGACGCGCTCCGGCTCGACGCTGTGCACGCGCTCAGCGACACCTCCGAGGTGCACCTGCTCGAGGAGATGGCGGTCGAGGTCGCCGCGCTGTCGGCCCACCTGCGCCGGCCTCTGACGCTGGTCGCCGAGTCCGACCTGAACGACACGCGGCTGGTGACGCCGCGCGAGGCCGGCGGCTACGGCCTCGACGCCCAGTGGAGCGACGACTTCCACCACGCCGTCCACGTCGCCCTCAGCGGGGAGACCGCCGGCTACTACGCCGACTTCGAGCCGCTCGAGGCGCTGGCCAAGGTCTGCGAGCGCGGGTTCTTCCACGACGGCACCTGGTCGTCGTTCCGCGAGCGCGAGCACGGCGTGCCGATCGACACCGCGACGATGCCCACCTGGCGGCTCGTGGTGGCCAACCAGAACCACGACCAGATCGGCAACCGGGCGCGCGGCGACCGGCTGGCCGAGCACCTCGACGACGACCAGCTCGCCTGCGCGGCGCTGCTCACGCTCGCCGGTCCGTTCACGCCCATGCTGTTCATGGGGGAGGAGTGGGCGGCGTCCACGCCGTTCCAGTTCTTCACCTCCCACCCTGAGCCCGAGCTGGGTAAGGCCACGGCGGAGGGGCGGATCGCGGAGTTCGCGAAGATGGGTTGGGACCCTGCCGAGGTGCCCGACCCGCAGGACCCGGCCACCTTCCAGAGGTCCAAGCTCGACTGGGACGAGCTCGACAGCGGGCGGCACGCCGTCGTCCTCGACTGCTACCGGCAGCTCGCCCGGCTGCGGCGCGAGCTGCCGCAGCTGACCGACCCGGCCTTCGGCTCCGTCTCGTGCACGGTCGAGGGGCGCCTGTTCACCATGCGCCGCGGCGACCTGCTCGTCGTCGTCAACGCCGGCGAGGTCGACGTCACTCTCGAGGTGGACGCGAGCGAGGTGCTGTTCCAGACACCGTCGGGCGTAAAGCTCTCCGGTGGCACGGTGGAGGTCCCTCCGCACGCCGGTGCGCTCCTGCGCTGAACAGCCCGTGTCGGATCCGTCGCAACTTTTCCGGCGGCCCTAGAGTCTCCACCACGCAAGGGCCTTCCGGCCGCAGCTCACACCACGGGGAACCACCATGAACCGCATCACCGCCTTCACCGCGGCGGCAGCCCTGGCCGTCGCTCCGCTCGCCTTCGCGGCGCCCTCCACGGCGGCGCCGGCCAAGGCCGGCTCCTACACCGTGACCGCCAAGGTCAACAAGACCGTCGCCATCGGCGAGGAGACCATCATCAAGGTCCGCGGCAAGGTCACCCCGAAGGCCGCCGGCCAGAAGGTCGTCCTCCAGCAGCGCGTGGGCAACAAGAAGTCCTGGAAGTCCACGGGCACCGCCAAGATCAAGGGCAACGGCTCCTACGTGCTCAAGGACGACCCGTCGACGCCCGGCAAGCGCCAGTACCGCGTCCTCAAGCCGGCCTCGAACGGCGTGAAGAAGGGCTTCAGCCCCACGCTCGACGTCGAGGTCTACAGCTGGGGCCGGCTGACCGCCCGCCCGGCCGGTCCGGCGCAGAACGTCCAGTTCAACGGCGCGCTCATCGCCACCGACTACTACGCCGCCAGCGTCCTGACCGCCACGCCGGGCACGGCGTCGTCGATCGAGTACACGCTGGGTCGCAAGTGCCTCCAGCTGCGGGCGACGTACGCCCTCATCGACCAGTCGGCGAGCGGCTCCAGCGGCGCCGTCACCGTCACCGCCGACGGCGCGGTCAAGTCCAGCCACGCCCTCGCGGTCGGCACCGTCGTGGCCGACGAGGTCGTCGACATCAAGGACGCGTTCCGCATCAAGTTCGACCTCAGCACGAGCGCCACGCCGGCCGGCTACGCCGCCGTCGCGACGCCCGAGGTGCTCTGCACCCGCTGACGTCACACCG
>NZ_JAUZVE010000018.1:0-152564 GCF_031844425.1 Microbacterium sp. ARD31
ACGACGAACGAGCGGGTCACGAGCGCCGCGACACGCGCCGGAGCGAAGCGGAGGCGCCACCTAATACGTCTGGCGGAGCACCAGCACCGAGTGCGCCTGGAGCTCCAGCGACCCGCCCGCGACCACGGGGGTGCCGAGGGCCACGTCGGCGTTGGTGGAGAGCACGACCTCGCCGTGGTGGACCCACTTGTTGGCGGGCAGGGTCAGCTGGACGTCCTCGCCGCCGGCGTTGAGCCAGATCATGAACGACGTGTCGCGCACCTGCTCCCCGCGCGGGCCGGGGGAGCGCAGCGGCGAGCCGTTGAGGAACATCCCGACCGTGCGGCAGCCGTCGTCGTTCCAGTCGTCGGTCGACATCTCCCGGCCGCTCGGGTGCACCCAGACCACGTCCTTGATGCCGCCCTTGATCGTGGGGCGCCCCTCGAACCAGTGCCGCTGCCGCAGCACGGGGTGCTCGCGCCGCAGCCGGAGCGCGGTCTTGGTGATCTCGTAGACGTCGAGCCACGCGTCGTCGGGACGCCAGTCGATCCACGACGTCTCGTTGTCCTGGCCGTAGGCGTTGTTGTTGCCGCGCTGGGTGCGACCGCGCTCGTCACCCGCGGTGAGCATCGGCACGCCGCTGGAGAAGCACAGCGTGGCCATGAGGTTGGCGGCCTGCCGGCGGCGCACGGCGATGATCGCCTCGTCGTCGGTCTCGCCCTCGACGCCGCAGTTCCACGAGCGGTTGTTGTCGGTGCCGTCGCGGTTGTCCTCGCCGTTGGCCTCGTTGTGCTTGTCGTTGTAGGACACGAGGTCGCGCAGCGTGAAGCCGTCGTGGGCGGTGATGAAGTTGACCGAGGCGTACGGCGAACGGCCGTCGTCGGCGTACAGGTCGCTGGAGCCGGCGAGCCGGGTCGCCACGGTGCGCACGCCGTCGGACCGGCCGCGCCAGAAGTCGCGCATGGTGTCGCGGAACTGGTCGTTCCACTCGATCCACGGCGGCGGGAACTCGCCAACCCGGTAGCCGTCCATCGAGGCGTCCCACGGCTCCGCGATGAGCTTCACGTGGCGCAGGATCGGGTCCTGGCCGATGGCGGTGATGAGGTGGCTGCCCATGTCGACGACCTGGTCGGTGCGCGTCAGCGCGCTCATCAGGTCGAAGCGGAAGCCGTCGACGTGCATCTCGGTGACCCAGTAGCGCAGCGAGTCCAGGATCATCCGGAGGCTCTGGGTGTGGGTGGCGTCGACGGTGTTCCCGCAGCCGGTGACGTCCCAGTAGGTGTCGGGCATCGGGTCCTCGCCCGCGTCGGCCACCGGCGCCCGGACGACGCGCTGGTAGTAGCCGAGGTCGTCGAGGCCGCGGAAGCTGAGCGTCGGCCCGAGCGGTCCGGCCTCGGCGGTGTGGTTGTAGACCACGTCGAGGATGACCTCCAGGCCGGCGGCGTGGAAGTCCTTGACCATCTGCTTGAACTCGGTGACCTGCTGGCCGCGGTCGCCGGCATGGGCGTAGCCGTTGTGCGGGGCGAAGAAGGAGATGGAGTTGTAGCCCCAGTAGTTGACCAGCCCGCGCTCGGCCAGCGCCGGCTCGGAGACGAACTGGTGGACGGGGAGGAGCTCGACCGCTGTGATGCCGAGGTCCTTGAGGTAGTCGGTGACGGCCGGCGTGGCGAGGCCGGCGTACGTGCCGCGCAGCTCCTCGGGCACGCGGTCGTGCAGCTGGGTCATGCCCTTGACGTGCAGCTCGTAGATGACGGTGTCGCGCCAGCGGCGGCGCGGCGAGGTGTCCGCGCCCCACTGGAAGTCGTCGTAGACGACCACGCTGCGTGGCACGTACGGCGCCGAGTCGAGCTCGCTGATCGTGTCGGGGTCGCCCTTGGCGTAGCCGAAGATTGCGTCGTCCACGAGCAGGTCGCCCGACACGGCCTTGCCGTAGGGGTCGAGGAGCAGCTTGTTGGCGTTGAACCGCAGGCCGGCGTCGGGGTTCCATGGCCCGTGGGCCCGGTAGCCGTAGCGGGTGCCGGGGGAGACGCCGGGGAGCGCGCCGTGCCACACGCCCAGCGAGTGCTCGGTGAGCAGGTGGCGCACCTCGGTGCCCTCGTCGTCGAACAGGCAGACCCACACCTGCTCGGCCGCCGGGGCGTAGACCGCGAAATTCGTCGACTCGTGCGACCAGGTCGCGCCCAGGGGGTAGTGGCGACCCGGCCAGACCGTCATGGTCTCGCCGTCGTGGTTCCAGACAGAGGTCTCGGGGGGCGGTGTCACGCGGGTCATTGTCGTCGAGCCGGGCGCGCGCGGCACAATGCGGCATCCCACACGTGTGTCGCGCCGCCCACCGGCGCCGACCTGTTCTCGATGATGAGGAGCCACCCATGGAGTTCGTCTCGATCGACGTGACCGACGGGGTCGCGGTCCTGCGCCTCGACCGACCGAAGATGAACGCCATCAGCGTCCAGGTGCAGTCCGACCTGCGCGAGGCGGCCGCCGAGCTCACCGAGCGCGACGACGTGCGTGCCGTGGTCCTGTGGGGTGGTGAGCGGGTCTTCGCCGCTGGCAACGACGTCAAGGAGATGGCCGACCTGTCGTACGCCGACATGGTCAAGGTCTCCGGCTCGGTGAGCTCGGCGACGACCGCCATCGCCCGCATCCCCAAGCCGGTCATCGCCGCCGTCAACGGGTACGCCCTCGGCGGCGGGTGCGAGCTGGCGCTGTCCGCGGACCTCCGATTCGCCGCCGAGGACGCAGTCCTCGGGCAGCCCGAGGTGCTCCTCGGGATCATCCCCGGCGCCGGCGGCACCCAGCGCCTGGCCCGGCTCGTCGGCACCGCCCGCGCGAAGGACATCATCTTCACCGGCCGCTTCGTCAAGGCCGACGAGGCGCTGCGCATCGGCCTGGTGGACCGCGTGGTGCCTGCCGAGAAGGTGCTCGAGGAGTCCGTGGCCTACGCCGCGCAGTTCAGCGGCGCGGCGGCGCTGGCGATCCGGGCGGCCAAGGAGTGCATCGACCGGGGGAGCGAGGTCGACCTCGAGACCGGCCTGGAGATCGAGCGGCAGCAGTTCGCCGCCGTCTTCGCGACCGAGGACCGTACCCGCGGCATGACCTCGTTCGTTGAGAACGGGCCGGGCAAGGCGACCTTCGTGGGGCGCTGACACCGGGTACGCTCCGGCAGCCCGCCCGAGCGACCGCACGTCGCCGTGACGAACCGAAGGAGACCGACCAGTGGACAAGCTCCGGGGAACCCTGGCCCAGATCGTGTGGATCGTGAGCGCCCTCTCGGCGCTGCTGCTCGCCATGGGCGCGCTGCTGATCGCGCTCGAGGCCAACCGGTCCAACGACGCGGTCGACCTGATCCTGCGCGCGGCCAACGTCGTGGACCTCGACGTCTTCTCGCGCAGCGACGGGATCAAGCAGTTCCGCGGGGAGGGCGCCGACACCAAGAACGCGCTGTTCAACTGGGGCCTCGGGGCGATCGCCTGGCTGGTGGCCGGGCGGCTGGTGAGCAAGCTCATCAAGTCCTGAGGACGCGGGCCGGTCGCCCGGTGCGGTGACCGGGCTCGGTGAACATGCGTACCGCATCGTGGGACGGGGTGTACCTCAGTGTGTAACTGGATGTCACAGTTCCCGGGCGACCACCGGACCAGGGAGGGACGGTGGCGCTGACCCGATGTTCCTTGGGAGGGAATACGCATGCACCTGAAGTCCAGCCTCGCCGCACTCGGCATCGCCTCGCTCGTCGCCACCGGCCTCGGCGCCGTCCCCGCGGGCGCGGCCTCCGGCAACCTCGTCTTCGTCTGCAACACCGTGCTTGGTGACAAGGAGTTCATCACCACCGCCGACACCGACCTGCCCGCCACCCTCGCCACCGGTGCTTCCGCGCCCACCAACGTCACGGCGAAGGTGACGATCCCCGACGACGTCCGCAACGCGGTCTACACGATCTTCGGGGCCAGGAAGGTCGCCGGCACGGCCAAGATCAAGGCCACACAGAACGGCGCCGCCCTGCCGGAGATCGCCGCCACGGTGGCGAGCGCCGACCTCCCCGCGTCGGGCCCGGTCACCGTCACCGCGACCGGCGCCGGACCGACGTTCGCCCCGACCGCCGCCGGGACCTACGTCCTCAAGGCCGCCAGCTACACCGCCTCCTTGGTCTTCAAGAAGGAGGACGGGTCCGACGCGTACACCGCCGACGTCAGCTGCACGCCGAAGGCCACGACGCCCGCCCAGGACCTGACGGTCGACACCGTCACGGTCTCCGACACCGGTACGCCGCCGGTGCCCGGGACGCCCGCCGTGCAGGCGACCACCACCAAGGTGAGCGGGAAGTACTCCGCCAAGCAGTCGAAGATCGTGGCCAAGGTCAAGGTCGGCTCGGCCGACAACGCGGCCACCGGCAAGGCGAAGGTCAAGGTCACCCGCGGCACGAAGAAGGTCAAGAGCCTCCGGGTCGAGGTGAAGGCCGGCAAGGCCAAGGTCGTGGTCCCCAAGGTCACCAAGCCGGGCACGTACACGATCACCGTGTCCTACGCCGGTGACGCGACGCACGCGGCGTCGACGGGCAAGGCCAAGGTCAAGGTCCGCTGACGCAGGTCCGCTGACGCGTGACCCCCTGCCCGTGACCTACGCTCCGGGCAGGGGGTCCCACATGTCTCGAGCACTCGTGCGCCCGCGCAAGGCCCACGCGGCCGTCGCGGCTGCCCTCGGCATGGCGGTCGCCGCCGCGACGACGCACCCGGCGTCGGCCGCCCTGCCGTCGAGCACCCCGTCGAGCACCACCCTCGTGCTCGGCACGACCCAGTCGGCCTACGGCGAGCCGGTCACCGCCTCCGCCGCGGTGACCACGGCCTCGGGCCCGGCCCCGGGTGACGTGGTGGTCTCCGTCGACGGCGTCGCCTTCAGGACGACCCTTGGCGCGAACGGCACCGCCGCCCTCGTCCTTCCGCCTGTCGCGGCCGGGGCCCACGCCGTGCAGGCGACGTACCTGCCCCAGGACCCGCTGCTGCACGACGGCAGCACGTCGTCGACGGTGACCTGGCAGGTCACCCAGGCGCGCACCCGGCTCCGGGTGGACGTCACGGGCAAGCGCCGGCGCGCCCCGATCGCGGTCCGGGTGCGGGCCGCGGGCGAGCACGGCACCGCCCCGTCGGGCCGGGTGCGCATCGTCGTACGGCGTGCGGGCCGGACCGTGCGCGTCGCGCGAGGAGAGCTGGACCGCGGCGTCGTCGGCGGCCGGCTGTTCCTGGACCCCGGGCCGTCCCGCGCCGGCCGCTACCGCGTCGAGGTCGCCTACCGCGGCGACGCCGACCACCTGGCCGCCACCCGCAACGTCCGCTTCCGCATCCGCTGACGCGGTGGCCGAGGGAAGCCTCTCCGGCGGCTGCGGACCGTGACAGTGTCACTGTGACTGACCCCACCCGGGCGGCCATTCCGGTCGCGGGTGACCGGCTAGTAGCCTCACGAGCACATCCGAGTGCACAGGAGGGGCCGCGAGGCCACACCACCATGAACATTGTTGTCTGTGTGAAGTACGTGCCGGACGCCACGGCCGACCGCAAGTTCGAGGACGACAACACCGTCGACCGCGTCGGTGTCGACGGGCTGTTGTCCGAGCTGGACGAGTACGCCGTCGAGCAGGCGCTGCAGTTCCGCGAGAAGCGCGAGGGTGAGGAGATCACCGTCACCGCGCTGACCGTCGGGCCGGAGAAGGCCGTCGACGCGGTGCGCAAGGCGCTGCAGATGGGTGCCGACTCCGGCGTCCACGTCGTCGACGACGCGATCGCCGGCTCCGACTACCTCGGCACCTCGCTGGTGCTCGCGAAGGCCGTCGAGAAGATCAAGGCCGACTCCGGCGCCGACCTGGTCGTGTGCGGCATGGCCTCGACCGACGCCGCCGGCTCCGTCGTCCCGGCGATGCTCGCCGAGCGCCTCGGCCTGCCGCAGGTCACGCTCGCCTCCGTCGTGGAGTCGCAGGGCGACCAGGTCCGCATCAAGCGCGACAACGAGGGCTCGACCGAGGTCATCGGCGCGACGCTCCCGATCGTGCTGTCCGTGACCGACCAGTCGGGCGAGGCCCGCTACCCCTCGTTCAAGGGCATCATGGCGGCCAAGAAGAAGCCGCTCGAGACGTGGTCGCTGACCGACCTGGGCCTCGACGCCGACCAGGTCGGCCTCTCCGTGGCCTACACGCAGGTCGAGGAGACCACCGCCCGCCCGCCGCGCACGGCCGGCGAGATCGTCACCGACGAGGACGGCTCGGGCGCCACCGCGCTGGTCGACTTCCTCGCGTCCAAGAAGTTCATCTGAGGAGCCTGCGAGATGTCTGAAGTTCTTGTTGTGGTCGACCACGCCGACGGCGAGGTCAAGAAGCCGACCTACGAGCTGCTCACCATCGCCCGCCGCCTCGGCGAGCCGTCCGCGGTGTTCTTCGGCTCGCCCGAGCAGGGCGACGCCGTGGCCGAGAAGGTGAAGAAGTACGGCGCCGCGAAGGTCTACGTCGTCGACGACGCCCAGATCAAGGGCTTCCTCGTGGCGCCCAAGGCCGAGGCGCTGCAGCAGCTGGCCGAGAAGACCAGCCCCGCCGCGGTGCTGCTGCCCTCCACGTTCGAGAACAAGGAGGTCGCCGGTCGCCTGGCGATCAAGCTGGGCTCGGGCCTGATCACCGACGCCGTCGACGTCGCCGAGGGTGGCGTGACCACCCAGTCGGTCTTCGCCGGCAACTACACCGTGCAGGCGAAGGTCACCACGGGCACGCCGATCATCACCGTGAAGCCGAACTCTGCCGCCCCCGAGGAGGCCGAGGGCGCCGGTGCGGTCGAGGCGTTCGCCGCGACGATCTCCGACGCCGCCAAGGGCGCCCAGGTCGTGGCCACCCAGCCGCGCCAGTCCACCGGCCGCCCCGAGCTCACCGAGGCCGCGATCGTGGTCTCCGGCGGTCGTGGCACGGGCGGCAACTTCGAGCCGGTCGAGGGCTTCGCCGACAGCCTCGGTGCCGCCGTGGGTGCCTCGCGCGCCGCGGTCGACTCGGGCTGGATGCCGCACGCCTTCCAGGTCGGCCAGACCGGCAAGACGGTCTCGCCGCAGCTCTACGTCGCCAACGGCATCTCCGGCGCGATCCAGCACCGCGCCGGCATGCAGACCTCGAAGACGATCGTCGCGGTCAACAAGGACCCCGAGGCGCCGATCTTCGAGCTCGTCGACTTCGGTGTCGTGGGCGACCTCCACACCGTGCTGCCCGCCGCGACCGAGAAGGTCAAGGAGCGCAAGGGCTGACCTGCGCGCCACTCCGTACGACGAACGCCCCCGGCCGCTGCGGCCGGGGGCGTTCTGCCGTGCGGGGCTCAGTAGCGGCTGCGACGCACGGTCCACGCGCCATCGCGCCGGACGATCCGCACCGTGTAGCGGTGGTCGCGGCCGCCGGCGATCTCGAAGCGGTAGGGCAGGTCGTAGGTCGACGCGCGGGCAGCGGTGCAGGTGCGGGGCGGGGTCGGGAGGGACGTCCGGGACAGCCGGTACCACCCGTCGGCCGACGAGTGCTGCAGCACGGTCGGCCAGCCGCGGTGACGACCGGCCGAGGTGAGGAGCACGGCTCCGTTCGGGCCGTCCGGGACGACCACGTCGCAGCGACCGGGAACACCGCCGGCCAGCGTGACCACGCCCCGCTCGGGCGAGATGACGTAGGACCGGTCGCGCGCCGGAAGGGCGACGTACGTCCCGTCGGGCGACAGGCCGCGCCTGTTCCAGTCGCCGCGGACAGCTCGCCAGGTCACGCCGTCCTGCGTGGTGAGCACGACCTTGGCGCGACGACCGCACACGAGGCCGATGGCCAGCACGCCGAGGGGCTCCGCCGTCGAGCGGTCCGACCAGCTGCACCTGGCGCGGGCGGTGAAGATCGTCGACGGCGGACGCCAGGACTGCGACTGCGGCTCGTAGGACTGGGCCTGCACGGTCCGGCGGCTCGTCGACCCGAGGGCGACGAGGGGGAGCCCCGGCGCGCTGATGAGCTCCCGGTCGAGGGCGCGCCACGTCTGGTAGAGCCCCGGTGCGTCGATCGGGGCGACCTCCGTGACGGTCCACGTCGATGCAGCGTCGGGCCGGGAGACGACCGCTCGCCCGGCAGGATCGCCGAGGGTGCCCAACCAGACCGTGTCCGAGTCCACGTTGGCCAGCCCGGCCTCGGTGCAGGAGAAGGGGACCGCGACCTCCTGACGGAGCGGCGCGGCGTCCCCGGTGCGCGACAGCACCACGAGTCGGGACGGCCGACCCGCACACGTGCCGTACGCGAACGACACCTGCTCGCCGTCGGTGATCGTCGCGGTGACGCTGTACTCCTGGCCCTTCGCGCGCAGCGCGTGGTCGCTCCAGCCGGCCGGGGTGCGGGTGGTGTAGCGCTGGTGCATCGGCCACACGGCCTTCTGGCCGTCGGGCGAGATGCCGGGCTCCTCGTGGGCCTCGCCGTCGAGGGTGTACGACGACCACGTGACGCCGTCGGGCGACCACAGCGCCTGCGAGGAGACGGGCGCCGTGTCCTCGGACCAGCCACCGGTGTCGCACAGCGCGATGGCTGCGACGGCGCCGTTGGCGGTGCGCGCGTCGACGCTCCCGCAGCTCAGTTCCTTCTTCCGCACCACGTCGAGGCGCGGCCCCCACGTCCCCGTCGCCGCGTCCCAGCGCCGCGAGTGCACGGCGCGGTGGTCCGTCGCCGCCCAGATCCGCAGCCGGTCACCGTCGGCCATGGCGAGCTCGACGCCGCCCTCGATCTCCTCCGGCAGCTGGGTCGCTGGCGCAGCCAGCGGTGCGGGCTCGGCGCCCACCGTCGAGCCCGACAGGACAGCCGCTGCCGTCGCCAGCGCGACGACCACCCCCGTGATGCGAGACATGGGGCCACCCTAGGCCCGCCGGACCTAGGCTGAGAGGCATGAGCAGCGAGGATGCGGTCCGCGAGGTCGCCGGCCGGGCACGGACGGCGAGCCACGAGCTCGCCACGGCGACCCGGGCGACCAAGGACGCCGCGCTGCGCGCGATGGCCGACGCGCTGGTCGCCTCGGCCCCCGAGATCCTCGCCGCCAACGCCGAGGACGTCGCCCGTGCGGAGAGCGGCGGCACCCCGGCCAACATCGTCGACCGGCTCCGCCTCGACGACGCGCGGCTCGCGGCGATGGCGCAGGGGCTGCGCGACGTGGCCGGCCTTCCCGACCCCGTGGGGGAGGTGCTGCGGGGCAGCACGCTCGCCAACGGGCTCGAGCTGCGACAGGTGCGGGTGCCGTTCGGGGTCGTCGGGATGATCTACGAGGCGCGTCCCAACGTCACCGCCGACGCCGCGGGGATCTGCCTCAAGGCCGGCAACGCGGTCCTGCTGCGTGGGTCCTCCAGCGCCCGGTCGAGCAACGCCGCGATCGTGGCCGCGATGCGCGGCGCGCTGGCCGGCAGCGGCCTGCCGGAGGACGTCGTACAGCTGGTGCCGGGGGAGACGCACGACAGCGTCAAGGCGCTGATGCGGGCCCGGGGCCTCGTCGACGTGCTGATCCCGCGCGGCGGCGCCGGACTGATCCGCAGCGTCGTGGAGGAGTCGACGGTGCCGGTCATCGAGACCGGCGTGGGCAACTGCCACGTCTACGTCGACGCCTCGGCCGACCTCGAGCAGGCGCTCGCGATCGTGCTGAACGCCAAGACCCAGCGCACCAGCGTCTGCAACGCCGCCGAGTCGCTGCTCGTGCACGAGGACGTCGCCGACGAGTTCCTGCCGAGCGTGATCGAGGCGCTGCAGGGGGCCGGCGTCACCATCCACGGCGACCACGCCTTCGCAGAGTACGACGACGTGGTGGCCGCGACCGAGGAGGACCACGGCGCGGAGTTCCTCGCCCTCGAGATCTCCGCGGCGGTCGTGCCGGACGTCGAGGGTGCCATCGAGCACATCCGCCGCTACTCCTCCGGGCACACCGAGGCGATCGTGGCCCGCGACCAGGGGACGATCCGCCGCTTCGTCGCCGCGGTCGACTCCGCGGCGGTCGTCGTCAACGCGTCCACGCGCTTCACCGACGGGGGCGAGTTCGGCTTCGGCGCCGAGATCGGGATCTCCACCCAGAAGCTGCACGCGCGGGGCCCGATGGGCCTGCCCGAGATGACCTCGAGCAAGTACGTCGTCGTCGGAGACGGCCACGTGCGCTGACGCGCGCTGCCAGACGATAGGATCGCGCCCATGCTGAGCACCGTCACCACGCTTGCCGCCGAGACCGCCGAGCACGGCGAGCCTGCGCTCCACCCCTACGTCGTGGGTGGCATCGCGCTGGCCATCCTGCTCGTCCTGCTGCTGGCAGTGATCTCCTTCGGTGGCGGCCGCGAGCACAGCTGATCCCGTGCCGGACCGGAAGGCACCGCGCCGCATCGGCGTGATGGGTGGCACCTTCGACCCCATCCACCACGGACACCTCGTGGCGGCCTCGGAGGTGCAGGCCTGGTTCGACCTCGACGAGGTGCTCTTCGTCCCCACTGGCGACCCCTGGCAGAAGAGCGACCGCCAGGTGACCCCCGCCGAGCACCGCTACCTCATGACCGTCGTCGCGACGGCGGCCAACCCGCGCTTCAACGTCTCCCGCGTCGACATCGACCGCGCGGGCAAGACGTACACCATCGACACCCTCCGCGACCTGAAGGCCGAGATGCCCGACGCGGAGCTGTTCTTCATCACCGGCGCCGACGCGCTCGCCGACATCTTCACCTGGCGCGACGCCGAGGAGCTCTTCGAGCTCGCCAACTTCGTCGGGTGCACCCGGCCCGGCTACGCCATGGACCCCGAGGCGCTCGCGCGGATCCCGGCCGAGCGGGTCACCATGGTCGAGATCCCGGCCCTTGCGATCTCCTCGACCGACTGCCGCGAGCGCAAGCGGCGCGGCGAGCCGGTCTGGTACCTCGTCCCCGACGGCGTGGTCCAGTACATCGCCAAGCACGACCTCTACGCCGCCACCAGCACCACCACCAGCACCACCGCCAGCACCACCGCCAGCAAGGACTCCGCATGACTGCCACCGACCACGCCCTCGAGCTCGTCGCCGTCGCCGCCCAGGCCGCGCACGACAAGAAGGCCGACCAGGTGCTGGCCTTCGACGTGAGCGACCAGCTCGCGATCACCGACGCCTTCGTGCTGGCCAGCGCCAACAACGAGCGGGCCGTCGGCGCGATCGTCGACGAGGTGGAGGAGAAGCTCCGTGACGCCGGCGCCAAGCCGATCCGCCGGGAGGGCCACAAGGAGGGCCGCTGGGTGCTGATCGACTACGGCGAGATCGTCGTGCACGTCCAGCACGAGGAGGAGCGCTCCTTCTACGCCCTCGAGCGCCTGTGGAGCGACTGCCCGCTCATCCCGCTCGACCTGTCGTGAAGCGGCTGGTCCTGCTCCGGCACGGCCGGACCGAGTGGAACGACACGCGGCGCGCCCAGGGGCACGCCGACATCCCACTCGACGAGCAGGGCCGGGCCCAGTCCAAGGCGGTGGCGCCGGTGCTGGCCGCGATGGCGCCCGTCGCGGTGTGGAGCTCGGACCTCTCCCGGGCCGCGCAGACGGCGGCCCACGTCGCCGCGGAGGCGGGCCTCGAGCCCGTCCTCGACCCGCGCCTGCGTGAGTTCGACATCGGCCCGAACCGCACCGGCCTCACCAGCGAGGAGTACGCCGCCGCCCACCCCGAGGAGCACGCCCTGCTGCTCGCCGGCGACGACGCCGCGATCCCCGGCCGGGAGACCGACGACGACGTCCTCGCGCGCTTCCTGCCCGCCCTGACGTCGTACGCCGACGCGCTCGGCGAGGGCGAGACCGGCATCGTCGTCTCCCACGGCGCCGCGCTGCGGGTCTGCGTGCCGGCGTTCCTCGGGCTGGCCGACCCCGGCGAGGCCCTCGGCGTGCTGTCCAACTGCGGCTGGATCGAGCTCGAGCACGCGGCCTCCACCTGGACGGGCGGCGTGGAGCGCTGGCGCCTCACCGCGTGGAACCGCGTGGTGCTGTGAGCGACCGGGCCCGCGAGGTCGACCTGCGGCTCAGCCGGCAGCTGGCCCGGGTGATGGACGACGCGGTGACGGTGCCCGGCACCCGCTTCGGCGTCGGGCTCGATGCCGTGCTCGGCCTGCTGCCCGGCATCGGCGACGCCGTCGGCAGCGCGCTGTCGACCGTCATCGTGCGCGACGCGATCCTGGCCCGGGTGCCGATGACCGTGCTCGCCCGGATGGCGCTCAACCTCGTCGTCGACGCCCTCCTCGGACTGGTCCCAGGGGTGGGCGACCTCCTCGACGTCGCCCACCGCGCCAACCGCAAGAACCTCCACCTGCTGCTCCGCGAGGTCGAGAAGCAGCCGCTGCGCGAGCCCCCCACCGCGGCCTACGTGGCTGGTGCCGTCGCCCTCACGGTCGTCCCCGTGCTCGCGGGCGTGGCCGTCGCGATCCTCTCGATCTGGCTCCTGGTGCGCTGGATCAGCTGAGGGGGGGCCCCGATTTCACGTCGGCAGGACTGTCGGCTAGTGTTCTCGGCTGTTGGGGCTGTGGCGCAGCTGGTAGCGCATCTGCATGGCATGCAGAGGGTCAGGGGTTCGAGTCCCCTCAGCTCCACCAACCAGGAGGCCGGATCCGCGAGGGTCCGGCCTCCTGTCATCTCAGGGTGCGCGCCGCAGCGCCTCCACGACGGCCGCCATGTCGTCGGCGCCGAAGCCGAGGGCGGAGGAGCGGGTGTACAGCTCGTGGCTCTGGCGGGTCATGGGGGCGCGCGCACCTGCCTGCTCGGCGAGGTCGAGGACCAGCCGGCAGTTGCGTGCGACGTCGTCGATCGCGGTCTGCGGCGCGTAGTCGTGCCCGAGCATGGCGGCGAGGCGCAGCCTGGACACGGCGCTGGCCATCGGGCCGGAGTCGAGCACGCGGTGGAGCACCTCGAGGTCGACCCCGCTGCTCTCGGCGAGGTGGACGGACTCGGCGAGGGCAGCGACCAGGCTGACGAGGAAGGCGTTGACCGAGAGCTTGGTGGCGGTGGCGGCCGGCACCGCCCCGCACCGTACGACGTCCCGGCTGGTGGGGGAGAGCAACCGCTCGACGGCGTCGAGGTCGCCGTCGCCCGCCAGCATGACCACCAGCTCGCCGCGCTGGGCTGGCACGCGCGACCCTGACACCGGCGCCTCGACGTAGCGCCCGCCCGCCTCCCGGACCCGCTGGTGGAACGCCACAGCGGCGCTGGTCGAGACCGTGCCGAGGTTGACGATGGTGCGCACCTCGAGGGGATGGGCGAACCCCGTGCCGTCCCAGCCGAGGACCTCCTCCAGGGCGGTCGCGTCCGCGAGCATGAACAGCACCATGTCGCACCGGTCCAGGACCTCCCCGACGTCACCTGCGCCCTCGGCCCCGGCACGCACCAGGTCGGCCACCCGCGCCGGGCGCCGCGTCCACACCACGAGCCGTTCCCCGGCCCCCAGCAGGTTCCGTGCGATCGGCTCACCCATGTGCCCCAGCCCGACGAACCCGACCGGCTTCGCGTCGACCATCGTGTGCCTCCCTCGCAGGTGTCGAGTCGATGACACCAGCACCCGCAGGCGCTTGTCGCTGGCCACCTCGACGACAGTGGCTTCCTCGCTTCGGCGGAAACGACGGGGCGGTGGCACCATGTGCCCATGACCGCGACTGACCTCTCCATCAGCACCACCACGGCCGCCCACATCGAGGCGACCGAGCGCTACGCCGCCCACAACTACCACCCCCTCCCGGTGGTGCTGGCCGAGGGCGACGGCGCGTGGGTCATCGACGTCGACGGCAAGCGCTACCTCGACTGCCTCGCGGGCTACTCCGCGCTCAACTTCGGCCACTCCAACGAGCGCCTCGTCGCGGTCGCGCGCGAGCAGCTCGGCAGGCTGACGCTGACCAGCCGGGCGTTCTTCAACGACAAGCTCAGCGGCTTCGCCGAGGCGCTGTGCCGCCTGACCGGCAAGGACATGATCCTGCCGATGAACTCCGGCGCGGAGGCCGTCGAGACCGCGATCAAGGTGAGCCGCAAGTGGGGCTACGAGGTCAAGGGCGTCCCCGCCGGGCAGGCCTCGATCATCACCATGGAGGGCAACTTCCACGGTCGCACCACCACGATCGTCAGCTTCTCCGACGACGACGTCGCCACCTCCGGCTACGCCCCGTTCACCACGGGCTTCCGCAGCGTGAAGTACGGCGACATCGCCTCGATCGCCGCGGCCATCGACGAGACCACGGTCGCGGTGCTCTTCGAGCCGATCCAGGGCGAGGGCGGCGTGGTCATGCCGCCGAAGGGCTTCCTGCGCGAGCTGCGCGAGCTGTGCACCGAGCGCAACGTGCTGATGGTCGCCGACGAGATCCAGTCCGGGCTGGCCCGCTCCGGGAAGACGTTCGCCTGCGACCACGAGGACGTCGTCCCCGACATCTACATCATGGGCAAGGCCCTGGGCGGCGGCATCTACCCCGTCTCCGCGATCGCGGCCGACCACGCCGTCATGGACGTCATCACGCCCGGCTCGCACGGCTCGACCTTCGGCGGCAACCCGCTCGCCGCGGCCATCGGCACCGAGGTCGTCGCGATGCTCGAGGAGGGCACCTTCCAGGCCCGCTCCGCCGAGATCGGCGTCCTGCTGGATGAGGGCTTCCGCCCGCTCGTCGGCAACGGCCTGTCCGACGTCCGCGTCCGCGGGGCGTGGGCCGGCATCGACATCGACCCGACCCTGATGTCCGGGCGCCAGATGTCCGAGGCCCTCATGGCGCGCGGCATCCTCGCCAAGGACACGCACGGCTCGACCGTCCGCTTCGCCCCGCCGCTGGTGGCCAGCGACGAGGACATCGCCGGGCTGGTCCGCGCGGTCACCGAGATCCTCGCGGGCTGACCCCGCCCGCCACGTGGCCGCCCGCTTCGACCACCTCGTCGTCGCCGTCGAGGACCTCGACGAGGCGGCGGCGCGCTGGCGCGCGGCCGGCCTCTCCGCCGAGCGCGGGGGAGCACACCCCGTCGGGACAGAGAACGTGCTCGTCCGCGGTCCGCGACCGGCGTACGTCGAGCTGATCGCCGCGGGTCGTGAGGAGTCGAACCCCTGGCTGGACCGGGTCCGCGACGCCCGCGGCCTGATCTCGTGGGCGGTCGCGGTCGACGACGTCGAGGCCGCCCGCGCGGCACTCGTCGCGGCCGGCTTCGACCCGGCGCCCGCCGTCCCGGGCTCGCGACGCACGCCCGACGGCCACCTGGTGGAGTGGAAGGTCTGCGACGTCGACGACGGCCCGTACGACGACGGGCTGCCGTTCCTCATCGAGTGGACCGCGCCGATGCCGCCCGGTCCGGCCGACGGTCCGGTCCTCGAGTCGGTGTCCCTGACCCCGCCGGACCCCGACCGGGTGGCCGACCTGCTGGTTGCGCTCGGCTTCATCGCCGACCAGCACTTCCCGCGGCGGGTCTTCTCCGAACCCGGCGGGCTCCTCTCGGTCATGCTGGCGCCGTTGGGTGACCCCGTCCCCGACGAGGGCGTCACGTGGGTGTCCTTCAGCACCGATGCCGTCGCGCAGCCGACCTCGATCAGCTTCTCGACACCCGGTGGTGGGGGCACGGTCGTCCTCGACGGGATGGACGTCTCGACCCGTCCGGACCGGCGCAGGTTCGCCGCGTCGACGCTGCTGCCCGCGGTCGACGAGGCGTTCGCCCGACTGCGCGGCGACCTCGCGGACTGGCCCAACCCCCATCCCGGCGGACGGCAGCCGCTGATGGAGGAGTACTCCCGCTGCCTCGACCCGGAGAAGTACCGGCTCCTCGCGGTCCGCACCGACGCGTGGGTCGAGGCCATCGTCACGGCGGGCCTCGGGACGGCCGAGTCGGTCGAGCCGTCGTCCCTCACGTGGCAGGGCGAGCCCGTGCTCGAACCCACCCGCGTCACGGTGGTGCGTGGCGGGCCCGGGACCCAGCCGGTCGTCGTGGGCGTGGCTGCGTCGCAGTCCGCCGAGGAGGCCTTCGTCCAGGTCGGCGTCGGGGAGCCCGCCGAGGTCCTCGAGCGACAGCCGGACTGCGGCTGCGACGCCTGCGACACCGGGTCGGCCGACCTGCTGGAGACCATCGACGACGCCTTCGTGCTGGCCCTGTCAGGCGGTGTCTACGCCGTGCGGGAGGGCGCGCACGTCGTCAGGCGGCACCTCGACGGCTGGGGCGCCAGCGGCGTGTCCGACGCGGAGCGCTGGTTGGACGAGGCGGCGGACGGACGTCGTACGGACGGGGTCGTCGCGGGCGAGCCCTGGCTCAGCTGAGCCGGTCGACGACCGCCGTCAGGCCCGCTGCGCGGGCCGCCTCCAGCGGCGTCATGCCCTCCAGCGGGGAGACCAGGGTGGGTGACGCCCCACGGTCGAGGAGCAGCACGGCGACCTCGGAGCGCCGCTCCTCGATCGCCGCGACCAGTGCGGTCGACTGGAGCTCGGGGTGCACGAAGTCCACATCGACGCCGGCGTCGAGGTGGTGCTCGACCAGCGCCACGTCGCCGGAACAGGCCGCGGCGAAGAACGCCTTGTAGTCCCCGTGGGACATCAGGCGATGGTGAGGCCGCCGTCGACCGGGATCATCTGCCCCGTGACGTAGCCGGCCGCGTCGGAGGCCAGCCAGACCGCGGTCGCGGCCAGCTCGCGGGGGTCGCCCTTGCGACCGGCCGGCACGCGCTGCATGGCCAGGTCGAGGTAGCCCTCGGGGTAGGTGTCGGTCATCTCGGAGGCGAAGAAGCCCGGGGCGAGCGCGTTGACGCGGATGCCCTTGCGGCCCGTCCACTGCTGCGCCAGGTCGCGGGTCAGGCCGCCGAGGCCGGCCTTCGAGGCGGAGTACGCCGCCTGCGGCAGGCCGCCGGTGGTGATGCCGAGGATCGAGGAGATGTTGATGATGCTCGAGCCGGGCTGCATCACCCGCCCGCACGCCTGCGCCATCCAGTAGCAGCCGTTGAGGTTGACGTCGATGACCGAGCGGAACTGCTCGGGCGTCTCCCGGGTGGCAGGCACGGCGGTCCCGACGCCAGCGTTGTTGACGAGCACGTCGACCCGCCCGAACTTGGTCATCGCCTCGTCCACGAGCCGCTGGCACTGGTCGGGGTCGGCCACGTCGGTCTCGACGGTGTGCACCCGGCGGCCGGTGGAGCGCACGGAGCCGGCCACCCGCTCCAGCTTCTCCACGCGCCGCGCGCCGAGGACGAGATCGGCGCCCGCCTCGGCGAAGCAGTGGGCGAACGCGACGCCCAGCCCGCTGGAGGCTCCGGTGACGATGACGACCTTGTCGTCGAGGCGGAACAGGTCCATGACTCCCATGCGGGGACCCTACGGCGTGGCGCTCGTCACCGACTCGCTCGGGGTGACCGGGACGCGCTGGAGCGCGCGGACCGAGCGGGAGCACAGCACCAGCCCCACGACGACGACGTACGCCACCGCTGAGGCGACCAGGACCTCCTCGAAGCCGAAGGCGAGGGCGAGCGGTCCGAAGGCGAGCTGGCCGAGCGGGAGCGCGATGAACGAGCCGAGCGCGTCGTAGGAGTAGGCGCGCGAGAGCATGGAGTCGTCGATGTTCTCCTGCATGGCGAGGTTCCAGCCCATGCCGAACACCTCCGTGCCGACCCCGGCGAGGAAGGCGGTCACCACGAGTGCGACCACGTGGGGCGACACGCCGAGGACGAGGATGGGCAGGGCCATCATCGCCATCCCCAGCATGCCGAGGAGCAGCGGTCGTTCCAGGCGCACCCGCAGCAGCACCAGGGTCATGACCAGCAGCCCGATCGCCTCCGCGGACAGCACGTAGCCCCACCCCTGGCGGCCGATCGTGTCGTCGGCGACGGCGGGGCCGAGCGTGAACCACGCGCCGGCGTGGATGAAGTTGAGGACGCCGAAGCCGACGACGACCGCCCACAGCCACGGCGTCGCCCAGAAGAAGCTCCAGCCCTCCCGGAGCTCGCGGACCGTGTCGGCGGGCTCCGCGCTCGGCGTCCGCGGCGGCAGGGCGACGGGCAGCAGCAGGAGGGCGGCGACCAGCCACGTGGCCGCGTCGACGGCCAGCGCCCAGCCGGAGCCGACGGTCACGACGAGCAGGGCGCCGGCAGTCGGGCCGAGCACCGCCATGCCGTTGCGGGTCAGCGAGATGAGGGCGTTGGCGGGCTGGAGGTGCTCACGCGGCACCAGCTGCGGCAGGACGCTGGCCATCGCCGGGAACCCGATGCCGGAGACGGCACCGTGGGCGACGCTGAGCACCACGAGCATCCAGATCTCCGCGTGGCCGCCCAGCACCAGCAACGCGATCGCGCCCTGGCTGAGGGCCGAGGCGAAGTTGGAGAACTGCAGCACCAGCGTGCGGGGGAACCGGTCTGCGATGACACCGCCGTAGAGCAGCAGCGCGACCATCGGGATGGTGTGCGCCGCCAGCACCTGGCCCAGGGCCGTGGGGGAGTCGGTGATGTCGAGGACGGCGAAGGCGAGCGCGATGCTCGCCATCATGTTGCCGAGCGTGTTCACGAAGCGCGAGGCGAAGTACCAGGCGAAGTTGCGGTTGCGCAGCGGCGCCAGCGCGTGCTGCCAGGTCATGAGGGCTCCTCGGGGTCCGGGTTCCAGCGGGACGCCTCGCCGGTGAGGCCGCCCGCCATCGTGAAGGCGGTGTGGGTGGCGCTGACGTGCACCGTGTCCGGCGTACCGGCGGGGAGGGCCTCGGCGTGGAGCAGCCGGGAGGCCTCGTGGAGGAGGTCCACGGCGCGCCGCCAGGTCTGCGGGCTGACCCACGTCTCGAGGTCGCTCGAGGTTCCGGCGCCCGGGGCCGCGTCGAGCAGTCGCCGCTCCACCTCGGCCGCGTTGGCCCGGGCGAAGGCGATGCGGTCCTCGACCGCCGGGCCGCGGTCGGCGACCTCGCGGGTGGCGTCGTACCGGTAGCGCTTGGCCACGCCGCCGCGGATCCTCTCCTCGCCCTCCACCACCAGCTTGCCGACGTCGTGCAGGACCCGGAGGTGGTACGACGCGTTGGCGTGCGTGGTGCCGAGGGCGCGCGCCACCTCGGCGGCGCTCATCGCCTCGCCCGTGAGCAGCGAGAGGATCCGCAGCCGCAACGGGTGCGCGGTGGCGCGCAGCCGCGCGACCGCCTCGGCGTCCTCGTCCATCCACCCTCCCGGAGTCGTCGGGAGATCCTGACGCCGGAGCCCGGCCACTGTCAAACACTTCTTGGGGGGTCGCAGGGCGAGGGCTCCCGGAACCGCCCCTGACGCGACCCTGAGTGCACCCCGAACGAGGTGAAATCGCCCCGGCGACGTGCTTGGCTGGTGTCAGCAGAGGCCGCCAGGGCCCGCCGAGGAGTGAGAGAGATGTCCGACCAGTACCCGACCAACCCGCAGGCCGACCCGACGCAGGGCTATCCGGCACCCGGCTACGGGCAGCAGCCCCAGTCCGCCTACCGCGCCGCCCCGGCGACGATGTCGCCCGAGGACGAGCGCACGTGGGGGGCCATCAGCCACGCCGGCGCCGTCGTCGCGATGATCTGCTCGGCCGGCTTCCTGGGCTTCCTCGCCTCGATCGCCGTCTACGTGATCCACAAGGACCGCGGCCCGTTCGTCCGCTCCCACGCCGCCAACTCGATCAACATCCAGATCACCATGTTCATCTGGCTGGTCGTGCTGGGCATCCTCACCATCCCGATCGCCATCTTCACGCTGGGCCTGGGGCTCGTCGTGATGCTGCCGGCCCTCGCCGCCGCCTTCGTGGTGGCGGGCATCCTCCACGTGATCGGGGCCGTGAAGGCCTACAACGGCGAGTGGTGGACCCCGCCGCTCACCCCGCAGTTCGTCAAGTGAGCCTCATCCGCTGAGGTCGCGCAGGACCTCGTCCTGCCACGCGAACGCTGCCCGGGTCCGGACCGCCAGGTCCGGCCCGGGCAGCAGTGCTTCCACCCGCTCCGCCATCCCGGTGGGCAGGTCGGTGCGCAGGTAGCGCAGCCCGAAGTCGTGCCGGGCCGGGCAGTGCTGGATCCGCAGCAGCCGCACCAGGGGCTCCACGGCGAGGCGCAGGTGCAACGACGTCGCCTCGGCCAGGTCGCCGCGCGCGATCGCCCGCTCGACCAGCCAGGCGCCGGTCTGGCGCCGCGCCGCGGCCTGCTCGACCGCCTGTCGCCGCGCGGCCTCCAGCTCCGCCTCGTCGTCGTCCTCGAGCAGCAGGAGGCCGTCGGGGTCGTGCAGCACGATCGGTACGCCGTGGCGGCGGGTGTCCAGGGTGAGCCGCCCGGGCGTCGTCTGGATGACGACGTCGACCAGGCGGGTGGGCCGGCTCAGGTCGGCGGCGTCGGGCTGCAGGTGGATGAAGCACTGCCGGCCGGTGGGCCAGGTGGCCTCGGGGAGCTCCCAGACGTGGTCGACCGCGAACCGCTCGCGCGCGAGCGCCAGCACTGCGTCGTACGTCGGGTCGGCGTCGCCGCGGCACCAGGCCTCGACGTCGAGGTCGGAGTGCTCGTCCCACCCGCCCGTCACGGCGGACCCGTTGACCACCACCACCTGCAGCGCGGGCACCTCGTCGGGGAGGGCGGCGAGGAACGCCAGCCAGTCGTCGTACCTGCTCAGGTCAGCGGCCATGCAGTGCAGTATCGCCGGGGAGTATGATGTCTCCCGTGCACGAGCAGCTCCTTCTTCGACAGCCGCGCTGATCGGGACCTCCCACCCACGGAGACCGACACGCGGCCACCCCTCCATGTGAGGGGTTTTTTCATGCCCGACCCATGTTCGATCCCAGCACCACCCGCACCTGCAGAGGACACGCCATGAGCAGCCCAGACCACGCAGACACCGGAGCCGTCCGGGAGACGGCGGCCGAGCGCGCGACGTACGACATCGCCGCGACCGAGACGAAGTGGCAGCGTGTCTGGGAGGACCTCCAGCCCTTCCGGGCCGACGACGACAGCCCGCGCGAGAAGCGCTACGCACTGACGATGTTCCCCTACCCGAGCGGTGACCTGCACATGGGCCACGCCGAGGTGTTCGCGCTGCACGACGTGGTGGCGCGCTACTGGTGGCAGCGCGGCTACGAGGTGCTGAACCCGATGGGCTTCGACTCCTTCGGCCTGCCCGCGGAGAACGCCGCGATCCGCCACGACGAGCACCCCGACACCTACACGCGTGCCAACATCGCCAAGTCGATCGAGTCGTGCCAGCGCTACGCCGCCTCCTTCGACTGGTCGCGCACCTTCAACACCAGCGACCCGGAGTACTACCGCTGGACGCAGTGGCTGTTCCTGAAGTTCTACGAGCGCGGCCTGGCCTACCGCAAGAACAGCCCCGTCAACTGGTGCCCCAACGACCAGACCGTGCTGGCCAACGAGCAGGTCGTGGGCGGCGTCTGCGACCGGTGCGGGGCGGAGGTGACCAAGAAGGAGCTGACCCAGTGGTACTTCAAGATCACCGACTACGCGCAGGAGCTGCTGGACGGCCTGGACGAGCTGGAGGACACCTGGCCGGACCGCGTCGTCACCGCGCAGCGCAACTGGATCGGCCGCTCCGAGGGCGCCCACGTCACGTTCACCCTGCACACCGCCGGCG
This sequence comes from Microbacterium sp. ARD31, assembly GCF_031844425.1. NCBI lineage: Bacteria > Bacillati > Actinomycetota > Actinomycetes > Micrococcales > Microbacteriaceae > Microbacterium > Microbacterium sp. ARD31. Next base: position 21,507 of record NZ_JAUZVE010000018.1, read on the forward strand.
GTGAGCGCGACGTCGAGGTCTACACGACCCGCCCCGACACGCTCTACGGCGCGACGTTCATGGTGGTCGCCGCCGACGCAGCGCTGGCGAGCGAGATCGTGCACCCCGACCGCGCGCAGGCGCTGGAGGACTACCTCGTCGAGGTCCGCAAGGCCTCCGACATCGACCGGCTGGCCACCGACCGGCCCAAGACCGGCGTGGACCTGGGCATCACCGCGACCAACCCGGTCTCCGGCGAGGAGATCCCGGTCTGGGCGAGCGACTACGTCCTGGCCGACTACGGCACCGGCGCGATCATGGCCGTGCCCGCGCACGACCAGCGCGACCTGGACTTCGCCCGTGCGATGGGCCTGCCGGTGCGGCGCGTCATCGACGTACCCGGCGAGGACGACCCGGAGGTCTCCGGGGTCGCGACGTCCGGCGACGGGGCCTACGTCAACAGCGGCGACCTGGACGGCCTGGCCGACAAGGCCTCCGGCATCCGGGCGATCATCGAGCGGCTGGAGGCCGACGGGCGCGGCTCGGGGGCGGTGAACTACCGGCTGCGCGACTGGCTGCTGAGCCGTCAGCGCTACTGGGGCGCCCCGATCCCGATCATCCACTGCCCGGTCGACGGCGAGGTCCCGGTGCCCGAGGACCAGCTGCCGGTGACGCTGCCGATGCTGAAGGGCGCGGACCTGAAGCCCAAGGGCACCTCGCCACTGGGCGGGGCGACCGAGTGGGTCGAGGTCGCGTGCCCGCGCTGCGGCGGCCCGGCCACGCGCGACACCGACACCATGGACACCTTCGTGGACTCGTCCTGGTACATGTTCCGCTACTGCTCCCCGCACGAGACCGACCGGCCGTTCGACAGCGCCAAGGTCGACGCGTGGATGCCGGCCAACCTGTACGTCGGAGGCGTCGAGCACGCCGTGCTGCACCTGCTGTACGGCCGGTTCTTCACCAAGGTCCTCAACGACATGGGCTTGGTCGGCTTCCGGGAGCCGTGGTCGGCGCAGCTGAACCAGGGCTTCGTGATCAACCAGGGCAAGAAGATGAGCAAGTCGCTGGGCAACGGCGTCAACCTGGGCGAGCAGCTGGCCGCCTTCGGCGTCGACGCCGTGCGGCTGACCCTGGTCTTCGCGGGGCCGCCGGAGGACGACATCGACTGGGCCAACATGTCGCCCGACGGGTCGCTGCGCTTCCTGCAGCGCGCCTGGCGGCTGTCCGGCGACGTCACCTCGGCGCCGGGGGTGGACGTCTCGACCGGCGACGGGGCCCTGCGGCGTACGACGGCGCGGACGGTGCACGACGCGGCCGAGCTGGTCGAGACCTACCGCTTCAACGTGATGGTCGCGCGGGTGATGGAGCTGGTGAACGCCACCCGCAAGGCCATCGACTCCGGTTGCGGTCCCGACGACCCCGCCGTGCGCGAGGCGACGGAGGCGGTGGCGATCCTGCTGTCGCTGGTCGCGCCCTACACGGCCGAGGAGATGTGGGAGCGGCTGGGCCACGAGCCCACCGTCGTACGTGCCGGGTGGCCCGCGGTCGACGAGGCGCTGCTGGTCGAGGACACCGTCACCGCGGTCGTCCAGGTCAAGGGCAAGGTCCGTGCGCGGCTGGAGGTCTCCCCGGACATCTCGGAGGCCGACCTGGAGGCCGCCGCGATGGCCGACGAGGGCGTCCAGCGGGCGATCGACGGGGCGACGGTGCGCAAGGTTGTCGTGCGTGCGCCCAAGCTCGTGAACATCGTCGTCTGAGCTCGTCCCCGGACAGTAAGGTCCCTCCATGTCCCGCGTCGTCGTGGTCACCGACTCGACCGCGAGCCTGCCCGCCGACGTGGCGGAGGCCCGCGGGATCCGGGTCGTGCCGCTGCAGGTGGTGATCGGCGCGAAGGTGCTCGACGAGGGGCCCGACGGGGCGACGCCGGAGGTGGTGGCGCAGGCGCTGCGCGACTTCGTGCCGGTGAGCACCTCGCGCCCGGCGCCGGCGCTGTTCGCCGAGGTCTACCGCTCGCTGCAGGGCGACGGGGTCGAGGAGATCGTCTCGGTCCACCTCTCCGGGGAGATGAGCGGCACCTTCGAGTCCGCGCAGCTCGCGGCGCTGGAGGTCGACCTGCCCGTGCACGTCGTGGACTCCGGACAGGTCGGCATCGCGACGGGGTACGCAGCGCTGACCGCCGTCGACGTGCTCGAGTCGGGCGGCTCGGCGCAGGAGGCGGCCGAGGCCGCCCTCGCCCGCGGCCGGGCCGCCTCGTCGCTGTTCTACGTCGACACCCTGGAGTACCTCCGACGAGGAGGCCGGATCGGTGCCGCGGCCGCGCTGTTCGGCAGCGCGCTGGCGGTCAAGCCCCTGCTGCAGATCGAGGACGGGCGGGTCGTGCCGCGCGAACGCGTCCGGACCGCCTCGCGCGCGCTCGCGCGGCTGGCCGACCTCGCCGTCGAGATCGCGGGGGAGCAGCAGGTCGACGTGTGCGTCTCCCACCTCGCCAACGCCGACCGCGCCGAGGAGCTGGCGACCATCCTCGCTGAGCGCCTGGCCCCCGGCCTCGACGGCCGCGAGGTGATGTGCGGCGAGCTCGGTGCGGTCCTCGGCGCCCACGTCGGGCCGGGCATGGTCGCTGTCTGCGTCTCGCCGCGACCATAGCCCCACTCGAGCGGACACATGGCCGCCCGGCAGGCCGTACGCCGTCGCCCAGGCGGCCGTATGTCCGCTCGAGTCAGGAGTTGGACGCTGTCCACAGATCGCCCGGCACCCCTGTCGGAGGGCCGTACGCCGTTCCTAGCGTGGAGGCATGCGCCGATCCCCGTCCTCGTCCGAGCACGCCGAGGCGGTCTCGCGACGCCTGGCGACGCTGAGCGCCGAGCTGGCCGCCGTACGCAGCGAGCCCGACGCCTCGACGCACACCCGGGTGCGGCCCACCGAGGAGCCACCCGCTCCGGTCGTGCTGCCGGTGCCGGGGCGGCACGCGTCGCGCCGGCTGCGGATCGGGCGGCTGCAGCTCGGTCCGGTGCACCTGGCCGTCGTCGCCGTGGTGGCCGCCGTCGCCGTGGGCCTCGCGGCGTGGTGGGTGGTGCGCGACCAGGCGGAGGCCGTGCCGCTGACGCCGGTGGAGCCGGCGACGTCGACCCTGGCCGAGCTGCCGGGCGGCGAGGAGCCGGCGTCCTCGCCACCGGGGTCGTCGGAGCCGTCGGGTGACCTCGTCGTCGACGTCGCCGGGAAGGTGCGCCGGCCCGGCATCGCCGTGCTGCCCGCGGGCTCGAGGGTGGTCGACGCGCTCGAGGCGGCCGGGGGTGCGCGTCGCGGCGTCGACCTCACCTCGCTGAACCTCGCGCGCCCCGTGGTCGACGGCGAGCAGATCCTCGTCGGGGTGGCGCCGGCGGCAGGAGTGGCCGGCAGCCTCGGCTCGCCCACCCCCTCGGGGACGACGCTGGTCAACCTCAACACCGCCGACCAGGCCGCGCTGGACACGCTGCCGGGTGTCGGCCCGGTCACCGCCGAGGCGATCCTCGGGTGGCGCAGCGAGCACGGCGGCTTCACCTCGGTCGACGAGCTGCTGGAGGTCGACGGCATCGGTGAGGCCACGCTGGCCGACCTCGCCCCGCTCGTGACGCTCTGAGCGTGCCCGACCTGCGCGCCGTCGCGCTGGGCGTGGGTGCGTGGGCGGGCGCGCTGGTGGTGCTGGTGCTGCCGGGCCGGGTGGCACTGGCGTGCGTGCTCGGCGCGCTCGCCCTCGTGCTGGTCGGTGCGGTCCGCAGATGGTGGTCCGCGGCGTGGCTCGGTCCGCTGGGGGCCCTGGTGGCCGTGGCCGGGGTCGCCGCGCTCCAGCAGGCGGTCGTCGCGACGTCGCCGGTGACGGCGCTGGCCACCGACCGCGCGGTCGCCACGCTCCGGCTCGACCTCACCTCGGACACCCGCGTGGTGGCCGGGCAGCACGGCGACCTGCAGGTGGTCCGGGCCCGGGTGACCCGGGTCGAGGGGCGGGGGAGCGCGTGGGCGCTCGACGTCCCGGTCGTGGTGATGGCCGACGCCGACTGGCCGCGGCACCCGCTCGGGACGACGCTCGACACCGCGGCGCGGCTGGTTCCCGGGGACGGTGACGTGGCGGCGCTCGTCCGTCCGGTCGGCGAGCCGCGGGTGGTTGCCGAGCCGGGCGTCTGGTGGGACGCCGCCGCAGCCGTACGCCGCTCGGTGCGCGCCGCGGTGGCCGACCGTGACGCCGACGCGCGCGAGCTGGTGCCGGCCCTGGTGGTCGGCGACGACGGCGGCCTCGACCCCGACCTCGCCGACGACTTCCGGACGACCGGGCTGACCCACCTGCTCGCGGTGAGCGGGACCAACCTGACCCTGGTCGTGGGGTTCCTGCTGGTCCTGGGGCGCTGGGTCGGCGTACGCGGCCGGTGGCTGCACGTGCTGGCCGGGGTGGGGATCGCGGGCTTCGTCGTCACGGCCCGCGCCGAGCCCAGCGTGGTGCGCGCCGCCGCGATGGGCACCGTCGCGCTCGTCGGGATGGGCGGCAACGGGCGTGCGCGCGGCACCCGCACGCTGGGCGTCGCGGTGCTGCTGCTCCTGCTCGTCTGGCCGCGGCTGGCGGTCACCGCGGGGTTCGCGCTCTCCGTCCTCGCCACGGCCGGCATCCTGCTGCTGGCGCCCGTGTGGCGCGACGCGCTGACGCGGTGGACCCCACGCTGGGTCGCCGAGGCGGTCTCGGTGCCGCTCGCCGCGCAGGTGGCGTGCACGCCGGTCGTCGCGGCGCTGTCCGGGCAGGTCAGCCTGGTCGCAGTCGCGGCCAACCTGCTGGCGGCCCCAGCCGTGGCGCCGGCGACGGTCCTGGGGCTCGCAGGCGGCCTGATCGGGCTGGTGTGGGGTCCTGCGGGCGAGCTGGTCGCTGCGCCTGCGGCGTGGTCGGCGAGCTGGATCATCGCGGTCGCGCGCTGGGGCGCCGGCATCCCGACCGCGGCCGTCGCGTGGGGGACCGGCCCGCTGGCGCTCGCCGTCCTCGTGTCGCTCTGCCTCGCGATGGTCGTGCTCGCCCCGCGGGTGCTGAGGCACCCGGCCACCTCGCTGGCCTGCGCCGGGCTGCTCGTGGTCGTGATGCTCGTCCGGCCGCCGTCCCCGGGATGGCCGCCTGCGGGCTGGGTGCTCGCGATGTGCGACGTGGGTCAGGGGGACGGCCTGGTGCTGCGTGCGGGCGCGCGCGCCGCGGTGGTGGTCGACGCCGGACCGGACCCCATGGCGATCGACGCCTGCCTCGACCGGCTCGAGGTCACCGCGGTGCCGCTGCTGGTGCTCACCCACTTCCACGCCGACCACGTCGACGGCGTCGCCGGCGTGCTCGAGGGCCGGCACGTCGGCGACGTGGAGGGGACGTCGCTCCTCGATCCGGTGGGCGGGGTGCACGCGGTCGGGTCCGCGCTCGGTCGCGCGCCCGCGCCGCCGGCGTACGGCGTCGCCCGGACGGTCGGCGACGTGACGCTCCAGGAGGTCTGGCCGCGACCCGGCGCGTCCCTCGACGGCTCGGGGGAGAGCGCGCCGAACAACGCCAGCGTCGTGGTGCTCGCGCAGGTGCGGGGACTCCGCGTGCTGCTGACCGGTGACGTCGAGCCGTCGGCCCAGTCCGCGCTCCGGCGCGACCTGGCCGGCCTGCAGGTCGACGTGCTCAAGGTGCCGCACCACGGCAGCCGCCACCAGGACCTCGACTGGCTCACCGGTCTCGGTGCCGCCGTCGCGCTGGTGTCGGTGGGGGAGGACAACGACTACGGGCACCCGGCTCCCGACGTGGTCGCCGCGCTCACGGCCGCGGGCGCGCAGGTGTGGCGCACCGACCTCTCCGGCGACGTGGCCGTCGTCGTGCGGGAGGGCGGGGCCGGTGTCGTCGCCCGCGGATAGGATCGCCGCACCATGGCACGCACCCCCTCCGCCGCGCAGGTCCTCGGCCACGTCGTCCTCGTGACCGGCAAGGAGGAGTACCTCTCCTCGCGCACGGTCGCCTCCGTCCGCGAGGCCGTGCGGGCCCACGACCCGGAGGCCGAGCTCGCCGAGTCGGCGGCCGGGGAGCTGACCCTGGCCGCGCTCGGGGAGATGGCGGCGCCGTCGTTGTTCTCGTCCATCCGGTGCGTGATCGTCCGCGGTTTGGAGGACCTGCCCGACGAGTCCGTCGACGGGCTGCTCGACTACTGCGCGAGCCCGGCCGACGACGTCGCGCTGGTGCTGGTGCACTCGGGCGGCCAGAAGGGCAGCGGCGTGCTGACCAAGCTGCGCAAGCTGCCCGCGGTGACCGAGGTGAAGTCCGAGGAGGTCAAGCCGAGCGAGATGCACGGCTTCGTCACCTCGGAGGTGGCCTCCCACGGCGCGCGGATCGACTCCGAGGCGGCGACCTTCCTGGTGCAGGCGGTCGGGACCGACCTGCGCTCGCTGGCGGCTGCCGCCGACCAGCTCACCAACGACTTCCCCGGGGAGCCGCTGACCATCGAGCGCGTCCAGCGCTACTTCGGCGGCCGCGCCGAGGCCAAGTCGTTCACCGTCGCCGACGCCGCCTTCGCGGGCAAGCGGGCGCTCGCGCTGGAGGAGCTGCGCTGGGCGCTCGACTCTGGCACCGCGTCGGTGCTGGTGACCTCGGCGATGGCGGCCTCGGCGCGCAGCATCGCCCGCTACCTCGGCGCCCCGCGTGGCGCTCGCGACGCCGACCTCGCCCGCGACCTCGGAGTGCCGCCGTGGAAGGTGCGCACGGTCCGCGACCAGTCGCGGGCCTGGAGCCCCGAGGCGATCGCCGCCGCGGTCCGCGCCGTGGCGCACGCCGACGCCGACATCAAGGGGCAGGCGCACGACGCGTCGTACACCCTCGAGCGGCTGGTGCTCACCGTCGCCGGCCTGCGCGACGGGCGCTGAGCCGACCCCGAAATGCGAAACACCCGCCACGTGGGCGGGTGCTCAGCAGGAAGGCTGCGCTCAGAGAGCGGCGGTCTTCTTGGCGATCGAGGACTTGCGGTTGGCAGCCTGGTTGGCGTGGATGACGCCCTTCGAGGCGGCCTTGTCGAGCGCCTTCATGGCGTCGCGACCGGCAGCCGTGGCGGCGTCCTTGTCGCCCGCGTCGGCCAGCTCGCGGAACTTGCGGACGGCGGTCTTCAGGCGCGACTTCACGGCCTGGTTGCGCTGACGGCGCAGCTCGTTCTGCTTGTTGCGCTTGATCTGGGACTTGATGTTCGCCACGTGTGGATCCTCGGAGCTAGAACTGGTCTGGAATGGAAGTCTGGTGCTTGTCGGCTGCCTGGCAACCCCGGGTAGAGGGTCGGGTGCCGGACATGCAGGGAGGAACTCTACCGGCAGGCCTCGTGCGCGCCCAAATCGCCTGGGGCCTCGCACACGCCTCAGCGGCCGGTACGGCGAGCCACCGCTCCCAGCATGCGTCGCGACTCCCGGATCCGGAAATCCTTGAGCGTCGGGAGGTTCACGTCGACCGCGAGCACCGAGCGGACGGCGAGGTGGGCGCCGAAGCCGGCCAGGAACGCCGTGACGACCTCGTCGCCGGCCTCGCGGAGGGCCGGGGAGGTGGTGATCGAGTCGTCGAACCACGCCTCGTCGACCCGTTCGAGCCGGGCCAGGAGCGGGTCGGCCCAGGCCGGCCCGCGGGCGGCCGCGCCCCAGTCCACGAAGACGAGGTCCCCGCCCGGCCGGCGCAGCAGGTTGTCCACCCGGATGTCCCAGTGCACGACGTGCGGCATCGGGCGGTCGGCGTGCTCGCGGAGGACGTCGGCCCAGCCGAAGGGGTCCGCGCGCAGCCAGGCGGGGACGGGCGCCTCGGCGGGTGCGTCGTCCAGCGTGGCGAGGCAGTCGGCCCACTTGCGCAGGACGAACGCGACGTCGACGAGGTCGACCGTCTCGGGGACGTCCCGCTCCTGGAGCACGGCGGAGAGCCGGTCGGTCCCGGCGAGCACCGCCTCGAGCTCGGCGGTGTCGGTGAAGTCGGGGTGGCGGCCCTCGACGTCCTCGATCAGCAGGGCGACCCACTCCCCGTCGTCGTACGACGCCAGCAGCCGCGCCCACAGCTCGTGCTCGCCGATGGCGTCGAGCACACCGACCTCGCGCCGGAACAGGCCGGGGGTGTCGGGGTTGAGCCCGGTGCCGACCGCCTTCACGAAGGCACGGGTGCCGTCGGCGCACGTCAGCCGGGTGGCGCAGCCCGGCGACATGCCGCCCACCTGCTCGCTGGTCGCCACGACCGGTGAGCCCAGCTCGTGCTCGACCCAGGCGTGCACGGCCGCGGGCACCGAGCCGTAGGGCAGGCGCACGCCCACCGCGCGAGGCGCGGTCACGACCAGCCGCGGCGCTCGGCGAGCCACTGCCAGCAGACCTCGCCCTGCCAGCGCTGGTGGTCGCGGAGGTAGGGCGAGGTCGGCGGCACCGGGAGCTCCGCCTGGGCGAGGAAGTAGCCGACGTAGAGGGCGAGGTTGATGTCGAAGGTCTCCGGCGGCACGTCGCTGAGCAGCCGGCGCTCGGCCATGACGGCCTCGACGTCGACCCCCTCCCCGCGGGGGGCGATGAGGAGGGCGAAGGAGTCGAACCACGCGGCCCCGCGGACCGGCCAGTTCCAGTCGCAGAGGAGGGCGCGGCCCTCCGGGTCGATGAGCACGTTGTCGGAGCGCACGTCGGTGTGCACGAGCGTGTCGCCGCCGACGACCTCGGCGTAGCGCCGGGCCAGCGCCTCGGCCTCGGCGAGGTGGGCGGGGTCGAGGTCGCTGCGGGACTCGCGGATCCCGGTCCAGCCGTCGAGCAGCGGTGCGAAGTCGTCCTCGGCGGTGTCGAGGTCGAGCTCGGCCGGCGGGGGCGTCAGCGCGTCGGCCGCCTGCTCCAGCGCGTCGAGGGCGGCGTCGAGGTCCTCGCGCTCCCAGGGCCGGCGCGGCGCGCGTGCGGCGACGTACTCGATGCCGAGCACGACCCACTCGTCGTCGAGGTGCCACAGCAGGCGCGGCGCTGGGACCCCGGCCGGGAGCGCGGCGAGCTTGCGGGCCTCCTCACGGTAGGAGTCGGCGAACGTCCGCTGGGCCTTGACCGAGGCGGCCTTCACGAAGTGCCGGGACCCGTCCTCGCAGACCAGGACGGACGCGAAGCCGGGGGTGAAGCCGCTGGTCTGCGAGATCGCCGACACGACGGGCGAGCCGCACTTGCGCTCGATCCAGGCCCGCAGGTTCGGCGGGAGGAACGGCCACTCCAGGCGCCGGGCGGTGTTGTCGTGCGGAGCGGGGTAGGGCGCGACGGGCGCGGTGCGGGACATGGGGCGCATCCTTCCCCACGCGGTCCGCCACCACGAGCGATATCCGAGGTGGGCGGATATCCGATGGAGCGGGCTGCGGGGCCGACGGTACAAATGGGTCATGCCCGAGCTCGTCCTGCCGACCATGTCCGTCCAGCGCTCCTTCCTCGAGGCGATGGACGAGTTCGTCGCCGAGGGCGCCGAGAACACCCAGACCACTGCGTGGATCGAGCACAACGCGCCGGGCTGGACGGACCCCGAGGTGTTCGGACGGTTCGTCGCCGCGGTGCGCGCGGACGCCGAGGAGGACACCCCGCGGCCGGACTTCCACGTGCCGTGCACGACGCTGTGGTGGGTCGACGGCCAGGACTACCTCGGGCGGATCGCGATTCGGCACCGGCTCAACGACTTCCTGCTCGAGGTGGGCGGCCACATCGGGTACGACGTCCGCCCCTCGCGGCGCCGTGAGGGTCACGCGACGGCCATGCTGCAGCACGCCCTGCCGTGGGCGCTCGGCTTGGGGATCGACCCCGCGCTGGTCACGTGCGACGTCGACAACCACGGGTCGATCCGGGTGATCGAGGCCGCCGGGGGCGAGCTCGAGGACGTCCGCGGCGTCAAGCGCCGCTACTGGGTCCCGACCTCGGCGTAGTCCGCTGCTGGGCCGCCGGCGGAGGATCGCTCTCCCGCCGGTCGTGCACCAGGAAGGCAGTTCGGGTCGATCGCTGTCGTCCCCACGCTCAGCGTGGATGCTCCGCACGCGAACTGCCTGCATGGTGCTCGTCACCGGTCGGTGGGACAGGAACGGTCACCGGGCGCGTGCGGGTCGCCGCGCCGACGCCGACGACCGCCACGACCAGCCCCACCAGCTGCGTCGCGGTCAGCGTCTCGTCGAGCACCAGCCACGCCATCACTGCGGTGACGGGCGGGCTGAGGAAGAAGAGGCTGGCGGCGGCGCCGGAGCCGCCGCGAAGCACCAGCAGCGACAGCAGGACCAGTCCGACGATGGAGTTCACGACCGCCAGGAGCAGCACGGACACCACCGCCTGGGACGTGTCCGTGACGGGCCACGGGCCTTCGGTCGCCCAGCCCAGCACCAGCATCGGGGGAGCGGACACCGCGAACTGGACCGCCGCCGACCACAGGAGGTCGGGCTGGGCGCCGATCCACCGCTGGCCGAGGGTGCCGAGGCTGAGGGTGAGCATGCTCAGGCACCCGATGAGGACCGCGACCGGTCCGCCCGCGTGGCCGAGGTCGGACCCGAGGACCAGCAGCACGCCGACCACGCCGACGGCGAACCCGGCGACCTGGAGCACCGAGACGCGCTCGCCGAGGAGGCCGGCCGCGAGGATCGCGGTGAGGACGGGGCTGAGCGCGTGGAAGAGCGAGGCGAGCGTCGCGCCGAGCCCGAGGTCGAAGGCGACGTACATCAGGCCGAACTGCAGGCCGTTCATGACCAGCCCGACGAGCGCCACCCGTCCGACGGTGGCGCGGTCCATCCGGGTGGGTCGGCGCATCGCGAGGGCCAGGCCGGCACCGATCAGGGCGGCCAGCACGAAGCGCCAGCCGAGGACGGTGAACGGGGCGGCAGCGTGCACGGCGGCCGGACCCGAGATGTAGCCCGACGACCAGACGAGGACGAAGGCGGCTGCGGGGAGGAGGGGCAGGTGTCGCACCGATCCGGTCCCGTGGGTCACTGCTGCACGTTAGCGTCCGCCCATGGGCCACGAGACGGGGGTGACGACGGCGCTGCGCCGGACGTGGATCGTGGGCGCGGTCTGCCTGGCCGTCGCCCTGGTCGACTTTCCGCTGCTGCACCTCGGACTCGTGCTCGTGCCGGAGATCGGGCTCCTGCTGCTCGCCGTCGCGGCTGGGACCACCGCGGCCCGGGGCGATGCGGTCGGGCGCGCCTGGTTCGTCCTGGCGCTGGCCGTCCCGGTGCTTCCCCTCGTCGCGGGTCTCGCGGTCCTGGCGTGGCTGACCGAGATTGACGCCGACCCGCTCGCGCTCGTGCTGCTGCTCACGATCGGCGGGTTCGCGGTCCTCTCGGTGTGGGCCGCCTTCGTGATCGCGCTGGTCGTGGATCTGGCCCGGCGGCGCCGTCGCCGGTTCGGCGTGCCCCCGGGTGCGTGGAACAATGACCCGAGCCCGCCGTCGTACTCCTGAAAGCAGTCCGTGAGCCTCAAGAACGCGCCCCAGCCTGGCTCGACCGACCCGTCGATCATCCGCAACTTCTGCATCATCGCGCACATCGACCACGGCAAGTCGACACTGGCCGACCGGATGCTGCAGCTGACCGGTGTGGTCGACGAGCGTGCGGCGCGGGCGCAGTACCTCGACCGGATGGACATCGAGCGCGAGCGCGGCATCACGATCAAGAGCCAGGCCGTGCGGATGCCGTGGACGGTCAAGGACGACAACGCCGCCGGCGCGAAGCCGGGCACCTACGTCCTCAACATGATCGACACGCCGGGTCACGTCGACTTCACCTACGAGGTCTCCCGCAGCCTCGAGGCGTGCGAGGCCGCAATCCTGCTCGTCGACGCCGCCCAGGGCATCGAGGCCCAGACGCTGGCCAACCTCTACCTCGCGATGGGCGCCGACCTCCACATCATCCCGGTGCTCAACAAGATCGACCTGCCGAGCGCCAATGTGGAGAAGTACGCCGCGGAGCTCGCCGGCCTCGTCGGCTGCGAGCCCGAGGAGGTGCTGCTGACCAGCGCCAAGACGGGTGTCGGCGTTGAGGCGCTCCTCGACGAGATCGTCAAGCAGACCCCGCCCCCGGTGGGCGACGCCGACGCACCGGCCCGTGCGCTGATCTTCGACTCGGTCTACGACACCTACCGCGGCGTGGTCACCTACGTCCGGGTGGTCGACGGCAAGCTCAGCCACCGCGACCGGATCAAGATGATGTCGACCAACGCGGTCCACGAGATGCTCGAGGTCGGCGTGATCAGCCCGGAGCCGGTGAAGGCGGGGGAGATCGGCGTCGGCGAGGTCGGCTACCTCATCACGGGCGTGAAGGACGTACGCCAGTCGCGCGTGGGCGACACGGTCACCTCGCAGCACCACGGCGCGACCGAGCCGCTCGGCGGCTACAAGCACCCCAACCCCATGGTCTACGCCGGCCTCTACCCGATCGACGGCGACGACTACCCGGGCCTGCGCGACGCCCTGGAGAAGCTCCAGCTCAACGACGCCGCCCTCACCTACGAGCCGGAGACGTCCGGCGCGCTCGGCTTCGGCTTCCGCTGCGGCTTCCTGGGCCTGCTCCACATGGAGATCACCCGCGACCGCCTCGAGCGGGAGTTCGGCCTCGACCTCATCTCGACCGCGCCCAACGTGGTCTACGAGGTCGTCATGGAGGACGGCCGGCAGATCGAGGTGACCAACCCGAGCGAGTACCCCGACGGCAAGGTCGCCGAGGTCCGCGAGCCGGTGGTCAAGGCGACGATCCTGGCGCCGTCCGACTTCATCGGCACGATCATGGAGCTCTGCCAGACCAAGCGCGGCAGCCTGCAGGGGATGGACTACCTCTCCGAGGACCGCGTCGAGATGCGCTACACGCTGCCGATGGGCGAGATCGTCTTCGACTTCTTCGACCAGCTGAAGTCGCGCACCAAGGGCTACGCCTCGCTCGACTACGAGCGCGCCGGCGAGCAGGCCGCCGACCTCGTCAAGGTCGACATCCTGCTGCAGGGCGAGCCGGTCGACGCGTTCAGCGCGATCGTGCACCGCGAGGCGGCCTACTCCTACGGCGTGATGATGGCCGCGAAGCTCAAGGACCTCATCCCGCGCCAGCAGTTCGAGGTGCCGATCCAGGCCGCGATCGGCGCACGCGTCATCGCCCGCGAGACGATCCGCGCGATCCGCAAGGACGTCCTGGCCAAGTGCTACGGCGGCGACATCAGCCGCAAGCGCAAGCTGCTGGAGAAGCAGAAGGCGGGCAAGAAGCGGATGAAGAACATCGGCTCGGTCGAGGTTCCTCCGGAGGCGTTCGTCGCGGCGCTCGCCACGACGCAGCCCTCGGACAAGTCCGGCAAGAAGTAGCGGGGCGCCGGTGGCGAAGGTCGTGCGGTCCGAGGAGGTCGCGCCACAGCCGTGGGCCAACGGCGGTGGCACGACCCGCGAGCTGCTGGTCGCCGACGACAGCTCCTGGCGGATCAGCCTGGCCGACGTCTCCCGCGGCGGGCCGTTCTCGTCGTTCCCCGGCCGCCGGCGGCTGCTGACCGTCGTCGACGGGCCGGTGCTCGCCCTCGTCGTCGACGGCGTGGACCACGTGGTCGAGCCGCACCGGCCGTTCGCGTTCTCCGGCGACGCCGTCGTCGAGGCCGCGGTGCCGGAGGGGCCGGTGCGCGCGCTCAACGTCGTCGCCGACCCAGCCGTCTCGCCGCACGTGACCGTCCTCGAGCTCGGGCGTACGTCGGCCCTGCCGCTCGCGGACGACCAGGCGGCGTTCGTGCTGAAGGGCGGCTCGGAGGAGGCCGGGGCCGGGAGCCTCGTCGTCGGGCCGGGCGAGGTCACCGGACGGTCGACGGTCGCGGTCGTCTCCCTCGACCGCGGCTAGACCTGCTCGCGGGTGAGGGTCACGTCGGTGACGGTGATCCCGAGCCCGGCCTCGAGCGCCCGGACCGGCGCGTCGAGCTCGGCCTTGCGGGGCTTGCGGGTCCCGGCGAACCACACGACCTCCAGGGGCCGACGTCGAGCGGAGCCGGTGGCGCGCCAGTAGCCGGTGATCCGCCCGTCGACGAGCAGCGGCGGCAGCACCAGTCCGTTGGCGCCCGTCCAGAGCCGGTCCAGGTGGTGCTGGGCGGCGAAGCGGACGCGGGCGGCCGGGTCGTAGCCGCACATCAGCGCGTCGAACTCGGGCAGCAGCCGGACTCCTTCGAGCGTCCGCGGCGCCGGCGCGTTGGGCAGGGAGACGTAGGTCCGGCCGTCGGGGCCGTCATCGCCGACGAGTCCGTCGAGGTCTGCCAGCACCTCGTCGACGACCCGCAGCCCGAGGCCGGACCACCAGGCCAGGTCGTGGCGGGAGGAAGGCCCGTGGCTGCGCAGGTGGACCAGCACGGCGTCGGTCAGTCTGGGCGCCACGACGGGCGGGAGCGTGCGGTACTCCGGCGCGCCCTGCCCGGCCCAGTCCCCGTTGGCCGGCCGCCGCACGAGACCCCCGTGGCCGAAGGCGAGGTAGCGCCCGGCGCCGCTGCCGGTCACGTCGTCGCGGCCCTCGTGCGCGACCAGCCACCGGTGCAGGTGGTCCTGGAGGTCGCCTGGCGTGCGCCAGTCCGCGGCGAAGTCCTCGGTGGCGGACCACAGGTCCTCCAGGGTGGCGTGCTGGAGCCGGAGCAGGCGCTGCCACAGCGTGCGCTGCCCGACCCGGGTCGCGGCGCCGAGGGCGGCGTACTGCTCGGGGGTCGCGGTGTGGACGGTGCCGCGGATCGTGCTGCCCCGCACGATCGCGCCCGACTCGTAGGCCGCGTCGACCTCCGCGCGCGTGGTGCCGGGGAAGCGGGCGGCGAGGGCGAGGAACGGCGAGCGGGCGGTCTGGGCCTGGACCGGCCCGACCTGGGTGAGCCGGCTCGCGACGTCGGGCGCGGGGTCGGGGAACTGCCGCGCCAGCGCTGCGCCGGCGAGGTCGTCCCAGGAGAGCGGCACGCGTCAGCCCCGCATCGGGCCGCCGGGACGGCCGTAGGACTCGGCGACGATCTCCGCCACGACGGAGAGGGCGATCTCGCCCGGGCCCTTCCCGCCCAGGTCGTGGCCCGCCGGGACGTGCAGCGTCGAGACGTCGACGCCCTCGCGGCCCAGCTCCTCGAGCAGGCCGGCCGCCCGACGCCGGCTCGCCATCATCGCGACGTACGACGCCGGCGAGGCCAGAGCCGTGCGCAGCACCGCGGGGGCGTCCGGCGCGTCGTGGTCGCACAGCACGACCGCGTCGCCGGCCGACGGAGACAGCCCCGGCCCGCCGTCGTCGTCGGGCTGGACGACCACGTCGCGACCGACCGCGGCGCCGACCACCGCGATCGCGCGCGCGATCGGGTTGTCCGTGAGGACCAGGATCCGCCCGTGCGACGGCCGGTCGTCGGACCACGGCTGCTCACGCACACGCTCGCCCATGCGCGTCAGCCTAGGCTCGCGGCATGCCCGTCACCATCCCGGAAGGACTGCTGGAGCAGCGGGCGCTGGGGGAGGACTGGGGACGCTGGCTGGACCTGCTGCCGAGGCGGACGGGGGACCTCCTCGACGAGTGGCACCTCACTCCGGTCGCCTCGCCTCTGCACGGCTTCTGCTCCATCGTCGTGCCGGTCACCGACGACGACGGGGTGCGCGCCGCGCTGAAGGTGTCGTTCGACGGCGACGAGGAGTCGCTGCACGAGGGGCTCGTCCTCCAGCGCTGGGGCGGGCGCGGCGCCGTACGGCTGCTGCGGGCCGACCCGCGGCGGCGGGCGCTGCTGCTCGACTGGCTCCCCGGGCCCGACCTGGGTGATGCCTGGGACGTCGAGGCCTGCGAGATCGTCGGCACGCTCTACGGTCGGCTGCACGTCCCGGCCCTGCCGCAGCTGGCCAGCGTGGCGTCGTACGTCGAGCGGTGGCTGCACGAGCTCGACGAGCTCGGCCGTGACCTTCCGGTCCCGCGGCGCTACGTCGAGCAGGCCCTGTCGCTGGGCCGCGACCTCCTGGCGGACGACCGGCCGCAGGTCGTGGTGCACGGCGACCTCCACTACGCCAACGTGATGGCGGACGGGGCGGGCGAGTGGCTGGCCATCGACCCCAAGCCGATGGCCGGCGACCCGCACTACGAGCCGGCGCCGATGCTGTGGAACCGCATGGACGAGCTGAGCGGGCCGCTCGCCGTCGGGTCGGTCCGCGACGGCCTCCGACGCCGCTTCCACGCGCTGGTCGATGCCGCCGGGCTCGACGAGGGCAGGGCCCGCGACTGGGTCGTCGTCCGGATGGTGCTCAACGCCGGCTGGACCGTGCAGGACGCACAGCGTGCCGGTCGCCGGCTCGACGCCGAGGAGCAGGACTGGATCACCCGCTGCATCGCGATCACCAAGGCCGTGCAGGACTGACGCCACGTCCGGCCGGGCGCTGGTGCGACGCTCATCACGGTCCGTGGTCCGGACAACTTGGGCGGTTTGCTACCACCCGGTAAACAGAGTGATCTAGGTTACAGGCCAGTCAGCCTTGCCCCCGCTGCACGGCGCCGCCGCGCCGTGCTCCGACGAATGAGTAGGTAACAGATGCCGATCACCATCGACACGGCCTTTCTCGACACCATGCCGGCCAACGTGGCCGTCCAGTTCTTCGACCGCGTCAGCGCCACCCCGGACGCCGAGGCGTTCCGGTTCCCGCGCGGCGAGGCCTGGGAGTCGGTCACCTGGAAGCAGGCCGGCGACAAGGTCGAGGCCCTCGCGGCCGGACTGATCGCGCTGGGCGTGCAGCCCGAGCAGCGCGTCGGCATCGCCTCCGGCACCCGCTACGAGTGGATCCTGGCCGACCTGGCGATCATGTGCGCCGCCGGGGCGACCACCACCGTCTACCCGACCACCAACGCCGAGGACACGACGTACATCCTCGGCGACTCCGAGAGCCGGGTCGTCTTCGCCGAGGACGACGAGCAGCTCGCCAAGCTCACCGCGCACCGCGCCGAGCTGCCCCACGTCAGCAAGGTGGTGACGTTCGAGGGCAAGGCCGACGGCGACTGGATCATCACCCTCGACGACCTCGCGGCGCTCGGCACGACGCTCCTCGCCGAGCAGCCCGACGTGGTGCGCACGACCTCGCAGGCGATCCGGCCCGACCAGCTCGCCACCCTCATCTACACCTCCGGCACCACCGGCCGCCCCAAGGGCGTGCGGCTGCGCCACTCCTCGTGGGTCTACGAGGGGGAGGCGATCCGCGCGCAGGGCATCCTCGGGCCCGACGACCTCGAGTTCCGCTGGCTGCCGATGGCCCACTCCTTCGGCAAGGTGCTGATGTCGACGCAGATGGCCTGCGGCTTCGCGGCGGCCATCGACGGACGCGTCGAGAAGATCGTCGACAACCTGGGCGTGGTGAAGCCGACCTTCATGGGTGCGGCGCCGCGCATCTTCGAGAAGGCCCACGGTCGCATCGTCACCATGCAGGCGGCCGAGGGCGGCGCCAAGGAGAAGATCTTCAAGAAGGCGTTCGAGGTCGGTCTGGAGGTCGAGCGGCTCAAGCGCGAGGGCAAGTCCGTCCCGCTGGGCCTGAAGGTCCAGCACGGCCTGTTCGACAAGCTCGTCTTCTCCAAGATCCGCGACCGCTTCGGTGGCAACGTCCGCTTCTTCATCTCCGGCGCCGCGGCGCTCAACCGCGACATCGCCGAGTGGTTCGGCGCGGCCGGCATCAAGATCCTCGAGGGCTACGGCCTGACCGAGACCTCCGCCGGCTCGTTCGTCAACCACCCCGACCAGAACAAGTTCGGCACGGTCGGCCCGGTCTTCCCCGGCAGCGAGGTCAAGCTGGGCGAGAACGACGAGATCATGATCAAGGGTCCCGGCGTGATGGACGGCTACCACAACCTGCCCGAGGAGACGGCGCGCACGCTCACCTCCGACGGCTGGCTGCACACCGGCGACAAGGGCGCGCTCGACGAGGACGGTCACCTCGTCATCACCGGCCGCATCAAGGAGCTCTTCAAGACCTCGGGGGGCAAGTACATCGCCCCGCCGGCGATCGAGTCGAAGTTCAAGGCCGTGTGCCCCTACGCCAGCCAGTTCATGGTGTTCGGCAACGAGCGCAACTACTGCGTCGCGCTCGTCACCCTCGACCCGGACGCCATGGCGGGCTGGGCCGAGGAGAACGGCATGAGCGGCGCGTCCTACACCGAGATCGTGCAGTCCGACGCGGTGCACAAGATGGTCGGCGAGTACGTCGACGAGCTCAACAGCCACCTCAACCGCTGGGAGACCATCAAGAAGTGGAAGCTGCTCGACCACGACCTCACCGTCGAGTCCGGTGAGCTGACCCCCTCGATGAAGGTCAAGCGCAACGTCGTCGAGGACAACCACAAGGCCCTCATCGACGAGATGTACGCCTAGCGCGCAGGCGCGCACGAGCACCGACGAACGGGTGCCGGGGGACACCCCGGCACCCGTTCGCCGTCGGTGGGGCCAGGACGCGGCCCGGTGCGTGGTTGGATACCGACGTGTCCCCCGCACAGCCCGACGGCGACGTCGCCCCCGAGGACGGCCTGCTCCCCGAGGAGGCCAGGGCCGAGTTCGGCAGCAAGCCCTTCGGGCTCTACGTCCACGTCCCGTTCTGCAGCGTGCGGTGCGGCTACTGCGACTTCAACACCTACACCGCCCACGAGCTCGGCGACGAGGTCGGCGCCAGCCGGTCGTCGTACGCCGAGGCGGCGATCCGCGAGATCCGCTTCGCCCGCCACGTGCTCGGGCACCGCGACGTGCCGATCGACACGATCTTCTTCGGCGGCGGCACGCCGACGCTGCTGAAGCCGGCGGACCTCGGGGCGATCGTCGCCAGCGCGGCCGCGGAGTTCGGACTGGCCCACGACGTGGAGATCACCACCGAGGCGAACCCCGACAGCGTCGCCGCCTGGGACCTCGAGGAGCTGCGCACGGCCGGCTTCAACCGGATCAGCTTCGGCATGCAGTCCGCGGTCGACCACGTGCTCCGCACCCTCGACCGCACCCACGACCCGATGCGGGTGCCGGCCGTCGTCGACTGGGCCCGCCAGGCCGGGTTCGACGACGTCAGCCTGGACCTGATCTACGGCACGCCGGGGGAGTCGCTCGCCGACTGGGAGACCTCCGTCGACGCGGCCCTCGCCTGCGGGCCCGACCACGTGTCGGCGTACTCCCTCATCGTCGAGGAGGGCACGGCGATGGCCCGACAGGTGTCCCGCGGCGAGCTGCCGATGCCCGACGAGGACGACCTCGCCGACAAGTACCACCTCGCCGACGAGCGCTTCGCCGCAGCCGGGATGAGCTGGTACGAGGTGTCGAACTGGGCCACCTCGCCCGACCACTGGTGCCGGCACAACCTGCTGTACTGGACCGGCGGCCACTGGTGGGGTGTCGGACCGGGCGCCCACTCCCACGTCGGCGGGGTGCGCTGGTGGAACGTCAAGCACCCGGCGGCGTACGCCGAGCGGCTCGGGCGCGGCGTCTCACCCGCCCTCGCGCGCGAGGTGCTCGGCTGGAAGAGCCAGCGGATGGAGCGGATCCTGCTCGAGGTCCGGCTCGTCGAGGGCCTTCCGGTCAGCGCCCTCGAGGCCACCGGCCGTGCCCAGGTCGCGCGCCTGGTCGCCGACGGGCTCGTCGAGCTCGCCGCCGAGCGCCTCGTCCTCACCCAGCGCGGTCGGCTCCTCGCCGATGCGGTCGTGAGAGATCTGGTCGACTAGGCCAGCCCCGGCTGCTGCAGGCTGGGGACGGTGCTGTTGGCGCTCGCTCGCTCGTCAGTCCAGACGCCGTCGGGCGCCTAGCGCCGCGACATGCGAGCGGAGCGAGCAAGTGTCACTGGGTCGTGAAGTCGATGAGCTCCTCGACCCGGCCGAGGAGGGCGGGCTCGAGGTCGGCGTAGGAGGTCACCCGGCCGAGGATGTGCTTCCAGGCGCGGGCGATGTCGGCCTGGTCGCGGTGCGGCCAGCCGAGCTGCTGGCAGGTGCCGGACTTCCAGTCGATGCCCTTGGGGACCGAGGGCCAACGCGGGATGCCGAGTCGGTCGGGCTTGACCGCCTGCCAGATGTCGATGAAGGGGTGGCCGACGACGAGCACGTGCTTGCCGACGGGGGAGCGGGCGATGTTCGCGGCGATGCGCGCCTCCTTCGAGCCGGGCACGAGGTGGTCGACCAGGACGCCGACGCGGCGCTGCGGACCCGGCTTGAAGTCGCGGAGGTGCTCAGCGAGGTCGTCGACACCGCCGAGGTACTCCACGACGACGCCCTCGATGCGCAGGTCGTCGCCCCAGACCTTCTCGACGAGCTCGGCGTCGTGGCGGCCCTCCACGAAGATCCGGCTGGCTCGCGCGACGCGGGCACGGGCGTGGGGCACGGCGACGGAGCCGGACGCCGTACGGGTGGGGGCCGCGGGTGCGCCGCCCCGCACGGGCCGGGTCAGGATCACCGGCTTGCCCTCGAGGAGGAAGCCGGGGCCCAGCGGGAACGTACGCCTCTTGCCGCGGCGGTCCTCCAACGTCAGCGTGTCGATGTCGCGGTCGACGGCGACCACCTCACCGCACCAGTCGGTGGTGACCTCCTCGACGACCATGCCGAGCTCCGTGGGCACCTCGACGGCGCGTCCGTTCCTCGGCGCGCGCCAGTCACCGGAGAGGACGTCGGTTCCGTAGCGATCATGGGGCACCGGCACACGTTAGGCGGGCACGGGCCTGGAGCGGAGGTGGCACGCCGTGGCGAACCGGAACCGCTCAGCCTCCGGTGATGCCGGCGCCCTGCGCGCCTTCGCCACTGTTGGCCTCGGGCTCGTCGGATGCCCCGGATCCCTCGGACCCCTCGGCGTCGTCGTCCGCGTCGCGCTGCGACTCGACCGGTGGGTTGCCCAGGTCCTCCTGGGTGGCGTCCATCTGCAGCTCGTCCTGGTCCTTCGTCGCCTCGTCGTCGGGATCGAGCGGCTCGGCCAGCGGGTTGTCCTCGCCGGGCTGGAGGTCCTCGGGCAGCTGGTCGTCGGAGATGCCGCCCAGCGTCGCCTCGTCGGGCGAGGCCGTGCCTCCGGAGTGGTCCGAGTCGGCCGGGCTGGTGCCGCTACCCGCCTTCGGCGTGTCGGTCGACTCGGTGGTGTCGGTCTGGGACTCGCTGTTCTCGCTCATGCACCAGTCCTACTGGCACCCCGGTGACGCGTCCAGCCCCGAGGGGGTGGGCCGTGCCGGCGGGTGGGGGCGTCAGCAGATGCCTGCGTGCAGGTGTGAGCGCAGGGCCGCGCCGAGCTCCTGCGGCGACGAGACCGTGCGCAGGAAGTCGAGCCGCTGGGTGTGGGCGCCTGCAGCGTCCAGCCACGAGACGTCGACGCCGGACCGGTCGACCCGCAACAGGCTTGCCGCCAGCAGCGACTGGAGGGGCATGCCGAACGTCGCGGCCATCGCCGATCGCAGCTCGAGCTCGTGGGCGTCGTTGGCGTGCTCGGCCGTGCGCTGGAGGTAGCCCTGGTTGAGGACGTGGCGTCGGTCGCGGAACCCGGCGACCTCGACCGGGACGGCGAGGGAGTCGCGGTAGAGCGTCACGGTCGCCGGCTCCAGCGCGACCAGCGACCGCGCGTCGCCGCAGCAGGCGCAGGCGCTGTCCCGCACGACGAGTCGCCCGTCCAGCACCAGGGTCAGGCGTCGCTCACGCGACCCCGGCGCGCCCAGCCCGCTCGTCACCTCCACCACGGCGCCGACCCCGACCCCTGCCGCGGCGAGGAGCGCCGAGCCCTCTGACGCGCTGAAGACCGGGGTGCCGTGGACGTCGCAGGTCACGTCGTGGACCTCGTCGCGCACCTCCTCGTCGGTCTCGCCGACGCGCAGCACGATCGAGGCCGGGCACGAGAGCACGCTGCGCGCGATCAGGGCCGCGTACGACGGGTCCATCGCCCACCTCCGTAGTTAGGTTAGGCAAGCCTAACCGCCGACGGCGGATCAGATCAAAGGCAGCCGCTTCTGGCTGCGGGGGAGGTGCTCATAGCCCAGGCGTACGGCGCTCACCAAGCGCTCGGGGTCCCACGGCCAGTCGCCCTCGGCCAGCGCCTGCGAGACGGGCACCCCGCGGGACGCGAGGTCGCGGATGGTCTCGGCGATGACGCCGAGCTCGGCTCGCTGCTCCTGCACGAACTCCTTGTCGACCACCTGGCCGTGGCCGGGGACGACCACCGTGGAGTCGGTCATCAGGCTGATGACGAGGTCGAGCGTGGTGGGCCACTCCAGCGGCCACGAGTCGTCGCCGATGAACGGCGGGTCGGACTCCTCGACGAGGTCGCCGCCCAGCACGACGTCGGCGTCCGGCACCCGCACCACCAGGTCGCCGGCGGTGTGGCCGCGGCCCGGGTGGATCAGCTCGACCGCGCGGTCGCCGAGGTCGACCTGCACGACCGAGGAGAAGGTGTGCGTGGGCAGCCGGAGGGTCGTGGGGAGGACCTCCTCGCGGCGGGGGTCGTCGGTCGCCTCCTCGTACTGCTCGAAGGTGCGCCCGGCGGACTCCTCCATGTGGTCGCGGGCCCACTCGGTGGCGTGGATCGGCAGCTCGCCGAACTGCTCGACCATCGTGGCGTTGCCGAAGTGGTGGTCCCAGTGCTCGTGGGTGTTGACCAGCCCGGTGAGGGGGCCTGCGCCGAGTCGTCGTACGTCGTCGGCGACCTTGCGCGCCTCGGCCGCGGAGCCGTGCGTGTCGACCATCAGCAGCCCGTCGGACCCGCCGACGAGGGTGATGTTGACGTGCATCCAGTCGTAGTGCGCCACCCAGACCCGCGGCGCCACCTCCTGGAACCTGGGGGTGAAGTCGGGCATGCGCGGGACACTACGGCGTGCTAGTAGAGTTGGCACTCCTGCCGAACGAGTGCCAGCAACCACGACCGACAGCCAGCGAGGAGGGCCCGATGGTCGACGACCGCAAGCTCGACGTGCTGCGCGCGATCGTGGAGGACTACGTCGCCACCGAGGAGCCGGTCGGCTCCAAGGCGCTGGTCGAGCGGCACGGGCTCGGCGTCTCCCCGGCCACCGTCCGCAACGACATGGCGGTGCTGGAGGAGGAGGGCTACATCCACCAGCCCCACACCAGCGCCGGACGGGTGCCGACCGACAAGGGCTACCGGCTCTTCGTCGACAAGCTCGCCACCCTCAAGCCGATGAGCGCTGCCGAGCGCCGGGCGATCGCCACCCTGCTCGACGGTGCCGTCGACCTCGACGACGTCGTGCAGCGCTCCGTGCGGCTGCTGAGCCAGCTCACGCGGCAGGTCGCGATCGTGCAGTACCCCACCCTCTCGCGCTCGACCGTGCGCCACGTCGAGCTCGTGCCGCTGACCCCCACCCGGCTCATGCTGATCCTCATCCTCAGCACCGGCCGGGTCGAGCAGCGGCTCGTCGAGCTCGACGCCGCGCTCGACGAGGCCGACCTCGCGGAGCTCCGCGTGGCGATCAACCAGGCAAGCGCGGGCGTGCAGATCGCCGAGGCCGCGGCCGCGCTCGGCGCCCTGCCCGACGACGTACGACCCGAGCAGGCCGCGTCGGCCCGCGCCGTGGTCACGGTCCTGGCCGACGCGATGTCCGACCACCGCAGCGACGAGCGGGTCGCGGTGAGCGGCACCGCCAACCTCGCGCGCTACGGCGACTTCGACACCGCCGTGCGACCCCTCCTCGAGGCGCTGGAGGAGCACGTCGTGCTCCTCAAGCTGCTGGGGGAGTCGGGCGTCGACGCGGTCACCGTGCGCATCGGCCACGAAGGCCCCTACACCGAGCTCGCCGCGACCAGCGTCGTGGCCACCGGCTACGGCCCGCTCGAGAACCACCTCGGTTCCCTGGGCGTGGTCGGCCCCACCCGCATGGACTACCCCGGATCCATGGCAGCCGTGCGCGCGGTCGCGCGCTACGTCTCGCGGATCCTCGATGAAGGAAACCAGTGACCCAGGACCCCTACGAGATCCTCGGCGTCTCGCGTGACGCCAGCGCCGACGACATCAAGAAGGCCTATCGCCGCCTCGCGCGACAGCTCCACCCCGACGTCAACCCCGACCCGGAGACGCAGGAGCGCTTCAAGGACGTCTCCCGCGCCTACGAGGTGCTCAGCGACCCCGGCAAGCGCGCGGCCTACGACCGTGGCGGCGACGCGTTCAGCCAAGGGTTCGGCGGCGCCGGGCAGGGCTTCTCGTTCACCGACATCATGGACGCATTCTTCGGCGGCGGCGCGGCCACCGGCCAGCAGCGCGGCCCCCGCTCCCGCGCCCGCCGCGGCCAGGACGCCCTGATCCGGCTCGACGTCACCCTCGCGGAGGCGGCGTTCGGCGTCACCAAGGACCTCAAGGTCGACACCGCCCTGCGATGCGAGGCCTGCGAGGGCCAGGGCACGGCGCCCGGGACCTCGCCGACCACGTGCGAGACCTGCCACGGCCAGGGCGAGGTGGCGGTCGTGCAGCGGTCGTTCCTCGGCGAGATCCGCACCCTGCGCCCCTGCGCGGCCTGCCGCGGCTACGGCTCGATCATCCCGGACCCGTGCCGGGAGTGCTCGGGCGACGGCCGGGTGCGCTCGCGACGCACGCTGACCGTGAAGATCCCGGCGGGCGTCGACAACGGCACCCGCGTCCAGCTGACCGGCCAGGGCGAGGTGGGCCCGGGCGGCGGTCCTGCCGGCGACCTCTACGTCGAGATGCACGTCGAGCCGCACAAGACCTTCACCCGCCACGGCAACGACCTACACACCACGATCTCGCTGCCGATGACCGCCGCCGCCCTCGGCACCCACCTCACGCTGCCCCTCCTGGAGGCCGACCTCCCGGCGTCGGAGGACGCCGAGACGCAGACGACCTTCGACCTCGACGTCCGACCTGGCACGCAGTCCGGCAGCGAGCAGGTCATCCGCGGCTTCGGCGTGCCGAGCCTGCGCGGCGGACGCGGCGACCTGGTCGTCAGCGTCGTGGTCGACACCCCGACCCGCCTCGACCCGAGGCAGGAGGAGCTGCTGCGCGAGCTGGCGGCCATCCGCGGCGAGGAGCAGCCCGACGGCCAGGTCGAGGCCCCCCACAAGTCGATGTTCGGCCGGCTGCGCGACGCCTTCCAGGGATGAGCCGGGGCTGATGTCCCTCCCGGTCCACCTGGTCGAGTCCCTCAGCGGGGTCGGCGTCGGCTCCGTGGTGGAGGTGACCGGCGACGAGGCGCACCACGCCGTCGCCGTACGCCGGCTGCGCGAGGGCGAGCAGGTCGTGCTGACCGACGGCCTCGGCACCTCCGTCACGGGCGAGGTGACCTCGACCGGCAAGCGGGTCTTCGCGGTGACGGTCGCATCGGTCTCGCACGACGACCGGCCGTCGCCGGCCATCACCGTCGTGCAGGCCCTGCCCAAGGGCGACCGGGGCGAGCTCGCGGTCGAGGTGCTCACGGAGGTCGGCGTCGACCGCATCGTGCCCTGGGCCGCGTCCCGGTCGGTCGCGGTCTGGAAGGGCGAGCGCGCCACGAAGTCGCACGCGAAGTGGCAGGCGACCGCCCGCGAGGCGGCCAAGCAGTCGCGGCGCTCGTGGCTGCCGACGGTCGCACCGCTCGCGGCGACCGGCGACCTCGCCGCCGTGGTCGCGGAGGCCGACCTCGCGGTGGTGCTCCACGAGGACGCGACCGCCCCGCTCAGCGCCGTCCAGGCGCCCGCCTCGGGGCGGATCGTCGTGGTCGTCGGCCCCGAGGGTGGCATCGCTCCCGACGAGCTGGCGGTGCTCGAGGTCGCCGGGGCCCGGACCGTGCGCCTCGGCTCCGAGGTGCTGCGCACCTCCACCGCCGGCGTGGTCGCGGTCGCGGCCCTGCTCGCCCGGACGCCGCGCTGGTCCTGATCGCCTCGGTGGTTGAGGTGCGAGGAGCGCCAGCGACGAGCCTCGAAACCTGCGATCGGCCTGGTTTCGAGGCTCGCTGCGCTCGCACCTCGACCAGCGGTGGCAGGTCGGTCGACGACCGCGCTGACCGCGATTCCTAGCCGACCTTGACCGTCTTGGTGTCGACGCTCGGCCCGTTGCCCTCGGCGCCGCCGCTGGGGTCGTCGGTCGAGCACCTGACGGTGACCTCGCCCGACGGCGCCTCGGGCGCGGGCAGCACGCCCTCGAAGGGGAACAACCGGTCCTCCATCCAGCCCTCCGCGGTGAAGGCCTTGGTCGCGACCGGCGCCTGGTCGACGAGCAGCTCGCAGACGACGTTGGCCTCGACGGAGTTGGCCACCCCGGTCACGGCGATGCTGTCACCGGGCCTGACCGTGTCGCCCTCGGCGGGCGAGGTGATGTTCACCAGGTTGAGCGTGCGCAGCGGACTCGCCTGCTCGAACGGCGCATCGGTGGACAGGCCGAAGAGACGGGCCGGCGCGCCGCCCCGCGTGACCTGCACCGGCGCCCGCTCCTGCTGCACGCCCTGCAGCGTGTAGACCAGCTGCTGGACCGCCAGCTCCGCACCGCGCTCCGACATGCCGTCGGGTCGCTCGGTGAACGCGTCGGAGGGGATGTCGACGCCGATCACGCCGTCGCCGTAGGTGACGGAGAGGTCGACCTGCGGCCACAGGGTGCGGTAGTCCGGGTCGTCGGGCTGTCCACCTCCGGCCACCAGCCTCGCGGCCTCGGTGAGCGGGTCGCCGGTGACCCGGTGGAACTCCCGGAACAGCGCCGGCGACCCTCCAGGCCCGTCACCGACGTAGTAGACCGGTACGACGGTGGTGCTGGGCTCCGGCGGCGACTCCGAGGTGGGCTGCTGGCTCGGCTCCCGAGTGGGCTCCTGCTCCGACGGTCGCGGCTTCGTGGTGGGCTCCGCGGCCGAGCCGGAGGCCGGCACGGGGTCGTCGGAGGCGCACGCGGCCAGCGTGAGGCTGCCGGTCACGAGCGCGACGGCGCCCGCCCATCGTCGTACGGACAGGGACGTGGGGAAGGTCATGCGACTCACGGTAGTTGGACGCGCGCCCGCGACTTCCGGTTACACGCCGCAGCGCCAGACCCTAGGCTGGAGCGATGAGCGAGACGTCCGACGACTGCATCTTCTGCACCATCGTCGCCGGCGGCATCCCGGCAGAGGTCCTGGGGCGCAACGCCCACGCGATCGCGATCAAGGACCTGCGGCCCCAGGCGCCGTTCCACGCGCTGGTGATCCCGCACGACCACCATGAGAACGCCGCGGCGTCCGCGGCCGCCGACCCGGCGGTCATCGGGCACCTGGTGAGCCTGGCCGACGAGGTCGCCCGGGCGGCGGGCAACGCCGACTACCGCCTCATCGCGAACACCGGCGCGGGCGCCGGCCAGACCGTGTTCCACACCCACCTGCACGTGCTCGGCGGCGAGTCGCGCATGACGGAGTCCCTGATCTGATGCGTCGTCCTCGTGCCCTCGTCGCCCTGCTCGCCGCCGGTGTGCTCACGCTGTCGGCCTGCAGCGGGTCCGGATCGTCCGGCGGGTCCTCCTCCGACGACCGCGCCACCCAGCCGGTCGAGCAGACCTCCCCGGCGGCCGAGGACGGGGCGGACGAAGCAGCCGACGCAGCGACGGATGATGGACACGGCCACTACGCCGAGCCCGCCAAGGCCCGGCCGCTGCGCGCGGGGGAGTCGCGCCGGACGATCGCGATGCCCGGCAGCTACACGGCGTCGGCCCCCTACGGCGCCGGCACCGACGACTACCGCTGCTTCCTGCTCGACCCGGAGCTCGACAAGGACGCCTGGCTCACCGGCACCCACGTCCTGCCCGGCAACCCCGACGTGGTGCACCACGTGATCCTCTTCCGGGTCCCTCCCGAGCAGGTCGCCGCGGCGGAGGCCAAGGACGCCGGCGAGGACGGCGAGGGCTGGACCTGCTTCGGCGGCACCGGCCTCGACGCCTTCCAGAACGTCGACGACGCCGCATGGATCGGCGCGTGGGCGCCCGGCGGCAAGGAGTCGGTCGTCAAGCCCGGCTTCGGCGTACGCCTGGCCAAGGGCAGCCGCGTCGTCATGCAGGTCCACTACAACCTGCTGGCCGGCGTCTCGCCGGACACGTCCGCGGCCCAGCTGCGGCTGGCGCCGGGGAAGCGCCCCTACCAGGCCCTGCACACGATGCTCCTGCCCGCGCCGGTCGAGCTGCCGTGCCGGGCCAAGCACGACGACGGGCCGCTGTGCGAGCGCGACGCTGCACTCGCCGACGTCAAGGAACGTTTCGGCGCCGAGGGCAACACCGCCGACCTGCTGCACGTGCTGTGCGGGAGCAAGCCGCAGCCGGGGGAGGTGCAGTCGTGCGTGCGCACCCTCGCCGAGCCGATGACGATCCACGGCGTCGGCGCGCACATGCACCTGCTCGGTCGCGAGATCAGGATCGAGGTGAACCCCGGGACGCCGCAGGCCGAGACGATCCTCGACATCCCGGTGTGGGACTTCGACGACCAGGGCAGCACTCCGATCCCGCCGATCCGGCTCGAGCCCTTCCAGCAGGTCGAGGTGACCTGCCGCCATGTCCAGTGGCTGCGCGACAAGCTGCCGTCCTTCGAGGGCCAGCCCGACCGCTACGTCGTCTGGGGCGAGGGCACGACCGACGAGATGTGCTTGGGCCTGCTGCAGATCACCCGTCCCTGACCGGGTCCGCTGCTATTGGGTGGGCGCGACACCACCCGCTCGGTAACATGGAGGGGCTCTGCCGCCGACCCGGAAGGCCGCCCGTCACGGGCATCCATGACTGACACATCCCCCCAGGTGCGACCGACCCACACCGTCGTCGTACCCAACAGCATCGACATGGTCTCGGTCCTCGGGCCGGGCGACGAGCACCTCCGGCTGATCGAGCGGGCCTTCCAGGCCGACGTGCACGTCCGGGGCAACCGCATCACGCTGACCGGCGAGTCCGCCGAGGTGGCGATGGCCGAGCGGCTGCTCGACGAGGTGGTCACCCTCGTGCGCACCGGCCAGGGCGTCACCGGTGAGACGGTCGAGCGGATCATCCAGATGCTGCGCACCGAGACGCAGGAGCGCCCGGCCGACGTGCTGAGCCTCAACATCCTGTCCAACCGCGGCCGCACGATCCGTCCGAAGACGCTCAACCAGAAGCGCTACGTCGAGTCGATCGACAAGCACACGATCACCTTCGGCATCGGGCCCGCCGGCACCGGCAAGACCTACCTGGCGATGGCCAAGGCCGTGCAGGCGCTGCAGGCCAAGGAGGTCAACCGCATCATCCTGAGCCGCCCGGCCGTCGAGGCGGGGGAGCGGCTGGGCTTCCTGCCCGGCACGCTCAGCGAGAAGATCGACCCCTACCTGCGCCCGCTCTACGACGCGCTGCACGACATGGTCGACCCCGAGACGATCCCGAAGCTGCTGGCCGCCGGGACCATCGAGGTCGCGCCGCTGGCGTTCCTCCGCGGTCGCTCGCTCAACGACTCCTTCATCATCCTCGACGAGGCGCAGAACACCACGCCCGAGCAGATGAAGATGTTCCTCACCCGCCTCGGCTTCGGCTCGCGCATCGTGGTCACCGGCGACACCAGCCAGGTCGACCTCCCCTCCGGCACCAAGTCCGGCCTGCGGGTGGTCGAGGGCATCCTCGACGGTGTCGAGGACATCTCCTTCTGCCGCCTCACCGGCACCGACGTCGTGCGGCACCGCCTCGTGGGTCGCATCGTGGAGGCCTACGAGGTCTTCGACGCCCAGGCCCAGCACCCCAAGACCGGCCCCACCAAGGCGGCGCCGAGGGGCAAGCGATGAGCATCGAGGTCCTCAACGAGTCCGGCCTCGACCTCGACGTACGTCGCCTCTCCCGGCTCGCCCGGTTCGTGATGGACCAGATGCGGGTCCACCCGCAGGCCGAGCTGTGCATCAAGGCCGTCGACGAGGACACCATCGCCGGGCTCAACGAGCAGTGGATGGAGAAGGAGGGCCCGACCGACGTGCTCGCCTTCCCGATGGACGAGCTGCGGCCCGGCAAGGTCAACGAGGAGCCGGAGGAGGGCGTGCTCGGCGACCTGGTGCTCTCGCCGTCGGTCGCCGAGCGCCAGGGCGTCGAGGCGGGTCACGGGCGCGAGGCCGAGATCGACCTGCTCACCGTGCACGGCATCCTCCACCTCCTCGGCTACGACCACGCCGAGCCGGAGGAGCACCGGGTGATGTTCGGCCTCCAGGACGAGCTGCTCGGGAAGTGGCGCTCGTCCCCGGACCCCTCCTGAGCGGGCCGGACCTGACGTGACCGCCGACATCTGGCAGCTCGCCTCGGCGGCGGTGCTGGTCGTGCTCGCGGGCCTGTTCTCGGCCGCCGACGCCGCCCTCAGCGGCTTCTCCCGCGCGCGTGCCGAGGAGCTCAAGGCCGAGGGCCGACCCGGTGCCGTGCGCCTGGTGATGCTGCTCGCCGACCCGGCGCGCTACCTCAACACCGCGCTGCTGCTGCGCCTGCTGTGCGAGATCAGTGCGATCGTGCTGGTCGCGACCTGGGCCCGCGACGCGTTCCACGGCGACCTGCTCCCGACGGTGCTCACCACCATCGGCGTGATGCTGGTCGTCTCGTTCGTCGTCATCGGCGTCGCCCCGCGCACGGTGGGGCGCCAGCACGACGTCCGTGTCGCGCTGCTGTCCGCCGGCCCGCTCTCGCTGGTGACCACCATCCTCGGGCCGATCCCGGCCCTGCTGATCATGCTCGGCAACGCCATCACCCCCGGCAAGGGGTTCAGCGAGGGACCCTTCTCGACCGAGGTCGAGCTGCGCGAGCTGGTCGACTTCGCGGAGGCGTCCGCCGTCATCGAGTCCGGCGAGCGCAAGATGATCCACTCGGTCTTCGAGCTCGGCGACACGATCACCCGCGAGGTCATGGTCCCGCGGCCCGACGTGGTCTACATCGAACGCCACAAGAACCTGCGCCAGACCCTCTCGCTCTTCCTGCGCAGCGGCTACTCCCGCATCCCCGTGATCGGCGAGAACCTCGACGACATCGTCGGCATGGCCTACCTCAAGGACCTCGTCCGCCGGGACTTCGAGGCGCCCGACGTGGAGTTCACCCAGCGCGTCGACGAGGTGATGCGCCCGGTCCACTACGTCCCGGACTCCAAGCCCGTCGACGCCCTGCTGAGCGAGCTCCAGGCCCGCCGGCAGCACATCGCCGTGGTCGTCGACGAGTACGGCGGCACCGCCGGCCTGATCACCATCGAGGACGTGCTGGAGGAGATCGTCGGGGAGATCACCGACGAGTACGACGCCGAGGAGGTCGAGGTCGAGCACCTCGAGGGCGGCGCCATCCGGGTCTCCTCCCGCTACCCGGTCGACGACCTCGACGAGCTGGTCGGCTTCGACGTCGAGGACGACGACGTCGACAGCGTCGGCGGCCTGATGGCCAAGCACCTCGGCAAGGTCCCGATCCCCGGTTCGGTGGTCGAGTGCCACGGCCTCCGGCTGGAGGCCGAGCGTGCGACCGGCCGCCGGAACAAGATCGAGGCCGTGCTGGTGTCGGTGCTGCCAGGGGAGGACGACGCCGCAGCGAGCGACGCCGTCCCCGGCGTCAGCTCCTCCGGCCGGTGACGAGGACGTGGCGGCCCGGGCGTCGCGGGGCGTGGCGTTCGCTCACTAGGCTGGCGCCATGAACGACCTGTCGGCGGACCTGAGCCCCGAGGACGCCAAGCTGGTGACCCTGGCGCGCGCGACCCGCGCCCGTGCGCGGGCCCGGGAGGGTGCGGCGGTCCGCGACCTCGACGGCCGGACCTACGCCGCCGCGAGCACCAGCCTCACCCACCTGCGCCTGTCCGCCCTCGAGGTCTGCGTCGCGATGGCGATCTCCTCGGGGTCGACGGGACTGGAGGCGGCGGTCGTGCTGACCGACGGCGACCTCACCGACGTCCAGGCGGCGAGCGACTTCGCCGGCGCCGGGGTCCCCGTCCTGGTGGGCGACCCGGCCGGCCGGATCCACACCCGGTCGAGCACCCACGCTCCGCACTGACGCACCCGGGCCCGCGCGTGATGCCCTTCACAAGGCACTCGCGACGGGCGCCCGCGGCGCGCTAGCGTGACGGCGTGGCACAGCCTTTGGGGTGGGACGAGCACCACCGTGGCGTGCGCAGGCTCCGCGACTCCTACGCCGCCCTGCCGCCCGGTGCGCCGGTGCGGCTGGCCAAGCGCACGAGCAACCTCTTCCGTGGGCGCCCGCAGCCCGGCACCGGGCTCGACGTCACCGGCCTGCAGGGCGTGATCGAGGTCGACGGCGACGTCGCCGAGGTGCAGGGGATGTGCACCTACGAGCACCTCGTCGAGGCCACCCTCGCCCACGGCCGCATCCCCTTGGTCGTGCCCCAGCTGAGGACGATCACCCTCGGCGGTGCGGTCAGCGGGCTGGGCATCGAGGCGACGAGCTTCCGCAACGGCCTGCCGCACGAGTCCGTCCTCGAGATGGACGTGCTGACCGGCAGCGGGGAGATCGTGACGACCAAGCCCGGTGACGACCTCTTCGACGCCTTCCCGAACTCCTACGGGTCGCTCGGCTACGCCACGCGCCTGCGCATCGAGCTCGAGGCGGTGCCGGCGTACGCCGCCCTGCGGCACGTCCGCTTCGACGGTGCCGCCACGCTCGCGGAGGCCGTCGCGCGCATCGTGGACGAGCGGACGTGGGACGGCGAGCGCGTGGACGCCGTCGACGGCGTCGCGTTCTCCCCGAGCGAGCTGTACCTCACGCTCGCCCGCTGGACCGACGAGGACGGTCCCACCAGCGACTACACCGGCCATCAGGTCTTCTACCGCTCGCTCCAGCACCGGGCGGGCGACCGGCTCACCGTCCGCGACTACCTCTGGCGCTGGGACACCGACTGGTTCTGGTGCTCGCGGGCGTTCGGGGCGCAGCACCCCCTCGTGCGCCGGGTGTGGCCGCGCCGGCTGCGACGCTCGGACGTCTACTGGAGGCTCGTCGCGCTCGACCGGCGCTTCGGCATCGGCGACCGCCTCGACCGCCGCGCGGGCCGCCCGCAGGGCGAGCGCGTCGTGCAGGACGTGGAGATCCCCGTCGGCAGGCTCGCGGAGTTCCTCGACTGGTTCGACCGTGAGGTCGGCATGCGGCCGGTGTGGCTGTGCCCGCTCCGCCTGCGGCGCGCGGGGGAGGACCGGCCCTGGCCGGGCTACCCGCTCACCAGCGGCACCACCTACGTCAACGTGGGCTTCTGGGGCGTGGTCAACGTCGGCCCGGAGGCACCGCAGTCCCCGCGCAACCGCGCGATCGAGGCCAAGGTCACCGAGCTGGGCGGCCACAAGAGCCTCTACTCGGAGGCCTTCTACGAGCGCGCCGAGTTCGACCGCCTCTACGACGGCGCCCACCTGGCCCGCGTGAAGGCGGTCCACGACCCCGACGACCGACTGACGAACCTCTACGACAAGGTGGTGGGACGACGATGAGCCTGATCTCCGGTGGGAGCCGGACCGCCCCGGCGCGCATGTCCATCGGCGATGCGATGGACCGGCTGGTGCGGGGAGGACTCCCGGTGCGCTTCACGGCGTACGACGGCAGCAGCGCCGGCCCTCCGGACGCACCGTTCGGGCTGGACCTGCGCACCGAGCGCGGCCTGGCCTACCTGATGACCGCGCCCGGCGACCTCGGCATGGCCCGCGCCTACGTCAGCGGAGACCTCGACCTCACCGGCGTCCACCCCGGCGACCCGTACGACGCGATGGTGCTGCTCAAGGACCACACCAGGTTCCGGGTCCCGACGCCCGGCGAGGCGGTGCACATCGCCCGGAGCCTCGGCCTGCAGCGCCTCCGTCCGCCGGCCCCGCCGCCCCAGGAGCACCTGCCGCGCTGGCGTCGTGCCGTGGAGGGGCTGCGGCACTCGATGTCGCGTGACGCCGGCGTGATCTCGCACCACTACGACGTGTCGAACCGGTTCTACGAGCTGGTGCTCGGACCGTCGATGGCCTACACCTGCGCGCTCTACGAGACGCCCGGGGCGAGCCTCGAGGAGGCACAGGCCGCGAAGTTCGACCTCATCTGCCGCAAGCTCGACCTCCGGCCGGGCCAGCGGCTCCTCGACGTCGGCTGCGGCTGGGGCACGATGGTCCGCCACGCCGCGCGCGAGTACGGCGTCAAGGCGCTCGGCGTGACGCTGTCGCTCGAGCAGGCCCAGTGGGCCAAGGAGGCCATCGACCGGGAGGGCCTCGGCGACCTCGCCGAGGTCCGCCACCTCGACTACCGCGACGTGGTCGAGAACGGCTTCGACGCCGTCAGCTCGATCGGGCTCACCGAGCACATCGGCGTGCGGAACTACCCGACGTACTTCGCCCAGCTGCGCGACCGGCTCAAGCCCGGCGGCCGGCTGCTCAAC
The DNA here is from genome assembly GCF_031844425.1 of Microbacterium sp. ARD31. Taxonomy (NCBI): domain Bacteria; kingdom Bacillati; phylum Actinomycetota; class Actinomycetes; order Micrococcales; family Microbacteriaceae; genus Microbacterium; species Microbacterium sp. ARD31. The sequence continues at coordinate 55,666 of NZ_JAUZVE010000018.1, forward strand.
CACTGCATCACCCGTCCGCACAACCGCCGCCAGGAGACCGGCGCCTTCATCGACCGCTACGTCTTCCCCGACGGGGAGCTGATCGGCTCCGGCACGATCATCACCGCCGCCCAGGACGCCGGGCTGGAGGTCCAGCACAGCGAGAACATCCGGATGCACTACGCCGCCACGCTGCGCGACTGGAACCGCAACCTGGTCGAGAACTGGGACGAGTGCGTGGCGGAGGTCGGCGAAGGCACGGCGCGGGTGTGGGGGCTCTACATCGCCGGCTCGCGCATCGGCTTCGAGCGCGGCGAGGTCGAGCTGCACCACGTGCTCGCGACGCGCAACCACCCGGGTGGGCGGTCCGACTTCCCGATGCGACCCGACTGGTGAGTGGTGGATAGCGTGACCCCGTGAGCACCCGGGCAGCCCAGTTCCAGGCGCGCGTCGCGCGACGTGAGCCGCTGTCCGACCACCTCGTCCGCCTGGTGCTCGACGGGGTCGAGGGTTTCGAGAGCACCGGCGTGCCCGACGAGTGGGTCGGCCTCATCGTCCCGGGGCAGTTCCAGAGCCGCTACTACACGGTCCGGTCGCACCGACCGGGTGAGCTGACCCTCGACGTCGTGGTGCACGACGTCGGGCTGGTGACCGAGTGGGCCATGCGCGACTGCGTCGGTGACACGGTCACGATCACCGAGCCGAAGGCGTCCTTCGACCCCCCGCTCGGCGCGGGCTGGCTGCTGCTCGTGGGCGACCTGACGGCGATGCCCGCGATCGCCCGGATCGCGGAGACCCGCCCCGAGCTGGCGACGTACGTCCTGGCGGAGGTGCCCGACGACCTGACCGGCTACCTCCCCGACAGCGCGCGTGTCACCTGGCTCGAGCCGCCGGCGCCGGGGCAGAGCGCGCTCGCCAGCGTCGTGGAGGGCATCGAGTGGCCGGCCGGCGAGGGCTACTTCTGGATGGCGGGGGAGTCCGCCCAGATGCGCGCCATCCGCAAGCACCTGATGCGCGAGGTGAGGCTCCCCACCAGCCACTACGACGTGATGGGCTACTGGCGCGCCACCGCCGGCCGGCAGCCGCGCGCGGTCGACCCCGGGCCGGTCTGGCGCGCGGGCAAGGCGGCAGGGAAGAGTGACGAGCAGATCTGGGCGGAGTACGACGCGGCGCAGGAGGCGAGCGATGGCTGACGAGGACGACGTCGACCTCACCGACGAGCTGGACGACGAGCTCGACGACGATGACCTGGACGACGACTTCGACCTGTCCGGCGTCGCGCCGGCGGGCGCGTTCCACCAGGCGCCGGAGGGCTACCGCAGCGGCTTCGCGTCCTTCGTGGGCCGGCCCAACGCCGGCAAGTCCACGCTCACCAACGCGTTGGTCGGCCAGAAGATCGTCATCACCTCCTCCAAGCCGCAGACCACCCGCAACGTGGTGCGCGGGATCGTGCACCGCGACGACGCCCAGCTCATCCTGGTCGACACCCCGGGCCTGCACCGTCCGCGAACCCTGCTCGGTGAGCGGCTCAACGACCTGGTGCGGACCACGTGGGCCGAGGTCGACGTGGTGGCGGTGTGCTTCCCGGCCAACGAGAAGATCGGGCCCGGTGACCGGTTCCTCGTCGCCGAGCTCGCCAAGGTGCGGCGCACCACCAGGATCGCCGTGGCGACGAAGACCGACCTCGTGACGCCCGAGCAGCTGGCCCACCACCTGATGGACATCGCCGCGCTCGGCGAGGAGACCTCCACCGAGTGGGCCGAGATCGTCCCGGTGTCGGCGCGGTCGGGCGACCAGGTCGACCTGCTCGCCGACCTGCTGGTGGGGCTGATGCCCGAGGGGCCGCCGCTCTACCCCGACGGCGACCTCACCGACGCCCCCGAGGAGGCGCTGGCCGCCGACCTCATCCGCGAGGCCGCGCTGGAGGGCGTGCGTGACGAGCTGCCGCACTCGATCGCGGTCGTGGTCGAGGAGATGGGCCTGCGCGAGGGTCGGCCCGACGACAAGCCGCTGCTCGACATCGTCGCCAACCTCTACGTCGAGCGCGACTCCCAGAAGGGGATCATGATCGGCCACAAGGGCTCGCGGCTGCGTGCCGTCGGCACGGCGGCCCGCAAGCAGATCGAGGCGCTGCTCGGCACCCCGGTGTACCTCGACCTCCAGGTCAAGATCGCCAAGGACTGGCAGCGCGACCCGCGCCAGCTGCGCAAGCTCGGGTTCTGAGCGCCGGCGAGCGTCAGGCGGGGACCCAGCAGATGCCGTAGCGCCGCCCGGCGTCCCACTGCGCGCGGGTGGGGATCTCCTGGGACCAGGTGAAGTCGAGTGGGTCGCCGGCGCGCGAGCGCGCCGCGTCGCGGCACGGCGCCTCCATCCGGTCCGCGATGGCGTCGCGGCGGGGCAGCCGGCGACCCGGGATGTCGACCGTTGCGACCGCGACCCACGAGTGCCGGCTGCCGCAGGTGACCCGCTGGAAGCCAGGGGTCCCCGGGGCGGCGGTGGCGCACATCGCGATGGCCGGTGCATCGCCCCAGCCGCGGGTGCGCCGTGGGAGCCGCAGCAGCCGCTTCTCCGCGGCCACCACGACCACGTCGCACCTGAACCAGTCCGCGCCCGCCTCGGCGCGCTGCGGGCTGGGGGTGAACCACACCGCCTGCGCCATGCTCAGCCGCAGCTCGCGCGGGGTCCGGCCGAGGTGGCGGGGGAGCCGCGACGTGCAGGCTGCGCCGGCCTGGCGCTGGGCGGCCCGGGAGTCCACCCGCCTCACCTTCCCGGCCTTGGTGGCCAGCTCGAGCCGGCCCACGAGGAACGTCTCGGCGGTGTGCGCCGTGCGGCAGCCGACGGGCGCCGTGCGGCCCACGACCGAGACGGCCTGCCCGAAGGTGAGCGCGTGGCACTCGCCGACCTTCGGGCGCGGGCCCGGGTCGGGGGCCTCGGTCTCGGTGGTGGGCGCTGGGGACGACGGGCCGGGCCCGGGGTCCGAGCCGGGGTCGGACGTGGTCGCCGTGCACCCCGCGAGCGCGAGGGCGAGCCCGAGGGCGGCGACGTACGAGCGCAGCACCCTCATCCCTCCATCAGCAGGGCCGCGAGCGTCCCGCCCAGCTCGTACGCCGACTCCTGCTCCGGGGTGCCCACGTCGCCGAGGACCTCGAGCACCGGCGCGGCCTGGCGCCAGGGCAGCGCGCCGACGATCGACTGCACGGAGCGCACCGCGCCGGTCGTGTCGTAGCGCCCGTGGACGTAGAGCCCGAACGGCCGCTTGCCGCCGTCGGCGGCGGCCGCGGCGGACCCGTCGTCGGTGAGCGCGCCGCCCGCCTGCAGGAAGATCGTGTCGAAGAAGTGCTTGAGGGCGCCGCTCATGTAGCCGAAGTTCGCCGGGGTGCCGAGCAGGAAGCCGTCGGCGGCGAGCACGTCGTCGGCGTCGGCCTCGAGCGCGGTCCGCACGACGACGTCGACGCCCTCGATCGCGTCGTCCGACGCCCCGGCGACCACGGCGTCCGTCAGCGACCGGACCGACGGCGTCGGCGAGTGGTGGACGACCAGCAGGCGGGGCATGACGAGAGCCTACGAGGCGAGTAGCGTCGGCGGGCGTGAGCTTCGACGTCGCCGGTGATGCCTACGACCGGTTCATGGGCCGCTACTCCGGGCCGCTGGCGGTGCGCTTCGCCGACTGGCTCGAGGTCTCGCAGGGCCAGCGCACGGTGGACGTCGGGTGCGGTCCGGGCGCCCTCACCGGTGTGCTGGTCGACCGCCTCGGCGTGGACCGGGTCGCGGCCGTCGACCCCTCGCAGCCGTTCGTCGACGCGTGCCGTGAGCGCCACCCGGGTGTCGACGTGCGCCTCGGAGCGGCGGAGGACCTGCCGTGGGAGGACGACGCCTTCGACACCGCGGCGGCCTGCCTGGTCGTCCACTTCATGGCCGACCCCGTGCGCGGGCTGTCGGAGATGCGGCGGGTCGTGCGCTCGGACGGATGGGTCGGTGCGACCGTGTGGGACCTCGCCGGCAACCGGGCGCCCATGCGACCCCTGTGGGACGCGGTCGCCGAGCTCGACCCCGGCCACCCCGGCGAGCGCGAGTTCCAGGGCGGGTCGCGCGACAGCCTGGTCGGCCTCCTCGAGCGCGCCGGGTTGCGCGACGTCGAGGCCGCCGAGCTCCCCGTGACCGTGACCCACCCGTCGTTCGAGGAGTGGTGGGAGCCCTACCTCCACGGCGTCGGGCCGGCGGGCGATGCCGTGGCCGCCCTCGGCCCCGACGGCCGCGAGCGGCTCGAGGAGGAGCTGCGGCGCATCCTCGGACCTGGCCCGTTCGACCTCACTGCGGTGGCGTACGCCGCCCGCGGGCGCGCCTGAGCGTCCGTTTCCCGGACATCGGGCTGCAGGGAGCGGGAGCACGGCGTACCGTGGTTCCGTCATGATGCGCAGCCTCCTCCTTCGCTGCCGCAGCGAGGCCTAGACACCGGCCCCCTCGTTGCGGAGTGTGGCGCGCGCCGGTCGCCCAGCACCGACCGAACCCGAGGGACACCATGACCAACCTGAGCAACACCGCCAACCAGCAGGGCGCGAGCCCGATGCCGTTCGCCCGCTACACCCCGTTCGTTCCCGTCGACGTGCCCGACCGCACCTGGCCGACGAAGAAGGTCGAGAAGGCGCCGCGCTGGCTCTCGACCGACCTGCGTGACGGCAACCAGGCACTGATCGACCCGATGACGCCGGCGCGCAAGCTCACCATGTTCGAGCTGCTGGTGAAGATGGGCTACAAGGAGATCGAGGTCGGCTTCCCGAGCGCCAGCCAGACCGACTTCGACTTCGTCCGCAAGCTCGTCGAGGAGGACCGGATCCCGGACGACGTCCAGATCTCGGTGCTCACGCAGGCGCGCGAGGACCTGATCGAGCGCACCGTCGACTCGCTGGTCGGTGCGCCCCGCGCGACGATCCACCTCTACAACGCCACCGCGCCGCTCTTCCAGCGCGTGGTCTTCAACGTCACCCCCGACGAGTGCCGCAACATCGCGGTCCGCGGCACGGAGATGGTGATGAAGTACGCCGAGGAGCGGCTGGGCGCGATCGTGGGCAGCCAGGACTTCGGCTACCAGTACAGCCCCGAGATCTTCACCCAGTCCGACACCGACTTCGCGCTCAGCGTGTGCGAGGCCGTCTCCGACGTGTGGCAGCCCGAGGCCGGCCGCGAGATCATCCTGAACCTGCCGGCGACGGTCGAGATGTCGACGCCCAACACCTACGCCGACCAGATCGAGTACTTCGGCCGCGGGCTCACCCGGCGCGAGCACTCCGCGATCAGCCTGCACCCGCACAACGACCGCGGCACCGCCGTGGCCGCGACCGAGCTGGGGCTGATGGCCGGCGCCGACCGCGTGGAGGGCTGTCTCTTCGGCCACGGCGAGCGCACCGGCAACGTCGACCTCGTCACCCTGGCGATGAACCTGTTCAGCCAGGGCATCGACCCGCAGGTCGACCTCAGCGACATCGACGAGGTCCGCCGCACGGTCGAGTACTGCACCAACCTGCCGGTCCACCCGCGCCACCCCTACGCCGGCGACCTCGTCTACACCGCCTTCTCCGGATCCCACCAGGACGCCATCAAGAAGGGCCTGGAGGACCTCGACAAGCGGGCCGCCGCGCAGGGCGTCGACGTGCACGACCTGCCGTGGGAGGCGCCGTACCTCCCCATCGACCCCAAGGACGTCGGGCGCACCTACGAGGCCGTGATCCGGGTCAACAGCCAGTCCGGCAAGGGCGGCGTGGCCTACGTCCTCAAGTCCGAGCACAAGCTCGACCTGCCCCGGCGCGCCCAGATCGAGTTCAGCAGGGTCGTGCAGCAGCACACCGACACCGAGGGCGGCGAGATCACGCCCGAGGAGATCTGGGCCGTGTTCCGCGCCGAGTACCTCGACCGGGAGACCCCGCTCAAGCTCAACTCGGTCCACACCTCGAGCGCCGCGGGGGAGAAGGACCAGCTCACCGTCGGGGTCTACGTCGACGGCGAGCGCCATGAGCTGACCGGTGAGGGCAACGGCCCCATCGCCGCGTTCGTCGACGCGATCGCCGCGGTCGGGTACGACGTCCGCGTCCTCGACTACGCCGAGCACGCCCTGTCGGCCGGTGGCGACGCGATCGCCGCGGCCTACGTCGAGTGCGCGGTCGGGGAGAAGGTGCTGTGGGGCGTGGGGCTCGACGCCAACATCGTCACCGCCTCGCTCAAGGCCGTGATCAGCGCCGTGAACCGCGCCTGAGCGGTAGGTTCCGTCCATGCTGGTGAGCGAGCGGATCGGGCAGTTCTTCGTCGAGTCCGACGGCGGGCGCGACCGGCTGGAGTACACCGAGTACGGCTCGAGCGACCAGTGGGTGGTGCTGCTCCACGGCCTGCTGATGCCGCGCCGCATGCAGCAGCCGCTGGCGCGCGCGATGGCGGCCCAGGGGCTCCACGTCGTGACGCTCGACCTCCTCGGCCACGGGCGCTCCGACCAGCCCGCCGACCCGCTGGTGTACTCGATGACCGCCTTCGGTGAGCAGGTCGTGGCCCTGCTGGACCACCTCGGTGCCGAGCAGGCGGTCATCGGTGGCACGTCGCTGGGCGCCAACGTCTCGCTCGAGGTCGCGGTCATCGCGCCGGAACGGGTCAAGGGACTGATCCTCGAGATGCCCGTGCTCAACAACGCGCTGGTGGCCGGGATCCTGGCGTTCGTCCCCATCATGCTCGCGGCCCGCTACCTCCCGGTCACGGCGAACTCGTTGCAGCGGCTCGCCCGCTCGGTGCCGCGCGGGATCGTGCCGTTCTGGGCCGGCATCGGCCTCGACACCGTCGACCACCGGGCCGACTCGATCGCGTCGGTGCTGCACGGGGTGATCTTCGGCCGGCTGGCCCCCTCGTCGCGGCTGCGCCGCCGGATCCAGGCCCCGGCGCTCGTCGTCGGCCACCCGGTCGACCCGATCCACCCGTTCGTCGACGCCGACATGCTGGCCGCCGAGCTGCCCCACGTCCGCATCGAACGGGCGACGTCGATCCTGGAGTGGCGCTTCCGGCCGGAGCGGCTCACGGCCGCCGCGACCGACTTCGCCCAGGACTGCTGGCACGACCAGCCGGCACGCCGCGCCGCGCGCGCCCGGAAACGCTGACGCCCGCACCCGCCGGAGGCGGGGTGCGTGGGGGAGAATGGCGAGGTGCCCCTCTACCGCGACGAGGCGGTCGTGCTGCGGACCCACAAGCTGGGCGAGGCCGACCGCATCATCACCCTGCTGACGCGTCAGCACGGGCGCGTGCGCGCGGTGGCCAAGGGCGTGCGTCGTACGACGTCGCGCTGGGGCTCGCGGCTCGAGCCGTTCACCCACGTCGACCTGCAGCTCGCCGAGGGTCGCAGCCTCGACGTGATCACCCAGGCCGAGACCCTCGACCCCTTCCACGCCCGGCTCGGGCTCGACTACGACCGCTACACCGCCGGCACGGTGATGCTCGAGACCGCCGAGCGGCTGGTGACCGAGGACAAGGAGCCGGCCGTCCAGCAGTTCCTGCTCCTCGTCGGCGGGCTGCGCGCGATGGCGGGCGGTGAGCACCCCGCCAAGCAGGTCCTCGACTCCTACCTCCTGCGCTCCCTCTCGGTCGCTGGCTACGCGCCGTCGTTCGACCACTGCGTGCAGTGCGGCGTCGAGGGGCCGCACCGGTTCTTCAACCCGTCGGCCGGTGGCGTGATGTGCGCCTCCGACAAGCTCCCCGGCTCGGCGACCCCGGCGCCGGAGACCGTGCGCGTGCTGGGCGCGCTGCTCGTCGGCGACTGGCCGGTCGTGCACGCCGCCGACCCGCGCCACCTGCGCGAGGCGAGCGGGCTGGTCTCCGCCTACCTCGCCTGGCACCTCGAGCGCGGCCTCCGCTCCATGGCGTACGTCGAGCGCTGACGCGCCCCCACCTCGCCCTAGGCTGTGACCGTGAAGCGACCCGTCAAGCCGCCGACACCGCACCCGAGCGGCGCGACGCCTCCTCCGGTGCCGAAGGACCTCGTGCCCGAGCACGTCGCGATCGTCATGGACGGCAACGGCCGCTGGGCCAAGCAGCGTGGGCTGCCCCGCACCAAGGGTCACGAGCAGGGCGAGCACACCCTCTTCGACGTCGTCGAGGGGGGCATCGAGATCGGCGTGAAGGCCATCTCGGCGTACGCCTTCTCCACCGAGAACTGGACGCGCTCGCCCGACGAGGTGCGCTTCCTGATGGGCTTCAACCGCGACGTGATCCGGCGCCGCCGCGACGAGATGCACGAGCTCGGGGTCCGCGTGCGGTGGGCGGGGCGGGCCCCCCGGCTCTGGAAGTCGGTCATCAAGGAGCTCCAGGTCGCCGAGGAGATGACCCGCGACAACGACGTCCTCACCCTCACCATGTGCGTCAACTACGGCGGTCGGGCCGAGCTCGCCGACGCCGCGCGGTCCATCGGCCGTGAGGTCGCTGCCGGCCGGCTCGACCCTGCCCGGATCGACGAGCGCACCTTCGCGCGCCACCTCTACGTCCCCGAGCTCCCCGACGCCGACCTGGTCTGGCGGACGTCGGGCGAGCAGCGGCTCTCCAACTTCATGCTGTGGCAGGCGGCCTACAGTGAGATGGTCTTCACCGACGTGCTCTGGCCCGATGTCGACCGTCGGCACCTGTGGGCTGCGATCGAGACCTACGCCAGCCGCGACCGCCGCTACGGGGGAGCGCTCCCCAACCAGGCCTAGGCATCACGCCTGGCGGCAGGACGGGCAGGTGCCGAAGATCTCGAGGGTGTGGCTGATGTCGGCGTAGCCGTGCTCCTGCGCGATCGAGCTGGTCCAGCGCTCGACCGCCGGCCCCTCGACCTCGACGGTGGCGCCGCAGCTGCGGCACACGAGGTGGTGGTGGTGCGTGTCGGAGCAGCTGCGCCAGATCGCCTCGCCGTCCTCGTTGCGCAGCATGTCCACCTCGCCGGCGTCGGCGAGTGCGGCGAGCGTGCGGTAGACCGTCGCCAACCCGACAGAGTCGCCCTGCTGCGTGATCAGGTCGTGGATCTCCTGGGCGCTGCGGAAGTCGTCGAAGCCCGCCAGTGCGGCCGCGACCGCACGCCGCTGGCGGGTGGGCCGGACCGCGGGGCGCTGGGCGTCGGCGTGGTCAGTGCTCGTCATAGTGCTCTCCGTGTACGGCGTGGCGGTGGCCGTCGTGGACGTAGTCGACGTGGTCGCCGTGCGGGACCGCCGGGTGCCCACAGGACTCCCCGTGCTCGTGCGGGTGCTTGTCGGTGGAGCGGTGCGGGGTCGCGGTGACCTCGGGGAAGGGTGTCATCAACCGGGTGCGGCGCCGCAGCCACACGCCGAGCGGCCAGGTGGCGGTGAACATCGCCAGCGCCAGCAGCACGATCGTGGGTCCCGGCGCCACGTTGACCCGGAACGACAGCGCCGCGCTGAGCACGAGGCCGCCCACGGCAGCCACGGCGCCGACCACCATCGCGCCGAGGAGGGTCGTCCGGAAGGAGCGGGCGACCTGCTGCGACGTGGCGACCGGGACGACCATCAGCGCCGACACGAGCAGCAGCCCGACGGTGCGCATCGCCACGGTGATGCTGACGGCCGCGAGGACGGCGATGAGCAGGTTGTACGCGCGCACCCGCAACCCCGCGACGCGGGCGAAGTCGGGGTCGCTCGCGACCGCGAACAGCTGCGGGGACAGGCCGAGGGCAGCGACCAGCACGACGACGCTGAGCGCGATGGTCGACCACACGTCCGCGAGCGAGATCGCGTTGAGTGAGCCGAAGAGGAACGCCTGCAGCGTGGCGGCGCCCTCGCCGGCGACGCCGGTGATCAGCAGGCCGCCGGCCAGCCCGCCGTAGAACAGCAGGGCGAGGGCGACGTCGCCGTTGGTGTGGCCGCGCTCGCGGATCAGCTCCATCAGCACCGCGCCGAGCACGGCGACGAGGACCGCGGTCCACGTGGGGGAGGTGCCGGTCAGCAGGCCGAGGGCCACGCCTGTCACGGCCACGTGGCCGATGCCGTCGCCGAGCAGGGCGAGCCGGCGCTGCACGAGGAACGTGCCGATGGCCGGCGCGGCGAGGCCGGTGAGGAGTGCCGCGATCAGGGCGCGCTGCATGAACTCGTACGAGAAGAGCTCGAGGAAGCTGCTCATCTGGTCCTCCGCTCGAAGTCCAGGGGAGAAGCGACGTGGGGGACGTGGTCGTGGCCGCCCGGCCCGTCGTGCGCGTGGTCGTGGGCGTGGTGGGTGTGCGAGGCGACCTCCTGCGTGAGCGGCGGGCCGTCGTAGGCCACCCGGCCGTCGCGCATCACCACCGACCGGTCGATCAGCGGCATCATCGGACCGATCTCGTGGGCCACCAGCAGGATGGTCGCCCCACGTGCTTTGAGGCGGGCCAGCGCGTCGGCCAGCGCCTGCTGGTTCGGCAGGTCGACGCCGGCGGTCGGCTCGTCGAGCACCAGCAGGTCGGGCTCACCGGCCAGGGCCCGGGCGATGAGGACCCGCTGCTGCTGGCCGCCGGAGAGCTGGGAGATGCCGTACGACGCCCGGTCGGCGAGGCCGACCACGTCGAGCGCGGACTGCACGGCGGCCCGGTCGGCCGTGCGCGAGGGACGCAGGAGCGGGCGTCGGCCGATCCGTCCGGACGCCACGACCTCGCGCACGGTCGCGGGGACACCGCCCGAGGCGGAGGAGCGCTGCGGCACGAACCCGAGCCGCGCCCAGTCCCGGAACTCCTCGATGGGCGTGCCGAAGAGCCGCACGCTCCCGCGCGCGTGGGGGATCAGCCCGGTGACGGCGCGCACGAGCGTGGACTTGCCGGAGCCGTTGGGGCCGAGCAGGGTCACCACGTCGCCGCTGCGCACGGTCAGGTCGACGTCGCGCAGGATCGGCCGGCCGCCGATCGAGACGGAGACGCGGTCGAGGACGACGGGGTGCGCCGGGTCGGTGGGTGTCACGAGCACCCGTTGGCCTGCTGCAGTGCGGTGAGGTTCTCGCGCATGAGGGAAAGGTAGTCCTCTCCGGACGTGTCGTCCGACAGCCCCTCGATGGGGTCGAGCACCGCGCTGGTGACGCCCATGTCGTCGGCGAGCGTCTGCGCCATCTTCGGGCTCACCAGCCGCTCGGAGAACACCGTCGTCACGCCGTCCTCGGTGATGAGCTCCTGGAGGTGTGCCAGGTCGGCCGCGGTCGGCTCCGCGTCGGGCGACAGGCCCGCGATGGGCTCGAAGTCGAGGCCGTAGCGCGAGAGGTAGCCGAACGCCTGGTGGCTCACGACGGTGGCGGTCCGCTCGCACGAGGCAAGACCGGTCGTGTAGTCCTCGTCGACAGCCTCGAGGTCGGTGCGCAGGTCGGCGGCGTTCTCCGCGTAGGTGGCGGCGCCGTCGGGGTCGACCTCGCCGAGCTGCTCGGCCACGGCGTCGGCGAAGTCCGCCACCAGCAGCGGGTCCAGCCAGAAGTGCGGGTCGAGGTCGCCGTGGTCGTGCTCCTCGCCGTCCTCTGCCTCCGCGTCCTCGGCCTCCGCGCCCTCCTCGCCCTCGTGCTCGTGGTCGTGCCCGTCGGCGGTGGCCGGCAGCAGGTCGACGACCGCGGCCGCGTCGACGACCGCGGCGTCCGTCCCCTCGGCGGCGGCGTCGACCGCGGGCTGGAAGCCCTCCTCGAGCACGACGAGGTCGGCCTGCTCGAGCGCGGCGGTCTGGGCGATGCTGAGGTCGAGGTCGTGCGGCTCCTGGCCCGGCTGGGTCAGGTTCTCCACCGTCCACGCGTCGCCCGCCACCCGCTCCGTCACCCAGGCCAGCGGGTAGAACGACGCGACCGCCCGGCGACCATTTCCGGACGAGTCGTCACCCAGGGCCGCGCACCCGGCAAGGAGGACGGAGGCGGCCACGAGGCCGGCAGTGACGGGCACGGAGCGGATGACGGACGACATGAGAACGATTCTCACGGCAATTGAGAACGATTGTCAAACCACCGCCCTCTACCACCGCCTAGGCTGGCCCCGTGCTCGTCGTCACCCGCCTCCGCGCGCCCTCGCCCGACCCGGCCGACGGGAGCGAGCTGCGCGCCGGGCTCCTGCACGCGCTCGGGATCCTCGCGGACAAGCCCGGGTACGTCGGCGGGGAGGTGGGCCGCAACGTCGACGACCCGTCGCTGTGGGTGCTCACCACCCGCTGGGAGAACGTCGGGTCCTACCGGCGCGCGCTCGGGTCGTACGAGGGCAAGATGCACATCCAGCCGCTGATGGTCCACGCCCTCGACGAGCCCAGCGCGTACGAGGTCGTCGAGGAGGGGACCGACCTCAACGAGGCGCAGCCCCGGTCGCTAGGCTGAGCGCTCGCCCCGCTTGAAGAAAGCACCGCCGAGCCGGCAGCCAGCCGGCCCGACCCGAAGGAAAACTCCACCGTGGCCAAGCCCGCTCCGACCGCCCTGGACAACGTCGTCTCCCTCGCCAAGCGCCGGGGCTTCGTCTACCCCTGCGGTGAGATCTACGGCGGCACCAAGTCCGCGTGGGACTACGGCCCGCTCGGCGTGGAGCTCAAGGAGAACATCAAGCGCCAGTGGTGGAAGTTCATGGTCACCCGCCGCGACGACGTGGTCGGCCTGGACTCCTCGGTCATCCTGCCGACCCGCACGTGGGAGGCCAGCGGCCACCTGAGCACCTTCAGCGACCCGCTCGTCGAGTGCCAGTCGTGCCACAAGCGCTTCCGCGAGGACCACCTCCAGGAGGACTACGCCGCCAAGAAGGGCATCGACGACCCCGACTCCGTCGACATCAACGAGTCGGTCGCCTGCCCCAACTGCGGCACCCGCAACGCCTGGACCGAGCCGCGCAACTTCAACATGATGCTCAAGACCTACCTCGGCGTGATCGAGGACGAGTCGGGCCTGCACTACCTCCGCCCGGAGACCGCCCAGGGCATCTTCCTCAACTTCGCCAACGTGGTGACCTCGAGCCGCCAGAAGCCGCCGTTCGGCATCGCCCAGATGGGCAAGAGCTTCCGCAACGAGATCACGCCCGGCAACTTCATCTTCCGCACCCGCGAGTTCGAGCAGATGGAGATGGAGTTCTTCGTCAAGCCCGGCGAGGACGAGGAGTGGTTCCGCTACTGGATCGAGGAGCGCACCCGCTGGTACGTCGACCTCGGCATCAACCCCGACAACCTGCGCCACTACGAGCACCCGCAGGAGAAGCTGTCCCACTACTCCAAGGGCACGACCGACATCGAGTACCGCTTCGGGTTCTCGGGCCGTGACTTCGAAGAGCTCGAGGGCATCGCCAACCGCACGGACTTCGACCTCAAGCAGCACAGCGAGTTCTCCGGCAAGGACCTCTCCTACTACGACCAGGCCGCCGACGAGCGCTACATCCCGTACGTCATCGAGCCGGCCGCGGGCCTCACCCGCTCGCTGATGGCGTTCCTCATCGACGCCTACACCGAGGACGAGGCGCCCAACACCAAGGGCGGCGTCGACAAGCGCGTCGTGCTCAAGCTCGACCCGCGCCTCGCGCCGGTCAAGGTGGCCGTGCTCCCGTTGAGCCGCAACGCCGACCTCTCGCCCAAGGCCAAGGCCCTCGCCGCCGAGCTGCGCGAGAACTGGAACGTCGAGTTCGACGACTCCGGCGCGATCGGCCGCCGCTACCGCCGCCAGGACGAGATCGGTACGCCGTTCTGCGTGACCGTCGACTTCGAGACGCTCGACGACGACGCGGTCACCGTCCGCGAGCGCGACACCATGTCCCAGGAGCGCGTCAGCCTCGACGGCATCAGCAGGTACTTCGCGGGCAAGCTGCTCGGCTGCTGAGTCGGGCGCTCGCTCCGCTCGCGCGTGCCCCCTGGTGGTTGAGGTGCGAGCGAAGCGAGCCTCGAAACCACTCGACCGTGGCACCGACGCGAGTGAAGCGGTGATGATGTCGTCATGCGCACCCTGCTCCTGACGACGGCCCTGGCGCTGTCGCTGTCGGGCTGCGCCGGCTCGGACCAGGATCTGGAGACCGAGCCGACCGGCGCGGTCACCACGGCGGTCGACGTCGGCACCGCGCCCGGCACCGAGCTGGCGTACGGCGAGTCGGCGACGCTGGTGTGGAAGCCCACCGCCGACGTGTCAGGCGAGCTCGAGCTGAGCGTCGACGCCGTCGCCGAGCAGCGCGCGTCGGTCCTCGACGGCTGGACCCGTGACGAGGCGCTGGTGGCAGCGCGGCCGTACTTCGTGTCGGTGTCGCTGACGAACACGGGGGAGTCAGACCTGGCCGGTCAGGTCGTCCCGCTGTACCTGCGCGACGACCGCGACCGGCTCGGCGCCCCGTGGACGCTCGGCGGCGACTTCGAGGCGTGCCAGAGCGGTCCGCTGACGACGCCGTTCGCCCCGGGTGACAGCACGACGATGTGCCTGGTCTACCTCGCGCCCGACGGCGCCCGCGTCGAGGACGTCGTCTTCGAGCCGACCGAGGGCTACGACCCCATCAGCTGGACCGGCGAGGTCGGCAGACCGAAGGCGGACTCCGACCGGTCACGGAAGAGCCGGGAGCCACGCGGCTGACGGGCGGCTGATTTGGGCGGTGCCGACGACCCGCTCGACAATGGGGCCATGACCGCCGTGCCCGACTCCCTCACGCTGGGGCCGCTGCGCGTCGACACCCCGGTGGTGCTCGCGCCGATGGCCGGCATCACCAACGCGGCCTACCGCCGCCTGTGCGCCGAGCAGGGCGCCGGGCTCTACGTCTGCGAGATGATCACCAGCCGCGGGCTGGTCGAGGGTGACGAGACCACCCGGAAGATGCTCGTCTTCGACGACCTCGAGTCGGTGCGCTCGGTCCAGCTCTACGGCACCGACCCGGTCTACATCGGCAAGGCCGTGGAGATCCTCTGCGCCGACTTCGGCGTCGCGCACGTGGACCTCAACTTCGGCTGCCCGGTGCCGAAGGTGACGCGCAAGGGCGGCGGGGGAGCGCTGCCCTGGAAGCGCGGCCTGCTCGGGGAGATCCTCGAGCACGCTGTCGCCGCCGCGGCGCCGTACGACGTCCCGGTGACGATGAAGACCCGCAAGGGCCTCGACGACGACCACCTCACCTACCTCGACGCCGGTCGCATCGCCCAGGAGAGCGGCGTCGCCGCGATCGCCCTGCACGGCCGCACGGTCCAGCAGGCCTACTCCGGCGAGGCCGACTGGGACGCCATCGCCGCGCTCGTCGACCACGTGGACATCCCGGTCCTGGGCAACGGTGACATCTGGGAGGCCGCCGACGCGCTGCGGATGGTCGAGCACACCGGCGCCGCGGGCGTGGTCGTCGGCCGCGGCTGCCTGGGCCGTCCCTGGCTGTTCCGCGACCTCGCCGCCGCCTTCCACGGCGAGGACGTCGCGACGCTGCCGACCCTGGGCGAGGTCAAGGCGATGATGCGCCGCCACGCCGAGCTGCTCTCCGAGCACATGGGGGAGGAGCGCGGCTGCAAGGAGTTCCGCAAGCACATCACCTGGTACCTCAAGGGCTTCCCGGCCGGCGGGGAGCTGCGCCACCAGCTCGCCCTCGTCGACTCGCTCGCCTCGCTCGACGTGCTGCTCGACGGCCTCGACGACGACGCCCCCTTCCCCGAGCGCGAGCTCGGCACGCCCCGCGGGCGGCAGGGTGCCCCGCGCAAGAAGGTGGTGCTCCCCGACGGGTGGCTCGACGACACCGACGGCCGCGGCGCCCACCTGCGCGAGGACGCCGACGAGACCACTGGCGGCTGAGCCGACCCGGCAGGCCGCGCCTGCCGTCGTACGCGGGCATTCGTGCCGGGTGAGCCGAAACACGCCGATTTTTACTTGGGGAGATTGGGACACCGCGGAAATCCTGTGCTTCACTCGATGATCGCGTCGACGTGGGCACGAGTCTTCCCCGTGATCTCCCCCTGATCTCCCTCGTGGTTCGGCGCCGTCCCCCGTCAGCAAGTGCAAAGGATCAGCGCTGTGGCTCAGCATCGCCACAAGCGGGAAACCCCTGCTATCCGTTCCCCCCGTTCGACCCGAGTCCCCCGTTCCGTCCTGGTGTCCGCGCCGCTCGCCGTCGTGGCGACGCTGTCCGCGGTGACCATGGGCGTGCTGTCGGCCTCGCCGGAGTCCTCCGGCAGCGACCTGCTCGCCGCGTCGAGCAGCAGCACCGACACCAGCCAGTCCCTCGCCAACGCGACGGCCCTGTCCCGGCGCGGCGAGACCACCGTGTCGCGGTCCCAGATCCGCACCGCGGCGAAGGCCGAGTCGGCCGCCCGCCAGGACATCGAGGTCGACCAGCAGGCGCGTCGCCTCGCCAAGCGCCTCGACGACACCATGTGGACCACCGAGGCCCTCAACCTGTGGGACGGCCCCAGCGAGAAGTCCGAGAAGCTGGGCGTCATCGACGCCCTGCGCCAGGTCGCCGTCACCGGCCGCGAGCAGGCAGGCCGCACGCAGGTCGTCATCGACGGCCAGTCGCGCTGGGTCACCAGCGACTACCTCGCCCAGGCCAAGCCGAAGCCGGAGCCCGAGGGCCCGAGCCTCGGCGGCAGCTGCGGCAACGGCTCGTCGATCGACGCCGGTCGCGCGTCGCTCTACGACATCCACGACGTGGTGTGCGCCAACTGGCCTGAGATCACCAGCTACGGCACGTGGCGTGGCGACGGCGAGCACGGCCAGGGCCGGGCGATCGACATCATGACCAGCGGCGAGACCGGCTGGGCCGTGGCGAACTTCCTGCGCGCCAACTACTCCGCGCTGGGCATCGAGTACATCATCTACGCCCAGAACATCTGGTCCGTGGAGCGCGCGGGCGAGGGCTGGCGCGGCATGTCCGACCGTGGGTCGGCCACCGCCAACCACTACGACCACGTGCACGTGACGGTCTACTGACCCTGCTGCCGACGCACGGCGTCCTCGGCGCTCGCTAGGCTGACCGGCCGATGAGCATCGAGGACCTGTACGACGACCCGGCGCGCGAGCGCGTGGTCGCCGAGCCGCCCAAGCGCGTGGACGCCCCGGCCCGGCTGGCGTTCGAGCGCGACCGGGCGCGCGTGGTCCACGCTGCGGCCTCGCGCCGCCTGGCCGCCAAGACCCAGGTGGTCGGCCCGCAGACCGACGACTTCGTCCGCAACCGGCTCACGCACAGCCTCGAGGTCGCCCAGGTCGCGCGCGACCTGGCCCGTGCCCTCGGCACGCACCCCGACATCGCCGAGACCGCGGCGCTGGCCCACGACATGGGCCACCCGCCGTTCGGGCACAACGGCGAGCGCGTGCTGGCCGAGCTGAGCACCGACTGCGGCGGCTTCGAGGGCAACGCCCAGACCCTGCGCCTGCTCACCAGGCTGGAGTCGAAGACCTTCGACGCCGACGGCCGCTCGGCCGGCCTCAACCTGACGCGGGCCACCCTCGACGCGTGCACGAAGTACCCCTGGCCGCGCTCGGCGGCGACGGGCCCGCACGGCGTCCACGCCGACGGCACGCCCCGGGTGGTGGTGAAGTTCGGCGTCTACGACGACGACCGCCCGGTCTTCGACTGGATGCGCGCCGGCATCGACGGGCCGCGCCGCTGCCTCGAGGCGCAGGTGATGGACCTCGCCGACGACGTGGCGTACTCCGTCCACGACGTCGAGGACGGCATCGTCGCCGGCCGGCTCGACCTCACCCGGCTCGACCGCGACGGCCTGTGGCAGACCGTGCGCTCCTGGTACCTGCCGGGTGCCGACGACGCAGCACTCGACGAGGCCCTGGCCGGGCTGCGGGCGGTGGGCAGCTGGCCCCAGGCTCCCTACGACGGTTCACGCCGCAGCCTGGCCGCCATCAAGAACCTCACGAGCGACCTGATCGGACGCTTCTGCGGCAGCGTCCAGGAGGCGACCTTCGCCGCGACCGGGGGAGACCCGCTCGTGCGCCACCGCGCCGACCTCGTGGTGCCCGCCCGGACCGAGGTCGAGATCGGCGTGCTCAAGGGCATCGCCGCCCACTACGTCATGCAGGCCGACGACCGCGTCTCGCTGATGGAGCGGCAGCGCGAGCTGGTGGCCGAGCTCGTCGAGGGCCTCTGGTCGCGCGGCGCCGACGGTCTCGACCCGGTGTTCGTGGAGGACTGGGCGGCCGCCGCCGACGACGCCGGGCGGCGCCGGGTCGTGATCGACCAGGTCGCCTCACTCACCGACGCCAGCGCGGTCGCCCGGCACGCGGACCTCCGTCACCGGGCGGTCGGTTAGCCGACGACCTCGTACGTCGACGGGCGGAGCCCGGACCTACGGCAGGTCGCCCTGCGGGTACGGGTTGTCCTGCAGCGCCACGTTGTCGGGATTGAGGTTGGCCTCGAGGTCGGAACGGTGGTTGCCGCTGCCCGACGGGGTCACCTTGTCGGCGGCCGTGCTGGCGGCGGACGCCACCTTGTCCTTCACGACCGGCGCCTTCTCCTTGGCCAGGTCGGCGGCCTGGTGGGCCTTCTCCTGGACGCGCGGGTCCTCCTTGACCCGCGTGGCGGTCCTCTTGATCTGCTCGTAGCGCTCCCGACCGGCGCGGGCGCCGAGCACGTAGCCCGCGGCGGCGGCGATCAGCAGGGTCAGCTTCTTCATGGGTCGATCCTTCCGGTGGGTCAGTGGTTGCGGCGCAGTCGCCAGACGAGCAGGACGATCGCCATGGCGGCGAGGGAGCCGGCGGCGGCGAGCACCTCGGGGCGGGGTGCGCCGGTGTCGGTCGTCGCCGAGTCCTTGAGGGCGGCGACCTTCTGCTGGGCCTGGGACTTCACGTCGAGCTTGGCGGCGAGGTCGTCGACGGTCGCGGCGAGCTGCTCGCGCTGGCGCGCGACGTCGGCCTCGAGCTCCTCGGGGGTCCTGGTCTCACCCGTCTGGTCAGGCATGGTGGTCTCCCTTCACCGTGGCGATGTCCTCCTTGATGCCCTGGATCGCCCGCTCCGGGGCCGGTGGGGCGGCCTCCGCGACCTTGTTCTTCCCCATCAGCGCGACCACACCGGCGGCGACGAGGAGGACCACCGCGACGATCAGTGCGGCGAGCCACGCGTCGACGACAGTCGCGAGGCCCAGGATCGCGGTCGTGACGAGGGCGGCGAGGGCGAAGAAGGCGAGCAGGCCGGCGACGCTGAACATGCCGAGGCCGACCCCCGCGCGCTTGCCCTTCTGGGCCACCTCGGCCTGGGCGAGGCGGATCTCCGAGCGGATGAGCTCGGGGATCTGCTGGGAGAGCTGGTGGACGAGTGCTCCGAGAGTCTGACCCTCTGGCGCTCCGTGCTGAGCAGTCATGTCCCGACCCTCGCAGACACCTCGGCCGTGCACCAGCGCCGTTCGCCCGAAGGGGTGCACGGGGCCGCTGCGCGCCGATGTGGAGACGGCGCAGCGGCGGTGGGTGCCCGCCCGTAGACTCCCCGGCGTGGCAGGCCGGATTCGCGACGACGACATCGCCGAGGTGCGCGAGAAGGCGCGGATCGACGACGTCGTCTCGGGCTACGTCACCCTCAAGCGCGCCGGCGGCGGGTCGCTCAAGGGGCTGTGCCCGTTCCACGACGAGAAGACGCCGTCGTTCAACGTCAACCCCGCCCGCCAGTTCTTCCACTGCTTCGGGTGCGGAGAGGGCGGCGACGTCATCTCCTTCCTGATGAAGGTCGACGGCCTCACCTTCACCGAGGCCGTCGAGCGGCTCGCCGAGAAGGTCGGCGTGCAGCTCCGCCGCGAGGACGGCGACGACGAGCCGGTCCGTCCGCGCGGCCCGGCCCGTGCCCGGCTCATCGAGGCGCACAAGGTCGCCCAGGAGTTCTACGCCGAGCAGCTCGCCACCGCCGACGCCGTGGTCGCGCGCCAGTTCCTGCACCAGCGCGGCTTCGACCAGGCCGCCGCGGAGATGTTCGGCGTCGGCTTCGCCCCGCGCGACGGCGAGGCGCTGGTCCGCCACCTGCGCGGTCGCCGGTTCACCGACGAGGAAGGGGTCGCCGCCGGCCTCGTCGCGCTCGGCCGCTCCCACTACGACCGCTTCCGAGGGCGCCTGATGTGGCCGATCCGCGAGGCCAACGGCGACACCATCGGGTTCGGCGCCCGGCGGATCTTCGACGACGACCGGATCGAGGCGAAGTACCTCAACACCTCCGAGACCGCGATCTACAAGAAGAGCCAGGTCCTCTACGGCATCGACCTCGCCCGCACGGCCATGAAGGACAGCCAGCAGGCCGTCGTCGTCGAGGGCTACACCGACGTGATGGCCTGCCACCTCGCCGGCGTACGCACTGCGGTCGCGTCGTGCGGCACCGCCTTCGGCACCGATCACGCGCGGGTGCTGCGCCGCTTCCTCGGCGACCACAACGAGACCAGTGGCGAGGTCATCTTCACGTTCGACGGCGACTCCGCGGGCCAGAAGGCGGCGATGAAGGTCCTCGAGAGCGACCAGGTCTTCGCCTCGCAGACCTACGTCGCGGTCGCGCCCGAGGGCATGGACCCGTGCGACCTCCGGCTGAAGGAGGGCGACGAAGCGGTGCGCGAGCTGGTCGCCAAGCGCCAGCCCCTCTACCGCTTCGCCCTCGACAACATCCTCGGCCGCTACGACCTCGACCGCGCCGACGGCCGGGTCGACGCGCTGCGCGACGCCGCGGGCCTGGTGGCCAGCATCCGCGACAAGACCAAGGTGGACGCGTTCTCGCGCGAGCTGGCCCACATGGTCGGCATGGACGTCGACGAGGTGCGCGCCGAGGTGCGCCGCGTGGCGAGCCGTCCCGCCAGGTCCGACGAGCGCCGTACGCCGCGAGCGTCCGAGGCGCCGGCGCCCCAGGAGCCGGCACGTCCGGCCCTGCCGGGCCTGTCCGACCCCCGCTTCCTCATCGAGCGCGAGCTGCTCAAGATCGTCATCCAGCACCCCGCGGGCGTCGGGCGCACCACCACCCACGTCACGACGGGCGACTTCACGCACCCGACGTTCCAGGGCGTGTGGGAGGCGGTCACCTCGGCCGGTGGGCCGTCCGACGGCGCCTCCGATCCCGGCTGGGCCAGCAAGGTGCGTGCCGCCGCGACCGAGCCGGCGGTGGTCGCGGCCATCACCGAGCTCGCCGTCGAGCCGGTGCGCGGCACGACCGACCCGAACCCGACCTTCGCCGTCGCCTACGTCTACCGCCTCCAGGAGCTCACCACGTCCCGCCGCATCGCCGACGTCAAGGCCCGCCTCCAGCGCACCAACCCGGTCGACAACGCCCTCGACTACAACCGCATGTTCGGCGAGCTCGTCGTGCTGGAGCAGCACCGACGCAAGCTGCGCGAGGGCGCGGTCGGCCAGCCCGGAGGCACCGCATGAGCCCGTCCCTCCGCCGGGGCCGCACGCCCGCTCCCGCCGTCCCCGTCGCGCCGGGGGAGAAGGTGCTGGCGGCCACCACGGCCACCGACGGCGTCGTCCTCGCCGGCACCCGTGACGCCTTCTACGTCGTCGCGGCCGGCGAGACCCGCCGCGTCCCCTGGGAGCAGGTGGAGGCGGCCGACTGGGACCGTGACACCGACACCTTCCGGCTCTCCGAGGTCGGCAGCTGGGGCGAGCAGCGCCCGGTCCACGTCGCCACCCTGCAGGAGCCCGGGCGGCTCCTCGAGCTGGTCCGCGAGCGGGTCACCGCCAGCGTCGTCCTGCAGCGCCACGTCGCGGTGACGGGGCGGCGCGGGCTGCGCGTCATCGCCCGCCGCGCCCCTGCCGGCACCGGCACGATCCAGTGGGTCTACGAGTACGACGAGGGCATCGACCCCGAGGACCCGGCCGTGCGCGCCGTCGCGCGCAGCGCGCTGGAGACGATGCGGCGCGACGTCGGACTGCCCTGACCGGGCCCTGATTTCACCCGCGGTGTCCGGGCTTGCTAAGGTTTCGCCTCGCTGCACAAGCGATCCCCTGTAGCTCAACTGGCAGAGCATTCGGCTGTTAACCGGAGGGTTGTTGGTTCGAGTCCAACCGGGGGAGCAACGAGAAGGGCCCGAGGCGAACGCCTCGGGCCCTTCGTCGTGCTGGTGCTACGTCACTTGATGCGGACGGCCTTCGAGGTCGCCGCGGGGACCGGCGGGCCACCGCTGCCGACGATGACCTCACCGGCGCCGGCGAACACCGCGCGGACGCGGTCGCCCTTGCGGGCCTTGAACTTCGCCTTCGCGACGCCGGCCGCGTCGGTCGTGCCCTTGGCGACCTTCTTCCACTTCTTGCCGACCTTCTTCTGGAAGGTGACCTTGCCGCCCTCGGCGACGGGACCGGTGGTCGAGCCGACGGTGACCGACACCTTGGCCGTTGCCTTCACCTTGGCGCCCTTGCGCTTCGCCTTCAGGCCCACCTTCGACTTCGCCTGGCCGACGACCTCGATGGTGCCCTCGACCTGCTTGGCGCCGAAGACGGTCGGGGAGGTGCCGACCTTGTAGTCGGTGGTCGTGGCGACGGTGTAGGTGCCGTACTGCTCGTAGACCGAGCACAGCTGCAGCGCGCCGGAGTTCGCGGCCGGGGCGCCGTTGAAGGTGCCGAACGACTCGCGGTGGGCGTTGGTGCCGTCGGGAGCGATGAGCTCGATGACGATCGACCAGCTCGTCGTGCCGGCGGGCAGCTCGACGGAGTAGGTGTAGGCGTGGTCGATGCAGGTGTTGTCCGGCAGGACCGCGGTCGGCGCGAACGTCAGCGTCGCGTCACCCGGGGCGGCCTGGGCCGGCGTCGCGACCGTGGCGGTGGACAGGGCCAGGGCTGCGACGGCGACGGCGCCGCCGAGGCGCTTGAGGATCTTCATGAAGTGGTTGCTCCTTGGTCGTGTCCGGACGGTTCCGGACCTGGGTTGGACACAGGCCCGTACGTCACCGCACGCACCCCCGTTGTGCGCGGGAAAGGTAGCAACCGCCCCACGCAGTGGGTCTCCTACCCCGCCGCACGCGGGTCAACCCTTGGCGGCCTGCCCCGGACGTGCCGGCAGTCCCTCCTCCGCACCCGATAACCTGACCATGTCGAGGGACAAGATCGACAATGTGACCGAGGCCGGGCAGCGGGAGGAACGTGATGGAGCGCAGGCACCTGGAGTTCTTCCTCGCCATCGCCGATGCGGGCAGCCTCACCCGCGCTGCCCAGGTCCTGCACGTCGCGCAGCCGTCGCTGTCGTACTCGATGCGCACCCTGGAGTCCGAGCTCGGTGCCGCCCTCTTCGAGCGGCACGGGCGGGGAGTGCGGCTCACCGCTGCTGGTGAGGCGCTCGTCGGGCCTGCGCGGCGCGCCGTGCGGTCCTTCGGGCTGGCGGCGAGCGCGGTGCGCGGCGTCACCGACGGCGGCTTCGGTCTGCTCCGCATCGTCTCGAGCACGACGTGGGCGGTCCACCCGCTGGTGGGGCTGATCGGTCAGTTCCGGAGGATGCGACCGCACGTCCGGTTCGAGGTCACCGACCCGGCCGCCCGCACGGTCGTCCTGGACCAGGTCCGCACCGGGCAGGTGGACTTCGGCCTCGTCGACGGGCCTCCTCCGGCCGGCGCCCTCGCCAGCCTCGAGCTGGCCGAGCAGCAGCTGCTCGCGGTCCTGCCGCCCGGCAGCGGTCAGGGCCTCACGGCCACGGTCGAGGAGCTGCTGCGGCACGGCCTGATCGGCACTCCTCGCGGCACGGCGCTGCGGGGGCTGCTCGACCAGCACCTCGAGGCAGCCGGGCAGGCGACGGACGTGATGGTCGAGACCGCGCACGCCGCCTCCGTCGTGCCGCTGGTCGTCTCGGGTGCTGGCGCCGCCGTGCTGCCCGAGGGGATGACCGCCGACGCCGCGACGAAGGGGGCCCGGGTCGCGCGGCTGGAGCCGGAGGGGCGCGCCTCGGTGTCCCTCGTGTGGCAGGGCGCTGGTCTCGACGGCGTCGCCGGCGACTTCCTGGAGCTGGTGCGCGAGCACCGCGCCGACCCGGCGTACTGATCCGGACCCATAGAGACCGTCTATTCCTGCTCCTCACATGCGGTCTACGACGCAGCGCGCTTCCGCTTGGCCGTCCGTGTCGTCTAAGTCTATCGTTTCACTCATATATTGAGTCAGCCTTCCGGACCAGGAGCCCCCATGACCCACCGCACCACCATCCGCGGCGCCCGCCTCGCCGTCGTCCTCACCCTCGGCCTCAGCGCGGTGCTGACCGGGTGCGCGTCCGACAGCGAGTCCGACGACGGGTTCGCCAGCAGCAGCTCCGGCGGCGGCACCGACTCGGTCGTCTTCGCCGAGCAGCCATGGGTCGACCTGCAGGTCGAGAACGAGATCGCCGTGCAGATCCTCGAGGAGCTCGGCTACGACGCCTCCATCAAGAAGAACCTCTCCGTCGAGAACGCCGCCTCGGCGCTCGGCACCGGCGACATCGACGCCTACCTCGGCAACTGGTGGCCATCACAGGAGCCGACCTTCGGGGAGCTCATCGACGGCGGCGACGTCGACGTGGTCTCCACCATGGTGACCGGCACCGAGTACGCCCCCGCCGTCCCCGGTGACGTCGCCAAGGAGCTCGGCGTGACGTCCCTCGCCGACCTCGACGAGCACGCCGACGCGTTCGGTCGCAAGATCTACGGCATCGAGGCCGGCTCCCCGGGCAACGAGACCATCCAGGCCGCCATCGACGCCGACGCCTACGGTCTCGGCGACTGGGAGCTCGTCGCGAGCGGTACGCCGGCGATGCTGGCGCAGGTCGAGAAGTCCACGAAGGCCGGGGACCCCATCGTCTTCCTCGCGTGGAGCCCGCACTGGATGACGGTCCAGTTCGACACCGTCTTCCTCGAGGACCCCGACGAGGTCTGGGGCGGCGCCGGCGAGATCCGCACGGTCACCCGGGCCGGCTTCGCCGACGACAACCCCGAGATCAACGAGTTCCTGGGCAACCTGACCTTCACCACCGACCAGGCGGGCGAGTTCTACTACGCCCACGACAAGGACGGCCAGGACCTCGCCGACATCGCCTCGGAGTGGATCGACGCCAACCCGGACGTCGTGGCGTCCTTCCTCGACGGCGTGGACGACGCGGACGGCGAGCCGGCGGCCGAGGCGTTCGCGTCATGACGTCCGCCCAGCACCGGGCCGACGCGCCCGTGACCGAGCAGCCGGCTATCGAGGGCCGGTCCCTGTCCAAGGTCTACGGCCTCGGCGACCGTCAGGCGGCCAGGGCCCTGTCCGCTGCAGATCCCGCGGCGGCGGTCGCCGCCGCGGGCGGCTACCTCGGCGCCAGCGACGTCAGCTTCTCCATCGCCCGCGGCGAGATGTTCGTGGTGATGGGCCTCTCCGGCTCGGGCAAGTCGACCGTCCTGCGGATGATCAACCGCCTCAACGAGCCGACGGCCGGCGAGCTGCTCATCGACGGCGAGGACATCACCCAGGTCAGCGACAGCCGCCTGCGCGAGATCCGCAACAACGACATCGGCATGGTGTTCCAGCACTTCTCGCTCTTCCCGCACCGCACCGTGCGCGACAACGCGGCGTACGGCCTCAAGGTCCGCGGGGTCGGCAAGGCCGAACGCCGCGAGCGGGCAGATGCCGCGCTCGCTCGCGTCGGCCTGGGCGACCGCGGGGACAAGCTTCCCCACGAGCTGTCGGGAGGCATGCGGCAGCGCGTGGGCCTGGCCCGCGCCCTGGCCGTCGACCCGCCGATCCTGCTGATGGACGAGCCCTTCTCCGCGCTCGACCCGCTCATCCGCCGCGACATGCAGGACCTGCTGCTCCAGCTGCAGTCCGAGGACCGTCGCACCACCGTGTTCGTCACGCACGACCTCAACGAGGCGATGCGCATCGGTGACCAGGTGATGGTGATGCGCGAGGGGCAGGTCGTCCAGTGCGCCCCGGGCGCCGAGATCGTCGCCCACCCGGCCGACGACTACGTCAGCGAGTTCGTCGCTGACGTCGACCGTGCCCGGGTGCTGACCGCGTACGACCTGCTCCGTCCTGCCCGCCTGGTCTTCTCGGTGGCCGACCGTCCCGACGAGGCGCTGCGCCGGCTCGGCGACAACGAGGCCCAGGGTGCCTACGTCACCGCGACCGACGAGCGGCTGCTCGGAGTCGTCACCGACGCGGCGCTGCTCGCCGCCGTCAACCGCGGCGACCGCGACCTCGCTGGTGCGGTCTCCCAGGACTTCCACCGGGTGGAGCCGACCGCCCTGATCGGCGACTTCATGCACCGCGCCGGCCGCCAGGTGGTCCCGGTCACCGTGGTCGACGACCGCGGGCGCCTCAGTGGTGTCGTGCCCCGGGCGACCATCCTCTCCGCGCTGTCCACGGCGTCGCCGCAGGAGCGCGAGCGGGACGAGCGGGAGCTGGAGGTGGCCAGTGCCTGACCTGCGCATCGGTGAACGCGGTGAGAGCGTCATCGACTTCATGACCGAGCACCTCGGTGGGTTCTTCGACCTGCTCAAGCAGGTCCTCAACTTCGGCCTGCGCACGGTGTACGACGCGCTGACGGCCCTCACGCCCGTCGCGATGGTCGTCGTCCTGGTGGTCGTCGCGCTCCTGGCGACCCGACGGCTGCTGCTGTCCGTGGGCCTGGGGCTGGGACTGCTGCTGATCCAGTCCATGGACCTGTGGGCCGAGACGATGCAGACGATGGCGTCGGTGGTGGTGGCGACCGTCGTCGCCCTGCTCATCGGCATCCCGCTCGGCATCTGGTCGGCCTTCGACCCGGTGGTGCGCGGCATCCTGCGACCGGTGCTCGACCTGATGCAGACCCTGCCCGTCTTCGTCTACCTGCTGCCGACGATCCTCTTCTTCGGCGTGGGCGACGCCCCCGGGCTGGTCGCGACCATCGTGTTCTCGGTGCCGCCCGCCGTGCGACTGACACAGCTCGGCATCAACCAGGTGGACGCCGAGACCGTCGAGGCGTCGGTGGCCTTCGGCGCCTCGCGCCGCGAGGTGCTGCGCGAGGTGCAGCTCCCGCTCGCGATGCCGTCGATCATGACCGGCGTCAACCAGGTGATCATGCTCGCGCTCTCGATGGTCGTCGTCGCCGGCCTCGTCGGCGGCGCCGGACTCGGAGGGGTCGTGGTCAACGCCGTCCAGGGCCTCCAGATCGCCGCCTCCATCGAGGGCGGCCTGGCCGTCGTCGTGATCGCCATCTACCTCGACCGGGTCACGGCGGCACTCGGCGGCCAGGGCCGCGCCGAGCCCGCCTGGTGGCCCCGCCGCAGTCCGTCCGCGCTGACCCCGGCGCCTGCCGAGGCCGCAGCAGCGGCCTGACCCCCTTCACGGAAAGGAACACCCACCATGACCTCGACCCTCGACCGACACACCGTCACCGTCCACCAGCTCGGCGGCCGCATCGGCGCCCGCATCGACGGCGTCCGCCTGGGAGGAGACCTGCCAGATGGCACGGTCGCCACCATCCGCGAGGCGCTGCTGCGCCACAAGGTCGTCTTCTTCCGCGGGCAGGACCACCTCGACGAGGCGGGCCACCAGGCGTTCGCCGAGACGTTCGGTCCGCTGACGAGCGCGCACCCGACGGTCAACACGGGCAGCGGCCGCGTCTTCAAGGTCACCGCCGACAAGGGCATGGCCGCCAACGCCTGGCACACCGATGTCACCTTCGTGGACCGGGTGCCGGCGATCAGCGTGCTGCGCGCCGTGCACCTGCCGCCCTACGGCGGCAACACGGTGTGGGCCAACACCGTGGCGGCGTACGACGCCCTCCCGGCGCCGCTGAAGGCGCTGGTCGACGACCTGTGGGCGGTGCACACCAACAGCTACGACTACGCGCAGCGCGACGAGGAGTCCGAGCAGCCCGACGCGCACTACACGCGAGCCGACTTCGCCTCCCAGCTGTTCGAGACCGAGCACCCGGTCGTGCGCGTGCACCCGGAGACGGGGGAGCGGTCGCTGGTGCTCGGGCACTTCGTGAAGTCGTTCAGCGGGTTCAACAGCGCCGAGTCGATCGCGCTCTTCACCCTCCTGCAGAACCGCATCACCCGGCTGGAGAACACCATCCGGTGGACCTGGCAGCCCGGCGACCTGGCCGTGTGGGACAACCGGGCGACGCAGCACTACGCGGTAGCCGACTTCGGCGCCGAGTACCGGGAGATGGCACGCATCACCGTCGCCGGCGACGTCCCGGTGAGCATCGACGGGCGGCAGAGCCGGGTGATCCGCGGCGACGCCGAGGCCTACTCCCGCCTCGACGAGCTGATCAGCTGAGGTCCGGGGACGGCGCCGGCGCGCACGGGGTGCGCCGGCGCCCTCACCCCCAGCCGAGGGGGAACACCTCGAACGTCGCCGCGTGCGTGACGCCGAGTCCCTGGCCGCCGGCCCGCAGGATCCCGTCGAGGAACTCCTCGGGGTCCCAGCCCTCCCAGCCCAGGCCGTCGATGTAGGCCTTGTGCTCCTTGAGCGAGGCCACGCCGGCGTCGAAGGTGTCGGTCACGTCGACCGCGTGGGTCGACTGGGGCGACCCGGCCGCCCAGACGGCGCGCACGCCGCCCCACGGCTCGAGGCCGTCGGCGAGCTGCTCGGGGAAGATCCACCGGTTGCCCGCGTCGCGCACGGCGTCGAGCAGGGCCTTGCCGACCGCGATGTGGTCGGCCTGGTTGAGGTTCGTGCCACCGAAGGTCTCGCGGAAGTTGATGGTCACCGCGACGTCGGGGCGGTGGCGCCGCACGACCTCGGCGATCACCGACCGGAGCGCGACGCCGTACTCCAGCACGCCGTCGGGAAGGCGGAGGAACTCGACCTCGTCGACGCCCACCACGGCGGCCGACGCGACCTCCTCGGCCTCGCGCGCGGGGCGGCACTCGTCGGGGTGCATCCCGTCGATGCCGGCCTCGCCGCTGGTCACCATGCAGTAGACGACCCGCTTGCCCTGTCCGGTCCAGCGCGCCACCGCGGCAGCGGCGCCGTACTCGATGTCGTCGGGGTGGGCCACCACGAACAGCGCGGTCTGCCAGTCCTCGGGTAGGGGCTCGAAGCTCGGAGGGTTCGCCATGGGCCGAGCATGGCACCGCGACCGCCCGGGTGTCTGCCCCGGACGAGGCCGGGTCAGACCATCAGGCCGACGGACTGCGGCGCGAAGCCCGGGAAGACCTGGGCCACGCTCACCCCGAAGCGCTTGGTGACCACCTCGGTGAGCACGCTGCGGTAGTCGGTGGTCACCAGCAGGTCGCCGTCGAGGGTGTTCTGCAGCCCCGGCCACGAGCCGTAGTACTTCCCGCCGCGCACCCCGGCGCCCGCCACGAACATGACGTTGCCGAAGCCGTGGTCGGTGCCGTAGTTGTCGTTCTCCTTCACCCGGCGGCCGAACTCGCTGAGGGTCACGAGGGTGACGCGGTCGGCGGCCGGACCGAGGTCGGCGAAGAAGGCGGCGATCGAGCTGGCGAGGTCGCCGGCGTTGCGCTTCATGTCACCCCACTCGAGCGTGCCGAGGTCGGTGTGCATGTCCCAGTCGCCCTGGTCGACGGTGATCACCTCGGCGCCCACTCCCGCGCGGACGATGCGCGAGACGTCGGAGAGCGCCTTGCCCAACGTGCTGGAGGGGTACGCCGTCGTCGGCGTGCCGGCCGGCAGGTCGCGCGCGGCGCCGAAGGTCTGCGCGCCGGCGATGGCGTCGCGGACCGCCTGGCCCATCAGGCCGTTGCCCTTCCAGGCGTGCGTGAGCGCGGCGAGGCGTCGGCCGTCCTCGTCGGTCCCGGCCACCTTGGCGCTGTCCACCTTGCCGACCACGAAGGCCGGCTCGGTGCCGAACAGGGAGGTGGGGACCTGGTTGCCCATCGCGGTGCCCTGCAGCGGCGAGGCGCCGGGCAGCTGGCCGAGCAGGCGGTTGAGCCAGCCGTTGCGCTCCGTCGAGCCCGGCGCGGCGTCCTCGATGGCCTCCATGGCCGCGAAGTGCGATCGGTTCGGCGTTGCCATCCCCGTGGCGTGCACGGCGGCCAGCGTGCCGGCGTTCCACATCGGGAGCAGCGGCGCGAGCGCGGGGTGCAGGCCGAACATCGCGTCGGGCGCGAGCAGCGACGCGTGCGGGATGCCGATGCGCGGGCGGGCGGCGTAGTAGGCCGGGTCGGCGTGCGGGACGACGAGGGAGAGGCCGTCGGCGGCGCCGCGCAACGACAGCAGCACCAGGACGGAGCCGGCGGGGTTGGCCAGGCGTGATGCGGTCCGGTTGGTGACGGCGTACGCACGGGGCCCAGTGCTGCTGAGGCCGGGGCCGAGGGCGACGGCGCCACCGGCGAGCAGGGCGCCGCCGAGCAGCGAGCGTCGGCTCAGGGCGGAACGGGCCTCGTCGTAGTCGGGGCAGCCGCAGGAGCGCACGGCGGGGGAGGCCGGGGTCGGGGAGGTCTGGGGAGTCGTCATGTCAGCACGCCAGGTGGTCGGGGGAGTCGAGGACGGCGGCGAGCAGCCGGGGGAAGCCCCACTGCACGAGCTCGTGCTCGCGGTCGATGCGTTCCTTGGGCTTGCAGCCCGTGGCCAGGCACGCGGTGGTCACCAGGCCCTTGCTGGCCGGGCGGTGGAGCAGCTCGCGGCTCACGTCGTCGACGAGGTCGGCGAAGCGCACCGGCTTCTTCGCCGGCACCCACTTCTCCGGCTTTTTGTAGTGCAGCCCCACCGTCGGCCACCAGCCGCCGGCCATCGACCAGTGCATGCTCATCGAGCCGAGGGCCCGCGCGGGGGAGGCCCAGATCTCGTCCCGGACGGGGGTGCCGTCCGGCCGGGGCCACGCGTGCGGCGAGAGGCCCAGGCCCTGCGCCTGCCAGAGAATGGCGTTGGCGCCGGAGTCGTCGGACCCGGGCCGGTCGATGCCGACGCCGAGCGCGCGGTAGGTCGCCACGACGTCCTCGCTGGGGTCGCGCAGCTTGCGACCGGACGAGGCGCGGAACTCCTTGCTCGCCACGAGTGCCCGGAGCACCGGCACGATCTCGGTGTCGTTCTTCAGGTAGACCTTGGCCAGGCGGTTCACCAGCGCCCGTGGCGGGTCGTCGCGCACGAACTTGGTGGCCAGCCGCTCGGCGACGTGCTGGGCCGTCAGCGGGTGGTGGGCGAGGTAGCGGAGGTAGTCCTTGGTGACCTTGCGGCCGTCGGCCTTGGCGTTCTTGTCGCTGAACCCCTTGACCTTCACCCGGCCGCGGTAGTGGTCCTCCTTGACGTACGACGCCGCCCAGGACTCCCAGAGGTCCACGTGCCAGCCGGTGAGGATCCGCGCCGACGCCTTGACGTCGTCCTCGCTGTAGTTGCCGGCGCCCAAGGTGTGCAGCTCGAGGAGCTCGCGGCCGAGGTTCTCGTTCGGTGCGGTCTTGGTCGAGGTGGCGGCCGACAGGAAGATCAGCATGGCCGGGTGTGTCGTCGTGGCCACGAGCATCTCGTCGAAGCGGCCGAGCGCGTGCTTCCGGATGGTGTCGCCGTAGTCGACGCGCCAGGTGAACTGGGCGTCGCCGCTCACGGGGACGTGCAGCATCGCCTCCCAGAACTCGGTCATCTTCTCGAGCACCGGGCGACGCGTGCGGATCCGTCGTACGAGCAGCCAGCGGCCGTAGTCGGCCATCACCTCCCAGCCGCCGCGCACCTCCTGGACCTGGCGCTGCCAGAGGTCGGCGGGCTTGCGGTCGAGGTCGGGCCACCAACGGCGCACCGCGTCGGCCGACGCGTCCGGGAACGACCCGGGCCGCGTGATCTGCCGTTCGAACCACTCCTGCGCACCACCTGCGCGCACCACGTCGCGCGCGAGCGCCGCGTCGACGCCGTAGCCAAAGCGCGTGACGAGATGGCGCTGCGACGGGGTCAGCAGCTGCGACTTCTTCTTCCTGGCCACCGAGGTCCTCCCGTACCCGAGCCACTTCCGAGACGGATCACTGTCCCACGCCGGGAGCCGGACGCGAAGTCGAACTCGTATTTCACTTGCCCGGCGCCACCTCGTGCGGTCCCATCGCCCGGTGGAGATCCGAGAGCTGGACACGACCGACCCCGCCGCCCTCCGGGCCTGGTACGACGTCCGGGAGCGGTCGGTCCGCGCCGACCGGCCGTACGCCCTGCTGGCGACGTACGCCGCCTTCGAGGTGGTCGCCACCGCGTCCAGCACCTACTGGTCGCGCACCTGGTTCGAGGCGGTTGACGCAGGACAGGTCGTCGGGGTCGCCGAGCTCGAGCTGCCGCTGGAGGAGAACCTCGACCTCGGCTGGTGCGAGGTCTCGGTGCTCACCGGGCACCGACGCCGCGGCACGGGCCGGGCGCTGTGGGACGCCGTCGTCGCGCGGGCCCGCCAGCACGGCCGGAGCCGGCTCGGGGGCGAGGTGAGCCTCGACCTGGCCGTGCCGGGGGCCGGCCTCGCGTTCGCCACCGCCGTGGGTGCCGTCGAGAAGCACCGCGAGGACCACCTCCTCGCCGACCTGCCGCTCCCACCGGCGCAGCTGGACCCGGCCTACGACCTCGTCGCGTGGCGGGGCCGCTGCCCCGACGAGCACCGCGCCGCCTACCTCGCGATGCGCAACCAGATGAACGCCGACGTCCCGACCGGCGACCTCGACCTGGACGTGGAGGTGCTCGACGACGCCCGCCTCGCCGCCTCGGAGGAACGCCTGATGAGGGCGTACGACGTCCGCGTGGCGGCTGCGCGCCGTCGCTCGGACGGCGTGTTCGGCGGCTACTCGCTGCTCTTCGTGCCGCACGGCACCGACCACGGCTGGCAGGACGACACGCTGGTCATGCCCGAGCACCGCGGCCACCGCCTCGGCGCCGCCCTGAAGTCGGCCAACTACGCCGACCTCCCGGCCCACGTCACACAGGTGCACACCTGGACCGCTCCCGACAACACCGCGATGCACCGCACCAACACCACCCTCGGCTTCCGCGTCGTGGAGCGCATGTACGAGATGGAGGCGCCGATCGCCTAGGGTGCGGCCCGAGGGGCGGTAGCTCAGTCGGTCAGAGCAGAGGACTCATAATCCTTGGGTCGTGGGTTCGAGCCCCACCCGCCCTACGAGTCCCGGACCCGTGCCCGTCAGCCCTCGCCGGCGATGAGGTACTGCTCGCCCTGCTGCGCCAGCTGCAGCGTCACCTGCTCGGTCCTGGTGTCACCCGAGGTGGTGACGTAGTCGATCGTGTACGACGCCGTCATGGCGTCCTTGTCCACCCTGATCCTCGACGGGCTCGCGGACTCGATCGTGCTCCAGAACCCGGAGTAGTCGCCGTATCCGCCGCTGGCGGCCTGGAACTCGGGGGTGAGCATGGCGAAGGCCGCCTCGGGGTCGGACGTGACCGTCGCGAAGTAGTCCTCGACGAACTGCTTCATCTGGCCCGGGGAGCCGCCGCCAGCCGCAGGAGGCGACTCGGTCTCCGGCTCCTCGGTGGGTTCCTCGGTGGGCGACGGCTCCGACGACGGCTCCTCGGACGGTGAGGGCTCCGCGGACGTCGACGGCTGGGAGCTCCGGGTGCTGCCGGCGTCGGTCGGGTCCTCGTCGTCACGTGGCCAGAGCAGCCACGCGGCCAGGCCGGCGACCACGACGAGCGCCAGCGCAGCGGCGAGCCAGCCGGCCGGACGCCCACGCGACGGTTCGTGGGTGGCCGTGGACGAAGTCGGCGCGGAGGCGGCCGGCGCGACGGGCGCGGCCGTGGTGCGCGTGGGCTGGTCGTCCTCGACGTCCCGCGCCGGGGGCATCGCTGCGCCGAGCGGGACCGTGGCGTCGGGGGCCCTCTCCTGCCGTGCGGTGGGGGCGTCGGGCCCCGAGCCGCCGCGGGCGGCCTGGCGCAGCTCGTCGCGCACCCGCTCCACCGGCCACCGCCCCTCGGGGTCCTTGACCAGCGTCACGGACAGGAGCCCCGCGAGCGGGTGGTCGTCGGGCAGGCGCGGGGGGTCGTCGTGCACGATCCGGTAGAGCCCGCCCATGACGTTGTCGCCCACGTCGTACGGCGGCCGCCCGGTGAGCGCGAACCAGAGGGTCCCGCCGAGCGACCAGACGTCGCTGGCGGCGGTCGCGGGGGACCCCGACGCCACCTCGGGCGCGAGGTAGGCGGGTGAGCCGGTGATGAAGCCGGTCTGGGTCAGCGCGGCGTCCGTGCCCGACCGGGCGATCCCGAAGTCGCCCAGCTTCGCGTGGTTGTCGTCGCCGACCATGATGTTGCCCGGCTTCACGTCGCGGTGCACGATGCCCGCCCGGCCGGCCTGCACGAGGGCGTCGGCCGCCTGCGCGACGATGCCCGCCGCCCGCGTCGGCGGGAGCGGGCCGTCCTCGGCCACCACCTGGGTGAGCGTGCGGCCGCGGACCAGCTCCATCACGAGCCAGTAGCAGTCGTCGTCCTTGACGAGGTCGAAGATCGACACCACGTGCGGGTGGTTGATGCCCGCCGCGAGCCGCGCCTCCCGCTCGGCACGCGCGATGTCCTGCCCGGTCGTGCCGGGCAGCAGCCCGATGCGCTTGATGGCGACGGACCTGTCGAGCAGCTCGTCGTGGGCGAGGTGGACCGACCCGGCCCCGCCTCGTCCGATCTCCCGCTCGAGCGTGTACCTGCCTGCGATCACCTGTGACCCTTTCCGTACGCCGAGTGCGTGCGCTCCGAGCCACGCTAGCCACCCGGCCCCGAGCGCTTCACACCCGTTCGGACCTGCGTGTCGCGGCCGCCCGGTCAGCCCTCGCCCGCGATGAGGTAGGTGTCGTCGAAGCGCTGCAGCTGGAGCCGCACGTCCTGGGTGTCCCGGGCGCCCGAGGTGAAGACGTAGTCGACGGTGTAGCCGACCGTCAGGTCCGACGGGTCGCTCTGCACGTCGGCGAGGCGCGCGGACCGCACCTTCCCCCACCAGCCGATGTAGCCCTCGTAGCCACCACTGACCTCCTGGAACTCCGGCGTGAGCTGGTCGAAGGCCTTGCGTGGGTTGCGGGTCACGGTGGACAGGTAGGACGCGATGAAGGCGTCCATCTGCTCGCGGGTGTCCTCCGCGGACAGCGGCGGAGCCGTGCTGGTGCTCGTGGTCTGCGAGGTGGTGGGCGAGCGGGGCGTGTCGTCCTCGACCGCCTCGGGGGTCTCGCGTCCGGCCCACACGTAGGCCGCGACGACCGCGGCGACCGCGAGCACGGCGGCGAGCGCGACCCAGGCGTACGGCGCCCGGCTCCGCCGTGGCTGCTCGTCGTCCGGCGAGGTGGGCTCGGCCCGCACGGTCGGCAGCTCGCCGGTCCGTTCGCCGTTCACGCGGGGGGCGGCCGCCGGCACAATGGCGCGCTGGCCGCGGGCGAGGCGCGCGAGCTGGTCGCGCACCTTGGCCATCGGCCAGCGGTTCTCCGGCTCGCGCGTCATCATCACCGACAGCAGCCCGGCCATCGGGTGGTCCTCGGGCAGCCGGGGCGGGTCCTCGTGCACGATCTTGTAGAGCGCGCCGATCAGGTTGTCGCCGACGTCGTACGGCGGGCGGCCGGTGACGGCGTGGTAGAGCGTGGCGCCGAGCGACCACACGTCGCTGGCCGGGGTCGCCGAGGACCCGGAGGCCACCTCGGGCGCGAGGTAGGCGGGGGAGCCGGTCACCAGGCCGGTCTGGGTCAGCGACGCGTCGTCGGCCGACTTGGCGATGCCGAAGTCGCTGAGCTTGGCGACCCCGCCCGAGACGAGGATGTTGCTCGGCTTCACGTCGCGGTGCACGATCCCCGCCTGGTGGGCGTCGGCCAGCGCGTCCGCGGTCTGGGCGAGGTAGGTCGCCGCCTCGGTGACGTCGAGCGGGCCTCCGGCGCGGACGATCTCGCCGATCGTGCGGCCGTCGACGTACTCCATCACCAGCCAGTGCACGTCCTCCTCCTCGACCAGGTCGAAGACGGAGACCACGTGCGGGTGGTTGAGCGCCGCGGCCAGCCTGGCCTCGCGGCCGGCCCGCTCGAGCGCGACGTGCTCGCCGGGGAGGATGCCGATGCGCTTGACCGCCACCGTGCGTCCGAGCACCTCGTCGTGCGCGAGGTGGACGGTCCCGGACCCGCCGCGACCGATCTCCCGCTCGATCGTGTACCTGCCTGCGATCACGTGCCGTGCCTCCTCGCGCCTCGCCCTAGGCTAGTGCCCGTCCACCAACCGACCTCACCCGAAGGAACCCACGTGACGACCCCGAATGTCCTCGACGAGCTGGAGTGGCGCGGCCTGGTCGCCCACTCCACCGACCGCGACGCGCTCCGCGCGGCGCTGGGCGAGGGGAGCGTCAGGTTCTATGTGGGCTTCGACCCGACCGCGCCGAGCCTGCACATGGGCAACCTGGTCCAGATCCTCACCGCGAAGCGCCTCCAGGACGCCGGGCACACGCCGTACGCCCTCGTCGGCGGCGCCACCGGCATGATCGGCGACCCGCGCGAGAGCGGAGAGCGCACGCTCAACTCCCTCGACATCGTCAAGGACTGGGTCGAGCGGGTGCGCGGGCAGATCGAGCCCTTCCTGTCCTTCGAGGGTCCCAACGCGGCCACGATGGTCAACAACTACGACTGGACGGCCTCGCTCTCCACGATCGACTTCCTGCGCGACATCGGCAAGCACTTCCCGGTCAACCGGATGCTCGCCCGCGACGTGGTGAAGTCGCGCCTCGAGGCGGGCATCAGCTACACCGAGTTCTCCTACGTCCTGCTCCAGTCGATGGACTACCTCGAGCTGCACCGCCAGCACGGCGTCACGCTCCAGTTCGGCGGTTCCGACCAGTGGGGCAACCTCACCGGAGGCGTCGAGCTGATCCGTCGCGCCGACGGCGGCAAGGCACACGCCTTCGCCACCCCGCTCATCACCAAGGCCGACGGCACCAAGTACGGCAAGACCGAGGGCGGCGCGCTCTGGCTCGACCCCGCCATGCTCTCGCCGTACGCCTTCCACCAGTTCTGGCTCAACGCCGAGGACGAGAAGGTGGGCGAGCTCCTCAAGGTGTTCACCTTCCTCCCGCGCGAGGAGATCGAGGACCTCGAGCAGCAGACGGCCGACAAGCCGTTCCTCCGGGCGGGGCAGAAGCGTCTCGCCGACGAGGTGACCGCCCTGGTCCACGGCGAGCACGAGGTCGAGCAGGCCAAGGCGGCGGCCGCCGCCCTGTTCGGCGGGGGAGACCTCGCCGCGATCGCACCCGAGACCCTCGGCGCCGCCCTGCGGGAGACGGGGGGTACGACGATCGCCGCCGGCGAGCTGCCGGGGATCCTCGACCTGCTCGTCGCGTCCGGCCTGGCCGCGAGCAAGGGCGAGGCACGCCGCACGGTCGCCGAGGGCGGCGCGTACCTCAACAACGTGCGCGTCGAGGACCCCGAGCTGCGGCCGACCGGAGCCGACCTCGTCGCCGGCTCGTGGCTCGTGCTGAGGCGCGGGAAGAAGAAGTTCGCCGGTGTCGAGGTGGCCTGAGACAGAGCGTCGCGGTAGGGCGTGGCGGGCCGGGGACAGCCCGTCCGACACGCCCCACCCGTCACAACAGGCCTCTGACCTGCGCAAACGTCACTGTGCTCGCGGTCACAGCGTTTCGATTTGCACGTTGTCCTGAGTACGCATACTGTTCTCTTTGTCGCCAGGGAGCGGCGGGGAGCAAGACCGGTCAGGTCGGGCTCCCGGCCCCGGGCAGGACAACCCGAAGCGGTCATCGGTCACGGTGACACCACCGGGTCAGAGCGAAACAGCCCGCGATTTGCGCGGACAGAAAGTCGCTCGCTAGGTTTGACCAGTTGCCTCACGCAACCGAGATCCTCACCGGGTCGCGATGTGAGTGCGTCTGATTCTTGAGAACTCAACAGTGTGTTTGATTAGTCGACGAATTAGTTTGTTATGCCCCGTTGACATCATGTTTGCTTCTGCCCCGTGGCCTTTTTGGCTGGTGGGTGGGGGTGTGGTGTCGCGGTTTCTTTGACAATGATTCTGGCGGGACTCTCTTTTGGGGGTCTCATCGCTAGTTTTGTTCAGTCAGGGGATGTGGCTCTTATTGATAGTCGCCTGGCTTTCTGCTGCCCGTGAGGGTTGGTGGGGGTTGGGTTGATGGTTTTCGATGGAGAGTTTGATCCTGGCTCAGGACGAACGCTGGCGGCGTGCTTAACACATGCAAGTCGAACGGAAAGGCCACTTCGGTGGATCAGTGGCGAACGGGTGAGTAACACGTGAGCAACCTGCCCCTGACTCTGGGATAAGCGCTGGAAACGGCGTCTAATACCGGATATGAGCTGCGATCGCATGGTCAGCAGTTGGAAAGATTTTTCGGTCTGGGATGGGCTCACGGCCTATCAGCTTGTTGGTGAGGTAATGGCTCACCAAGGCGTCGACGGGTAGCCGGCCTGAGAGGGTGACCGGCCACACTGGGACTGAGACACGGCCCAGACTCCTACGGGAGGCAGCAGTGGGGAATATTGCACAATGGGCGAAAGCCTGATGCAGCAACGCCGCGTGAGGGATGACGGCCTTCGGGTTGTAAACCTCTTTTAGCAGGGAAGAAGCGAAAGTGACGGTACCTGCAGAAAAAGCGCCGGCTAACTACGTGCCAGCAGCCGCGGTAATACGTAGGGCGCAAGCGTTATCCGGAATTATTGGGCGTAAAGAGCTCGTAGGCGGTTTGTCGCGTCTGCTGTGAAATCCCGAGGCTCAACCTCGGGTCTGCAGTGGGTACGGGCAGACTAGAGTGCGGTAGGGGAGATTGGAATTCCTGGTGTAGCGGTGGAATGCGCAGATATCAGGAGGAACACCGATGGCGAAGGCAGATCTCTGGGCCGTTACTGACGCTGAGGAGCGAAAGGGTGGGGAGCAAACAGGCTTAGATACCCTGGTAGTCCACCCCGTAAACGTTGGGAACTAGTTGTGGGGTCCATTCCACGGATTCCGTGACGCAGCTAACGCATTAAGTTCCCCGCCTGGGGAGTACGGCCGCAAGGCTAAAACTCAAAGGAATTGACGGGGACCCGCACAAGCGGCGGAGCATGCGGATTAATTCGATGCAACGCGAAGAACCTTACCAAGGCTTGACATATACGAGAACGGGCCAGAAATGGTCAACTCTTTGGACACTCGTAAACAGGTGGTGCATGGTTGTCGTCAGCTCGTGTCGTGAGATGTTGGGTTAAGTCCCGCAACGAGCGCAACCCTCGTTCTATGTTGCCAGCACGTAATGGTGGGAACTCATGGGATACTGCCGGGGTCAACTCGGAGGAAGGTGGGGATGACGTCAAATCATCATGCCCCTTATGTCTTGGGCTTCACGCATGCTACAATGGCCGGTACAAAGGGCTGCAATACCGCGAGGTGGAGCGAATCCCAAAAAGCCGGTCCCAGTTCGGATTGAGGTCTGCAACTCGACCTCATGAAGTCGGAGTCGCTAGTAATCGCAGATCAGCAACGCTGCGGTGAATACGTTCCCGGGTCTTGTACACACCGCCCGTCAAGTCATGAAAGTCGGTAACACCTGAAGCCGGTGGCCCAACCCTTGTGGAGGGAGCCGTCGAAGGTGGGATCGGTAATTAGGACTAAGTCGTAACAAGGTAGCCGTACCGGAAGGTGCGGCTGGATCACCTCCTTTCTAAGGAGCACACACCCCGATGGTCACCGAATGTGTGGCCACGTATGGTGGTGTCTCACTAGTGGAACGTCGACTGTCAGCTGGTTCGGGAGCTTCTCCCGGGCTGGTTGGTCATCTGCCTGGTATTGGCTGGGGGATGGTTGAGCACACTGTTGGGTCCTGAAGGATCAGCCGGCCAGAGCAATCTGGTGACCAGAGTGATCTGGTGGCCAGAGGGTTCTGGTGGTTGGGCTTCTGGATGTCTCCCTTCGTCTGAGATCCTGGGTGCTGCCGCGTTCGTGTGATGAGCGTGGTGGCGGGGGTTGAGGGGGTTGGTGGGGTTGTTGTTTGAGATCTGCATAGTGGACGCGAGCATCTTTGTAGCTAGTTCAATCTAGTTGCGTTGCCGGCTCACCTCGTGATTGTGGGGTGGGTTGGTGTGTGTTGTTTTGACGTTGTTGAGACAAGCTATGAAGGGCACATGGTGGATGCCTTGGCATCAAGAGCCGATGAAGGACGTTGGAGCCTGCGATAAGCCCTGGGGAGTTGGCAACCAAGCTGTGATCCGGGGGTGTCCGAATGGGGAAACCCAGCACGAGTCATGTCGTGTTACCTGCACCTGAATATATAGGGCGGGTAGAGGGAACGTGGGGAAGTGAAACATCTCAGTACCCACAGGAAGAGAAAGCAACCGCGATTCCGTTAGTAGTGGCGAGCGAAACCGGAACAGGCTAAACCTAGCGTGTGTGATAGCCGGCAGGCGTTGCACGTTGGGGGTTGTGGGACCGCTCACTCTCATCTGCCGGTGAGGGACAGAGTAAGAAACCAGTGTGGAAGTCGAAGTCGGTTGGAAAGCCGTACCGTAGAGGGTGATAGGCCCGTAGACGTAAGACGCTGGCTCTGGAGCGTGTTCCCAAGTAGCACGGG
This sequence comes from Microbacterium sp. ARD31, assembly GCF_031844425.1. Taxonomy (NCBI): domain Bacteria; kingdom Bacillati; phylum Actinomycetota; class Actinomycetes; order Micrococcales; family Microbacteriaceae; genus Microbacterium; species Microbacterium sp. ARD31. The sequence goes on from NZ_JAUZVE010000018.1 coordinate 95,888, forward strand.
GCCCGAGAAATCCCGTGTGAATCTGTCAGGACCACCTGATAAGCCTAAATACTCCCAGATGACCGATAGCGGACAAGTACCGTGAGGGAAAGGTGAAAAGTACCCCGGGAGGGGAGTGAAATAGTACCTGAAACCGTTTGCTTACAAACCGTTGGAGCACCCCTGGTAGGTGTGACAGCGTGCCTTTTGAAGAATGAGCCTGCGAGTTAGCGATATGTGGCGAGGTTAACCCGTGTGGGGTAGCCGTAGCGAAAGCGAGTCTGAATAGGGCGATTCAGTCGCATGTCCTAGACCCGAAGCGAAGTGATCTATCCATGGCCAGGCTGAAGCGACGGTAAGACGTCGTGGAGGGCCGAACCCACTTAGGTTGAAAACTGAGGGGATGAGCTGTGGATAGGGGTGAAAGGCCAATCAAACTTCGTGATAGCTGGTTCTCTCCGAAATGCATTTAGGTGCAGCGTTGCGTGTTTCTTGCCGGAGGTAGAGCTACTGGATGGCCGATGGGCCCTACAAGGTTACTGACGTCAGCCAAACTCCGAATGCCGGTAAGTGAGAGCGCAGCAGTGAGACTGTGGGGGATAAGCTTCATAGTCGAGAGGGAAACAACCCAGACCACCAACTAAGGTCCCAAAGCGCGTGCTAAGTGGGAAAGGATGTGGAGTTGCTGTGACAACCAGGAGGTTGGCTTAGAAGCAGCCACCCTTGAAAGAGTGCGTAATAGCTCACTGGTCAAGTGATTCCGCGCCGACAATGTAACGGGGCTCAAGCACGCCACCGAAGTTGTGGCATTGACATTATTGGTAGGCCTTCGTGGTCCAGCCGTGTTGATGGGTAGGAGAGCGTCGTGTGGCCAGCGAAGCGGCGGTGTGAACCAGCCGTGGAGGCTACACGAGTGAGAATGCAGGCATGAGTAGCGAAAGACGTGTGAGAAACACGTCCTCCGAAAGACCAAGGGTTCCAGGGTCAAGCTAATCTTCCCTGGGTAAGTCGGGACCTAAGGCGAGGCCGACAGGCGTAGTCGATGGACAACGGGTTGATATTCCCGTACCGGCGAAGTTGCGCCCATGACGAACCTGGTGATGCTAACCACCCGAAGCATCTCGGACCGGACCCTTCGGGGCGAGGCCGTGGTGTGGAGCGTGGGACCCGAGCTGGTAGTAGTCAAGCGATGGGGTGACGCAGGAAGGTAGCCCAACCCGGGCGATGGTTGTCCCGGGGCAAGTGCGTAGGCCGAGAGATAGGCAAATCCGTCTCTCATTCAGGCTGAGACACGATGCGGATAAAAAGTGGGTGATCCTATGCTGCCAAGAAAAGCATCGACGCGAGGTTCTAGCTGCCCGTACCCCAAACCGACTCAGGTGGTCAGGTAGAGAATACCAAGGAGATCGAGAGAATCGTGGTTAAGGAACTCGGCAAAATGCCCCCGTAACTTCGGGAGAAGGGGGGCCATCCACTTATACGGACTTGCTCCGGAAAGGGTGTGGTGGCCGCAGAGACTAGTGGGTAGCGACTGTTTACTAAAAACACAGGTCCGTGCCAAGTCGCAAGACGATGTATACGGACTGACGCCTGCCCGGTGCTGGAAGGTTAAGAGGACCGGTTAGCCGCAAGGCGAAGCTGAGAATTTAAGCCCCAGTAAACGGCGGTGGTAACTATAACCATCCTAAGGTAGCGAAATTCCTTGTCGGGTAAGTTCCGACCTGCACGAATGGCGTAACGACTTCCCAACTGTCTCAACCGCGAACTCGGCGAAATTGCATTACGAGTAAAGATGCTCGTTACGCGCAGCAGGACGGAAAGACCCCGTGACCTTTACTACAGCTTGGTATTGGTGTTCGGTGTGGCTTGTGTAGGATAGGTGGGAGACTGTGAAGCGGTGACGCCAGTTACCGTGGAGTCGTTGTTGAAATACCACTCTGGTCACTCTGGATATCTAACTTCGAACCGTAATCCGGTTCAGGGACAGTGCCTGGTGGGTAGTTTAACTGGGGCGGTTGCCTCCCAAAAAGTAACGGAGGCGCCCAAAGGTTCCCTCAACCTGGTTGGCAATCAGGTGGCGAGTGTAAGTGCACAAGGGAGCTTGACTGTGAGACTGACAGGTCGAGCAGGGACGAAAGTCGGGACTAGTGATCCGGCAGTGGCTTGTGGAAGCGCTGTCGCTCAACGGATAAAAGGTACCTCGGGGATAACAGGCTGATCTTGCCCAAGAGTCCATATCGACGGCATGGTTTGGCACCTCGATGTCGGCTCGTCGCATCCTGGGGCTGGAGTAGGTCCCAAGGGTTGGGCTGTTCGCCCATTAAAGCGGTACGCGAGCTGGGTTTAGAACGTCGTGAGACAGTTCGGTCCCTATCCGCTGCGCGCGTAGGAAATTTGAGAGGATCTGACCCTAGTACGAGAGGACCGGGTTGGACGAACCTCTGGTGTGCCAGTTGTTCTGCCAAGAGCACCGCTGGTTAGCTACGTTCGGGATGGATAACCGCTGAAAGCATCTAAGCGGGAAGCCGGCCTCAAGATGAGGTTTCCCACCACACAAGTGGGTAAGGCCCCCCACAGAACATGGGGTTGATAGGCCGGAGGTGTACAGCAGTAATGCCCAGCCGACCGGTACTAATAGGCCGAGGGCTTGTCCCAACCACGTACAAGACCACACACACGTGTGCAGCGCACCCACGAACCACGCAACAAGCTTGTTCGCGTCCACTACGCAGTTCCCAACCAACAAACCCAACCCCAACAACAACTGGGGGGTTTGAGACGGTTGAAAGAGTTACGGCGGCCATAGCGAAACGGGAAACACCCGGTCCCATACCGAACCCGGAAGTTAAGCCTTTCAGCGCCGATGGTACTGCAACCGAGAGGTTGTGGGAGAGTAGGACGCCGCCGGACATACATTGTGGAAGTGGGGTCACCTTCGGGTGGCCCCACTTCTGCATTTCCGCCCCTTTCGCGCTCGGGGCGACCGGGCCACGTCGTGTCCACAGACGACGGCTGGGAGCGGCTCTCCACATGAATGCCCGCTCTCGGGCCGGCGGTGTCCGTCCGGGCCGCGAGGCTGGTGCGCCAGGAGGTGCACTGTGGAGAAGACACAGATCAAGGAAGACGCCGTCGACGAGGTCGCGGCGAACGACGTACGACTCGTGGGTCGGGTGACCGGTCAGCCGGTCGCGGTCGAGCTGCCGAGCGGAGACGTCCTGGTGACGTTCCGGATCTCGGTGCCGCGCGCCGGGCGCGCGGGTGTGTCCGGACGTGCGCAGGGCGTGGACTCGGTGCCTTGCACGGCGTGGGGTCCCCGGATCAGGCGCAGCGTGCTCCGGTGGCGTGCGGGCGACCTCGTGGAGGTCGGGGGCGCCGTGCGGTGCCGCTTCTTCCAGGCGGGTGGCGCGACACGGTCGCGGGTGGAGGTCGAGGCGTCGAGCGCCAGGATCATCCGCCGGTCACCGGCCGCATGAGCACCCCGAGGCTCGGCTTGGGCTGGAACGACGTGGCCTTCTCGGGCAGCAGCCCCCCGGACTCGATCAGGGTCTGCACCTGCTCGAAGTCGGGGCTGGGGAGCAGGACCGCGGGCGCGCTCGGTGAGGCGGCCGCGAGTGCGTCGTCGACGTTGTGGTGGTGCTGGATCTTCCGCACGGGTGCTGCCAGCCTCGGCAAGGCACGTTCGTGGAGCCAGGCGACCGCAGCCTGCCGGTCGAGGTCGCGGGGCGCGGCGGTGTGCCAGGCGTCGCCGTCGGTGAGCACCAGGTGCGTGCTGTCCAGAGCGCTGAGCGCGTGCTGACGGCTGCTCGGCGTGATCTCGGCGCCCGCGGCCGCGACCGCGGCGACGAGGTCGGCCAGCGTCGTACCTGCCAGCGTCCGGTGGATGGCACCGAGGAAGAGTGGGGTGTCGTCCTGGTCCACGACCATCGCCAGGCCGGCGTCCCACGCGGTCCCGGGATTCTCCTCCTGCAACCGCAGGTAGGCGGCGTAGCGGTGGTGGCCGTCCGCGAGCAGGCACCTCGTCCGGGACAGCGACGCCGCGATGGTGTCGAGCTGCGCGGGGTCCCGGACGGCCCAGATGCGCTGGCGTTGCCCGGTGCGGTCGAGGTAGCGCCAGCTCGGTTCGCTGCGGGCGACCTCGGCGACCAGCACGCGCAGGGCCGGGTCGCCGTGGTGGACGAGCAGGATCGGGGCCGGGTTGAGGTCCATCTGGAGCATCCGGTCGGCCAGCTCGCCCGCCTGCTCGGGGTGGATGGCCTCGTGCGGCCACACGGCGCGGTCGGCCGGGGCGTCCGCGCGTCGGGACATGTCGAGTGCTCCGACGAGGCCGCGCACGGTGAGGCCTCCGGCGGTGTACTCGTGGAGGTAGATCGCGGGCTCGGGGTCGGAGATGGCACGGCCCTGGTCGATCCAGGTGGTGAGGCGTGCGGCGACGTCGCGGTAGGGTCGCGCCAGCGCTCGAGCCGATGCCGGGTCCCCGACGCGCTCGGGAGCCAGCATGACCGCCCGGAACGGGTGGAGCGTGAGGGGCTTCGCGACGTACGGGGGCACGACGGTGAAGTCCATCGGAGCATCGTAGGGGGGCGCTGGTCACCGTCAGGAGAGGGGTGGAGCATGCTCGAGGAGTCGACGACCCCGCTCCTGGAGGCCCACGACCTGGTCATGTTCGACCTCGACGGCGTGGTCTACGTCAGCGGGCATGCGATCGACGGCGTGGCCGATCGGATCGAGAGGGTCCGGGCGTCCGGCGCCCACGTCGCGTTCGTGACCAACAACGCCTCCCGCACCCCCGACCAGGTGGCGCAGAAGCTGGTGGGTGTCGGGGTGGCCGCCGAGGCGACCGACGTGGTCACCTCGGCGCAGGCGGCAGCACGGTTGCTGGCGGAGCAGCACGGGGCAGGAGCGCGGATCCTCCTGCTCGGCGGTGAAGGGCTCGAGGTGGCGCTGACGGCGGCCGGCCTCGAGCCCGTGCGCGACCCCGAGGGTGCGGTCGCGGTGGCGAGCGGGTACGGACCCGACGTGCGGTGGCGCGAGATCATGCGGGTGGCCACGTTGGTGCGTGACGGCCTGCCCTACGTCGCCAGCAACGCCGACCTGACGATCCCCACCTCCTACGGCCTGGCTCCCGGCCACGGGGTGCTCGTCCGCACCATCACCGGCTTCGCCGGCGTGGCGGCGACGGTGGCAGGCAAGCCGGAGAAGCCGCTGATGGAGGAGACCGTGCGACGGGTGGGTGGCGACCGGCCGATCATGGTCGGCGACCGGCTCGACACCGACATCGAGGGAGCACACGCGATCGGCGTACCGTCCCTGCTGGTGCTGACGGGTGTCACGTGGCTCGAGCAGCTCGTGGCGGCGACGCCGGAACTGCGCCCGACGTACCTCTCCCCGACGCTAGAGGGGCTCTTCGAGCCGCATCCCGTGCCGAGCCAGGAGGGTGACGCGGTGCGGCTCGGCGGCTGGACCGCGACGGTCGAGGACGGGCGACTGGTGGTCGCGGGCGAGGGCAGCGACGCCGACTGGTGGCGCGTCGCGGCGGTCGCCGGGTGGCGCCACCTCGACGCATCCGGCACCCCGGTCGACGTCCTCGACACGACCCCGCCCGGGCCGGTCCGGCAGCTCGGTGCCGAGTAGGCTCGCGGCCATGGAGAAGGCTCCCGACGCCACGACCACCGAGCCCGACGAGGCGCCCGGTGCTCCGTCCGACGAGCGTGCCTCCGGGTCCCGCCCGCCGGTCGACTACGAGCCGACGGGCATCGAGGCCGTCGACCGGGTCCTGGCCGAGGTCGCCGGCATCGCCGACCGTCCGGTGGGGGAGCACGTCGAGGTGTTCGAGCGCGCTCACGAGCAGCTGCGTCGGGCGCTCGACGCCCGGCCCGACGCCCGGCCCGGCCCGGGCGCCGACGACGGACAGGGCGCCTGACGCACCGTGCCACCACGACGACTCCGACTCGACCAGGAGCTGGTCCGTCGCGGCCTGGCCCGTTCGCGCGAGCACGCGAGCGAGCTGGTGGCCGCCGGACGGGTGACGGTCTCGGGTGCGCCGGCCACCAAGCCGGCGACGGGCGTGACCACGGACGTCGCGATCGTGGTCCGGGAGGATCCCACCTCGGTCGACTACGTCTCCCGCGGGGGCCACAAGCTCGCGGGCGCCCTCGCGGCGTTTGCCGAGCACGGCTTGGACGTCGCGGGCAAGCGTTGCCTGGACGCGGGGGCCTCGACCGGCGGCTTCACCGACGTGCTGCTGCGGGCCGGAGCGCGTGAGGTGGTCGCCGTCGACGTCGGCTACGGACAGCTGGCCTGGTCGCTGCAGAGCGACGAGCGGGTGGTCGTCCACGACCGCACCAACATCCGGGAGCTCACCCCGGAGATCGTGGGGGAGCCCGTCGACCTCGTCGTCGGCGACCTGTCCTTCATCTCGCTGGCGCTCGTGCTGGACCCGCTGCTGTCGGTGACCCGTGAGGACGGCGCGCTGGCCCTGATGGTCAAGCCGCAGTTCGAGGTCGGCAAGGAGCGCGTCGGCAAGGGCGGCGTGGTGCGCGACCTCGCCCTGCGGGCCGAGGCCGTCACCACCATCGCCGACCTGGCCGCCGAGCGCGGGTGGGGTGCCGTGGCGGTGACCGTGAGCCCGCTGCCCGGACCGTCGGGCAACGTCGAGTTCTTCCTGCTGCTGCGCCACGGCGAGGCTCGGGTGGACGCCGCGGACATCCGCGCAGAGGTCGATCGCGCGGCCTCGCTGGGGGTGGCGGGTGAGAGGGTGGACCCGTGACTGTCGACAGCCCGGTGCGCCGCGTGCTCGTGCTCGCCCACACCGGACGTGCCGAGGTGCGCGAGGTCGCGCGGGAGTGCGTCCAGGCGCTGACCCAGCACGGGATCGCCGTACGCCTCCTGGCTGACGAGGCCGCCGACCTCGGACTGGGTGCGGACCCGCTCGGCGAGGGTCTCGTGGAGACCACCCTGGCCGAGGACGTGCCCGGTGAGGGCTGCGAGCTGGTCCTGGTGATCGGCGGGGACGGCTCGATCCTGCGCGCCGCCGAGCTCACCCACGCGACCAGCACGCCCCTGCTCGGCGTGAACCTCGGCCACGTCGGGTTCCTGGCCGAGGCCGAGCAGGAGGACGTCGAGTCCACGATCAGTTCGATCGTCCGCCGTGCCTACACCGCCGAGGATCGGCTGACCCTCGACGTGCGCGTGGTCAACGGCAAGGACGTCGTCTTCTCCACCTTCGCGCTCAACGAGGCCAGCGTCGAGAAGGCGGCCCGCGAGCGGATGCTCGAGGTCGTCGTCGAGGTGGACAACCGGCCGCTGTCGCGGTGGGGCTGCGACGGTGTCGTGTGCGCCACCCCTACCGGGTCGACGGCCTACAACTTCAGCGCCGGAGGACCCGTCGTGTGGCCCGAGGTGGAGGCCTTGCTGATGGTGCCCCTGAGCGCGCACGCGCTGTTCGCCCGGCCGATGGTCGTGGCGCCGACCTCGGTGCTCGCCATCGAGGTGCTGGCCAACACCGAGGGGTCCGGGGTCCTGTGGTGCGACGGACGGCGCTCGGTCGACCTGCCGCCGGGCGCCCGGATCGAGGTGCGTCGGGGTGAGCGGCCGGTGCGGCTCGTCCGGCTCCACGAGGCTCCGTTCACCGACCGCCTGGTGGCGAAGTTCGACCTGCCGGTCGAGGGGTGGCGTGGCGCCGCCGAGCGCCGGCGCCGGGAGAACGGTGACGCCGATGCTTGAGGAGCTGCGGATCAGCTCGCTCGGCGTGATCGACTCCTCCACGCTCGAGCTCGGACCCGGGCTGACGGTCATCACCGGTGAGACCGGTGCCGGCAAGACGATGGTGGTGACCGCCCTCGGCCTGCTGCTCGGCGGACGCGCCGACTCCGGAGCCGTGCGATCCGGGGCGAAGCAGGCCCGGGTCGAGGGCGTCGTCGCCGCCCGTCCGCTCCGCGACTTCCGCGCGGCCGTGGAGGACGTCGGCGGCGAGGTCGAGGACGACCAGGTGGTGCTGGCCCGCAACGTCGCGGCGCAGGGACGCTCGCGTGCGTGGGTGGGCGGCGCCGCGGTGCCGGTCACGACCCTCGCGGAGCTCGCCGAGCCACTCGTCGCCGTGCACGGCCAGTCCGACCAGCACCGGCTGCTGAGGGCCGGCGCCCAACGTGCCTCGCTCGACCGGTTCGGCGGGGCCGCGCTGTCAGAGACGGCGGCGGCGTACGCCACCGCGTGGGCGGAGCTCGCCCAGACCGAGCGCACCCTCGCCGAGGTGGTCGGCTCGGCGCGCGAGCGCGCCCGCGAGGCCGACCAGCTGCGCTTCGGGCTGGCCGAGGTCGAGGCCGTCGACCCCCGGCCCGGTGAGGACGCGGAGCTGGCGTCGGAGGAGAGCAGGCTGGGGTTCGCCGACACCCTGCGCACGGCCGCCGAGCAGGCGCGCGAGGCGCTCTCCAGCGACGAGGGCGCGGTGGACGCGCTCGCCACCACCGGGGCGGCCCGTCAGGCGCTCGAGGGCGTCCGCGAGCACGACACCACCGCCGGCGAGCTCGCCGACCGTCTCGCCGAGCTCAACCACCTCCTGGTCGACCTGGCCGGGGACGTCGCGTCCTACGCCGCGTCGCTGGAGACCGACCCGACCCGGCTGGCAGCGGTGTCGGAGCGCCGGGCGGCGCTGACGGCACTCACCCGGAAGTACGGCGAGACGATCGACGAGGTGCTCGCCTGGGCGGAGGAAGGCGCGAAGCGGCTGCTCGACCTCGAGGACACCGACGGGCAGATCACCGAGCTCGAGGCCCGCCGCGACCGCATCCGCGGCGAGCTGGCCGGGCTGGCCGCGCGGCTGAGCGACCAGCGGACGGAGGCGGCGGGCCGCCTCGGCGAGGCGGTGAGCGACGAGCTCACCTCGCTGGCCATGCCCCACGCGACCGTCAGCATCTCCGTCACCCAGCAGGAGGTGCCGGCGCCTGCGACGCCGTCCGGCCCGGTCCTGCTGGTCGGCGACCGCTGGCTCCGGGCGACCTCGCAGGGCGTCGACGACGTCGAGTTCCTGCTCGCCGCAAACACCGGCGCCGACGCACGCCCGCTCCACAAGGGCGCGTCCGGCGGTGAGCTCTCCCGGGTGATGCTCGCCCTCGAGGTCTCCCTCGCCGAGACCGGCTCCGTGCCGACCTTCGTCTTCGACGAGGTGGACGCCGGGGTCGGCGGGCGCGCCGCGATCGAGGTGGGCCGCCGCCTGGCCGCACTCGCCCGCACCTCCCAGGTCCTGGTCGTGACGCACCTGCCGCAGGTGGCGGCGTACGCGGACCGCCACGTCGTGGTGCACAAGTCCAGCGACGGGTCCGTCACGACGTCCGGCCTGGTCACCCTCGACGAGGACAGCCGCGAGCAGGAGCTGTCGCGGATGCTGGCCGGCGTCGAGGACTCCGAGAGTGCCCGCGCCCACGCTCGCGAGCTGCTCGACGCCGCCGCGCCCGAGCGGGCGTGCCTCCCCGAAGGGCAGGGACGCGGCTGAGACCATGGCGCGGTCATGAAGTTCGCAGTCCGCTCCCGTCCAGCCCCCGCCCTCCCGGGCGTCCACGGGCCAGCCCGCGTCCACCGGCGCACGGCCAGCGTCCTCGGCCGACTCCAGGCCGGTGACGTCGCCGTCATCGACCACACCGACATGGACCGCGAGACCGCGCAGTCGTTCGTGGACGCCGGTGTCGTGGCCGTGGTCAACGCCGGGCCGATGATCTCCGGCCGCTACCCCAACCTCGGTCCCGAGCGGCTCGTCGAGGCGGGCGTGCTCGTCGTCGACGGCGCCGGCCCCGAGGTGTTCGACCGGGTCAAGGACGGCGCCCCCCTCCGCATCGACGGGGGAGCGGTCCACGTCGGCGACGACCTGGTCGCCACGGGTCGCGAGCTCACCGAGGAGCTGGTCCGCAAGGAGATGGGGGAGGCGCGCAGCGGCCTCGCCGCCCAGCTGGAGAGCTTCACCCACAACACCACGGAGTTCCTGCGTCGCGAGCAGGACCTGCTGCTGCACGGGCACGGTGTCCCGAGGACCGCCACCGAGATGGCCGGGCGACCGGTGGTGGTCGCCGTCCGCTCGCACGGGTGGGAGGACGAGCTGCGCGGGATCAAGCCCTTCGTGCGCGAGCAGCGACCTGTGCTCATCGGCGTCGACCGTGGTGCCGACGCCCTCGTCAGCGCCGGGCACCGGCCCGACGTCGTGGTCGTCACCGGCGGCAGCGACGACCTCCCCAGCGCCGCGGTGCTCCGCAAGGCGCGTGACGTCGTGGTCCTCGTGGAGCGCGGCGCGCCCCGCAGCGTCACCGAGCCGTTCGAGCGGATCGGCGTGCGCGCCCTCCGCTTCGAGACGACCGCCACGACCGAGGACGCCGCACTGTTGTTGGCCTCCGCGCGTGAGGCGGCCCTGATCGTCGGCGTCGGCATGCACGCCACGCTCAGCGAGTTCCTCGACCGCCGTCGGGCCGGGCTCGCCAGCACCTTCCTGACCCGGCTCAAGCTCGGCCCGGACCTCGTGGACGCCGCCGCGCTGCCCCGGCTGTACGACGGTGCCGTCCGGCCACGCCACCTGCTCGGCGCCGTCGTCGCCGGCGTGCTCGCGGTCGGCGCGGCCGTCAGCGTCACCCCGGTGGGCCAGCAGTGGGTCGACGACGCGTCGCCGGCCGTCTCCCGCACCACCTCAGACCTGCTCGACAACGTACGAGGAATTCTCCCGTGATCACCCTGCGTCACCACGTGCTCACCATCGTCGCCGTCTTCCTGGCCCTCGCGGCCGGGATCGTCCTCGGCGGCGGACCGCTCTCCGACGTCGGCCCGACGGTCGCGACCGCCGGGAAGGACAAGGAGGCCGCGCCTGCCGCGGAGAGTGCGCAGGCGAGCTACAACGAGTCGTTCCTGTCCGCCGTCGGTCCCTCGATGCTGGGCGGCCGCCTCGCCGACCGGTCGGTGGCCGTGGTGACCGTGCCGGGCGCCGACGAGCGCGTCGTGACGGCCCTGGCCGAGGGCATCTCCGCAGCCGGCGGCTCGGTGAGCGCCCGCTACTCCCTGACCGAGGACCTCGTCGACCCGTCGCAGAAGTCGCTGGTCGACACCCTCGGCAGCCAGCTGCTCACCCAGCAGGCGAAGGACGCGGTCGACGCCGAGGCGTCGACGTACGACCGCATGGGGCAGCTGATCGGGCTCGCCGTGGCCAGCAAGGTCCCCGAAGGGGAGGACGTCAACGGCAAGGCCCGCGCGATCCTGGACGCGGTGACCGGCGCCGGCCTCGTGGCCGAGCCCGGCAAGGTCGCGACGCGAGCACCCCTCGTGCTGCTGGTGCTCGGCACCGACGCCGACGACGAGGGGGCTGACGCGGTGCTGGCCGGCCTCGCAGGAGGACTCGGGCGTCAGGCCACGGGAGTCGTGGTCGCCGGCACGACCGACGACGGCGGGTCGGGCCAGCTCGGCCGGCTCCGGGGTGACCCCGCTGCCGCCTCCGTCGCGAGCGTCGACGGCATCGACACGACCGCCGGCCGGGTGGCGACGGTCGTCACCCTGCAGCGTGCACTCGGCACGCAGGGTGGGTCCTTCGGTGCGTCGGGTTCGGACGGACCCCTTCCTCTCGGGTAGGATCGAAGCCCGTGAAGAGCCGCACGCCGACCAAGCACGTATTCGTGACCGGAGGCGTCGCCTCCTCCCTCGGCAAGGGGCTCACCGCCTCCAGCCTGGGCAACCTGCTCAAGGCGCGCGGACTGCGCGTCACGATGCAGAAGCTCGACCCGTACCTCAACGTGGACCCGGGGACGATGAACCCGTTCCAGCACGGTGAGGTCTTCGTGACCAACGACGGCGCCGAGACCGACCTCGACATCGGCCACTACGAGCGCTTCCTCGACACCGACCTGAACCAGATCGCCAACGTCACCACCGGGCAGGTCTACTCGACGGTGATCGCCAAGGAGCGCCGCGGCGACTACCTCGGCGACACCGTCCAGGTCATCCCGCACATCACCAACGAGATCAAGGACCGCATCCTCGCGATGGGCGGCCCGGACTTCGACGTGGTGATCACCGAGATCGGTGGCACCGTCGGCGACATCGAGTCACTGCCGTTCCTCGAGGCGGCGCGCCAGACGCGCCACGAGATCGGCCGCGACAACTGCTTCTTCATCCACGTCTCGCTGGTGCCCTACATCGGCCCGTCCGGCGAGCTGAAGACCAAGCCGACCCAGCACTCCGTGGCCGCGCTGCGCTCGATCGGCATCCAGCCGGACGCGATCGTGTGCCGCGCCGACCGCGAGCTCCCCGAGGGCATCAAGCGCAAGATCGCGCTGATGTGCGACGTCGACGACGACGCGGTCGTGACCGCCGCGGACGCGCCGTCGATCTACGACATCCCCAAGGTGCTGCACCGCGAGGGCCTCGACGCCTACGTCGTACGCCGCCTCGACCTGCCGTTCCGCGACGTGGACTGGACCAACTGGGACGACCTGCTGCGCCGCGTGCACCACCCGTCGGAGGAGGTCACCGTCGCGCTCGTCGGGAAGTACATCGACCTGCCCGACGCCTACCTCTCGGTCAGCGAGGCGCTGCGTGCCGGCGGCTTCGCGCACGAGGCCAAGGTCAACATCCGCTGGGTCGCCTCCGACGAGTGCGAGACCGACGCGGGGGCTGCCAAGCACCTCGCCGACGTCGACGCGGTGCTCGTGCCGGGCGGCTTCGGCGTGCGCGGCATCGAGGGCAAGCTCGGTGCCCTGCGTTACGCCCGAACCCACGGCATCCCCACCCTCGGGCTGTGCCTGGGCCTGCAGTGCATGGTGATCGAGTACGCCCGCAACGTCGCCGGCCTGGAGAAGGCCGGCTCGACGGAGTTCGACCCCGACACGGTGGAGCCGGTGATCTCGACCATCGAGGAGCAGAAGAAGTACGTCGAGGGCGCCGGCGACCTCGGCGGCACGATGCGGCTCGGCCTGCAGCACGCCGAGCTGGCCGAGGGCAGCGTGGTGCGCGCGGCGTACGGCACCGGCACCATCGAGGAGCGCCACCGCCACCGCTACGAGTTCAACGACGCCTACCGCGAGACCCTCGCGAAGGCCGGACTGGTGTTCTCGGGCATCAACCCCGACCTAGGCCTGGTGGAGTTCGTCGAGCTGCCGGCCGACGTGCACCCGTACTACGTCGCGACCCAGGCGCACCCCGAGCTGCGCTCGCGCCCGACCCGGCCGCACCCGCTGTTCGCGGGGCTCATCGGTGCCGCCATCGATCGCCAGCGCTCGGAGCGCTTCCCGATCGACGAGTCGGGCCTGCGCCGCAAGGACGAGGCCGAGGCCTGAGCCTCGGACGGGCACTTCCAGCGCGAGGAAGTGCCCGGTCAGCGCCGGCCAGCGCGAGGAAGTGCCCGGTCAGCGCCGGCCAGCGCGAGGAAGTGCCCGGTCAGCCGATCAGAGGCGGCGGGCCTGCAGGATCCGGCCGAGCACGAACGAGTTGGACCGCAGCTGGTTGCGGGCGTAGGCCATCAGGCTCTCGTCGTCCGCAGCCCGCTCGGCGGCCGCGAGAAAGGCCTCGTCGCCCGCGCCGAGGGGGTACATCGCGCGGATCGTCAGCCCCTGGTTGAGCAGCCCGCCCTTGAGCGTGTGCAGCTCGTCGAGGTAGCGGTGGGTGAACGGCGCCAGCAGCTCGGCCTGCCCGGGGCGCCAGAACGTCGAGCCGAGCACGAGCGTCTCCCGGCTGGCCGGCACGGCATAGTCGACGAAGAACGCCCGCCAGACCTCCTCCTTGGCCTCCACGGTCGGGTGCGCGGCGAGCACGGCGAGGCGACGCATGCCGGCGTCGGGATCCGGGTCGGCCTCGAGCAGGGCCTTGACCCGCGCCTCGTCGTAGTCGCCGAGCTCGGAGCGGCGTACGGCGATGCGCCAGGCGAGGTCGAGGTCGGTCGCCTGCCCGGCGGCCTCCTCGAGCACCGACCAGTGCTCGTCGGTCGACGCGGACGCGGCGAGGGTGCGGAGCGCGGCCTGCCGGGCGTCGGGGACCGCCACGAGGCCGACGGCGGCGTCGGCGAGGGCACGCAGCAGCGCGGGGGACTCCGCGGCGGGGGCCCACCGGTCGGCGACCTGCAGCGCCTGGCCCAGGAACGGCTCGATGAGTGCCGGGCTGGTTTCCGTGGTGAGCGCCCGGGTCAGGGCCGCGGACACGTCGCGAGGGGCGACGTCGCCGAGCAGCAGCAGCTGGCCGGCGGTCGCGGCGACGAGGGCGCGGTCGAGCGGGTCGGTGAGCTGCTGGACGCGCTGGAGCATGTGCTCCAGGGAGGTGGCGTCGGGCTTGATCGCTGCGAAGGTGTAGTCGCCGGCGTTGACCAGGCGGAGGTCCCCGGCGGGGAGCTCGACCGACGTCCGCTGCCCGCCGACCTCGTGGGAGGACCGGCCGACGAGCGTGAGGTCGTCACCGGTGGTGTCGAAGACCGCGATGTCGAGGCGGTGCGGGCGGGGCTCCTGGTCGTCGGTGGTCTCCACGACGAGCTCGTCGCCGACCAGCGAGATCACGTCGGTGCCCGCCTCGTCGAGCCAGGCCTTGGTCCAGGCCGACAGGTCGCGGCCCGAGGCGCGCGCGTAGCAGTCCATCAGGTCGTCGAGGCGCGTGTTGGAGAAGGCGTAGCGGCTGAAGTAGTCGCGCAGTCCCGCGACGAACGCGTCCTCGCCGATGTAGGCCACCAGCTGGTGCAGCACGCTCTGGCCCTTGACGTAGGTGATGGCGTCGAAGTTCGACATCGCCGCCGACACGTCGGGGACGTCGCTGCGGATCGGGTGCCGCGCCGGGCTCATGTCCATCTCGTAGGCGGTGCGCTTCGAGGCGGCGAGGAAGGTCGCCCACTGGTCGCTGAACTCCGTGGCCCCGGCCATGCCCCAGTTGGCGGCCCAGGACGCGAAGGCCTCGTTGAGCCAGAGGTCGTCCCACCACTGCATGGTGACCAGGTCGCCGAACCACATGTGGGCCATCTCGTGGAGGATGAACTCGGCCCGGACGCCGCGCTGGGCGTGGGTCGGAGGCGTGCGGAACAGCTGCCCGTCGCCGTAGGTCACGCAGCCCCAGTTCTCCATAGCGCCGCCGAGGTTGGGGACGAAGACCTGGTCGTAGCGCTCCTGCGGGAACGGGAAGTCGAACTGCTCGCCGAAGAAGGCCAGTCCCTGGCGGGTGAGGGTGACGAGCTCGTCGAGGTCGCGCTCCAGCACGGGGACCAGCGACTGGCGGCAGTAGAAGCCCAGGTCGTAGCCGTCGTGCTGCTGCCGGACCTCGTGGAAGGGCCCTGCGTTGACCACGACGACGTACGTCGACAGGCGGGGCGTGTCGGGGAAGGTCCAGACCCGGGCGTCGTCGGTCTCGGCGTCGACCACCGACTCGGGGGCGCCGTTGGAGGTGACCAGCCAGGACGCCGGGGCGGTGACGGTAAAGCGGTGCGGTGCCTTGAGGTCGGGCTGGTCGAAGCACGCCCAGACCCTCCGTGCCTCGTCGGGCTCGAGGCTGGTCCAGACGTAGACGAGCTTGTCGGTGGGGTCGACGGTGCGGAGGATGCCCTCGCCGCTGCCGGTGTTGGTGGTGCTCGCCTCGACGACGAGGACGTTGACCTCGGCGAGCGGAGGGAGCGGGAGGCGGCCGTCGGCGGCCGTCGAGACGTCGACCTCCACGCCGTTCAGCGTCGCGCGCGCGACGTCCATCGCGACGTCCACGAAGGTCGTCGCGCCGGGCTCGGAGCAGGTGAAGGTGATCGTGCTGACCGACGACCACACCTCGCCCTCGAGCAGCCCGGTCATGTCGACCGCGATGTCGTAGCGCTGCACCTCGAGCAGGGCGGAACGGGTGGCTGCTTCGTGCCTGGTGAGGGTCGACAACGTCATACGGCTGACCGTACTCACCCTGTCCATCCGCGCTAGCGTGCGGGGCATGTCGCACCCGACCGCACCCGACGCCGGAGAACGTCCCGCCGAGCCGCTGGCCGACCGGCCGATGTCCTGGCCCGTCGTGGAGACCCGTGACCTGCACCGCGACGACTGGGTGGTGGCGCTGCGTGAGGACACCATCAGCCGCCCCGGTCACGACGAGCGCTTCAGCCGGATCAGCCTCGAGCACCCGGGTGCGGTCGTCGTGCTGGCCGTGGACGCCGAGGAGCGGGTGATGTGCCTGCGGCAGTACCGCCACACCAGCGGCCACGAGTTCGTCGAGCTGCCCGCCGGGCTGCGCGACGCGGGCGACGAGCCCGCGGTGGAGACCGCGAAGCGAGAGCTGCGCGAGGAGGTGGAGCTCGACGCCGCCGACTGGCGGCTGCTGCTGAGCACCTACTCCAGTGCCGGCATCACCGACGAGGTGCACGAGATCTTCCTGGCCCGCGACCTCACGCACGCCCCGCGCGGCGACTTCGAGATGCGCCACGAGGAGGCCGAGATGGAGCGCTTCTGGGTGCCCTACGCCGACCTGCTCGAGGCGGTGCTCGACGGCCGGGTCCGCCAGGGGCCGCTCGTGCAGGCGGTGCTGGCGTACGCCGTGCTGAGGAGCCGGGGCACCCTGGACGCCGGATGACCCGGCCCGGGAGTAGTGTCATCCCGCTGTGAGGCGGGCCACACCGTGGTGGCCGCCCCGATCCCTGAGGAGCAAGGCATGAAGGTCGGCGTACCCAAGGAAGTCAAGAACCGCGAGTACCGCGTGGCCCTGACCCCCATCGGTGTGCACGAGCTGGTCCAGCACGGCCACGAGGTCGTCGTGCAGAAGAGCGCCGGCGAGGGGTCGCTGATCCCCGACGCCGAGTACGCCGCTGCCGGCGCGACGCTCCTCGACACCGCCGACGACGTGTGGGGCATCGCCGACATGATCCTCAAGGTCAAGGAGCCGGTCGCGGAGGAGTACGAGCGGATGCGTGAGGGCCAGACGCTCTTCACCTACCTCCACCTCGCCGCCGACAAGCCCCTCACCGAGGAGCTCCTGCAGCGCAAGGTGACCGCCATCGCCTACGAGACGGTCCAGCTGCCCTCCGGCGGCCTGCCGCTGCTGTACCCGATGTCCGAGGTGGCCGGCTGCCTCGCGCCCCAGGTCGGCGCGTACTCGCTGATGAAGGCCAACGGTGGCCGCGGCGTGCTGATGGGCGGCGTCGGCGGCGTGGCCAACGCCAAGGTCGTCATCATCGGTGCCGGCGTCTCCGGGCAGAACGCTGCGAACATCGCCCTCGGCATGGGCGCCGACGTGACCCTGCTCGACACCGACCTCGACAAGCTGCGGATGTCGTTCTGGCGCTACAACAACCGCGTCCACGGCCTCGCCTCCTCCAAGCTCGCCATCGAGCAGCAGGTGATGGAGGCCGACATGGTGATCGGCGCCGTGCTGATCCCGGGCGCGGCCGCGCCCAAGCTGGTGAGCAACGAGCTGGTCTCGCGGATGAAGCCGGGCTCGGTGCTGGTGGACATCGCCATCGACCAGGGCGGCTGCTTCGAGGATTCGCACGCCACCACCCACGACGACCCGACCTACGAGGTGCACGACTCGGTCTTCTACTGCGTGGCCAACATGCCCGGCGCGGTGCCGAACACCTCGACGTACGCGCTGACCAACGCGACGCTGCCCTACGCGGTCGCGCTGGCCGACAAGGGTTGGGAGCAGGCGCTGCGCGACGACCGCAGCCTCGCGCTCGGCCTCAACACGCACGCGGGCCAGCTGACCAACGACCCCGTCGGCGCCGCCGTCGGCATCGAGTCGGTGGGCCTCGATACCGTTCTTGCGTGACGCTGCGCCGCGCCCTCCGCACCTACCTCGACCACCTCGCGGTCGAGCGCGGGCTCGCCGCCAACACGCTGAGCTCCTACACGCGTGACCTGGCCCGCTACGAGGAGTTCCTCGCGCGCCAGGGCACCGAGGACGTGGACGCGGTCACCGAGGCGATGGTGGCCGCGTTCCTCGTCGACCTGCGCGAGGGCAGCGAGGGGCATCCGCCGTTGAGCGCCACCTCGGCGGCGCGCACGGTCGTCGCAGTCCGGGGCTTCCACAAGTTCGCGGTCGCAGACGGGCTGGCGACGGCCGACCCGGCGGCCGCGGTCAAGCCGCCCACGCCGGCCAAGCGGCTGCCGAAGGCGCTGCCGCTCTCCGACGTCGAGGCGATCCTGGACGCGGCCGGGGCGCCCGACACCGTGCTGGCCCTGCGCGACCGGGCCCTGCTGGAGTTGCTCTACGGCACCGGCGCGCGCATCTCCGAGGCGGTCGGCCTCGACGTGGACGACCTCGACCCGGTCGACGGCACGGTCCTGCTGCGCGGCAAGGGGGGCAAGGAGCGGCTCGTCCCCGTCGGCACCTATGCGCGTGACGCGGTCGGCGCCTACCTCACCCGCGCCCGTCCCGAGCTCGTCGGCGCCGGCCGCGGCGGTCCGGCGTTGTTCCTCAACTCGCGCGGCGGGCGGCTGTCGCGGCAGAGCGCCTGGGCGGTGCTGGTGAAGGCAGCGGAGCGGGCCGGGGTGTCGGCCTCGGTGTCCCCGCACACGCTGCGGCACTCCTTCGCCACCCACCTGCTCGACGGTGGTGCTGACGTCCGGGTGGTGCAGGAGCTGCTCGGCCACGCCTCGGTCACGACCACGCAGGTCTACACGCTCGTCACCGTCGACAACCTGCGCGAGGTCTTCGCCACCGCGCACCCGCGGGCCCTCGAATGATCCGGTTGCGGCTGCTCGACGGGGTGTCGTGGGAGGGCACCCCGCTGCCGGGCGAGCGGGTCGGCGCGCTGCTGGCCGTGCTCGCCGACGAGCCGGCGGGGGTCCCCGACGCGCGGCTCGTCGAGGAGATCTGGCCCGACGCCGCGCCCGTGCACCCGGCCAAGGCGCTCCAGGTGCTGGTCTCGCGCACCCGGTCCGCCACGCTCGCCCGGGCCATCGACCGGCTCGACGGCGGCTACCGGCTCGGCCTCGGTGACGAGGAGGTCGACGCGCGAGCCCAGTCGGCGTCGCTGGCCGCGGCCCGCGCGGCGCTGGCCAGCGGCGACGCGGCGGAGGCGTTCCGGCTCGCCTCCGACGCGGCTGCGGTGGCCGTGGAGGCCACGGCGGGGTCCGAGCCGGTGGCGGCCCTGCGCCGGGCGGCGGCAGCACGTCGTACGGCCGCGCGGGAGGTCGCCGCCCTCGCCGCGGCCCGGCTCGGTCGCCACGCCGAGGCGCGCGACGAGCTGCTCGCCGCCCACCAGCGCTGGCCCGACGACACCGACGTGCTCGTCGCCCTGCTGCGGGCGGAGGCGGCCACCGCCGGACCGGCCGTGGCGCTCACCCGCTTCGAGGCCTACCGCGCCGACCTCGCCGACCGCCTCGGCGTCGACCCCGACCCGGCGCTGCAGCGCCTGCACGGCGAGCTGCTCGCGGCCGACGACCCGGTGCGCAGCGGCCTGAGGTACGACGCCGCCGGGCTGCTCGGTCGCGAGCAGGACCTCGCCCGGCTGCGAGCGGCGCTGGCGGCGTCACGACTGGTCACGGTGCTGGGCCCGGGCGGCATCGGCAAGACGAGCATCGCCCAGGTGCTCGCACGCGAGTCAGCGCTTCCGCACGTGCACGTGGTCGAGCTGGTCGGCGTCGGCGCCGGTGACGACGTCGTCGTGGCGGTCGGTGCCGCGCTCGGCGTGCGCGGCTCGGTGACGTCCCGGTCGGGCCTGACCGTGGCCCGGCAGGCCGACGTGCGGGGACGGCTGGCCCAGGAGCTCGACGCCGGCCCCACGCTCCTCGTCCTGGACAACTGCGAGCACGTGCTCGAGCCGGTGGCCGCGCTGGTCGCGTTCCTGCTGGCGACCACCCGTGACCTGCAGGTGCTGGCGACCAGCCGGGCACCCCTGCGGCTGGCCGCGGAGCGGGTGGTGCCGCTGAGCCAGCTCTCGACCGACGACGCCGAGGAGCTCTTCGTCCGGCAGGCGTCCGCGGCGCGGCCCGACGCGGTGCTCGAGCCAGCGGCCGTGCGCGGGGTCGTCGACCGGCTCGACGGGCTGCCGCTGGCGGTCGAGCTCGCCGCGGCACGGGTGCGCACGATGACGGTGGCCGAGGTCTCGGCGGCGCTCGACGACCGGTTCGCGACCCTGCGCAGCCGCGACCGGAGCATGCCCGACCGGCATCGCACCCTCGAGGCGGTGATCGGGTGGTCGTGGGACCTGCTCGACGACGACGAGCGTCGCGCGCTGGCGTGGCTGTCGGTCTTCCAGGACGGCTTCGACCGGTCCACGGCCCTGTCGGTGCTGGGCCCGGACGGGTCCGACCTGGTCGACACCCTCGTCGAGCAGTCGCTGCTGGTGATCGGCGAGGACGGCGGTGCGGCACGTTTCCGGGCGTTGGAGACGATCCGCGAGTTCGCGGCCGCCCGGCTGTCCCGCACCGGTGAGCAGGCGGACGCGGCCGAGGCGCAGCGCCGGTGGGCGCGCGAGCTGGCCGAGCGCTGCGCCGACCTCGTCCTCGACGACGACCAGGTGGCGACGGTCGACGCCCTGGTGCGCGAGCAGAACAACCTCACCGACGTGCTCCGCCAGGCGTTGTCGCTGGGCGACCGTGGGCTCGTCGCCCGCCTGGTGGCGTTGCTGGGCAGCCTCTGGACGGTCACCGGCGACCAGCCCCGCATCTTCGCCGTCTGCGACGCCGCCGCCGAGCTGCTGGCCGGGTGGGACGTGCCGGCCGACCTCCGCCCAGCCGCACAGGACGCCGCGGGCGTGCTGATGATCCACCTCAGCTGGATGCCGGGCGCCGACCTCGCCGGCCTCCGCGGCCTGCTGACGCAGGGGGACACGCCCACCGGGCCCTGGGGCCTGATCGCGCACAGCGTCTACGTCGCGGACGGACCCGCGCCGCAGCGGCTCGCGGAGGTGGCGTCGCAGCAGTCGCGACCCGCCCTGGCAGCGGCGCTGCTGCTGTGGGCGGCCATCGTCGCGGAGAACGCCGGCGACGTCGACGCCGCCCGCGGCTACGCCGAGGAGGCGCTCGGCGGGCCGCTGCCGCCGTACCTCCGGGCCTCGCTGC
This sequence comes from Microbacterium sp. ARD31, assembly GCF_031844425.1. Classification (NCBI taxonomy): domain Bacteria; kingdom Bacillati; phylum Actinomycetota; class Actinomycetes; order Micrococcales; family Microbacteriaceae; genus Microbacterium; species Microbacterium sp. ARD31. The sequence goes on from NZ_JAUZVE010000018.1 coordinate 116,830, forward strand.
ACGCCGAGCTGAGCCAGCTCGCGATCGCGGTCGGCGACCACCACCGGGCGGCGCACCACGCCGAGATCGCCTGGCCGCTGCTCAGCCGCGTGCACGCCGAGACCGACGCCTACAGCCTGCAGGTGGCCACGGCGATCGCGCCGCTGCTCGACGGTGACGTGGACCGGGCGGCTGCGATGCTCGAGAGGTTCGGTCCGCCGGACGGCGACACCGCACAGATGGGCGCCCGGTTGACCTGGCAGACCGCGCACGCCGAGCTCGCGCTCGCGCGCGGCGAGCATGCCGAAGCGCTACGCCGCTATGACGGCGTCGTCGAGCTGGTCCTGGACTCCGACCCCGGCATGGGGGCCTCGCCCTGGCTGGCCCTGGCCGCGTCGGCCGCGCTGGTCAGCCGCGCACGCCACGGCACGGCCGACGTCGACCCGAGGGCCGACGAGCTGCGCGACATGGTGATGGGCGAGAGGCTCGCCACCCCGGACGGCACGCTCTGGTTCACCGACCTGCCGTTGAACGGCGTGCTGCTGGTGGCCCTGGCGACGTGGGTGCTGCGCTTCGGGCCGCCGGAGCAGCACGAGGACGGCGTACGCCTCCTCGCCACGGCCCAGCGCTGGGCCTACAACCGCAGCATCCCGGTGATGGGGTGGGACGCCGTGCGGGCGATGGCCGACGGCGTGCTGCCGGGGCGGGTGGACCAGCTCGTCGAGGAGCTGTCCGCCCGCCCCGCCGCGGACCTGGTGCCGGAGACCGCCGCGGTCGTCGACCGCCTGCGGCGCACCTGGTCCGGGGACCGGCTCACATCTTCCGGTTGAACGCCCGCACCGACAGCGGCGCGAAGACCGCGATCACCACGGAGCAGCCCAGCAGCGCCCACCCGACGTCGCCGGTGACCGCGCCGTCGTTGGCCAGGTCGCGGATCGCGGTGATGACCAGGGACACCGGGTTGACCTCGGCGAAGGCCCGCAGCGGGCCGGGCATCGTGTCGGTCGGGACGAAGGCGTTCGACAGGAACGTCAGCGGGAACATCACGAGCAGGGAGATCCCCTGCACGGCCTGGGCGTTGCGACCCACGATGCCGAACATGGTGAAGATCCAGGCCAGCGACCAGCCGGCGAGCATGGCGAGCAGGATCGCGCCCGCCACGCCGAGCACGCCGCCGCCGGGGCGGTAGCCGATCGCGATCCCCACGGCGAAGGTGAGCGCCGAGGCGATGAAGTAGCGAAGCAGGTCGGCGACCATCGGTCCTGCCAGTGGTGCGATCCGGGCGATCGGGAGCACCTTGAAGCGGTCGAAGACGCCGGTGTCCATGTCGGTGCGCAGCTGGACGCCCGTCGCCACGCACGCGGTCAGCACGGTCTGGCCGATCAGGCCGGGGATGATCAGCGGGAGGTAGCTGTCGACGTCACCGGAGATCGCCCCGCCGAAGATGTAGGCGAACATGCCGGTGAAGACGAGCGGCTGGATGGTGACGTCGAACATCACCTCCATGCTCCGGCGCATCTTCATGGTCGCGCGCCAGGCGAGGGTGAGGGTCTGGCTCAGCGTGTCGGCCAGGCTGACCCGCGGCGGGATCACGATGTCCGCGGGGTCGGTCACGGTCAGGTCCGTGGTCAGTGCAGTCATCGGGAGGCCTCCATCAGCTCGGGCTCGTCGGTGCCGGCGGAGTCGTCCTGCGCCGGGTGGTCCTGGGTGTCGTGTCCGGTCAGCGCCAGGAAGACCTCGTCGAGCGACGGCTTCTGGACGGTCACCGACTCGATGGCGACCCCGCGGTCGCGGAGGGCGACCAGCACGTCGACGGACTGGTCGGTGCGGGTCAGCGGCACGTTGACCCGGCGGGCCTCGGGGGAGGGCACGGCCTCCTCGCCGAGGAGCCGGCGTACCTCGTCGGCAACCGTCCCCAGGTCGGCGGCGTCGGCGACCTGCAGCTGCAGCGTCGACTGCCCGACCGACGACTTCAGCTGGTCCGCGGTGCCCTCGGCGACCTTGCGACCTCGGTCGATGACCGCGATCCGGTCGGCGAGCTGGTCGGCCTCGTCGAGGTACTGCGTGGTGAGCAGCACCGTGCAGCCCGAGCGCACGAGGTCGCGGATGGTCTCCCACATCTGCCCGCGGGTGCGCGGGTCCAGGCCGCTCGTCGGCTCGTCGAGGAAGATCAGCGGGGGTCGGGTGAGCAGGCTGGCCGCCAGGTCGAGACGGCGCCGCATGCCGCCGGAGAAGGCGGAGATCGGCTTGGTGGCCGCGTCGGTCAGGTCGAACTGCTCCAGGAGCTCGGCGCCTCGGGTGCGGGCGTCGCTGCGGGACATGCCCTGGAGCCGTGCGAAGAGCCAGAGGTTCTCGGTCGCGGTGAGGTTCTCGTCGACGGAGGCGTACTGGCCGGTGACGCCGAGCAGGCGTCGTACGGCGTGGGGCTCGGCGGCGACGTCGTGGCCGAAGACCTCGGCGCGGCCGTCGTCGATGCGCAGCAGGGTGGCGAGCATCCGCAGCATCGTCGTCTTGCCGGCGCCGTTGGGCCCGAGGACGCCGAAGACCTCGCCGCGGCGGACCTCGAGGTCGATGCCGTCGACGGCGCGCTGGTCGCCGAACTGCTTCACGAGCCCGGTGGCCCGGACGGCCGGGTCGCGGTCGGAGCCCGGTCGGAGGGTGGTGTCAGTGGTCATGGCGGCAAGCGTGGTCGCGACCGGTTTCACCGCGGTTGCGCGGCGCCTTCACCGCTGAAACCCGGCGGATGGTTGGATCGGCCCCATGCCGGACCACGTCGCACGCCTCGACACCCGCGTGCCGACCGGCGCGGACCCCGACACCGTGTACGACGCGTACGCCGGCTGGGTGGCCGACCAGGGCCTCGAGCTCTACCCGCACCAGGACGAGGCCGTCATCGAGCTGCTCGGCGGCAACCACGTCGTCCTCGCCACCCCGACCGGGTCGGGGAAGTCGCTGGTCGCGATCGGCGCCCACGTCGCCGCCCTGGCGCGCGACGAGGTGAGCTTCTACGCCGCGCCGATCAAGGCGCTCGTGAGCGAGAAGTTCTTCGCGCTGATCGAGGTCTTCGGCGCCGACAACGTCGGGATGCTCACCGGCGACGCGGCGGTGAACCCGGACGCCCCGATCATCTGCTGCACCGCCGAGGTGCTCGCCAACATCGCGCTGCGCGAGGGCCGCGGTGCCGACGTCGGCCTCGTGGTGATGGACGAGTTCCACTTCTACGCAGAGCACGACCGGGGGTGGGCCTGGCAGGTGCCGCTGCTCGAGCTCGTCGACGCGCAGTTCCTCCTGATGTCGGCGACCCTGGGCGACGTCTCGTTCCTCGTCGAGGACCTGTTGCGTCGCACCGGGCGCGACACGGCGGTCGTCGACGACGCGGAGCGCCCGGTCCCGCTGAGCTTCCGCTGGTCGATGGAGCCGCTCGACGACACCCTCGAGGAGCTGGTCAGCACCGGGCAGGACCCCGTCTACGTCGTCCACTTCACCCAGGCGGCCGCCGTCGAGCACGCCACCAACCTGCTGCGTTCGCGCCTGGTGACGGCCGGAGGCGGCCTCAAGGTCGACAAGGAGGCGATCACCGAGCGGATCGGCGCCTTCCGCTTCGGCGCGGGCTTCGGCAAGACCCTGTCGCGCCTGGTGCGCAACGGCGTCGGGGTGCACCACGCGGGCATGCTGCCGAAGTACCGCAGGCTGGTCGAGACGCTCGCCCAGGCGGGATTGCTGCGCGTCATCTGCGGCACCGACACCCTCGGGGTGGGGATCAACGTGCCGATCCGCACGGTGCTGTTCACCGGGCTGGCCAAGTTCGACGGGAACCGCCAGCGGGTGCTCCGGACGCGGGAGTTCCAGCAGATCGCCGGCCGCGCCGGCCGGGCGGGCTTCGACACGGCCGGCTACGTGGTCGTCCAGGCGCCGGAGCACGTGATCGAGAACGAGCAGGCCAAGGCGAAGGCGGCCGCACGCGTGGCGGCCGGGAAGAAGAAGTCCAAGGCGCAGCTGAAGAAGCCGGCGGAGGGAACGGTCGTGTGGACCGAGCAGACCTTCGACAAGCTGGTGGCGGGGGAGCCCGAGCGCCTCGCCAGCAGGATGAAGGTCGACAACGCGATGCTGGTCAACGTGATCTCCCGCGAGGAGGACGCGTTCGCGGTGATGCGGCGGCTGCTGACCGACAACCACGAGGAGCACCGCCAGCAGCTGCGCCTGGCCCGGCGGGCGCTGCGGCTCTCGCGCTCGCTCGTGCGCACCGGCATCGTGACCCGCCTCGACGAGGTCGACTCGTTCGGCCGCCGCTACGTGCTCAGCGCCGACGTGCCCGACGACTTCGCGCTCAACCAGCCGCTCGCGCACTTCGCGCTCGCCGCCTTCGACGTCCTCGACCCGGAGGCGGAGACCTACGGGCTCGACGTGGTGTCCGTGGTCGAGGCGGTCCTCGAGGCGCCGCGCCAGATCCTGATGGCCCAGCAGCACGCCGCGCGGGGCGAGGCCATCAGCGAGATGAAGGCCGACGGCCTCGAGTACGACGAGCGGATGGCGCTGCTGGAGGAGATCACGTGGCCGCAGCCGCTCCGCGAGCTCCTCGAGGCGCTCTACGAGACCTACCGCCAGACCCACCCCTGGCTCCCGGAGGACGCGCTGGGGCCGAAGTCCGTCGTCCGGGAGATGTGGGAGCACGGGATGGGCTTCACCGACTTCGTCGGCCGCTACCAGCTCGCCCGCTCCGAGGGACTGGTGCTGCGCTACCTCACCGACGCCTACCGGACGCTGCGCCAGACGGTCCCGGAGGCGCACCGCGCCCCGGAGGTCGAGGACGTCATCGAGTGGCTGGGCGAGACCGTCCGCCAGACCGACTCCTCACTGCTCGACGAGTGGGAGGCGCTCTCCGACCCCGACCACGTCTCGTCGGCCGTCGCTCACCACGAGCCGCCGCCCCCACCGCGACCGCTCTCGCGGCAGGAGCGACCGTTCCGGGTGATGGTGCGCAACGCGATGTGGGCCCGGGTCGAGGCCTTCGCGCGCGACGACCTCGACACCCTCGTGCGCCTCGAGCGGGCGGCGGCCGATCGCACCGACCCACCCCGGGAGGTCGCGGTGGGTCGGTCGGTGTGGGACGCGGCGCTCGAGGACTACTACGGCGACCACGACACGGTGCTGACCGACGCCGACGCCCGCGGCCCCGACCTGCTGGTGGTGGGGGAGGAGCGCACCGGGGAGCCCGTTGGTGCCGAGGAGGGCACGACCGCCCGCGTCCGCGACGTACGGCAGACGATCCACGACCCTGCGGGCGACCACGACTGGGTGATCGAGGCGGTGGTGGACTGCGACGCCACCGACGAGGCCGGCGAGCTCGTGCTGGCGACGCGGATGGTGCGCCGCCTCTGAGCCGGCCGGGTCCCGTCGGGGCCCGGCGCTCAGCCCTCGACGGCCTCGATCACGGCCCGGACCACCTCTGCGACCGGCTCGGAGACGTCGAACACCTCGCCCTCCTCGTCCTCGCCGAGCGGCTCGAGGGTGTCGAACTGGGACTGGAGCAGCGAGGGCGGCATGAAGTGGTCGCGCGCCTCCATCCGCTCGAGGAGCACCTCGAACGGCGCGGCGAGGTGCACGAAGAAGACGGAACCCTCCGGCACCCCCGCACGCAGCACGTCGCGGTAGGACCGCTTGAGCGCCGAGCACGTGAGCACGCTCGAGACGCCGTCGGCGTGGTGGAAGGCCAGCAGCCGGCCGAGCACCTCCAGCCACGGGCGACGGTCGTCGTCGTCGAGCGGGATCCCCGCGGACATCTTCGCGATGTTCGCCTCCGGGTGGAGGCTGTCACCCTCGATGAAGCGCCAGCCGAAGCGGTCGGCGAGCTCCTCGGCGACGGTGGTCTTGCCCGTGCCGGAGACGCCCATCACCACCAGGTGGCGCGGTGCGTCGCCGGGTCCGCTGCGGCGGCCGGGCCCGGAGCTAGTCTGCTCGTCGTGTCGACCGCCCACAGCACCGTGCTCGCCGAGCTGGGTCCCCGCATCGTCCGCGGCGACCTGCCGGTCGGCGCCGTGATCACCCTCGAGTGGCTCGGAGAGGCGTACGGCGTCTCCCGCACCGTGGCCCGCGAGGTGGTGCAGGTCCTGGTGTCGATGGGGCTGGTAGAGAGCCGGCGCCGCACCGGCGTACGGATCCTGCCGCACGAGCGGTGGGACGACTTCGACCCCGCCGTGATCAGGTGGCGCCTCGGCGGCGCCGACCGGGTGGCGCACCTGCACCAGCTGGCCGAGCTGCGCGCCGCCGTCGAGCCCGCGTCCGCCGCCCTCGCCGCCCTGCACGCCGACGACGCGCAGCGCTCGGAGATCGTGCGCATCGCCGAGGACATGGAGGACTCGGGGGCCGCGGGAGACCTGCGCACCTTCCTCGAGCAGGACGTGGCCTTCCACCGGCTGCTGCTCCGCGCGTCGGGCAACGTGATGTTCGCCCGGCTCGGCGACGTGGTGGAGGAGGTGCTCCGCGGACGGACCGACCACGACCTGATGCCCCCCGAGCCCAAGCGCGAGGCGCGCCGGTTGCACCAGGTCGTGGCGGAGGCGGTCGCCGGGGGCGAGGCCGAGGTAGCCCGCTTCGCGATGACCGCGATCTGTGCTGAGGTCGTCTCCGACCTCGGCCACGCCCCCTGACCTCACAACAGCCCCGCCACCGGCCACAGCAGCGCGGCGATGGCGAACGCGGTGACGCCGAGCGTGGTCTCCATGACCGTCCACGTCTTCAGGGTGGTCTTCTCGTCCATCCCGAAGAACCGGCTCACGAGCCAGAAGCCCGAGTCGTTGACGTGGGAGAGCACGGTCGAGCCCGCCGCGATGGCGACGACGAGGAGGGTGAGCTCGACGTTGCCGAGCCCGCCGGCCTGCCCGGCGATCAGACCGGCGGTCGTCGTCAGCGCGACCGTGGCGGAGCCCTGGGCCACGCGCAGCGCCGTGGCGATCAGGAAGGCCTGCAGCAGCAGTGGGAGGCCGAGGTCGGAGAGCGAGGAGGTCAGCGCGTCACCGATGCCGCTGGTGCGCAGCACGCCGCCGAACATGCCGCCCGCGCCCGTGATCAGGATGATCGAGCAGATCGGGCCCAGTGACCGGTCGAGCACGTCCATCGTGTCCGACAGGGAGCCGGTCCGACGGCCGAGCACGCCGATGGCGACGAGCAGGCTGACGAGGAGGGCGACCGGCGTGTTGCCGAGCAGCTGGAGGAGCTCCACCCAGGTCTGGCCCTCGTCGAGCGCACCGCTGGTGACGAGCGTGGTGAGCACGGTGTTGGCCGAGATCAGGACCAGCGGCACCAGCAGCAGGCCGAGGACCGTGCCGAAGGAGGGGGGAGTGGCCGCCGGGCGGTCGGGGTCGGTGCCGCCGTCCATCTCGCCGAAGAGCACCGCCGGGACCGGGACGTCGTACCGGCGACCCAGCACGCGCGAGACGAGGTAGACGCCGACGTACCAGGACAGGACTGCCACGGGGACGCCGATGAGGAGGACGACGCCGATGTCGGCGCCCAGTGCGGTGCCGGCGGCGACCGGACCCGGGTGCGGCGGGACGATCGCGTGCATCGCGGCGAAGCCTCCGGCCGCGGGGAGGGCGTAGAAGAGGACCGAGCCGCCGAAGCGGCGGGCGACGGTGAGGATGATCGGCAGGAAGACGACCAGGCCCGCGTCGAAGAAGATCGGGAAACCGAAGATGAGGGCGGCCACGCCCAGCGCGAAGGGCGCGCGCTGCTCACCGAACCGGTTGATCAGGCTGTCGGCCAGCACCTGCGCACCACCGGTCACCTCGAGCAGGCGACCGAGCATCACCCCGAAGCCCACCAGCAGGGCGACCGCGCCCAGGGTGCTCCCGAAGCCGGCCAGGAGGGCGGTCGGGACGTCGGCGATCGGGATGCCGGCCGCGACGGCGGTGAGCAGGCTGACGAGGACCAGCGTGATGAAGGCGTGCAGGCGCACCTTCATCACGAGGAACAGCAGCAGGCCCACGGCGGCCGCGGCGATCAGCAGGAGGACGGGCGTGCTGTACGCCGGTTCGAGGTTGTCCATGCGGAGGGGCTCCCTTGGGGGATGGTGTGAGCGTCGTCACGGGTCTCCGGCATCCTCGTTGAAAGGTAGTACCTTTCGCAACCCCGGGACCGGCCCGAGGTCGTCGGGCGCCGTCGCGGACGGGTCGGGGGCTCGCGCCACCGGTGCACAGGTTTGTGCACAGGTGGCGCGTGCCTGTGCACTCCAGCGGGGCGGCGTGCACAGATTCCGGATGCTGCCTGTGGGACTGCCGGGCGGTGTTGTTGGCGCCTCTCCGACGGTCCTAGAGTCGCGCGAGGTCGTTCTCGGAACTGTCGACGTGTCGACAAAGTTCGAGGCGTTCGGCGTGATCCAATCGAACCCAGTCGACGCGAGAAGGAGCTGACATGAGTGGTGCGGGACTCCCAGGCCCGGGTAGCACCGGGAGCAGTGCCCCGGCGATGCCGCCCCTGGTCCGACCACCGGTCCCGCCGGCTCCTCCCTCGGCTTCTTCCCCGGCCCCTTCCCCGGCCCCTTCCCCCCGAGACGAGCAGACCGTGACCCAGCCGATCCCGTTCGAGCGCCCGATCGCCGAGGACACCCTCGACGTCGCGGGCACCACCACGACCGAGGCGCCCCTCGGTCCCACGGGTCGCCCGATGCCGGTCTTCCCCGAGCCCACCGCGCCCACCCGGCACGGCGGCGCGCGCGTGATCTCGATGTGCAACCAGAAGGGCGGCGTCGGCAAGACCACCACCACGATCAACCTCGGCGCCTCGCTCGCCGAGTTCGGGCGCAAGGTGCTGCTCGTCGACTTCGACCCGCAGGGCTCGCTGTCGGTCGGCCTCGGCCTCAACCCGCACGAGATGGACGCCACCATCTACAACCTGCTGATGGACCGCGAGACCACGCTCGACGAGGTCGTCGTCCCCTCCGGCATCCCGGGCATGGACCTGCTGCCCTCCAACATCGACCTCTCGGCCGCCGAGGTGCAGCTCGTCCACGAGGTGGCGCGCGAGCAGACCCTGCAGCGGGTGCTCGCGCCGGCGCTCGAGCAGTACGACGTCATCCTCATCGACTGCCAGCCCTCGCTCGGCCTGCTCACGGTCAACGCCCTCACGGCCTCCGACGGTGTCATCGTGCCGCTGGAGTGCGAGTACTTCGCGCTGCGCGGCGTGGCCCTGCTCAAGACCACCATCGACAAGGTCCGTGAGCGGCTCAACCCCAAGCTCGAGATCGACGGCGTGCTCGGCACGATGTTCGACGGACGCACGCTGCACAGCCGCGAGGTCATGGAGCGGCTGGTCTCGGCGTGGGGCGACACGGTGTTCCACACCGTCATCCGCCGCACGGTGAAGTTCTCCGACGCGACCGTCGCGGGCGAGCCGATCACGTCGTACGCCTCGTCCTCGACCGGCGCCGACGCCTACCGCCAGCTGGCCAAGGAGGTGCTCACCCGGTGGCCCGCCGAGTGAGCATGCCGGCCGCGGACGACCTGTTCCGGCCGACCTCCGACACCGCTGCGGAGCCCGCCCCCGAGCAGCGTCCCCGCCGGGTGCGCGCGGTCGCCGACGACGCCGAGCCGACGCCGAAGAAGCCCAGCGGCCGCATCCGGCACGACGAGAAGATGACCGTCTACGTCACCGCCGACGAGCTGCTCGACATCGAGCACGCCCGGCTGATGCTGCGACGCGAGCACGGCCTGGCCGTCGACCGCGGCCGCCTGGTCCGCGAGGCGCTGGCGCTCGTCCTCGCCGACCTCGAGGGCCAGGGCGCCGAGAGCGCACTGGTCCAGCGGCTGCTGGACGAGTGAGCGCCAGGACCCGGTCCGGGCCCGACCTGGCAAGCGGTGCTGCCCTCGAATCCGGCAGCGAGGCACCGGCGTTCGCCGTACGGCTGGACAACTTCGAGGGGCCCTTCGACCTGCTGCTCGGCCTGATCGCCAAGCACAAGCTCGACATCACCGAGGTCGCGCTCTCGCAGGTCACCGACGAGTTCATCGCCCACGTGAAGAACCTCGGGGACGCGTGGGACCTCGAGCAGACCACGTCGTTCCTCGTCGTCGCCGCGACCCTGCTGGACCTCAAGGCGGCCCGGCTGCTGCCGCAGGGCGACGTCGAGGACGAGGAGGACCTCGCGCTCCTCGAGGCACGCGACCTGCTCTTCGCGCGGCTCATGCAGTACCGCGCGTTCAAGCAGGTGGCCTCGGTGCTCGAGGAGCGGCTCGCGTCGGAGTCACGCCGACACCCGCGCGCCGTCGGGCTGGAGGAGCGCTTCGCCACCCTGCTGCCCGAGGTGCTGATCGGCATCGGCCTCGACCAGTTCGCCCAGCTCGCGGCCAGGGCGATGGAGCCCAAGCCGGTGCTCGAGGTGTCGCTGCAGCACATCCACGCCGCGAAGGTCAGCGTCCGCGAGCAGGCGCAGGTGGTGGTCGACCGGCTGCGGCGCAGCGGGACCATGACGTTCCGCGCGCTGTGCGGCGACTCCCCGGACCGCCTCACCACGGTCGCCCGGTTCCTCTCGCTCCTCGAGCTGTTCCGCGAGGGCGCGGTGTCGTTCGACCAGGTCACGCCCCTCGGCGAGCTGACCGTGCGCTGGACCGGCAGCGAGGACGGAGAGGTCGACATCCACGACGAGTTCGACGGCGCCCCGCCGGCGGACGATGATGAAGGCAGCGACGACACGGCCGCCGACCGCGACGTGGACGCGGCGGACGAGCCCCAGGAGGACGAGTGAGCGAGCAGCCCGAGCCGGCGCAGGAGCCGGTCGCGCAGCCTGACCAGCCTGCCCAGCCGATTGCCGAGGGCGACGACGTCGAGACCCTGGCCGTGGCGGTCGCCGAGCTGCGGCCGGCGCTGGAGGCGATCTTGATGGTCTCCGACGAGCCGCTCGACAAGGTCCGCCTCGCGTCCGTGGTCGGGCACCCCGTCGCCGACGTCGAGGAGGCCCTCGCGGGCCTCGCCGCCGAGTACGCCGAGCAGGGCCGCGGCTTCGACCTGCGCGCGGTCGCCGGTGGCTGGCGCTTCTACTCCCGCCCCGAGTACGCCGCGGTCGTGGAGTCCTTCGTCCTCGACGGCCAGCAGGCCCGGCTGACGCAGGCGGCGCTGGAGACGCTGTCCGTGGTCGCCTACAAGCAGCCGGTCTCGCGCGCGCGCGTGTCGGCGATCCGCGGCGTGAACGTCGACGGCGTCATGCGCACGCTGCTCACCCGCGGCCTGGTCGAGGAGGCCGGCCAGGACGACCAGAGCGGCGCGAACCTCTACCGGACGACGTCGTACTTCCTCGAGCGGATCGGCATCACCTCGCTCGACGAGCTGCCCGAGCTGGCGCCCTATCTGCCGGACATGGACGACCTGGAGGACGAGCTGGCCAGCGTCGCCGGGCTCGACGCCCCGGCCGAGCCCACGCCCGAGCCTGTTGCCGAACCCGCTGCCGAGCCCCACCCGACGCCCGCACCCACCCACGCCTCGCCGCACAGCGGCTCCGGCACCGAGCCCGACGGCGGCACCGAGATCACATGACCACCCCACGAGACCACTCGCTCCGCTCGCGCTCCCGCAGGGACCCCGAAACCACATGAAGCCCCACGACGCACCCGACAACGACCAGCCCGCCTCCCAGCGCCCCGACACCGACGAGGACGGCCTGATCAGGCTGCAGAAGCTCCTCGCCCAGTCCGGCGTCGCCAGCCGGCGCAAGTGCGAGGAGCTGATGCTCGACGGCCTCGTCGAGGTCGACGGCGAGGTGGTCACCCGCCTCGGCACCAAGGTCGACCCGCGCACGGCCGTGATCCGGGTCGACGGCAAGCGGCTGCCGCCGATCAGCGACAAGGTCTACCTCGTGCTCAACAAGCCGCGCGGAGTGGTGTCGACGATGAGCGACCCCGAGGGCCGGCGCACCCTCGGCGACCTGGTCGCCGACCGGCCGGAGCGGCTCTTCCACGTCGGCCGGCTCGACACCGACACCGAGGGCCTGATCATCCTCACCAACGACGGCGACTTCGCCCAGCACCTCGCACACCCCTCGCACGAGGTCGACAAGACCTACGTCGCCGAGGTGGAGGGCGAGGTGCACGTGCGGACGATCCGCCAGCTGCTCGCCGGCGTCACCCTCGAGGACGGCCCCGTCACGGTCAGCAGCGCTCGCGTGGTCGGCGGCGACCCGCGGCGGGAGGGCCGCAACCGCTCGATCGTGGAGCTCACCATCCACGAGGGCCGCAACCGGATCGTGCGCCGGCTGCTCGACCACGTGGGGCACCCGGTGCGCCGGCTGACCCGGACGTCGATCGGCCCGGTCACCCTGGCACGGCTCGGCCCGGGGAAGATGCGCGAGCTGACCGTCGCCGAGCTCGGCGAGCTGATGGACAGCGCCGAGCTCTGACCCGGCGTCGGTCCCCGCGCCTAGGGTGACCCCATGGCCACCGTGCCTGCGGTGCTGGCGCCCTACGTCCGCTCGATCGTGGTGTACGACGTCACGTTCGGCGGTCCCGGCGTGCACATCGGCATGCCATCGACCGGCCTGACGTTCGTGCTGCCGATCGGCGAGCCGCTGGAGGTCTCCTGGGACGGCTCCCCGCACACCCGCACCGTCGGCTGGTCCTCGGTGTCGGGGCTGCACACCTCGGCGGCCGCGGTCCACCACGGCGGCCACCAGTGCGGCATCCAGCTGAGCCTCACCCCGGCCGGAGCGCGAGCCATCTGGGGCGTGCCCGCCAGCGCCCTCGCGGGCGAGCTCCTCGCCCTCGCCGACATCGACGCCGCCCTCGCCGACCTGCCCGAGCGGCTCGCCGACCAGCCGACCTGGCCGCGACGATTGGCCGCGCTCGAGCGCGACCTCGTGGCGGCGCTGCACCGCCACTCCCGGCCGGCCCTGCGACCCGAGGTCGCCCGGGCGATGGCGCTGCTGACCCGCGGCGTGCCCGTGGCCGCGACGGCCGATGACGTGGGCTTCAGCCGGCGACGCCTCTCGACGCTCGTGCGCGACGAGGTCGGGGTCACCCCCAAGACCTACCAGCGGCTCGCCCGCTTCTCCGCCGCCCACGGCCGGCTGCGCCGGGCCGCGCTCGACGGCGAGGTGTCAGTGGCACGGGTTGCCGCCGACAGCGGGTACGCCGACCAGGCGCACCTCGCCCGCGAGTGGAGCGGCTTCGCGGGGTGCAGCCCGACGGAGTGGCTGCGGCGGGAGTTCCCGATCGTCCAAGCCACGGGGCACCACGACGGGGGACCGTGAGGTCGGCGGGCGGAGCAGCCGGCCCACGACAGGAGGACACCCCATGACCGAGCAGACCGAGCAGACCGAGCAGACCGGGCAGACCGGGCAGACCGCACAGCCTGACGTCTCGGGCACGACCCTGTGGCACACCTTCTCCGTGCGCGACGCCGACGCGATGATCGCCTGGCTGCGCGCGATCGGCTTCACCGAGCACGCGACCTACCGCGACGAGGCCGACGCCTCGGTCGTGGTCCACGCCGAGTGGGCGTGGCCCGGCGGTGGCGGGATCATGTTCGGCTCGGACCGCCCGGGCTCCGCGATCGCCGGCACCGGGCCGGCGGCGGCGTACCTCGTGACCCCCGACCCCGACCGGGCCTTCGACGCGGCCGTGGCCGCGGGCGGCTCGGTGGTGCGCCCGATGGTGGACCAGGACTACGGCGGGCGCGGCGGCAGCGTGACCGACCCGGAGGGCAACCACTGGTCGTTCGGGAGCTACCAGCCGGCCTGACGCGGACGGACGTGGGCGCCCCGGCTGGCGAGACGGGACGCGGTGCGCCGGGACGGCTGGCCTAGGGTGCTCCCGTGGCAGTGAGGGCAGTACGCGGCGCGACCCAGCTCGACGAGGACACCCGGGAGCACATGCTCGACCGGGTCGCGGAGCTGGTCACCGACGTCATGTCGGCCAACGACCTCGCGGTGGACGACTTCATCTCGATCATCTTCACCGCGACCAGCGACCTGACGAGCGAGTTCCCGGCGTATGCCGCACGGCAGCTGGGCTTCTCCGACGTGCCGCTGGTCTGTGCCCGCGAGCTCGAGATCGAGGGGTCGATGCCCCGCGTGGTGCGGCTGATGGCGCACGTCGAGACCGAGCTGCCGCGCGCCGAGGTGACCCACGTGTACCTCCACGGTGCCGCCAACCTGCGGCGGGACCTGGCGCGGACCACGAGCCATGACTGACCCGCATCCCGGCGACGCCCTGACGGGGCCGGTCGAGGTGGTCGGTGCCGGGCTGATCGGCACCTCGGTCGCCCTCGTGTGCCGGCGCCTCGGCCTCGAGGTGGTGCTGCGCGACACCTCCGCGGAGAACCTCCGCACCGCCACCGGGCTCGGCGCCGGGCGAGCGGTGACGGCAGCCGACCGGCCCCAGCTCGTCGTGGTCGCCGTCCCGCCCGCCGCGGTCCCGGACGCGATCGTCGCCGCGCTGGGGCGCTCGGACGCCGTCGTCACCGACGTCGGCAGCGTGAAGGCCGCGCCGCTCGAGGCGGTCTCCGCCCGGGTCCCGGCAGCGGACCTCGCCCGCTACGTCGGCTCGCACCCGATGGCCGGCAGCGAGCGCTCCGGCCCGCTGGCCGCCAGCGCCGCCCTGTTCGACGGCCGTCCCTGGGCGGTGACCCCGCACCCCGCGGCGCCCGAGCACGCCGTCGCCCTCGTGGAGCAGCTCGTGCTCGAGTGCGGCGCAGCGCCGCTGCGGATGGCGCCCGACGAGCACGACCGCGCCGTCGCCCGTACGTCGCACCTGCCGCACCTCGCCGCGGTGCTCGTCGCCGGGCGTCTCGCGTCCGCGCCTCCGGAGCACCTGGCGCTGTCCGGGCAGGGCGTGCGCGACGTGACCCGGGTCGCGGCGAGCGACCCGGCGCTCTGGCAGCAGATCCTGGAGGCGAACTCCGAGGCGGTGCTCGACCTGCTCGCCGAGGTGCGCGCCGACCTCGACGCCCTCATGACGGCGGTCGCGTCGGACGCCGGCCCGGACCTCGTCGAGATCCTGGTGCGCGGCAACGACGGAACGGCCGCGATCCCCGGCAAGCACGGCGGTCCCGCGCGGCCGACGCGCTCGGTGTTCGTCAGCGTGCCCGACCACCCCGGCGAGCTGGCGCGCCTCTTCGGCGACGCCGGCGAGGTGGGGGTCAACATCGAGGACGTGCACATCGACCACGACCCGGGCCGCCCCGTCGGCCTCACCGAGCTGGTCGTCGAGGAGAACAGCGCCGAGCGCCTGCTCGCGGCTCTCGAATCCCGCGGGTGGACGACCCACCGGTAATCTTCTCGCCCGTGAGCAGCGTCGACACCGCCCCGGACCACAGCCTCGTCATCGCCGTCGACGGGACGTCCGGCTCCGGCAAGTCGAGCACCTCGCGCGGGGTGGCCGAGCGGCTCGGCCTTCGCTACCTCGACACCGGCGCGATGTTCCGGGCGATGACCTGGTGGCTGTTGCGCGAGGGCGTCGACGTGCACGACGTGGCGGCCGTGGCCGCCGCGGCGGGCCGCCCGCGCATCGAGTCCGGCACCGACCCGCAGGCGCCCACGATCACCGTCGACGGCCGCGACGTGTCCGTGGAGATCCGCAGCGACGAGGTCAACGGCGCCGTCAGCCCGGTCAGTGCGGTGCCCGAGGTCCGGGCCCGACTGCTCGACCTGCAGCGCGAGGTCATCGGCGACGGCGGGATCGTCGTCGAGGGTCGCGACATCGGGTCGGTGGTGTGGCCGCAGGCCGAGGTCAAGGTCTACCTCAGCGCCGACCCCGACGCCCGCGCGGCGCGGCGTGCCGCGGAGGAGGGTGGCTCGGACCTGGCCACGACGCAGGAGTCGCTGCTCGCGCGCGACCGCATCGACTCCGGGCGTGCGACCGCCCCGCTCACCATGGCCGAGGGCGCCGTGCACGTCGACAGCACCCACCTGAGCCTGCTCGAGGTGATCGACCGCATCGTCGGTCTCGCCGAGGCGCAGGCGGCCCAGTCGGGGGCACGGGGGACTCGTGACGGAGGCTGACCACGCTGCGCCGCCGCGCAGCGCCGACCGCCACCCCTCGACCCGTCTGCTGCACGGCCTCCGCCCCACGGCGGCGTGGCTGATCCGGCGGCGGTGGCCGGTGCGGGTGCACGACGCCGAGCAGGTGCCCGCGGCGGGCGCGGTGATCCTCGCCGCCAACCACGTCGGTGTCATCGACGGGCCGCTGCTGGCCGTCTTCGCGCCTCGTCCGGTCCACGCCCTGACCAAGCAGGAGATGTTCGCCGGCCGGCTCGGCGGGTTCCTGCGCGCCGCGGGGCAGATCCCGCTCGACCGGTACGCCGCCGACCCGGCCGCGATCCGGTCCTGCCTGCGGGTCCTGCGCGACGGGGGAGTGGCCGGCATCTTCCCGGAGGGCACCCGCGGCGACGGCCGGCTCGGGCGGTTCCACCACGGCGCGGCCTACCTCGCGCTGGTCACCGGCGCACCCGTCGTACCGGTGACGATGCTCGGCACCCGCCCGCCGGGCGGCGGGTCGAACGCGCTCCCGGCGCGTGACGGAGCCATCGACGTGGTGTTCGGCGCGCCGTGGCGAACCACACAGCAGCCCTGGCCCCGCACCCGGGAACACGTGCGGGCCACCTCGGTGTTGTTGCGTCTGCACATGCTGTCCGAGCTGGACGGCGCCCTCGCGCGGACGCGGCGATCCTTGCCCGGACCCCTTCCTGCGGGACAATCCGAGGACGACCCCGACACCGGGCTCGTTCCTCCCTCCCAGAAGCTGTGATCTCCCATGACTGAGTACGACGCCGTCAGCGTCGAGGCTGGCTCCGACGAGCCGACCGGCCCGACCCCCGTCCTGGCCGTGGTCGGCCGACCCAACGTGGGCAAGTCCACGCTCGTCAACCGGATCATCGGCCGGCGCGAGGCCGTCGTCGAGGATCGCCCGGGCGTGACCCGCGACCGCGTCTCCTACGACGCCAACTGGAACGGCCGCGCCTTCACCGTCGTCGACACCGGCGGCTGGGACCCCGACGCCCGCGGCCTCGCCGAGCGCATCGCCGGTCAGGCAGAGGTGGCCGTCTCGTTGGCCGACGCGGTGCTGTTCGTCGTCGACGCGACCGTGGGCATCACCGACGCCGACGAGGCCGTCGTACGGATCCTGCGGAAGTCCGGCAAGCCGGTGGTGCTCGCGGCCAACAAGGTCGACGACCAGCGCACCGAGGCCGAGGCGTACGGCCTGTGGAACCTCGGTCTCGGCGAGCCGTTCCCCGTCTCCGCGCTGCACGGTCGCGGGTCCGGCGACATGCTGGACGCCATCCTCGCGGCGCTGCCCGAGACGCCCGCCGAGTCGTTCGAGGAGGTCGGCGGGCCGCGCCGCATCGCGATCGTCGGCAAGCCCAACGTCGGCAAGTCCTCGCTGCTCAACATGCTGGCCAAGGAGGACCGCGCCGTTGTGGACAACGCGGCCGGCACGACGGTCGACCCGGTCGACGAGCTGATCCAGCTCGGCGACCGCACCTGGCGCTTCATCGACACCGCGGGCATCCGCAAGCGTGTGAACCAGGCGTCCGGCCACGAGTACTACGCCTCGCTGCGCACCTCGACGGCCATCGACCGGGCCGAGGTGGCCGTGCTGGTGCTCGACGCCAGCCAGACCGTTTCCGAGCAGGACATGCGGATCATCCAGACGATCCGCGACGCCGGTCGCGCGATGGTCATCGCCTTCAACAAGTGGGACCTCGTCGACGACGAGCGCCGCTACTACCTCGAGCGCGAGATCGAGCGGGACCTCGTGCAGCTCCAGTGGGCGCCGCGGATCAACTTCACCGCCCGGACCGGCTGGCACGTCGACCGGCTCGTCCCGGCCATCGACAAGGCGCTGGAGGGCTGGGAGACCCGCGTCGGCACCGGCGCGCTCAACACCTTCCTCGGTCGCCTGGTGTCGGAGAACCCGCACCCGGTCCGCAGCGGCAAGCAGCCGAAGATCCTCTTCGCGACGCAGCCCTCCACCGCGCCGCCGACCTTCGTGCTCTTCACCAGCGGCAAGCTCGACGCGTCCTACGAGCGCTTCGTGGAGCGCCGGCTGCGTGAGGAGTTCGGCTTCGTCGGCACGCCGATCGTGATCAACCAGAAGCCGCGGGAGAAGCGCAAGCGCTGATCGGCTTGCCCGCAGTCCTGACAGGGCGGGTCGATTCCGTGACTGCCGAGGGGCTGCGGTAGTGTTCCCCTCGCTCCGCAGGCCTCGCGCCGGGAGCACTCGGGCTGTGGCGCAGCTTGGTAGCGCACTTGACTGGGGGTCAAGGGGTCGCAGGTTCAAATCCTGTCAGCCCGACCGAGAGAACCGGCTCCGACCAGCGGAAACGCTTGGGTGGGGGCCGGTTCGTCATTTGAGCTCGAACGGGCTGCTCACCACTTGTCCGCGGAGTGGTCCGCGCCTCTGCGTCGGTGCGGGCTCAGTGCCGGCACCGACGATCACAGCGTCCGCTCCGCCCGACCTCGACGCACTTGGCTCGTCCCACCCCGGCGGGGGTGAGGCGTCGCGTCAGCCGTCCGTAGAGTGCGAGAGATGACCAAACTTTCAATCATCTACTACTCCAGCTACGGCACCGCACACGCGATGGCCTCCCGCATGGCCGAGACCGCCGAGGGACAAGGTGCGGAGGTACGACTCCGCCGGGTCCGCGAGACCGCGCCGGACGAGGTCGTGCAGAGCGTCGAGGGATGGGCCGCGCACGCCGCGTCGGTGGCCGACCAGCCCGTCGCCGAGCCGGAGGACCTGGCGTGGGCGGACGCCGTCATCATGGGGTCCGGGACCCGCTACGGGCACGTCACGAGCCAGCTCCAGGCGTTCATCGACACCCTTGGTCCGCTGTGGCAGGAGGGCCGGCTCGCGGACAAGGTCTACGCGTCGTTCACGTCCAGCCAGACGCGGCACGGCGGGCAGGAGACGACGATCCTCGCCATGCTGACGACGTTCTGCCACTTCGGCGGCATCATCGTCCCGCCCGGCTACACCGACCAGACCAAGTTCAACGACGGCAACCCCTACGGCGTCGGCGTGGTGACCGGCGGCGAAGGTGTCGACGACACCGCCACGACCGCGCTCGACCACCTCGTCACCCGACTGCTCAGCATCGCCCAGCGCCTGGAGTCCTGAGCACGGCAGGCGTGCGCTCGATCCTCGGGCCGCGGGCTCAGGCCTGCCAGCGCCGGACCATCGTCCAGACGTTGCTGGTGCCGTTGCGCTGGTAGTCGAGCTCGTCCAGCGCGGCAGACGCGAGCGGGAGCCCGCGGCCGGACTCGGCCAGCTCGTCCGGCATCTCCGGGTCCGTGGTGGCGTCCCACCCTGCGTGCTCCTCGCCGGAGTCGGCCAGGAGGGCGGTGAGGGAGTCGGGCGACACCTCGAGCCGGAAGTACCACGTGACCTGGCCGACCGGGCGGCCGTGCTCGACGACGTTGTTCGCCAGCTCCATCACCGCGGTCTCGAACATCATCACGTCGGAGGCCGGGACGTGGGGGTGCTCGGCGGCGGCCCGCTCGAGCAGGTCGTGGAGCTGTTCCATGTCGCGAGGGACCGCGAGCCCCTCGATCTCGTAGTGGTCACCAGTCACGGCGGGCGTCCTCGACGGAGTCGTGGGGGCGGAGGACCCGGTCGAGGTTCGTGAGCCGGAGCACCGTGCGCACCTGTTCACCGGCCGCCGCGATGCGGAGGTCGCCGCCGGCCTGGCGGCACGTCTTGAGCCCGCTGACCAGCGCGCCGAGCCCCGAGGAGTCGATGAAGGTCGTCGGCCCCAGGTCGACGACGACCTTGGGTGCTTGGGCGACTGCGGCCGCGATGGCGTCGCGGAACGACGCCGCCACCGCCATCGACACCCGCGCGGGGCACACGATCACCGCGACGCCGTCGCTGACGTCGGTCTGCCACTCGGTCATGCCTTCTCCTCCAAGGGGTCGGGGAACTCCGGCGCGCGGAACCGCGCGGCCTCGATGATGACGCTGAGCACCAGCAGGTCGTAGGCGACCCACAGCCAGTTGACGCCCGTGCCGATGACCGACGTGGTCGTCCCTGCCCACAGCCGGAGGCCGCCCACGACGCACGCGACCACGAGGACCGCCATGGCCGTGAGCTGCGGCCAGATCAGCCGCCACGGGAAGGGCTGGCGGGCCTGACGGGTCTTCGGGGTGACCACGAAACCGAGGGGCCGGCCGAACCACACGTTGGCGGCCGCGGTGACGCAGGCGCGGATCCAGAGCGGGAACAGGGCCAGGCTGTACTGGTGGCCACGCCAGGTCTTGACGCCGTACCCGATGACGGCGAACAGCACCTGGTTGAGCACGACGTAGGGGATGAAGTAGGCGAGGAAGGTCAGTCCGTAGGCCTTGACCGGCAGGATGCCGAGGCAGAGGTAGACGACCGGAGCGGCGAGGTACACCAGGGCCGCGAAGCCCGAGAGGTAGCTCCACATCGTGGCGAAGTACATCAGTCGCTGCCCGATGCTGAGGCCGCGCTGGGCGAGCGGGTTCTCCCGCAGCAGGACCTGCAGCGTGCCCTGCGCCCAGCGCAGGCGCTGCTGCAGCATCGTGCGCAGGTCCTCCGGCGCCAGGCCGTGCGCGAGGACCTCGTGGTGGTAGACCGACTTCCAGCCGTTGGCGTGCAGGCGCATGCAGGTCGCCATGTCCTCGGTCACGGACACGGTGGCCAGCGGCATCATCGGCTGCGCCTCGTCGGCACGGTCCACGTCGACCGCGGTCATCAGGCGGCGTACGGAGTCCACCGCGGCGAGCGGGGAGAGGTCGCGGGTCGACAGCTGCTCCAGGGCGGCCTCGTCGACGACCGGCAACCCGAGCTCGGCGTCCACGTCGACGGGCAGGTCGACGAGCGGGTCGCCGGGGGCGATCGCGAGGTCGTCCCCGGTGAGCGCCTGCAGGTCGGCGAGATCGGCGCGGATCGCCGCCAGGTCGTCGCTGACCACCGACCGGCTCGCCTCCTGCACCGTCCGCTGGAACTCGTAGGTGACCTCGGAGACCGGTACGCCGTCGTCGAGCCGGCGTTCGGCGAGGTGCACGGCGTCGCGGACCAGGCTGATCGAGGGGACCAGCTCGGGGGTCTCCTTGCGCGCCCTCGCGACGGCCTTGGTGAGGATGCGACGAGACGCGCTGAGCGTCTCGCGCACGGCGCGCTCCACCTCACGGACGTAACCGACGATGCCGAGCTGCATCAGCGCGTCGCGGCGCAGCAGCGCGTTCGACCCGCAGAAGAAGGCTGCGTTCCACCCGTCCTTGCCCTGCTGGATCGGGCCGTAGAACAGAGGCGCCTGACTGCCGAGGGGGTCGCTGCCGGTGACGTTGCTGAACCACTGCGGCGTCTGGACGAGCGCCACCTCGGGGTCGTGGAACCAGCCGAGCGTCTGGTCGAGGATGCGCGGGTCGGGGACCTGGTCGGCGTCGAGGATCAGGAGGAACTCGCCCTCGGTGCGGAACAGCGCGCTGTTGAGGTTGCCGGCCTTGGCGTGGCGTGGCATGTCGCGCCACTCGTCCCCGCGGGTGAGGTAGCCGACGCCCAGCTCCTGGGCCGCCGACCGCATCTCGGGCCGGTCGCCGTCGTCGAGGATCCAGGTCGTGTGGGGATGGACGATCCGCTCGCACGCGGCGGCGGTCGCGGCCACCATCTCGACCGGCTCGTTGTAGGTGGTGATGAGGACGTCGACCGTGGCGCCCTCGGGCGGCGGCGGAGCCTCGCCGCGTTCCTTGCGGCGCCACATGGTGAGGCCGAACAGGTAGGAGTCGATCAGGGAGTAGGTCTCCGCCACCACGAGTGGCACGGCGATCCACCAGTTCACCCAGTTGACCGAGAACAGCCAGCGCCACCCGACGTAGAGCGTGCCGCTCGTCAAGGTCAGCAGGACCAGGACCCGGACCACCAGCTGCTTCACGTCGTCTCCCGTCGGACCGCGATCACCGTCAGGTCGTCGCTCGTCGTCAGCTCGCCCACCCGCGCGGTCACCTGCTCAACGACCCGGGCCGGGTCCTGTGACGTCGCAGCCAGCAACCGGGCCGCGGCGAGGGCCTCCTCGGCGCTGGGGAAGGCGTCGAGGACCCCGTCACTGACGGCGAGCAGGGTCTCGCCCGGTGCGAGGACGTCCGAGCGGGAGTGCCACTCGTCCCCGACCATCGCGCCCAGGGGCAGGTCCCCCGAGGAGAGCCGTCGTACGCCGCCGCCCGGCTGCAGGACCAGTGCGAGGCCGTGGCCCGCGTCGACGTACTGCATCTCCCCGGTGCGCGGGTCGATCCGGACGGCGAACAGGGTGACGAACGTCCCGGCGTCGTCGAGGTCGTCCTGGCTGTCGACAGCAGCCCGCGTGACGGTCGCCGCCACGCTGTTGTAGGGCGACGTCCCCCGCACCAGCGTGCGGATCTGGGCGGCGATCACGGCCGCGACCAGTCCCTTGCCCATCACGTCGGCCAGCACCACCTGGAGCTGCCCGTCGAGGACCTGCCAGTCGTAGAAGTCGCCGCCGACCGATCGCGCCGGCTGGCAGTGGCCGGCGATCTCGAGGCCGGGGACCTGCACGGCGTGCCGGGGGAGGAGGCGGCGCTGCACCTCTCGCGCCTCTCGCAGGTCACGGTCGCGGTCGAGCTCCTGCTCGACCCACGTGGCCAGGTCCGCCAGCATCCGGTCCTCGACCTCGCTCAGTGCACGCGGACGGTCGTCGGCGAGGCAGAGCGTCCCGACGACGTGGCCGTCGGCATGGAGCGGACGCCCCGCGTAGAAGACGGCCGGTTCGTCGGACACCACGGCCGGGTGGTGGCCCAGCACCGGGTCCTCGCGGGCGTCCGGGAGGGTCAGCGGACGGTCCTCGGCGACCGCCATCGCGCAGAGCGACTCCGAGATGGGGCGGACGGGTGAGGGCAGGCCGACGTGGGCGAGGCTGACCTGCTGGTGGTCGTCGACGAGGTTGACCGCGGCGATCGGTACGTCGAAGAGGCGCCGCGCCATGCGCACGACGCGGTCGAAGCGCTGGTCCGGGTCGCCGAGCGCAGCGATGTCCCCGATGGCTGCCAGACGGGCTGGATCGTCGAGCCGGGTCACAGCGCGACCCTAGCAACGGGAGTGGCTGGTGGGACCGCCCGTTCGGGGGGTGCGGGTGCGACTCGACGGTGGGCGGCCTACTCGCCGCTGGCCGGCTTCTCCGGCGCGCCAGCCGGTCCGCCGTACGGGAAGAAGGACAACCGGCCGTCGGCCTCGAGCACGGCGTACTCGATGTCGGACGTGCGGCGGATCCCCTGCTCGCGTGCGGCGACGAGGAGGTCCGCGGTGGCCAGCCGTTGCGCCCTCATCGCGTCCTCGAGCACCTCGCCGTCCTTGACGACCAGGAGCGCCCGGCCGGTGAGCACCGGCCGCGCCCGCGGGAACCGCCACTGGAGCCAGGACAGCAGCACGGTGAGGAGGGCGAAGGTGCCGACGGCGAGGACCGCGGAGGTGATGGAGTAGTCCTGCTGCGTCACGCCCTGCTGCACGAGGTCGCCCATGGTCACGTACAGGAGCAGCTCGAACGTGCTGAGCTCTCCGAGGGTCGACCGGCCCACGGCACGGGTGACGACCCACAGGAAGACGAACAGGACGAGGGCGCGGACCACGATCTCCATGTCGGACTCCTCAGGGCAGCAGGTGGGTGTCGATGGCCACCGAGACCACCGGACGCATCGCGGAGTCGACCACCGAGACCGTCGCGTCGCGGCCCACCTGGCTCGACGGCTGGATGTACGCGTCGTAGTCGACGGTGAAGACGTCCCCGTCCGGCGCGTCGAACGTGAGGTACAGGGTCTCGGCATCGCGCACACTGGCCGAGGGCTCGGGCGTGAACCCCTGCGTCTCGTAGATGTCGAAGTAGCCACCCGTCACCGCGACCGTGACCTCCTTGCCGAAGCCGTCCGGGTTGGTCACCGTCACCTGCCAGGGGACGTCGAGCCCGCCGCGGGCGACCGAGGCGTAGGTGACCGTGAGCTGGTAGCCGCCGCCGCTGGCGGAGGTGGTCTCGCTGCGGACGCCGAGGAGGCCCGCCACGCCGGCCAGGACGACCGCCAGGAGCACACCGAGCAGGAGACGGCGCGACCACAGGCCGCGGCGTTCGTCGCGGCCAGTCTCCAGCCCGGACAGGGTGGAGTCGGGAAGGGGCACGTGGCCGGTCTAGCAGCACCGCGGTCGGGGAGCCGCGAGACACGCCGGAGCGACGGGTGCCGGGCGCTCGCGCCTCAGTCCTGGAACGCGGCGAGCAGCCGGACCCGGGTCGGGGTCGTGCCCTCGTTGGTGACCGTGAAGAGCTGCGGACCGTCCGTGACGAGGCGCCCGAGGACGTCGGCGTTCGCGAGGAGGAAGGACCCCTTGACGGCCACCGCGTCGCCGGCGGTGGTGCCGCGCGAGGGCACGACCGTGATCGGCGCGGGGGCACCGGTGGCGACGTCCTTCGCCGAGATGGCCAGAAGGGCCAGCGACACGTCGTCGGGCACGAGCGCGATCTCCGCAGAGTCGTCGGTGTCGCCCTGGGCGGCGAGGACCGCCTCCGAGACGGCGTACGTGTCGGGCGTGAGGTCCATGCCCAGCGGCAGGACGGGCCCGTCGGCGACGGTCAACCGTGCGCTGAGCGAGACGTGGACCATGGGCACCTCCTGGTCGGTGGGCGGGCGGTCCCGCGCCGCGCGGAGCCACTGTCTGCAGCGTGCCGCGGGGCCGTCACCGGTGGGTCACGGCCGCGTCACCACGGGCGGGACGGGGTCGTGACGGCACGGTGACGGCGGGTTGACGGGCGCGGTCGATGCTCGCTGGAGGAAGGTCCTCGCCTCAGCACGGCCGCGACGTCGAAGGAGCCCCCATGAGCATCACCCCCACCTATCCGGGTGTGTATGTCACCGAGGTGCCGAGCGGGAACCGCACCATCTCCGGCGTCGCGACGTCCGTCACGGCCCTCGTCGGCACCGCGCTCCGCGGCCCGGTCGACCTGCCGGTCCCGATCGGCAACTTCACCGAGTTCGAGCGCACCTTCGGTGGACTGGTGCGCGACAGCGGCCTCGGCTACGCCGTCCGGGACTTCTACCTCAACGGAGGCGGTCGCGCGATCGTGGTGCGCGTGGCGCACGACGACGCCGGCGCCGCCACGATCGACCTCGGCGGCGCCCTCACCCTCGAGGCGTACGGCGCGGGGGCGTGGGGCGACGCGATCACGGCGTCGGTCGAGCACCCGGCCGATCCCGACGCGACGGACATCGCCGAGTCCCAGGGGGTGGAGGCCGACGACCTCTTCACCCTGACCGTCGCGCTCGGCGACGAGGTGGAGGTGTTCCGCAACGTCACCGTCGTGGACGGACCCGCACGCCTGACCAACCTGGTGCAGTCCTCGCGGCTCGTGCGGGTGTCCGGCGTGCCCACCGGCAGGCCAGCCGAGGGCGACTACACCGTGACGCTCGCGGGCGACGACGGCGGCGCCGTGGACGCCGACGACTACACGGAGCCGGGACGCGGGATCAACGCGCTCGACACCGTCGACCTCTTCAACCTCCTCGTCATCCCGCCGCCGACCCCCACCGGCAACCTGCCGTCCGCGGTGTGGCCGCTGGCGGCGACGTACGCCTGGCAGCGGCGCGCCTTCCTGATCATCGACCCTGAGGCGGGCACCGACGTCGCCCCCTTCGTCACGTGGGCCGGCGCCCTCGGCCTCACGGCCGACGGGGCCCGCAACGCGGCCGTCTACTACCCCCGCATCCGGCACGCCGACCCGCTCCGCGGCGGCCAGGTCGACACCTTCGCCCCCAGCGGCGCCGTCGCCGGCGTCTACGCGCGCACGGACGGGGCGCGCGGCGTCTGGAAGGCACCCGCCGGCCTGGAGGCGGCGCTCGGCGGCGTCGTCGAGCTCGAGAAGGCGCTGACCAACGACCAGAACGGTGCCCTCAACCCGTCGGGCTACAACGCCCTGCGCACCTTCCGCGACGCCGGGTCCGTGGTCTGGGGCGCGCGCACGCTGCGCGGCTCGGACGTGCTCAGCGACGACTACAAGTACGTCCCGGTGCGCAGGCTCGCGCTCTTCCTCGAGGAGAGCCTGTTCCGGGGCACGCAGTGGGTGGTGTTCGAGCCCAACGACGAGCCGCTGTGGTCGCAGATCCGGTTGTCCGTCGGGGCGTTCATGCAGGACCTGTTCCGCAAGGGCGCGTTCCAGGGCACCAGCCCGCGCGACGCGTTCTTCGTCCGGTGCGACGCCGAGACCACCACGCAGTACGACATCGACCGCGGCATCGTGAACATCCAGGTCGGGTTCGCTCCCCTCAAGCCCGCGGAGTTCGTCATCATCTCCGTCCAGCAGAAGACCGCCGCGGCGGCGCGGTAAGCGCCCGGCAGCGAGAAGGATCCCGACATGGCCGAGTTCTCCGTCAACGCCACCCGGTTCGACCCGTACAAGAACTTCAAGTTCCGGGTGAAGTGGGACGGCAGGTACGTCGCCGGCGTGTCGAAGGTCGGCGCGCTGAAGAAGACCACCGAGGTGGTCAAGCACCGCGTCGGCGGGGACCCGTCGTCGAGCCGCAAGTCCCCGGGCCGCACGGAGTACGAGCCGATCACCCTCGAGCGGGGCGTCACGCACGACGTCGAGTTCGAGCAGTGGGCCAACAAGGTGTGGAACTACGGCTCCGGCCTCGGCGCGGAGGTGTCGCTCCGCGACTTCCGCAAGGACATGATCATCGAGCTCTACAACGAGGCGGGACAGCTCGTGCTGGCCTACAAGGTCTACCGGGCCTGGGTCTCGGAGTACCAGCCGCTGCCGGAGCTCGACGCCAACGCCAACGGTGTGGCGATCCAGACCATCAAGCTCGAGAACGAGGGCTGGGAGCGCGACTACGCGGTGGCCGAGCCGACCGAGCCCACCTTCGTCGAGCCGTGACGGGCCCGCCGTGACCCCGGCTGCGGCGACCCTGGACCTGTGGGACACGCTGGCCGCCGTGGCGCCGCCGGCGCGGGGAGCCGCGGTCCTCGTCGCGCGCGGCGTCGCACCCGACCTCGTGGCGGCCGGTGACGTGCCGCTGGCCGTGGCCGCCCGCGAGGCGCTCGTGACCCTGCGCGACCGCGTCGGTCCCGTCCTCGACACCACGCTCGCGTGCCCGGCGTGCGAGGCGCTGCTCGACGTGCCGCTGCCCCTCGACCAGGTCCTCGCGGGGTCGGCCGGCCCTCCTCTAGACGTGGACGTGGACGTGGACGTGGACGGCGTGGTGGTGCGTGGTCCGACGACGTCGGACGTGCTGGCGGCACTGGCGTCCGCGGACCCGGCCGCGACGCTGCGCGCGCAGTGCGTGACGTGGCCAGCGGGGAGCGATCCGGACGCCGATGCCGACCTCGCCGCACGCGTCGCCGCGACGGCGGAGCAGGTGTGCGGTCTCGCCGGCACCAGCCTGCGCCTGCACTGCCCCGAGTGCGGGCGAGAGGTCGTCGCCGATGTCGACGCCGTCGGCCTGCTCACCGAGCGGGTGGCCGAGGAGGCGCGTGACGTGCTGGCGGACGTCGCCACGCTCGCCGCCGCCTTCGGGTGGTCCGAGCGGGAGGTGCTCGCGCTGCCCCCGTCGCGCTGGCACGCCTACCTGGGGCTCGTCGGGGCGCAGGGGTGAGGGCACGCGATGCGTGACGTCTTCGACCGGATCGTGGGACGGGGAGCAGGTGCCCCCGGCGCTGCGGGCTCTCGCGTGACGATGCGGCGGCGCCCGGGGCTCGGGGTCCCGGCCCCCGCGCCTGCGGCTGCGGCCGAGGTCGCGCGCCCGGGCGGTGATCCCCCCGCCGCCGTCGATCCGGGTCTCCCGCCCGCCGCAGGGGCCGTCTCCCGGCTCACTGGGTCCGGTCACGCCGAGGACCACGCACCGCAGGCGAGGCGTGAGCCCGGGCAGGATCCTCACGCCACGGAGCCCGCGACGGACCTGCCGGTCACGGAGCCCGACCGCGAGCCGGAGGTCGACCACGACGAACGCGAGGCGGCCGGTTCGGAGCCGCCGACACCTGCGGTGGTCGTGCGGCCGGACCGCTCGCACGCACCGGCCCCGGGTACGACGCCCGCACCAGCGCCGGCACCGCCGGTCCCGCGGCCCGATGCTGTTCGCGCCGAGGTGCGCCTGCGCAGCGGGAGGTCGCGGCCCGCCACACCGGCGGCGTCGTCGTCGTCGCGGAGCGTGTCGGTGGACGAGCTGCTCCGTGACCACCTGGCACCGGCCCTCGTCGCGGAGGGCGCCGTGGACGAGAGCGCGGTCGACAGCCTCGTCGCCGACGGCCTGGAGCCGGTCGACGTACCGCCCGGGGGCGAGGTGCACCTGCACATCGGTCGCGTCGAGGTCCGCACGCCCGCGGTCGCGGCGCCGGTCGCCCCCGAGCCCCGGTCGCCGGGACGGTCGTCGGAGCGCGGTCCGGTGGACCACGCCGACTACCTCGCCCGCCAGCAGCGGAGGTGGTCGTGAGCAACACGCATGCGATCGCGGCCGTGACGTCGACGCTGCGGTTCGTGCTGCAGCGGGCGATCGACGCCGAGCCAGACCCGGTCGCCGGGCGCAAGGTCACCACGCTGCGCCCGGCCCAGGTCGCCGCCCTCGGCGCCGAAGACAGCCCGGCGCGGGGCCTGAACGTGTTCCTCTACCGGGTCACCCCGAACCAGGCGTGGAACCTCACCGACCTGCCCACGCGCAGCGGATCCGGCTCCCTGGTCAGGCGACCGGTGGCGGCCCTCGACCTCAGCTACCTGGTCACGGCGTACGGCGACGAGCCGGCACTCGAGCCGCAGCGGCTCCTCGCGCGGGCCGCTCTCGCGCTGGCCGCCACGCCCGTGCTCACCAGGGACGTGGTGGAGGAAGCCCTCGCGCTCTACGGCGCGGAAGCCGGGACGGCGTTCCTCGAGCGGGCCGACCTCGCCGGACAGCCGGAGCCGGTCAAGCTCAGCCCGTCACCGCTGTCCCTCGAGGAGATCTCGAAGCTGTGGGGGGTGCTCGGCACGCCGTACCTCCTCTCGCAGGCCTACACGGCGACGGTCGTGCTGATCGAGGCGGAGGTGCCGGTGCGCCGGGCGCTGCCGGTGCGGGTGCGCCAGGTCGACGTGCGTCCCTTCACCCGGGCCGAGATCGCCGCCGTGGAGACCGACGACGGCGGACCGGCACGGACCGGCTCCACCCTGGTGCTCGCGGGATCGGGCCTGGCCTCCGCGCACCCGTTCGTCACCGTGGGAGGCGCGCGGCTGGTCGTCGACCCCGCCTCCACGGCCTCTCGGGTCGTGGTGAGCCTCCCGAGCACGGTCCCCGCCGGCGTGCACGCGCTGCAGGTGGTCCACGTGCGGCCCGCCGATGCGATGAGCGGTGAGCCCGAGCGCGTGGTCGGGCGCTCCAATGCCGTGCCACTCGTCGTGCTGCCCACCGTGGGCACGGTCACGGCGTCGGGTGGGGAGGTGCACGTCGCGGTGCAGCCGCCGCTGGTGGAGGGCCAGCGAGCCGTCGTCACCCTCGGACGGCTGGCCGATCCCGCCGACCCGCCCGACCAGGTCCAGCCGGTGGTCGCGGCGACCCTGCCGCCCCAGCCCGCCGGCCCACCGGTCGCCGTGCTCGACATCCCGGACGACGACCTGTCGCCGGGGACGTGGCTGGTGCGCGTGTCGGTCGACGGTGCGGAGTCGGTGCCGTCGCTCGGCGCCGGCGGCACGTACGACGCGCCGGTCGTGGTGCTGCCGTGACGGCCGCCGGGAGCGGGGCGGACACGGTCACGGACACCGGCGAGGACCGGAAGCCAGGGGTCGGGTCGGAGCGGGCGCCCGACGCAGAGGTGCGGAGGGAGCTCACGGTCGCCGAGCTCGCCGTGGTCAGGGCACGGCTGCGCGGCTCCGACCCGGCCCCCGCCGAGAGCGCTCTCGCCTCGTTGCGCCGGCACGCGGACCAGCCGTCGCCCCTGGACGCGCTCGCTGCGGGTCTCGGGCTGTCGGACTTCGAGGGCGCGACGCTCCTGCTCGCGTGCGGTCCGGACCTGGTCGGCGAGGTGGCGCGAGAGCTCGTGGAGCACGGTGGCGCCCCCCGGCTGACGTTCGCCACGGCGCTCGAGAAGCTGCCCGGCGCGCACTGGGACGCGCTCACCCACCGGGGACCGCTCCGCCGGTGGCAGCTCGTGCGGCTGGCGGAGCCGACCGCCGTGCTGACCAGCCCGCTGGTGCCCGACGAACGCGTCGTGCACCACCTCGTGGGCGTCGACACCCTCGACGAGCAGCTCGAGCTCGCCAGCCAGCAGCTGGACGTGCCCGCACGGCTGCCGTGGACCTACGCCGAGGTCGTCGGGGACGTCGTCTCCCGCTGGCGAGCCACCGGCCCGGTGGTGCTGCGCGGGACGCAGCCCCGGACCACGTGCGCGCTCGCCGCGGCAGCGTGTGCCGCGGTCGGCCTGCGGCCCCGTGTCCTCGGCGTCTCCGCGCTCGCCGAGGGTGCCGGGGAGCTCACGTCGACGCTGCAGAGGCTGGTGCGTGAGACGGTGCTCGGCCGCGTCGCCTGGGTGCTCGACGTCGAGGAGGCGCCGGCCCGGTCGGTCGCCGACCTCGGCCGGGCGCTCGCCGGTGCCGAGGCGCCGATCCTCGTCGTCGGGTCCTCGCGCCCCGGCAGCGCACCGCTGGACGCGCTCGGTCTCGCCGTGGTCGAGGTGCCCCGCCTGGGCGTCGGTGAGCGACGTACGACACTCGCGGCTGCGCTCGAGGGTGCTGGGGTGCCGGTGACGGACGACGAGGTCGACGCGGCGGCGGGGGCGTTCGACCTCGCACTCCCGGACGCCGACGCCGTCGCCGCCGAGGTCGGGACCGGGGTCGACCTGTGGGAGGCCTGCCGGCGGCGACCTCGCGCCGACGTCGGGGCGCTCGCGCGGGTCCGTACGGCGCGGGCCGTCTGGGACGAGCTCGTGCTCCCGGAGCGGCAGCTCGAGCAGCTCCGCGCACTCGCTGCCACCGTCCGCCAGCGGGCCAGGGTCCTCGACGACTGGGGCTTCGCCGACCGCTCCGACCGCGGGCGCGGCACGACGGCCCTGTTCGCCGGCGACAGCGGCACGGGCAAGACGTTCGCCGCCGAGGTGATCGCGCACGACCTCGCCCTGGACCTGGTGCACGTGGACCTGTCGCAGGTCGTCGACAAGTACCTGGGGGAGACGGAGAAGCGCCTGGCCCGGCTCTTCGACGCGGCCGAGGACGGGGGCATGGTCCTCCTGTTCGACGAGGCCGACGCGTTGTTCGGCAAGCGCTCCGAGGTCAAGGACAGCCACGACCGTTACGCCAACGTCGAGGTCGGCTACCTGCTGCAGCGGCTCGAGGCGTTCGGGGGACTGGCGATCCTCACCACCAACGCGCGCAGCGCGCTGGACCCCGCCTTCACCCGCCGCCTCGCCATGATCGTGGACTTCCCCTATCCCGACCGGGCCGTCCGCGAGCGCATGTGGGACCTGAGCCTCCCGCAGCCGATGCCCCGTGCGGACGTGTCGCCGGCACGGCTCGCCGACGCCGACCTGTCCGGCGGAGCCATCGCGGCCGCCGCCCTCCAGGCGGCCTACCTCGCCGCCGCGGACGGCGGCGTGGTCACCATGGACCACCTGGAACGTGCCGTGCGCTGGGAGCTTGCGAAGACCGGCCGGGTGGCACCGTTGGACGGGACGCGGCAGGCCCGGACGGTTCGGTGATGGCTATGAGCCTCGAACGCGCTGAGAAGCAAGGTCAGGCGTCTGCCAAGACCGACCCGTTCCCGGCTCACCCCGCGGCAGCCGATCTTCCCGTGACGGCCAACCACGACCTGACCCGGTTGAAGTCGTACCAGGACGACACGGTCTCTGGATTGGAACCGGGTGTTCGAGGTGCGATGGAGTCGGCCTTGGGCGGGGACTTGTCAGGTGTACGAATTCGCACCGGCCGATGGGCACAGGAGCTGAGCCGCGATCGCGGCGCGGCAGCAATCGCGGTGGGCGACGAGATATGCATCGGTAGCCAGGTGCCCGACGCGCAGCTTCGCGATCCGCGAGGCGAGCTCTTGGCACACGAGCTCACGCACGTCCTCCAGCGTCGAAAAGCGCCGGCCGCCGAGACTGACGGGATCACGTCTCCGCACGACGGACCGGAGCAGGAGGCAGCCCGGAATGGCTGGCTGATAGCGCACGGATGGCCAATCGGCGCGGTCCGGTACGCGTTGAGCTCCGAGGCTCGAACGCCGACGAGCGACCTGGTCGAGCACGACCTCTCCTATGCGCTGAACGACTGGGAGGTGACCCCGAGCGAAGAGAGACGCATTCTTGACGCCCTGGAACGCGACACCGACATCTCGGGCACGGTGAGGGACTTGCAGTCGGCCGGCATGCTGGCCGCGTTGTTCGACAGACTCGACGAACCGGGTTGCCGCCGCCGACTCCTGCACGTCCTCGGTCGTGGCCTGGACCCGGCGGCACGAACGATGGTCGAACCGCGGGTGCGGGCCCTCGGCGCAGGCGCCGAGCTGCAGTTCAACTTGGGTCGATGGGGGGTCACGAGCGGGGCGCCCGCATTCAACCCCGCACCGCTGGAGGCGAGGCTGGTCGCGACCGCGCGCACCTCTCGGACCGGACACACCGGAGGTCATCTCACGGCGCCCTTCAGCGGGGTGGGAGCCACGGGTGTGACACCAGTGACCCGGTACGTAGGCACGTTCTACACGTCACCGGGGGTGCCGCAGATCCCGCTCACGGACCAGGCGCTGATGGCGGCAGGAGATCAGGCAACACTCGCCACCTACAGCAATCCGGTCGGCAGCCTGCCTGGCTACCTGGCGAGTCTCTCGGCGACGGACCGCCGGGGACAGGCTGAGCTGATGTTGCGCCGGCCGATCTCCTCCACCGAGCAGCGATCCTACGAGGGGAACGTCCCCTCGCGTGCGCAGGTGATGCTCGCGGCCGGGCGGGCCCACCGGATCGAGGGCGCGCTGGTGGCGGCCATCATCCTCGCGGAGCAGCGCGACCAGAGTCAGGCCGAGGACGCTGCCGACTTCCAAGGAGCGACGAGCTTGCTGCAACGCAACTCGTCGGTCGGGCTCGGGCAGGTCGTCGTGTCGACTGCCCAGCGCAATGACCTGTTCGCCGACCTGGTCAGCGACTCGACGCGTCGAACGATGGGCGTCGACAGGGCAACCCGGATCGGGCATGACCCCACGGCACGGCTGCTGGCGTCCGACGAGTACAACATCTTCGCCACCGCGCGATACATCAGGAAGGTCGCCGACCTCGGTAGCACGATGTCAGCCGGTGCATTGCCCCAGACGGTCGCCGCATTCCCCGGAGTCGACTTCGCAGCGTTTGCCAGAGACTCGGGTTCGTGGCCCAGTGCGAACATCCGGGCGCTGGGTTCTGAGTACACGTCAAGACCATGGGACGACACCCTTGTGGTTGCCTGGGGAGACTTCGTCTTCGAGGCCTACCAGGACGTCAAAGCGACGGGCCTGCTCTAGCGTCGCTACTTCCTCCGCGTGTACCCAAACGCTTCGCTCAGTCCGGGGACCGTCCCGGACTGGGCGAACTTCAGCACGTCGAAGGTCACCATCACCCGTACGTCGGGGGTGCCGGGCGTCTTCGGTCCCTCCGGCAGGGACTGCTTGGACTGCACGAAGCCGGTGTCGGTCGGGAAGAGCTGCGGCGCCTTGAGCAGACCGGGGTAGGTGCCACCCTCGAGGCTGAGGCCGGGGAGGAGGCCGAGCCTGCCCGTCCCACCCGCGAGGGTCAGCGACCTCGACGTCGGGTCGTAGCTCCAGGTGAGCTCGGCGGTCAGGCTGAGCCCCTTCCACCCGAGCTTGTCGGCACCGAGCTTGAGAACGTCGGTCAGGTCGAAGCCGGTCTCGAACTTCCAGAGCGGCGACTTCGCGTCGGGCATGGTGTAGCTGAACTTCTGCAAGGTCGCGTAGGGGATGAGCCCGGCGGGCGCTGCCAGGTTGACGCCGGACAGGGTCTTGCGGCCGTTGGGGTCGGCGAGGAGCGCCCCACCGGCCAAGCCGAGCGTGCCCACGCCGAACGTGACCACCCCTGCCTTCTCCCCGGTGGACAGCGAGCCCCACTCGCGTGCGGCACGCGCCCCGGCGGCGTCGGTGATCGGCTCGACGAGCTCCTTCTTCACCTTCTCGTTCTTGAGCAGCTCCTTGCCGACGGTCTTCAGGCCGCCTGCCAGCGCCTCGTCGCCCTTCGGTGCGTCGGGCGTCGCGCCGTCGTCGAGCTGGGGTCCCGTCGCCGTGCGGGCGGCGACCTGTGCCCGCCCGCCGGCGGCGACCTGGTCGGCCGCCGCGTGTGCAGCCGCCTCCCCTCCGCGGTCCGGAGCCGCGCCGAGGGGCCGGCGGCCACCTTGCTGCACGACGTGCGCGAGCTCGTGCGCGAGGAGGTGTCGTCCCTCGGGCGTCCCCGGGTCGTGCGCGCCGGGCGCGAGGTGGATGTCGTTGCCGGACGTCAGCGCCCTCGCGCCGCGGCGGGTGGCCTCGTCGTCGCGGTGGACACGGACCGCGGAGAAATCATGTCCGAACGCCGCCTCCATCCGGGCCATGGTGTCGTTGTCGAGCGGAGCTCCGTCCCCGACCCGGGTGGCGCGGTCGGAGACCGTGCAGGAGTCCGCGTCCTGACGAGATCGACCCTTCGTCCTCATCGAACCCCCTCACGGCTTCGGCGTGCCGACCATGTCGGTCGACGCCTCGCTCGCCGCCTCCAGCGCCTGCGCGTACGCAGTCCACTTCGCCTTCCACGCCTCGATCGCCGGGCCGACCTTCGTGACCGGCATCCCGACTCTCAGCGGGTACGCGGGTGGTGGGTTGGCGCGGAGGTAGTGGACGAAGTCGAGCCCGTGGGAACCCTCGTGGAAGCCGAGCGTCCTGCTGCGGGGGTCGACCTTCGCGCCGGCGAGGTCCTCGGTCGTCGTCCCGCGGCCGTACCCGGACGTCACGGAGGCCGAGGACTCCGGGCCGTAGAACGTCTGGATGGTCAGCACCGGCGCAGGTGGGTCGCCGATGCTGGTGACCGTGACACGATCCGTCGACTTCCACGCAGCGGTCCGATAGCGGATCCGCGGCTTCGTCTGGGCCCTCTTCCCCAGCTTCGGATCCTTCGCATCCGGCAGGATCCGGACACGGACCCCGCCGACCGGGAACTCGACGGCGCCGTCCGGGCCGGGGGTCAGGCCCTCGGCCACGGGGGTCGAGGTCCCGGCCACCTGCTGGTGGGGCGTGGGCCACGCCCACATCGGGATCCGTCCGCTGTTGCGGACGTAGATCTCGTCCGCGGTGACGCCCATCGACGTGGTCGCCAGCGGGACGAGCGCTCGCAGGCCGGCCACGTAGAGCGCGCGGACGTCGCGCTGGAGCGCGGCATCACCTGCATGGGTGGTGGCGATCGTGCGCTCCAGGTCGGTGATGGCGCGGTACCACCGGTCGAGCGTGGCTCCGAGCTCTGTCGCGGTCACGTCCTTCGCGGGAGCGGCGAAGGTGCTCGCGGCAGTCGCCAGGAGCGCCTTCCTGGCATCCGGCGGGGCGAGCTCGTCGCGTTGGAGGCTCGGTCCCGCGTGGCTCTGCGCCACGACGTGCGCGAGCTCGTGCACGACGAGGGACCGCGGCGCGTGGGGTGGGAGGACGACGTCCTTCCCCACGGCGAGACCGCGCGCTCCGACTGCTGCGAGGGCACCGGCGGCCCCGACGTCGTCGTGCACCCGGACCCGGCCGAGGTCGTGCGCCAGCACGGGCTCGACCTCCGCGCGGGTGGCACCGTCGAGGTCCCGCGCCGGGGACGCCAGCGAGGCACGGACCT
>NZ_JAUZVE010000019.1:0-150003 GCF_031844425.1 Microbacterium sp. ARD31
TGGAAGATCCGAGCCATCCGGTGGCTCGGATCTTCCACGCTCTCGGCGTCGACGCTGTCGGCGCCAGCCGAGGATCCCCAGCCGGTGGGGCGGGGCTCCCGCCCGAGGCGGCCGATCAGGTCCCGGCGTGGGTTTGCCCGTAGGCTTGCGTCTCGTGGCAGGCATCGACTTCGACGTAGAGATCAAGCAGCTCCAGGCGACCATGAAGACCATCGGCCAGGTCCTCGACCTGGACAGGATGCGCGCCGAGATCGCCGACCTGGGCGAGCAGGTCGCTGCGCCCGACCTCTGGGACGACCAGGGCAACGCCACACGCGTCACCGGTCGCCTCTCCGCCCTGCAGGGCGAGCTCGACCGCTTCACCAGCCTGGAGACCCGCATCGAGGACCTCGGGCTGATGGTCGAGATGGCGCAGGAGGAGGGCGACGCCGACACGCTGGCCGACTCCGAGGCCGAGCTCGGCCGCGTCAAGAAGGCGGTGGAGTCCCTCGAGATCCGCACCCTGCTCTCCGGCGAGTACGACGAGCGCGAGGCGATCGTGACGATCCGCTCCGGCGCCGGCGGCGTCGACGCCGCCGACTTCGCCGAGATGCTGATGCGGATGTACACGCGCTGGGCCGAGCAGCACAAGTACGGCGTCGAGGTCTACGACGTCTCCTACGCCGAGGAGGCGGGCATCAAGTCCGCCGAGTTCGCCATCCACGCCCCCTACGCCTACGGCACCCTCTCGGTGGAGGCCGGCACGCACCGCCTGGTGCGGATCAGCCCGTTCGACAACCAGGGGCGCCGCCAGACCTCCTTCGCGGCCGTCGAGGTCGTCCCCGTGCTCGAGCAGACCGACGAGATCGAGGTCGACGAGAACGACATCCGCGTCGACGTCTTCCGCTCCGGCGGCCCCGGCGGCCAGTCGGTCAACACCACCGACTCCGCCGTGCGCCTGACGCACATCCCCACCGGCATCGTCGTGTCCTGCCAGAACGAGAAGTCGCAGCTGCAGAACAAGGCGTCCGCGATGGTCGTGCTGAAGGCCAAGCTGCTCGCGCAGAAGAAGGCCGAGGAGGCCGCCCTCAAGAAGGACCTCAAGGGCGACGTCGCCGCGAGCTGGGGTGACCAGATGCGCAACTACGTCCTCAACCCCTACCAGATCGTCAAGGACCTGCGGACCGGACACGAGTCCGGCAACCCCAGCGCCGTCTTCGACGGGGACCTCGACGACTTCATGGAGGCCGGCATCCGCTGGCGCCGCGGCGCGGAGAAGGTCGAGGCCTGAGCCGGTGACGTCCTGGGAGGACGTCCGGCTCCAGCTGGCGCGCGAGCTGCTGACGCTCGACGACGACGAGTTCGTCGTGGTGGGCGAGCCCGAACCCGCCGCTGCCCCGGCCCGGGGCCTGCTCCGCAGGCGACCGGCTCCCGCACCGACCCGCTACGTCCAGGTCCGCCGCGACGGTGAGCACTGGTACGCCGAGTGCGTCGGCGCCATCGCGTTCGGCGGCGACTGGGACGTCGACGACGCCACGCACGACCGGCTGCGCGACCTCGGCTGGCTGGTCCCGGGCGACGACGACCCCTCCGGCGTGCAGCCGTCCTACCCGAACTACTGGCGGGTGCTCCCGCGCGCGGAGGCCGACCGCACGGCGGCCCTGTGCGCAGGGGCGCTGGAGCTGCTCGGTGCGGACTCGTCCACCCTGGAGTGGCGCCGCGACGCCTGACGGCTGGTCAGCCCGTGGGCTCGAGCGCCCCGGGCGGCAGCGCCGTGGCGAACACGCGGTAGAGCGACGTCGCGGAGACCGGCAGCAGCGCGCCGGCCTCGTCGTCCACCACGTGGGCGCCGTCCGGACCGTCGACGACGACCAGGTCGCGGTGCTCGCCGGCCCACCCGACCCGCAGCCGCCACGCGAGAGCGGCCCCGGCCTCCCGCAGCGCCTCGTGTCGTACGGCGTCGTCGGCCGACAGCAGCCGTTCCGCCGCGTCCTCCGGGACGGAGCGCGGCTCGCTCGCGGACGCCCGGCGCGGACCCGTGCGGGTCATCCGCACCAGCGCCGCCGCGAGGTGGGAGGGCGGCAGCACCATCAGCTGGTGGAGGCCGGGACGCACCGCCAGGAGCACCACGGCGCGCTCGGCGTCGACGCCGGCACGGTGGAGCTGGACCGACGTGCCGGCGACCAGCACCTCCACGGTGACCAGGGGACGGCGCAGCGTCTCCAGCGCGGGTCCGAGACCGACGCGCTCGAGCTCGCCGACCGCCCCGGGGTCCTCGCCGCCGAGGAGGGCTGCGACGCCGTGGTCGTCGAGGCGCACCACGCCGTCCTGCACGCTGATCATGCGGTCGCCCCCGCCCGGGGGCCGGTGAGCGGCCGCCAGGCGGCCGCCACCTCGGCGAGCTCGTCGGCGACGCCGTCGTAGGCCCAGGTCTCGACGGTCGCGGTGAGGGTCCACCCCAGCTGGTCGTCCGCGACGAACCACTGCTCCATGGTGAGGGCGCGACCCGTCTGGTCGACGTGGTGGGCCAGCCGGCGGCCGCCGGGACGGCCGTCGACCACGAGCCGCTCGAGGTCGACGAGGAGGTAGTCGTCGAGCATCGTCGGGAGGACCTCGTCGGACCCGACCTGCCAGTCGCGGAAGGTGAGCCCGCCGAGGTCGTCGCAGGTGAGCACCAGGTTGGACCGGAACCCGTCGGGCCGGTCGAGGTCCACCGGCTCGACCGCGGTCCACACCGTGCCCGGACGCGGCCGGGCGACCTTGTCCCAGCCCCGGGGGATGGCGGGTGCCGCGAACGCCACGTCAGCCACGGGCACCCGTGCCGCTCCTGCCGCCGCGGGCGACCTGCTCGCGGTACCACCGCGGCTGGACCGCCGCGGGCACCGGCAGCGGCAGGACGGCGTACGCCAGCCAGGTCAGCAGCCCGGCGAGCGCCAGCACGACGCCCGGCCACGTGGGCAGGTCCAGGCGCTCGGCCGCGCCGATCAGGGCACCACCGACGAGCGCGACCGCGAGCGCCGGCCAGAGGACCAGCACGTTGCGCTGGGCGAAGTCGCGGTAGGGGCCGCGCGCCCACTGCCGCGCGCGGGAGGTCTGGCCGCGGCGCTGCCACAGGTTGACGGCGACGAGCGCCAGGGCGCCCACGAGCATGAGGAGGTAGATCATCGTCTCAGTCCCAGAAGCTGATGGCGTCGCCGACGTCGGACAGGGCGTCGCCGGCGTTGGAGAGCTGGTCACCGGCCCAGTCGGCCGCCGCGTCGGCCGCGTCGCCGACGGGGTCGAGGATGGCCTGGCCGACCTCGGAGCCCACGAAGCCGCCGATCGCACCACCCACGATGCCGCCGACCACGCCGCCGACGACGGTGCCGACGCCCGGGCAGATGGCCGTGCCGATCGCGCCGCCCGCCCAGGCGCCGCCCTGGGCCCCGGCCCACGCGCCGGCCGCGGTCGTGGCGCCCATGGTGGCCGCGCGGGTGCCCTGCTCGACGTCGCCCATCGTCGGGTCGTCGGCGTCGGCCTGCCACTGGTTCCAGCCGGCGCTCACGGCGGTGACCACGGTCCCGGCCCGGCCGGCCCACTTGCCGGCGGTCGCCCAGGCGTTGCGGGTGGCGGCGTTGTAGGACGTGGCGTGGAAGTTCTTCGGGTCGGTGGCGGCCCAAGCGCGCTGCCAGAACGTCATGCCGCGGGCCGTGCCGAAGCGGCCGTTGACGCGCGGCTGGAAGACGCCGTAGCGGCTGTTGACCATCCAGCTGACGCCGGCGCCCAGGCCGAGGCCGCCGAGCCCGAACAGCCAGGCGCCGATGTCGTCGCCGTCGGCGAAGTCGGGCGGGAGGAAGCCGAGGCGCTGGAGCAGGTCGACCACGAAACCGTCGCCGGTCGACTTCTTCACGCCGTCGCCGAGGCGCTTGTGCGCCTCCTGCTCCTTGGTGCGGGCCGCGTCGGCGATCTCGACGGCCTCGTTCCACGCCGCGACGACGTCGTTGTGGGCGGTGGCCTGCTCCGGGGTGGGGTCGGTGGGCGCGACCGGTCGGACGAGCGACTCGCCGCTGGTGCGGACGCCGCCCGCGACGCCCACGCTGCGGGCGTGGGCCATCCGCGACCGGACCACGTCGAGCTCGCCGGCGAAGTCGGTGAGGGCGGTGCCGAGGCCCTCGAGGCGGTGGTCGAGCTCGCGCAGGTCCTTGCCGGCGGCTTCGACGCGCAGCTCGAAGCCCTGGGCGGCGTGTCCGTGCCAGGTGCCCGTGGCGGTCGCGGCACGGCGTACGTCGCTGGCGGCGCGGGTCACGGTCGTGCGGGCGGTGCCGATGTCCGAGGCGGCGGTGCGGCAGGCGGCCGGGTCGCCGTGGACGACGAGGTCGAGGAGGTCGCTCACGGGACCAACCCCGCTCCGCGCTGCTGGGTCGACGTCGCGACTGCCTGGTCGGTGGCCCGCACGTCGGCCGCGGTGGTGCGCAGCGACTCGGCCGTGGCGCTCACCTCGCCGGCGACGGCCGCGACCGCCTCGGCGAGTGCGGCCAGCGCGGTGCCCACCTCGTCGGTGGACACCCCCGCGTCAGGACGCGTGCGGAGGGAGGGTGCGCCGTCGGCGAGGGCCGTGCCGGTGCTGTCGAGGATCCCGGCCGCGGAGTCCAGCGCCGCAGGGTCCACCTGCAGTCCCGCGGCGGATCCGCCGGTGCTGGTCGAGGTCATGGCCGGGATCCTCCCACCCGCGGCC
This sequence comes from Microbacterium sp. ARD31, assembly GCF_031844425.1. Lineage (NCBI taxonomy): Bacteria > Bacillati > Actinomycetota > Actinomycetes > Micrococcales > Microbacteriaceae > Microbacterium > Microbacterium sp. ARD31. Next base: position 4,694 of record NZ_JAUZVE010000019.1, read on the forward strand.
GGGTCCGAAACCTCCCGGCCCACCCGAAGGGCTCACCTCCAGGGCAGTCGCAGCCACCCGTCGAGGACCTCGGCCACCGCGGCGTCGACGCCGGCGGGCATCGATGCCGACGCGCCGTCGACCGCGACCACGCCGGCGCGGTCGCCGACGGCTCCGAGCCACAGCGCGCCGTGCCCGCCGCCGTACTCGTAGGTCGCCAGCGTGACGCCGTTCGGGAGCGTCCGGATCGCCATCTCCGGCCCGCCGCTGCACGAGCGGAGCTCCTCGACCATGCGGTCGACGTTGCGCCGGCCGGTCGTCTCGTCCAGGAATCCGCCCAAGGCCCAGGTGATGCCACGGGGGCTCCCCGACGCCGAGCTGCTGCGGGCGCCCTCGGTGACCTCCAGGGACAGGCAGGGGGTGTTCGGCACGCCGGACCCCCTGCCCCCCTCGGCTGCACGCCACCCGGCCAGCGCGTCGGTCAGGTCGCTGTCCATCACCTCCGGCAGCTGCGGCACCTGCACGGCGGCCGGGGCGTCGGGATCGTCCTCGAAGGTCTCCTGGACCTCGCCCGAGCGCAGCCCGGCCACGACCGCCTCGGCGACGCGCTCGACGACGTCCGAGGGGGCGACGCCGGCGCGGCCCCCGACCTGGAGGGTCAGGCGTCGCGCACCGATCTGCGTCGTCCACACGTCGGTCATCGCCGTGTCCGCGTCGGTCGGGGGTACGGCGACGTGACGCACCTCGGTGCCGTCGACCTCGATCGTGGTGGCTCCCGTGCAGGCGCCGTAGGCCGCCTGCTGCTCGTCCGCGGCTGTCGCGGCGTCCGGGTAGTCAGTGAAGAGGGCTTGACCGATGGCGAAGTCGTCACCCAGGAAGCGAGAGAGCCCGCCTCCCGTGTCGGGCGCCTTCGTGCGTCCGTCCTCGGTCGAGAAGCAGGTGGGCAGGCCGAACCCGCCGCCGCCCTTGGGGGAGAACCGCTCCCACGCCTCCCAGCCCGTGAGCCAGCCCTCGGTGGCCGCGTCGAGCGCTGCGGCGTCGAGCGGCGCGCCGTCGGCACCGCCGGCGACCCCGCCGCCCGACGGCAGCAGGCGCGGCACGGCCAGCCCGCCACCCACGAGGAGCGCGGCGGCGAGCGCGGCGGCACCCACCCGCGTACGGCGTCGCCGGCGGGCGGTCGCGACCGCCGCGGCGGCGCCGGGGGAGGGGGCATGGGCGAGGTCGCGGGTGAAGGTGGTGAAGGCGCGCTCGAGGACGTCATGGTCAGGCATGGGTGTGGGCTCCGTTCGTCTCGTCGGCGAGGAGGGCTGCGAGGGCGGTGCGACCGCGGGAGAGCCGGGCCTTGATGGTGCCGACGGGGGAGTGCTCGATACGGGCGACCTCGTCGACCGGGAGGTCGGCGAGGTGGTGGAGGACGATCGCGCGCCGCTGGGCCTCGGGGATGAGGAGCAGCGCCTGCACGAGGGCGGTGCTCGTCTCGTCGGGTGCGGCGGTGACCGGCTCGGTGCGGTGGCGGGCCAGCCAGGCGGCGGCGACCCGGCCCCGCCGCCAGCGACTCACCGACAGCCGGGTGGCGACCTGGCGCACCCAGGCGGCCGGCTGGTCGTAGCCCGACACCCGGCCCCAGTGCGTCCACGCCTTCACGTAGGCCTCCTGGGCGAGCTCCTCGGCGACGCCGCGGTCCCCGGTGAGGGCGTACGTCACCGCCAGCGTGCGCGACCACGTGGCCTCGTAGAACTCGGCGAAGTCCGCCTCGGCGCTCCCGCGCATGCACTACCCCCTGTCGGTCCGGCTGTCAGGGCGTCCCTGCCGGACCCCGTCACCCACCCAACACGCTCGTCGGGCCGTGGTGGTTGCACCGCGGGGCGGGTTTCGGGGATGCGCACACCCCTCACGTAGCCTCGACGCCGTGATTCGCTTCGAGAAGGTCACCAAGACCTATCCCGGCCACCCCCATCCCGCGCTCGACAACATCTCCGTCGACGTCGAGAAGGGGGAGTTCGTCTTCCTCGTCGGATCCTCGGGCTCCGGCAAGTCGACCTTCCTCCGCCTCGTGCTGCGCGAGTACCGGCCGACCACCGGCCGCGTCTACGTCGCCGGCAAGGAGATCAACCGGCTCGCCAGCTGGAAGGTGCCGCGGCTGCGCCGCGACATCGGCACCGTCTTCCAGGACTTCCGCCTGCTGCCCAACAAGACCGTCACCGAGAACGTCGCCTTCGCGCTGCAGGTGATCGGCAAGTCCCGCAAGGAGATCAAGGACGTCGTCCCGGAGACGCTGGAGCTGGTGGGCCTCAGCGGCAAGGGCGACCGCATGCCCGACGAGCTCTCCGGCGGCGAGCAGCAGCGCGTCGCGGTGGCCCGCGCCTTCGTCAACCGGCCGATGATCCTCATCGCTGACGAGCCCACCGGAAACCTCGACCCGACGACGTCGGTCGGCATCATGAAGCTGCTCGACCGCATCAACCGAACCGGTACGACGGTCGTGATGGCCACGCACGACGCGGGCATCGTCGACCAGATGCGCAAGCGCGTCATCGAGCTCGAGAACGGCCACGTGGTGCGCGACCAGGCGCAGGGCGTCTACGGCCACCAGAACTGACCTTCCCCAGAACCCGATCGAGAGCCCCCACTCCATGCAGCTTCGCTACGTCTACTCCGAGCTCGGCCAGGGCCTGCGCCGCAACCTCTCCATGCACCTCGCGGTGGTGCTGACCCTGTTCGTCTCGCTGACCCTCGTCGGAATCGGCGTCCTGTTCAACCAGCAGGCCGCGAAGGCCGCCGACCACTGGGGCAACCAGCTCCAGATCACCGTCTACCTCTGCCGCGCCAACGACAGCGCCGCGGTGTGCCCCAACGCGGTCACCGACGCGCAGAAGACCGAGATCTCGCAGGTGGTGCAGGACAACCCGGAGGTCGACGACTTCCACTTCGAGTCCAGCGAGCAGGCGCTCGACAAGGCGCGCGAGCTCTACGGCGACGAGCTGTTCTCCGGCGACAACCCCGCGATCACCGCCGAGGACATGCCCCAGACGATCTGGATCACCCTCCAGGACCCGGAGCAGTACGAAGGCATCACCAGCGCGGTGCAGGGGCTCGACGGCGTCTCCAAGGTCCGCGACATGCGCGAGCAGGTCGCGCCGATCCTCGAGTCGATCAACATGCTGCAGTGGGTCGCGCTCGGCACGGCCGCCTTCCTGGTCTTCGCCGCCCTGCTGCTGGTGGCCAACACCATCCGCCTCGCGGCGTTCGCGCGCCGCAAGGAGATCGGCATCATGCGGCTGGTCGGCGCCTCCACGCTCTACATCGCGCTGCCGTTCCTCCTCGAGGCGCTCGTCACCGCCCTCGTCGGTGTCGTCCTCGCGGGCGGGGCGCTGTGGGGCTTCATGTACTTCGGCATCGACGAGCTCTCGCAGAACCGCCTGAAGTTCGTGCCGTGGATCGGCTGGGACGAGTTCTGGCTGGCCGCTGGAGCCGTCGCGATCCTCGGTCCGCTGCTGACGTTGCTCCCGACACTCGTGTTGACGCGGAAATACCTCAAAGTCTGATCCGCGGAGGTTAGCGTCTAGGCGTCTTCCCGGCCTCGGCCCGGGACGGCGACCTTCCCCGCTTCCCCAACGCAAAGGCTTCCCCCGGTGCGTACCTTCCCCCGTACCGCTCATCGCCGCATGGCCGCACTCGTCGCGGTCATGGCCCTGGGCGTCTCCACGGTCCCCTCAGCACAGGCCGACGACCTCAAGGACAAGAAGCACAAGGTCGAGCGCCAGCTCAAGGGCGCCCACGAGGACCTCGACGAGTCGAGCGCCCAGCTGCGCAAGGCCAGCGCCCGCCTCGAGGCGGCGCACCAGCAGCTGGGCGTCGCCAAGACCCGGCTGGCCACCGCGCGGGGCAAGGTCGAGGTGGCCCGCGAGCAGGACGCCCGGATGCAGGCCGAGCTGGCGCAGGCGGAGGCCGACCTCGCGGCCGCCGAGGCTGCCCTGGCCCAGGGGCAGGTCGACCGCGAGCAGCAGCGCCAGCGGGTGGCCACGACCGTCGCGGACATGTACTCCGAGGGTGACCCCGAGCTGATCGCCTTCTCCTCGCTGCTCGACGCCGAGTCGACCGAGGAGCTCACCCGCCGCGACGGCGTGCGCGACGTGGTCGTGGGCCAGGAGGCCCGGGCGTACGACGAGCTCAAGGCCGCCGAGGTCCTCCTCGAGGTCCAGGAGCAGCAGGTCTCCGACGCGCGGGACGACGTGGCCGCCAAGCGCCGCGCCGCCGCCGAGCACCTCGAGCTGATGCGTGCGCTCGAGGCCGAGCAGCAGGCGGCCAAGGACTCGGTCGTCTCGCTGGTGGTCGAGCGCCGCGACGCCCGCGGCGACGCGCGTCGGGCCCGCGCCCAGGACGTCGCGAAGCTGCGCAAGCTGGCCGCGCAGCAGAAGAAGATCGAGGAAATGCTGCGCAAGCGCGCCCTCGCCGCGCTCCGCCGCCAGCGTGCGCAGGCCCGCTCCCAGGCCGGCGGCCCGTCCAACGGCCTGCTCGCCCACCCGGTCGACGGCTACGTCACCTCGCCGTTCGGCTACCGCGAGCACCCGATCTACCACTACTGGGGCCTGCACGACGGCGTCGACTTCGGCGGCGGCTGCGGCACCCCGCTCAAGGCCGCCGCGCCCGGCAAGGTCGTCGCGTCGTACTGGAGCGACGTCTACGGCCACCGGCTCGTCATCGACCACGGCGTCATCGCCGGTCGTGGCGTCGCCACCATCTACAACCACGCCAGCAGCTACAGCGTCGGCGTCGGCGCGCAGGTCTCCGAGGGCCAGGTCATCGGCTACGAGGGCTCCACCGGCTGGTCCACCGGCTGCCACCTGCACTTCACGGTGATGGCCAACGGCCGGGCCGTCGACCCGATGAGCTACTTCTGATCGGTCTCGGCCGTCCACCGCTCGACTCGAGCGGACAAGTGGTCGCTCGAGCGGACCCGTGGTCGCCCGACGGCCGACGTGGGCGCCGTACGACACTGGTCGACCGCAATGGTCGCCTGACGCCCGGCATGCCGGGTGTTGAGCGGCCACATGTCCGCTCGAGTCCAGATCTGGTCGGGCGGAGAAACCCGCCGTGAAACCGCCGTGCACGCAGCTGGAACGCTCTGGGAGGATGGCTCCATGGCGAAGGAGCAGGGCCAGAAGATGGTCGCGCAGAACAAGAAGGCCCGCCACGACTACCACATCGAGGACACGTGGGAGGCCGGCCTCGTCCTGATGGGGACCGAGGTGAAGTCCCTGCGCCAGGGGCGCGCGTCCCTCGTCGACGGCTTCGCCGAGATCGACAACGGCGAGGCCTGGCTCCTCGGCGTGCACATCCCCGAGTACAGCCAGGGCACGTGGACCAACCACTCGGCCCGGCGCCGTCGCAAGCTGCTGCTCAACCGCTCCGAGATCGACAAGATCGAGCGCAAGATCACCGACAAGGGCTACACGATCGTGCCGCTGTCGCTGTACTTCAAGGACGGCCGCGCCAAGGTCGAGATCGCGCTCGCCAAGGGCAAGAAGGCCTACGACAAGCGCCACACCCTCGCCGAGCGGCAGGCCAACCGGGAGAAGGTCGAGGCGGTCCAGCGCCGGCTCAAGGGCCACCGGGACTGAGCGCCCGCATGGATCCCCGCGCGTTCGCGGCGGACCTGGGCCTGCCCGGCCTGCAGGACCTGCACACCCACTTCCTCCCGCCACGGGTGATGGCCAAGGTGCGCGCCCAGTTCGACTCCGCTGGGCCACTGATCGGTCGGCCGTGGCCACTGCACTACCGCGACGAGGACGACGCGCTGGTCGAGACCCTGCGCTCCTACGGCGTCCGGCGGTTCACGGCCCTTCCCTACGCCCACAGGCCCGGCATGGCCGAGTTCCTCAACGACTGGGCCGCCGGGTTCGCGGCGCGGGTGCCGGAGGCGGCGGTGTGCGGCACGCTCTTCCCCGAGCCCGACGTGGCGGCGTACGTCCGCTCCCGCTCGGAGACCGTCCAGGTGTGGAAGGTCCACGTTCAGGTCGGCGCGTTCACCGTCACCGACCCCCTGCTGGACGAGGCGTGGGGCATCGTGGCGGAGACCGGCACGCCGGTGGTGCTGCACGCCGGCAGCGGGCCGGTGCCTACCGAGCACACCGGCCCCGGCCCGGTCGCCGAGCTGCTCGCACGACACCCGCGGCTGCGCCTGGTGATCGCCCACGCCGGCGCGCCGGAGTACGCCGAGTTCCTCTCGCTCGCGGAGTGCCACGAGCGCGTCGCGCTCGACACCACCATGGCGTTCACGCCCTTCTTCGAGGAGATGGGCGGCGCCTATCCGACTGACCTGCTGCCCCGGCTGCGCGACCTCGGCCTGGCGGGCCGGGTGCACCTGGGCAGCGACTTCCCGAACATCCCCTACCCGTACGCCGTCCAGCTCGAGTCGCTCGCGCGGCTCGGCCTGGGGGAGAAGTGGCTGCGGGCGGTCTGCTGGCACAACACCGCCGCACTGCTGGACTGATCCACCCCGGGAATCTCGGCGGGGACCCTTGACGGGGGATAAGTAAGTGCGGTGAACTAACTAATGTGACCCCGAACACACCCGTCGGACGCCCGCTCCGGCCGCAGGGCAAGCTCCTCCAGGAGGACGCCCGACGGCACCACCGCTCCCTGCTGCTGCAGCAGCTCTTCCGGGAGGGCCCGGCCAGCCGCGCGGACCTCGCCCGCGCGAGCGGCCTGACCCGCGTGACGGTCTCCGACCTCGTCGGCGAGATGCTCGCCGAGGGGTTCGTCACCGAGCTGGGCGCGCCGGCGGAGAGCCGGGTGGGCAAGCCCCCGACGCTCGTCGGCCTGGCGGCCGACTCCCACCACATCATCGCCCTCGACCTGTCCGAGACCGACTCGATGTCCGGTGCGGTGGTCAACCTCGCCGGCACCGTGCTCTCGCGCCACGAGGTGCACGTGGACGGCGCCGAGGGGGAGCAGGCGGTCGAGCTGGTCCAGCAGCTGGCGGCGGAGCTGATGGAGATGACCGAGCGTCCGGTGCTCGGCATCGGCGTCGGCAGCCCCGGCGTGGTGGACACTGCTGGGACCGTCATCGACGCGCCCAACCTCGCGTGGAGCGACACCCCGCTCGCGGCCCGGCTCGGCGAGGTCTTCGACGTGCCCGTCTTCGTCGCCAACGACGCCAACACCGCGGTGCTCGGCGAGCACACCTTCGGCGAGTCCGGCGACGGCGGCCTGATGGTGATCCGGGTCGGCACGGGTGTCGGCGCCGGGCTGGTGCTGGGCGGCTCGCTGCTGCACGGCCACCTCGGTGCCTCCGGCGAGATCGGACACGTCGTGGTCGACCCCGACGGCGAGCGGTGCGCGTGCTCGCGCACCGGCTGCCTGGAGACCGTGCTGTCGGCGCCGCGGCTTCGGCGTCGTACGGCCGAGGAGGGGGTCGACGGGCCGGCCGCCCTGGCCGAGGTCGGCACCCGGCTGGGGGAGGTGCTGGCGCCCATCGTCGCCGCGCTGAACCTCCACGAGATCGTGCTCAGCGGCCCCGCTGAGCTTCTCGGCGGTCCGCTGCTCGACGCAGCGGACCGGACCATCCGCGAACGGACGATGCCGGTCAGCTCGGCCGGCCTCACCGTCCGCACCTCCAAGCTCGGTGATGACGTCGTGGTCGTTGGTGCGGCCGTCCTCGTCCTCGCCGGCGAGCTGGGCGTCTCGTGAGCCCCGCTACCCCAACAGGTACCCGCACGAGGTACACCGATGAGAGGAACACTGTGGTGCGCATCAAGAAGTCACTGACCGGGGTGGCGGTCGCAGCTCTCGCGCTGACGACGCTCGCCGCGTGCGGAAGCGACGACGACAGCTCGTCGAGCGACGACGGCGGCGCCGAGTCCGCCGACATCCGCGTCTGGCTCAACGGCACGGACACTCCCCAGGAGGCCCGTGACTGGCTGAAGAAGACCTTCGAGGACCAGAACCCCGGCTCCACGCTGACCATCGAGCAGCAGGAGTGGGACGGCCTCGTGGAGAAGCTCACCACGTCCCTCTCCAGCGAGTCCGAGACGCCCGACGTCGTGGAGATCGGCAACACCCAGGCGCCGACCTTCACCTCGGCCGGCGCGTTCGCCGACCTGACCGACGAGCTCGACGACCTCGGCGGCGACGACCTGCTGCCGGGCTTCGTCGAGGGCGCGACCGTCGACGGCAAGACCTACGCCGTGCCCTACTACGCCGGCTCGAAGTACATCTTCTACCGCAAGGACCTCCTCAAGAAGTCCGGCCTCGAGGTGCCGACGACGCTCGAGGAGTTCGTCGACGCGGCGATCACGCTGAAGAAGGACAACCCCAAGCCGGCCAGCTTCTCCGGCTTCTGGTTCCCGGGGCAGGACTGGCGCAACGGCGCCGCGTTCATCTGGGACGCCGGGGGCGACCTGGCCACCGAGGACGGCGGCGAGTGGACCCCGGCGCTCAGCTCGCCGGAGTCGGTCGCCGGCCTGGAGACCGCGCAGAAGCTCTTCATGGAGGCCTCCGGTGCGCCCAAGGACGGCAACGAGGCCGACCCGTGGACGCCGTGGTGCGCCGGCGAGGTCGGCATGATGTCGACGCCCGGCTGGGTCAAGGGCCTCATCGAGGACCCGGAGACCGGCTGCCCGGACACCTTCGCCAAGCAGATGGGCGTCTTCGCGCTGCCCGGCAGCGACGGCTCGCCGGCCCCGGTGCTGCTCGGCGGCTCCGACATCGCGGTCGCCGCGAAGTCGCCGAACCAGGACCTCGCCCGTGAGGCGGTCGCGCTCATGCTGAGCGACGACTACCAGACGATCATGGCCGAGAACGGCCTGACGCCGGCCAAGGAGTCGCTCGCCTCGCTGCTCGGCGACGACGAGTACGCCGCCGCGACCATCGAGGCCGCGTCCAACGCCAAGCTCACCCCGGCCGCGCCGGGCTGGGCCAACGTCGAGGGCTCGCGGGTCCTCGAGGACCTGTTCAGCGCGATCGCCCAGGGTGGCGACGTGGCCGAGCTCGCCGGCAAGGCCGACGAGCAGATGAGCGGTCAGCTGAACGGCTGACCCCGCAGACGGCACGGCGGGGGCGGCGCGAGCCGCTGCCCCCGCCGCAGCCTGCCCGGGAACGGATGACGAGCCAGCATGATGAGCACGCGCACCGCCGCACGTGAGGAGGCCGCGATGACCGAGCGCGAGGACGCCGTCCGTCCTCCCGTGCGCTCCCGTCGCGCTGCCCCCCTGCCGTACCTCCTGATCACCCCCGCCGTCCTCGCCCTCTGCCTGGCGCTCGGCTACCCGCTCGTGCGGCAGGTGCTGCTGTCCTTCCAGGAGTTCGGCCTGGCGCAGCAGTTCGGGCGTCCGCCGGAGTGGGTCGGGCTGGCCAACTACCGTGAGCTGTTCACCGACGCCTACCTCTGGCGGGTGACCCTCCGCACGGTCGTGTTCTGCCTGGTCAACGCGGCCGTCACGATGCTCGTCGGCGTCGGCCTCGCGCTGGTGATGCAGTCGATGTCGCGACCGGTGCGGCTGCTCGCGCAGACCGGGCTGCTGCTCGCGTGGGCGATGCCCGTGGTGGCCTCGCTGACCGTGTGGCAGTGGCTCTTCGACACGCAGTACGGCGTCATCAACTACCTGCTCACCGCCCTCGGGGGCGACTTCCAGGGCCACGGGTGGCTGCTGCGGCCGCTGTCGTTCTACTTCGTCGCCACCGTGGTCGTGGTGTGGATGAGCGTCCCGTTCGTCGCCTTCACCGTGTACGCCGCCCTGACGCAGGTGTCCGGCGAGCTGGTCGAGGCCGCGGAGATCGACGGGGCCGGCCGGGCCCAGCGCCTGCGCCACGTCGTGCTGCCGAGCATCCGCCCGGTCCTGATGGTGGTCGGGCTGCTGCAGGTGATCTGGGACCTGCGGGTCTTCGCCCAGATCTACATCCTGCAGAAGGCCGGCGGCAGCGCCACCGACACGAACCTGCTCGGCACCTACATCTACCGGCTGGGCATCGGCGGCGGCGACTTCGGCACCTCGGCGGCCGTCGCGATCTTCATGCTCGGCCTCACCGTGCTGCTGACCTTCCCCTACGTCTGGGCGATGATCCGCCAGGAGAGGACCGACGCCTGATGTCCCGCTCGACGCCCCGTTCGACCCGCTGGCTGGCCGACGGCCTCGGCGTGCTCACCTTCGTGGTCGCGGCCTTCCCGGTCTACTGGATGGTCAACAGCTCCTTCCTCGACCGCAACGAGATCCGCAACCCGGTCCCGACGTGGGTGCCGTTCGGCGGTGACCTGGACAACTTCCGCACCGTCTTCGAGACCGACCAGTTCGTCGACGCGCTCAAGGTGAGCCTGATGGTCACCGGCCTGACGATCGTGGTCGCGCTGTCCTTCGCGTTCGTGGCCGCGGTCGCGGTGTCCCGCTTCCGGTTCCGCGGGCGGATGTCGTTCATCGTGACGCTGCTGGTGATCCAGATGATCCCGGTCGAGGGGCTCTTCATCTCCCAGTACAAGATGCTCGAGACGATGGAGCTGCTCAACACCGTCGTCGGCCTGACGATCGTCTACGTCGCCGGCGTGCTCCCCTTCACCATCTGGACCCTGCGCGGCTTCGTCGCCGGCGTCCCCTACGAGCTCGAGGAGGCCGCGATGATGGACGGTTGCCCCCGCATGCAGGCCTTCCTACGGGTCACCTTCCCGCTGCTCGCGCCGGGACTGGTCGCGACGGGCGTCTTCGGCTTCATCCAGGCCTGGAACGAGTTCACCCTCGCCCTCGTGGTGATGACCCGCGAGGACCGGCGCACCCTCCCGCTCTGGCTCTCGACGTTCACCGACGTCAACAGCGGCACCGACTGGGGCGGGATCATGGCGGGCTCGACGCTCATCGCGGTGCCGGTGATCATCTTCTTCCTCGTCGTGCAGGGTCGGATGGTCAGCGGCCTCACGGCAGGCGCGGTGAAGGGATGAAGACCACCCCACGACGTTCTTCTCCTCCGCTGCGCTCCCCCGAACAACGCCGCGGGGACCCCGGTGCGGCAGAGGATCGAGCCACTGACGTGAGAGGGCTCGCGCTGCAGGTGCTGCTGCCCGGCTTCACCGGTACGACGCTGCCCGACGACTACCGCGCGCTGCTCGAGGAGGGGCTAGGCGGGATCTGCTACTTCGGCAGCAACACCGCCGACGGTGCCGACGCGACGGCTGCGCTGAGCGCCGCGATCCGGGCGGCCAACCCCCGCGCGGTGATCGCCGTCGACGAGGAGGGCGGCGACGTCAGCCGGCTGCACACCCGCGCACCCAGTCCGGTGCTCGGCGCCGCTGCCCTCGGCGCGATCGACGACCTCGACCTGACGGAGGCGGTCGGGCGCTGGGTCGGGCAGGAGCTGGCCGCGGTCGGCGTCACCCTCGACCTCGCCCCCGACGCGGACGTCAACAGCGACCCCGACAACCCGGTCATCGGCACCCGCAGCTTCGGCACCGACCCGGAGCGGGTCGCCGAGCACGTCGCGGCGTGGACGCGCGGCCTGCAGTCCACCGGCGTCGGCGCGTGCGCCAAGCACTTCCCCGGGCACGGCGACACCGCCACCGACAGCCACCTCGACCTGCCGCGGATCGCCGTCGACGCCGACACCCTCGCCGCCCGCGAGCTCGTCCCCTTCGACGCGGCCGTCGAGGCCGGGACCCGCGCCGTGATGACCTCGCACATCGTGGTGCCGGCGCTCGACCCCGACCGCCCGGCCACGTTGAGCCCGGTCGTGCTGGGCATGCTGCGCGACGTGCTCGCCTTCGACGGCGTGGTCGTCAGCGACGCGCTCGACATGGCGGGCGCCTCGGGGCGCCACGGCATCCCGGAGGCAGCCGTGCTCGCGCTGGTGGCTGGCTGCGACCTGCTCTGCATCGGGCCGGACAAGCCGGCAGCGCTGGTCGAGGAGATCTGCGACGCGGTGCTGGCCGCGGTAGCGGACGGCCGGCTCGACCGGGCTCGCCTGGCCGAGGCCGCCGCCCGCGTGGCCGCCCTGGAGGCTCCCGTCGGGGGCGACCGCGAGCCTCCCGACCGGCTGCGCCAGACCGAGGCCGCCCACGGGGCGCTCCTGGTCGAGGGCGCGCTGCCCGACGTCACAGGCGCCGCGGTCGTCAGCGTCGCGACCACGGCCAACATCGCGGTCGGCGACGTCGCGTGGGGTCTGGGCCCCGACGTCACGGTCGACCCGGACGCGCCGGACGGGATCCCCGACGGCGTACCCCTCGTCGTGCAGGTCCGCGACGCGCACCGCCGCCCGGAGGTGCTGGCGCTGCTGGACCGGCTGTCGGGCGACGGCCGCACGGTCGTGGTCGTCGAGTGGGGCTGGCCGGGGCCGTACGACGGCGGGCTTGCCAGAATCTGTACGCGTGGGTCGTCCGCACCGGGCGTCGCCGCGGTGGTCGAGGTGTTGCGAGAGGCAGGGTGGACGCGGTGAGTGCCGCACTGGCAGGGACTCGATCGGTCGGTCTCGACATCGGCGGGACCAAGACCCACGGGGTGGTCCTCGAGCCGGACGGCACGATCCTGGCCGAGGTGCGGGAGTCGACCGTGCCCGGTGCCGACGGCGTCACCGCCACCGCCGCCCGGGTCTTCGACGCGCTGCGCCGCTCGACCGGCCTGCCGCTCGACGCACGGGTCGGCGTCGGCGTGCCGGGGCTCGTGGACGGCGGGCGCGGCATCCTGCGCCACGCGGTCAACCTCGACCTCAACGGTGACGACCTGCCCCTGCGCGACCTGCTGGCGGACCGGCTCGGCGTCCCGGTCGTCATCGAGAACGACGTCAACGCGGCCGCGCTCGCCGCGCGCGCCCTGGCCGGGGTCGACGACGTGGTCTACCTCAGCGTCGGCACCGGGCTGGCGGCCGGGCTGGTGATGCAGGGCAGCCTGCGCCGCGGCGAGCACAGCGCGGCGGGGGAGATCGGGCACATCCCCGTCGACCCCGAGGGCGCCCGGTGCGGCTGCGGCCAGCGCGGCTGCCTCGAGACGATCGCGTCCGGCGCCGCGCTGTCGCAGGCGTGGCCGACGACCGAGCAGTGGCCGGCCGCGGCGCTCTTCGCGGCCGCGGAGTCCGGCGATCCCGCGGCACTCGCCGTGCGCGACCGCTTCTGCTGGGGCGTGGCGAGCGCGATCCGGGTGCTGGGCCTCACCATCGACCCCCAGCGCATCGTGCTGGGCGGCGGCGTCGCCGAGGTCGGTGAGCCCCTGCGGCTCGCGGTGGTCGAGCGGCTGAAGGTGCTGGGGGAGGGGTCGCCGTTCCTGGCGTCGCTGGGGCTGGCCGACCGGCTGACCGTGGTGCCGCCGGGCTATCCGGTGGCCGCCGTCGGTGCGGCGATCCTCGGCCGCTGAGCCCGTGCCGGGTTCCTGTCCCTCGCTACGGTGAGGGGCGTGGAGCCCGGTACCTGGATCGACGTCCTGCTCGTCCTCGCCTTCGTGCTGATGGGCGGCGTGTTCGCCGCGACCGAGCTCGCCCTGGTGTCGCTCCGCTCGGCGCAGGTCGACAAGCTGGAGGCCGAGGGCGGCCGCGGCCACGCCGTCGCGTCCTTGGCCCGCGACCCCAACCGCTTCCTCTCAGCGGTGCAGATCGGCGTCACCGTCGCCGGCTTCTTCTCCGCCGCGTTCGGCGCCTCGACCCTCGCGCCGTCCTTCGCGCCGGCCTTCGAGAGCCTCGGGGTGCCGGCGCCGGACACGGTGTCTCTGGTCGTCACGACCCTGGCGGTGTCGTACCTCTCGCTGGTCCTCGGTGAGCTCGTGCCCAAGCGGCTCGCGCTCCAGCGCTCAGTGCAGGTGTCGCGGCTGTTCGCGCCCCCGCTGGGTCGCTTCGCGCGGGTGATGACTCCGGTGATCTGGCTGCTCTCGGTGTCGACCAACGCGCTCGTCCGGCTGCTCGGCGGCAACCCCGACGCCGCCGGGGACGAGGTCGACGAGGAGGAGCTGCGGATGATGATCTCGGGCCACGAGGACATCCCCGAGGACGAGCGCAAGATCGTCGACGACGTCTTCGAGGCCGGTGACCGCTCGCTCAGCGAGGTGATGAAGCCCCGTGGTGACGTGGTGTTCCTGCGCGGCGACCTGCCGCTGGCGAGCGCCGTCGCGGTGATCGCCGCCCAGCCCTACACCCGCTATCCCGTCACCGGGCAGTCGTTCGACGAGGTGCTCGGCTACCTCCACCTGCGCGACATCCTCGGCCACGCCGACGAGCGCAACCTGACCGTCGCCGACATCGCCCGTGAGCTTCCGGTGCTGCCGCGCACCAACCGGGTGCTGCCGTCCATCGACCAGCTCCGCCGGCTCGGGGCCCACATCGCCCTCGTGGTCGACGAGTACGGCGGCACGGACGGCATCGTCACCCTCGAGGACCTGATGGAGGAGCTCGTCGGCGAGATCCAGGACGAGTACGACACCGACGCCGATGTCGACGCCTCCGCCGACCCCGCGACCGTCGACGCCGGCCTCACCATCGAGGAGTTCGGCGAGCGGACCGGCGTCGCGCTCGAGGACGGCCCCTACGAGACCGTCGCCGGCTACGTCCTCCACCGCCTCGCGCGGATGGCCGGGACCGGCGACCGGGTCCCCGTGGGCGACCACGTGCTGGAGGTGGCTGACGTCGACGGCCACCGGATCACCCGCGTCCGCCTTCACCGCACCCCGGTCGAGGCGGACGAGCCGGCCGGCGGGGCGTCCTCCGCCGAGGTGTGAACCAGGCACACCCGACCTCCGGCGGGTTGAGCGTCACCCACCGGCGCGTGCTGCCACGATGGGCGCACCTCGGACCATCGGGAGACCCATGCGCGCCAGCCCCCCGCTCGCCGTCCTCGCCAGCGGACTGACCCTGCTGGCTGCCCTGCTGGCCGCGCCGGCCCACGGGCTGGCGCTGCGGCTCGACCGTGCCGCGTCGGCCGTCCTGGCGCTCTCCGGCTCGCCCGCGCGGGCGGGGGAGGCGGCGCCCCTCGCCCTGTCGCTCACCGACCCGGCGGGCGCGCCACTGGCCGGCGCGACCGTCACCCTCGAGCGGCGGGTGGCCGGGACTTGGCAGCCGCTGGCCACGGTCGTGACCGACGCCGCGGGGGCCGGCGCGGCGGCCCTGCCGATGTCGACCGTCGCGGACGACAACGTGGTGCGGGCGTCGTACGCCGGCGACGGGACGCAGCCGCCCGCCACCAGTCCCGAGGTGGCCGTACCGCTCGTGCGCTGGAGGAGCAGGGTGGTCCTCGACGCGCCGCGGAAGGTGCGCGACGAGCAGGCGATCACCCTCTCGGTCCGGTGGGCCACGGCAGCCGGCGCTCCTGTGTCCGGTCCGGTGCGGGTGCAGGAGCGCACCCGCCGGGGCTGGCGCACCCTGGCCGAGGTCGTCACGGACGCCGCCGGTGCCGCCACCGTGACCGCGACGCCCCGCACCGACACGGCCTACCGTGCCGACGCGCCTGCCCTGGACTGGGTCGACGGCGACACGAGCACTCGCGCGCGGGTCGACAACGTGCCGCCCGTGTCGCCGGTGTCGGTGCGGGGCGCGCCGCGGCCCCGGGTGCGGCTCCCGGCGCAGCCGCGGGCGGTGGAGGCGGGCGCGCACGCGCGCGTCGGTCCCGTCCCCGACGGGGTCTGGCGGTCCATGGTGGGCCGCTCGTGGCGCCCGGGCTGCCCGGTCGGGCGCGAGGGCCTCCGGCTGCTGCGCACCAACTACGTCGGGTACGACGGCTACCGCCACCGCGGCGAGCTCGTCGTGGCCGCGTCGGCCGCTCCGGCTTTCGCCTCGCTCTTCACCGAGCTCCACGACCGGCGGATCCCGGTCCGGTCGATGTACCGCGTCGACCGGTTCGGCTGGTCGCCTCGCCTGCACGGCGCGGACGACGTGCGGTCCATGGCCGCCGGCAACACCTCGGCCTTCAACTGCCGCCACGTCGTCGGGCGCCCCGGCGTCCGGTCACCGCACGCCTGGGGCCGTGCGCTCGACCTCAATCCCTGGGAGAACCCCTACCGCGTGGGCGGCCGGTGGCTGCCCAACGCGTGGTGGGCCGGCCGGTCCCACCCGCGGGTCGCCTGGCGGGGCCGTGGGCACGCCGTGGTGCAGGTCCTGCGCCGGCACGGCTTCCGGTGGACCTACGGCACGATGGACTCCCAGCACTTCGACGCGCCCGGCGGCGCACGGATCACCACGCGGCTCTCCGCCCGGTGCCACGGCGTGTGCCACTGACCCGCAGGAATACCGGTGGGCGCGGGTCGGTTGGACCACGTAGACTGTGGTCATTGACAAGTTCAGAGGGGCTGATCGGTTTCGACTTGGGACGTTAGTTCCAGGGGAAGCGGGTCGAGAAGCCAGCGTCATCTCGTAAACGATCGCTGGAAACACATAGTTGCCAACTCCAAGCGCAACGACTTCGCTCTCGCTGCCTGAGCAGTGATCGAAGGGTCTGACCGGGCATCCGTCTCCGTCCCGGACCCAGGCCTCATCTAGGAGACTTGCTGGTCACTCTCTGTCAGGAGGGGTGACCGGGACTCAATCCTGACTGAGCCCGTCGGCGACGTGTCTGTGCGAGCGCCGGGGCCGAGAAAAGCGACAGCACAGACTGCACCCGGAGAAGACCTGGTTCGGCGCTCGAGGACCGGGGTTCGATTCCCCGCAGCTCCACGCTCGACCGAGGGCGACGTGTGTCACGGCTACGCCGTTGACCACGTCGCTCTCGCCATTTCTGCCGCGCCCTCAGCGCGGGCCGGTGTCGGTCCAGGGCGTGCTGGCCGCCATGGCGAGCGCGCGCTTCTTCACGAACGGGTCGGCCTGGTTGTAGAGCCACGGCCGGCCGAACCAGACGAAGCCGTCGACGTACGCCGCCGCCTGTTGGCGCTGCGGATCCGGGAGGCCCCACTGGGGGTCGGCGGGGCGCGGCGTGGGCGGGATGCCCAGGGTGACGCAACGCTTCATCGTCGGTCTGCTGCAGGTGCGGGCGTTGTTGCGCAGGCCCCGCGGCGTCGCCGAGATCATGTCGCGCCACATGGTGGGCCGGCCGGACTTCGCGGTGTCGATGATGAAGTGCGGCGCGGCGTAACCGTCGGCCACGAGCTCGGCGATGATCTCCATCCCGCGGTCGATGTTCTCGACCGGTCCGGTGTAGTGGGTGGAGTCGAGCGCGAACCCGCGGGCGTGCTGGATGCCGCTCAGCTTCAGGATCTCCGCGCACCTCCACGACTCCTGCGCGGTGCCGTTCTGGCACCAGTCGGCCGCCCCGGCGTCGATGTA
This sequence comes from Microbacterium sp. ARD31, assembly GCF_031844425.1. Classification (NCBI taxonomy): domain Bacteria; kingdom Bacillati; phylum Actinomycetota; class Actinomycetes; order Micrococcales; family Microbacteriaceae; genus Microbacterium; species Microbacterium sp. ARD31. The sequence goes on from NZ_JAUZVE010000019.1 coordinate 21,881, forward strand.
GACGCTGGTGTTCGGCAGCGCGCTCAGGGTCTGGGTGGCCCAGGTCAGCAGCTCCGACTTCACCGCGCGGTCCGGGGCGCAGAGCAGGAACGGCCCGTCGGGCTGCATGACCACGAGCGTGTGCGCGTCGCCGATGCCGGCGGCGAGCTCCTGGACGTAGGTGCGGTAGCTCGCGGCCTCGGCCGGCGTCGTCGGACGTCGGCACGCCTCGCCCTCCCACGGCACCATCCGGAAGACCGCCATCTGGGAGAGGGTCTCGGGGTTGCCGGCCTGCGAGTTCGCGACGTAGTCGGTGACCGTCGCCCGGACCCGGGCGTCGGGGAGGTACTTGCCGTACCACTTGGTCCGCGGGCGCTCGGCGATCGTCGCCAGCGCAGCGCGGGTCGCGCCCTTCGCGCGCATGTAGGGCCGCCACACCTGGTCCTGCGGCCCCCGGTACACGCCCCACAGGCGGTACGCGAGCGGGTTGGTGGGGTTCTCCGCGTGCGGTTCGGCCGGCGCGAGCCAGACCGGCAACGACGTCGCGCGTTCGTGCCGCTCGCTCGGGGCGATGGCCGCTGCGCCGGTGGTGGGTGCGACGGCCGGCGCCGTCAGCAGGAGCAGGACGGCGAGGGCGCGGACGATGAGTGGGCGTGACATGGCGACGTCCATGGTGCGCGAGGCAGCGGCGACTCGTGGGCTTTTCGGCGGATTGGCCCGACAGTGGAGCGTACGGCCGGACCTAGCGGCCGTTGGCTCCACTGTCGGCTGGCAGGCTCTGCCCATGACCGACGCCGCGCCCTTCGACACCCTCGCCGCCCTGCTCGACGAGCGCTGGACGTGCCGGCAGTTCCGCCCCGACCCGGTGCCGCGGGCCGACATCGAGCGGCTGCTCACCCTCGCCCAGCGCACGCCGTCGTGGTGCAACACCCAGCCGTGGCAGGTCGTCGTCACCAGCGGGGAGGGGACCGACCGGCTGCGCGCGGGGCTCGCCGAGCACGTCATGTCGCAGCCGCAGGCGCCCGACTTCGCGTTCCCGGCGGCCTACGCCGGGGTGTTCCGCGATCGGCGCCGCGAGTGTGGCTTCCAGCTCTACGACTCGGTCGGGATCCGCAAGGACGACGCCGATCGCCGCCTGGAGCAGATGCTGCGCAACTTCGACCTCTTCGGCGCCCCGCACGTCGCGATCCTCACCACCGAGGCCGACCTCGGCGTCTACGGCGCCGTCGACTGCGGGCTCTGGACCAGCTCGTTCCTGCTGGGCGTCCAGGCGCTCGGGCTGGCGGCGGCCCCACAGGCGGCCCTCGCGGGCTATCCCGGCTTCCTGCGCGAGCACCTCGGGCTGCCCGAGCACCGCCTCGTCGTGGCCGGCATCTCGTTCGGGTTCGCCGACACCGACCACCCGGTCAACGGCTTCCGCACCTCGCGGGCGTCGCTCGACGACGTCGTCACGTGGGCCGACTCCTGAGGAGCACCGGTCGCGGGACGGGTGGGAGGCTGGCTGCATGGACACCGAGACCACCCGTGGCTGCGTCTTCTGCCGGATCGTCGCCCGCGAGCTCCCGGCCGAGGTCGTGCTCGACAGCGAGGACTTCGTCGGGTTCCTCGACACCCGGCCGGTGTTCAAGGGGCACGTCCTGCTCGTGCCCCGCGAGCACGTTGGAACCCTGCCGGACCTGCCCGCCGGGCTCCGCGACGGCTTCCTGGCGGCCGCCCAGCGGCTCGCGACCGCGGTGAAGGACGGCCTCGGCGCCCAGGGGTCCTTCGTGGCGATGAACAACACGGTCAGCCAGTCGGTCCCGCACCTCCACCTGCACGTGGTGCCGCGCACCAAGGGCGACGGCCTGCGCGGGTTCTTCTGGCCCCGCACGAAGTACGCCGACGGCGAGGCGGCGGCGTACGCCTCGAGGCTCCGCGACGCACTGGCCGGCAGCTAGGGACAACCAAACCGCCCGCTGCGACGTCTCCCGGTCAGACAAAGGGGGACACATGCACACCACACCGACCATCCGCCGTGGCCTGGCCGCGCTCGCGCTGCTCGGCGCCGGCCTCGGCAGCACGCTGCCGGCGAACGCCGACGCCACCGAACCCGGCCCGGCGATCGCCACCGCGGACCGCGCGGGACTGCCCGTGCCGACCACGGCGACCGTCGCCGCCGACCAGCTCGGCCCGGACTCCGTCGTGGCCGTCGTGACGCAGGGCGACCTCGAGAAGCGCAACGCGGCAGGCCTGGCCCGGTCGCTCGAGGTGATCACGCCGGACGGCGTCCGGCACCCGGTCTACACCGTCGACCTCGAGGAGGGCCCGCCCGACGTCTACCCGGGCGACTTCCTCATCGCCGACTGGCGTCCGGAGACGCACACGGCGCTGCTGCGCGTCCTGACCGGCGGCGAGCGCGACCGCCTCGTGTCGTACGACGTCACCACGGGCGCGACGCACGCGATCGACCCGCCCCGGCGAGGCGCCTTCTTCGCGCTGCAGCCCGACGGGTCGGGCGTGCTGATGGGGACCTACGGGACCGGGCGCCGGCCGGGCCGGGTGGGCACCCTCGACTGGGACGGCACGCGGACGTGGCTGCCGGCGCGGACCGAGGGGTCGGCGATCACCAGCGCCGACGGCCGCACCCTGGTCACGGCGGCCGGTCGCCGGTGGTGGGTCACCGACCTGGCCGCGGGCACCAGCAGGGTGATCGACACCCGCGGGTCCTGCATCCCGCGCCGCTGGCACGACGCCGACTCGGTCGTCGCGATGTGCGGCACCACGCGGTGGAGCCAGCTGCGCCGCGTCGACCTCGCCGGCACCTCCGGTGCGCTGGGGATCCGGCACACGGCGAGGACCCGCGCCGCAGGATCGCCGGTCTTCGACGACGGCGACGTCCGGGAGGTGCAGGGGCGGTCCTGGTACGAGTCCTACGGCGGCTGCGGCGGCGCCTTCCTCACCCGGCAGACGGATGCGGGGAAGGCCCGACTGGTGCGGGTGCCGGGCAGCACCGGCGCCCTGTCGCTCCTCGGGACCCGCGACGACCGGCTCGTCCTCGCCCACCAGAGCGACGACTGCGCCTCGGACAGGACGCGTGCGACGCTCACGCTCTTCGACCCCGTCGGCAAGGACGAGACGGTCCTGACCCGGCTCGGTCGCCACGAGGCGTGGCGCGAGGTCCTCACGGCGACCGAGGTCCGGTCCTGGATCTGGTGAGTCGCTCAGCGGTGCCCGGCGAGCGGGTCGGCCTCCGGTGCAGGCGCCGAGACGTCGAGCGCCGCGCGGAAGGTCCACGGCTCGTGGCGCCGTCGTAGCGGGTTGCCGGTCGCGCGCGCGGCGATCACGAAGGCCGCCGCACCCACGACGAAGCCGGCGAGGACGTCGACGAAGAAGTGCCAACCGAGGTAGACCGTCGCCACGCAGGTGAGCGCCAGGAAGGTCCAGCTCGCGACCCGGATGGTGAGGGGCAGCCGCATCACCGTCACGGTCAGGCAGATCGTGAGCATCACGGCCACGTGGAGGGAGGCGAAGGCGGCGATGGTCTGGACGGCTCCGGTGTCCCACGGACCCGCCAGCACCTTGATCCGGTCGGTCAGCAGCATGTCGCGCACCTCGCTGTTGGGCGTGCGCGGCAGCGAGGCGAACCACTCGGGACGGGAGTACGTCGGCCCGAGCGAGGGCAGGACGTAGTAGAGGACCACGCCCAGGCACCAGTCGACCGACACCGCGGTGACGTACCAGGCGCCGTAGGCCGACCGGCGGGTCCAGACCAGCGCGATCGCCAGGCTCGCGGGAACCAGGCCGATCCAGATCAGGTAGACCGCGGCCATCACCCAGTTGGCCCACGACGTGCCGAGCACGTCGTGGAGCAGCACCGCGGGATCGTGGCCGAGCCACAGGACGCGGTCGATCCTCGCCAGCTCCGGGTCGGCGATGCGGTCGGTGACGAACGGGACGAAGCTCTTGAGGTTGCGGAACGCGACGTAGGCGACGTACCAGGTGACCAGGCCGGTCAGCGTGAACCAGATCTGGTCCCGGTTCCACCGCTCGACCAGCACCGACCTGACCGAGGTGCCGATGAACGTGCGGTTGCGCCGCACGACCAGCGCCCACCGGGCGAGCACGTCGAGCAGGACGGCAGAAGCCACGATCACCGGCAGCCGGAACCACGTCGGCAGCGAGGCCCCGTCGGGGTCGCGCAACGGCAGGTGGTGCGTCCACGCCACGAGCGCAGCAGTCAGCGCCATCACGACCGCCACGACCGCAGCGGCCCCGAAATCCCTCCGGCCCATCCCCACACCGTAGCGAGCCGGGCGGCTCGATAGCCTGATCGGCGCAGTTCCTTCACCGATTTTCCACCTCGAGCGCAGGAGTTCCCATGGGCCGTTTCGACCAGCGAGTCGCCGTCATCACCGGAGCAGCACGAGGCATCGGCTTCGGCATCGCCCAGCGCTTCGCGAGCGAGGGAGCCTCGATCGCGATCCTCGACCTCGACGAGTCCGCCGCCCAGGAGGCCGCCGGTCGGCTGGACCTCACCGACGGCGCGCGGGCGATCGGCATCGGCTGCGACGTCGTCGACGGCGCCGCCGCCGAGGCAGCCGTGCAGCGCGTGGTCGAGGAGCTCGGTGGCATCCACATCCTGGTCAACAACGCCGGCATCACGCGCGACAACCTGCTGTTCAAGATGACCGAGGAGGACTGGGACCTCGTCATGGGCGTGCACCTCAAGGGCGTCTTCAACATGACCAAGGCCGCGCAGTCGCGCTTCGTGGAACAGAAGTACGGGAAGATCCTCAACCTCTCGAGCGTCTCCGCGCTCGGCAACCGTGGCCAGGCCAACTACTCCGCCGCCAAGATGGGCATCCAGGGGCTCACCCGCACCCTGGGCATCGAGCTCGGCCCGTTCGGCATCACCGCCAACGCGATCGCGCCCGGGTTCATCGTCACCGAGATGACCGACGCCACCGCGCGACGCCTGAAGATGGAGCCCGAGGAGCTGCAGCGCGTCAACGCCGAGGCGACCCCCGTGCGCCGGGTGGGCCAGCCCGAGGACATCGCCGCAGCGGCTGCGTTCCTCTGCAGCGACGATGCGTCGTTCATCACAGGGCAGACGCTCTACGTGGACGGCGGGCGCAAGCTCGGCTGACCGCGATTTGGACCACGGGACGGGGTCTGCCACGTTGGATGGCGATTTCAGCACCTCCGTCCCGGGCAACGCCGAGTCCTGCCCCACCGGGACGGTCCCCCGAGAACGTCGAGGGCAGGAGTGGGGGACCCACAGGTTCCACGCCGGTCCGCGCAGGCCCAGGTCAGCGCGCGCCCGGCTCGGGGTGAAGCCACCACCCGGTGGCGGGGCACTTTCCAGCCCCAACCCGACAGCTCACCTCACAGGCGTGGGAAAGGACACACACTCATGCCTGCGATCACTCGTACGGCGCGAGCCTGCGCGCTCGCCCTCGCCGGACTCGGCGTCACCGCATCCACGATGACCGCCCTGCCGGCCACCGCCGCCGGGGACACCGTGACCCGCGACCCCGGCGCCACGACCCCGACCAGCGCAAAGACCAGCGCAAAGACCAGCGCCAAGGTCACCGCCCGCAAGCGCGTCAGCCGGCGCGTCGTGGGCGCCAAGGACACGGCCATGCGCCAGCGCGGCGACGCCTACGCCTACGGCGGTGCCGGGCCGTCGCGCTTCGACTGCTCCGGCCTGGTCTTCTACAGCTACCGCCGCGCCGGCTTCGACGTCCCGCGCACGTCCGGCGCCCAGGCCGGCTTCGCCCGCCGCATCGCGAAGAAGGACATGCGCGCCGGCGACCTGATGTTCTTCTACGGCAGCGGCGGGGTCTACCACGCGGCGATCTTCCTGCGCTGGTCGCGCGGTCACGCGGTGATGGTGCACGCGCCCGGCTCGGGCCAGCGCGTGCGCGTCGCGGTGCCGTGGACCTCCCGCTGGTTCGGCGGCACGCTGCGCCGTCGCTGAGCCGCCTCCGGATGCCGGTGAAAGGCTCGGATTGGTAGGCACATCCTGCTGATCTACCCTGTGGCGCGCCTTCCCTCCTCGGGGAGGGCGCGCCCCCACACTTGCTAGGCAGCAAACCCCCGCTCGATCGGAGTCCCCCGTGCGTCACCGTCCCCACACCTCCTCGTCCAAGGCCGTCGCGGCCGTGGTCGTCGCAGCCTCGCTGCTGCTCGCCGCGTGCGGCGGTGGCGACGACGAGGAGGCGCCCGCGGCGTCGCCCGAGGAGCCCAGCTCGGAGGCGACCAGCGAGCCGCCCGAGCCGACGTACTGGCCCCTGACGGGTCTCGAGCGCACGGGCAAGGCACCCAAGCACCCGGTGATCGTCACCAAGGTCGACAACACGTCCTCCAGCGCCCCGCAGGTGGGCCTGGGGGCCGCGGACCTCGTCGTCGAGGAGCTCGTCGAGGGCGGCTACACCCGCCTCGCGGCCTTCTACTACTCCACGGTGCCCTCCGACATCGGTCCGGTCCGGTCGATGCGCGCCAGCGACATCGGGATCGTGCCCGAGGGTGCCACCGTGGTGACCAGCGGCGCCGCGCAGGTCACGCTCAACCGCGTCCGCGCCGCGGGCATCCCGTGGATCACCGAGGGCGCGCCCGGGGTCTACCGCGAGAGCTCCCGCTCGGCCCCCTACAACCTCTTCGCCCGCCTCGGCGAGATCTCCAAGCGGCTCAAGGCCGACGAGGAGCCGCCGCCGTACCTGCCCTGGGGCACGAAGGCCGACCTGCCCAAGGGCGGCAAGGCGCGCACCCTCACCGCCGACTTCGGCGCGCACTCGACCTCCTGGCAGTTCCAGGGCGGTGGCTACGTCAACACCGACTCCTACGCCGCCGAGGGCGACCAGTTCCCGGCCGACTCCGTGCTCGTGCTGCGGGTCAAGGTCGGCGACGCCGGCTACCGCGACCCGGCCGGCTACCCGGTCCCGGAGACCAAGTTCGAGGGCACCGGCGCCGCGCTGCTGTTCCACGGCGGCCGGGTCATCCGGGGCACGTGGACCAAGGACGGCCTGACCGGCGCGATCGAGCTGGCCACCAGGTCGGGCGACCTCACGGTGCCCGCGGGCCGGGTGTGGATCGAGCTGGTCCCCGCCGCCAACGGCAACGTCACCTTCGCCAAGTAGCGCCCGGTCCGGGAGTCCCGGCGCCGCCCTCGAGCAGCTGCCGGAGCCCGGTCAGGACGAAGCCGATCGCGGCCTCGGCCCGGTCGGCCGCGGCCGCCGGGTCCTCGCTCGCCGCGACCGACCCGCCGGCCGCCGACATCGCGCCGAAGAAGATGTGCGTGAAGGTGTCGAGCATCGGTGCGTCGAGCTCCCACTCGTCCGAGGTCAGGACCGAGCGCACCACCTCGTCCACGACGGCGTACGTCGAGCGCTCCTCCTGCTCGCGAAAGCGGGCATGCCCCAGGACCGAGGGTCCGTCGGAGACGACGATCTGGCGGTACGACGGCTCCTGCACGGCGGCGAGGAAGGCACGCAGCCCCGCGAGCGCCTGCTCCCACGGGTCGTCGTGCCCGGTCCTCGCCGATGCGATGCCCTGCGTCGCGCGCTCCTCCACCCGCTCGAAGGCCGCCTCGAAGATCGCCTGCTTGCCACTGAAGTGGTGGTAGAGCGCGCCCTTGGTGACGTCGGCCCCGGCGACGATCGCGTCCAGGGAGGTCGCCTGGTAGCCGTGCTCGGCGAAGAGCCGCTCGGCCGCGTCGACGAGGGCGTCGCGGGTCGAGGCGGACCAGCGCTGCCGGCGCGAGGGGGTCGGCTGCGAGGCGGGCGTGGTCATCCGCGCAGCCTAGGATTCAGCGGCGCCGCTCGCACCCCTTCAGGGACTCCCCACGCAGGCAGCGGTCGCGGCCGCGGCTGGCGTCGAGGCGGTCGCGCCCCGGCCCACCGTCGAGCACGTCGGCGGCATAGCCGCTGACCAGCACGTCGTTGCCGCCGCCGCCGAAGGCGTGCACCTTCGCCTTCATGACCCAGCGCAGCCGGAACAGCTCCGGAACGTCGCTGCCGCGGAACACGATGAGCCCGGGGCCGTCGTTGCCCTCGACCTGGAACTCCTCGGTGCTGGCCACCTTGGCGAAGCGCCCACCGCCGACGTCGATGCGCCGCTTCGGCACGCTGATCGTGACGTCGTAGCGGTTCTTCCCACCGACGTACGACGACAGCGCCACCTTGTCGCGGCCCTGGCCACCGATGACGGTGCGGGGCTCGTCGGCCTTCATGCCGCGGCCGATGCCGAGCTCGAAGTCGTCGTTGCCGGCGCCGCCGCGCGCGAACGTGTCCTGGGCGGTGCTGAAGCCGTCGTCGCCGTCGCCGCCCAGCAAGGAGGTCCCGCGGGCGTCCTTCGCTGCGACGAGGTAGTCGTCGCCGTCGTCACCGCGGAGGGTGTCGGCGCCGTGGCCACCCCCGACGACGTCGTCGCCGACGCCGCCCTCGACCACGTCGACGCCGGGGACCGAGGTGTCGGAATTTCTCTCGTCGGGAGCCCAGCTGAGGTCGCCGTGCAGCAGGTCGTCGCCCGGGCCGCCGGAGATCCGGTCGTCCCCTCCTCCGCCGTGGACCTGGTCGTCCGCCGGGCCGCCGGTGAGCACGTCGTCGTACCGCGAGCCGACGATGCCGGTGAACTTGCCGGCGGGCGTCGCGGCAAAGGTGTCGGTGCCCTCGCCGGTCGCGGTGAGGGTGGTGAGGTCGACGGTGACCGGACCGGCCGCGTTGGCGTAGGAGACCTGGTCGGCGTAGACGCTGTCGACGAAGTCGATGTCCTCCCAGCCGCCGTCGGCCCCCAGGTCGACGTGGTCGTCGCCCGGGCCGGGCTCGACCACGTCACCCCAGTAGTCGTCGTCGGGGTAGTACCAGTCCAGGCCGCCGAAGAGGCGGTCGTCGCCGGCGCCGCCGACGAGGTGGTCGTCGCCGTCGAGGCCGCAGATCGTGTCGTTGCCGCCTCCGCCGTCGATCCGGTCGCGCTCGTCGGTGCCGACGATCACGTCGTCGCCGGGCGTGCCGACCGTCCACGGGACCGGGTACGTCGTCGCCGGCGCGACCACGATCGTGGCCGCCTTGCCGTCACAGGTCTCCCCGGCGGCCGAGGCGGGGGTGGTGCCGGTCAGGGCAGGGGCGATGGTCACGGTGGCGGCCAGTCCGAGTGCGGCGGCCAGGGGCGTCGTACGCATGGTGTTCTCCTTCCGAGGACGGGAGGGAGACTCGCAGGACGGCCGATTGGTTGTCATAGTGGACGACATGCACCTGGCGTCGGGGATGCTGCTGGTGGCGACACCAGCGCTGCAGGACCCCAACTTCGCGGACACCGTCGTGCTGCTCCTCGACGTCACCGAGGAGGGCGCCCTCGGGGTGGTGCTCAACCGGCCCTCCCACATCCTGGTGGCCGACGTGCTCGAGGCGTGGCACGAGGTCGTCTCCGAGCCGGAGGTCCTCTTCCGCGGCGGCCCGGTCGGCACCGACGGCGCGCTCGCGGTCGCCCGGCTGCGTGACGTGCAGGACCCGCCGGTGGGCTGGCGACCCGTCGCCGGCCTGCTCGGCATGGTCGACCTCGACACCCCGGCCGAGCTCGTGGACGGCTCGCTGGCCACGATGCGGGTCTTCGCCGGATACGCCGGCTGGGGCGCGGGGCAGCTCGAGGGCGAGGTCGAGGAGGGCAGCTGGTACGTCGTCAGCAGCGAGGCCGGCGACGCGTTCCGCGACGACACGAGCGGCCTGTGGCGCGACGTGATGCGACGCCAGCCGGGCATGCTCGCCTGGCACGTGAACCGGCCCGTCGATCCCGACATGAACTGAGTCCCGAGTTAGGCTCTTCCATCATGAGCACCATCGGATTCTCCCCGGGCACCCAGACGATCGAAGAGCGTCAGACCGTCCCGACCGATGCGGGCGACCACGAGCGGTTCTCCCACTTCGTGCCCAAGGACAAGCTCACCGAGGCCATGGTCATGGGCACCCCCGTGATCGCGCTGTGCGGCAAGGTGTGGGTGCCCAGCCGGGCCCCGGAGAAGTACCCCGTGTGCCCGGAGTGCAAGGAGATCTGGGAGCAGCTCAACCCCGGTGACGACCAGTCCGGTGGCGACGCGGGCTCCGACGGGTGACGGGGCGGCCTGACGCGCCGCTGCCCCCCGCGTGGCCCGACCGGGCCGCCTGGGGCACCGCGCCCTCCCTCCGTGCCTGGCAGCAGGCGGCGATGGACCTCTACCAGTCCCGCCAGCCCCAGGACTTCCTCGCCGTGGCGACGCCGGGCGCGGGCAAGACGACGTTCGCGCTCACCGTCGCGGCCGACCTGCTGAGCCGTCGGGTCGTCGACCGGATCACCGTCGTCGCCCCCACCGAGCACCTCAAGACGCAGTGGGCCGAGGCCGCCGCCCGCGCCGGCATCCCGATCGACCCGACCTACTCCGCCGGCAAGGGCCGCACGTCCGACGACTACGTCGGCATCGCGGTCACCTACGCCGGCGTCGCGGTCAACCCGCTCGCGATGCGCATCCGCACCGAGCGCTTCAAGACCCTGGTCATCCTCGACGAGATCCACCACGCCGGTGACGCGCTGTCGTGGGGCGAGGGCGTCCGCGAGGCGTTCGACCCGGCTGCGCGTCGGCTCTCCCTGACCGGCACGCCGTTCCGCTCCGACATCAACCCGATCCCCTTCATCAGCTACGCCCCCGGCGAGGACGGCATCCCCACCTCGAAGGCCGACTTCACCTACGGCTACGCCCACGCCCTCGCCGACCACGTCGTGCGCCCCGTGCTGTTCATGGCGTACTCGGGGGAGATGCAGTGGCGCACCCGCGCCGGCGACGAGGTGGTCGCCCGGCTGGGCGAGCCGCTCACCAAGGACATGCACGCCCAGGCGCTGCGCACCGCGCTCGACCCGCAGGGGTCGTGGATCCCGGCGGTGCTGGAGGCCGCGGACCGGCGCCTGTCGGAGGTACGACGACACGTGCCCGACGCCGGCGGCCTGGTAATCGCCAGCGACCAGGACTCCGCCCGCGCCTATGCCGCCCTGCTGAAGAAGATCAGCGGCGAGGCGCCGACGGTGGTGCTGTCGGACGAGAAGGGCGCGTCGAAGAAGATCGCCACGTTCTCCGACTCCGACAAGCGCTGGATGGTCGCGGTCCGCATGGTCTCCGAGGGCGTCGACGTGCCGCGCCTGGCCGTCGGCGTGTGGGCGACCACCACCTCCACACCGCTGTTCTTCGCGCAGGCCGTCGGCCGCTTCGTGCGCGCCCGGTCGCGCGGGGAGACCGCCTCGGTGTTCCTGCCGTCGGTTCCGCACCTGCTCGAGTTCGCCTCCGACATGGAGGCCCAGCGCGACCACGTGCTGGGTCGGCGGGTGAGCGACGAGGACGACATCTTCGCCGCCGAGGAGGGCCTGCTCGCAGCGGCCAACGCGGAGGAGGCGGCCTCCGGCGAGCTCGAGATGTCGTGGGAGGCGCTCGGCTCGACGGCGTCCTTCGACCACGTCCTCTACGAGGGCGCCCAGTTCGGCCACTCCGGCGAGGTGCACGTGGGCTCCGAGGAGGAGATGGACTTCCTCGGGATCCCCGGCCTGCTCGAGCCCGACCAGGTGCGCGAGCTGCTGCACTCGCGCCAGAGCGAGCGGGCCCGCAGGCAGAAGAGCGAAGGTGGGGGAGACCGCGTCGTCGAGTCCGTCGAGCAGCTCACCACCCACCAGCAGCTCGGGGTGCTGCGCCGCGAGCTCAACGGGCTGGTCGCCGCCTGGCACCACCGCACGGGCCAGGCCCACGGGATCACCCACGCCGCCCTGCGCAAGGAGTGCGGCGGGCCGCCCGCGGCGGTGGCCAACGCCGAGCAGCTGCACGAGCGGATCAACCGGATCCGCGAGTGGGCGATGCGTCAGTCCTCCTGACGCACGCGGTGCGCGACCTCGTCGCGCCCCACTAGTGTCGTGACATGCCCGCGGAGACCTCGCAGACCCTCGACCGCGGCCTTCGCGTGCTCAAGGTGCTCGCCGAGAGCCCGGAGGGCCTGACCGTCACCGAGCTGTCCAACCGGCTGGTGGTCAACCGGACGGTCGTCTACCGGCTCATCAGCACCCTCGAGCAGCACGGCCTGGTGCGGCGCGACGCCCGCTCCCGGCTCTTCGTCGGGCTCGGCGTCCTCCAGCTGGCGGCGGCGGTCCAGCCGCTGCTGCGCGACCTCGCGATGCCGGTGCTCCGGTCGCTCGCCGAGGCGATCGGCTCGACGGCGCACCTGACCGTGGCCGACGGCGACGAGGCCCTGGCGCTCGCGGTGGTGGAGCCGACGTGGACCGACTTCCACGTCGCCTACCGCGTGGGCGCCCGCCACCCGCTCTCGCAGGGGGCGGCCGGCAAGGCCATCACCCTGCTCGACGGGGGCGAGTCGTCGTACGCCGTGACGAGCGGCGAGCTGCAGAGCGGGGCGCGCGGCCTGGCCGCCCCCGTGCGCGGCGTCGAGGGGCTGCGTGCGAGCGTCGGCATCGTCACCCTCGACGGCGCGATCGACGAGTCGGTGGTGGCCCCGCAGGTGATCGCCGCTGCGGCGGAGGTCGCCGAGCGCCTGCGGTGAGGCGTCAGCCCTCGCGGAACGGCCTGATGCCCGGGCCGGGGCGGGTGGCGACGTCGCGGCGACCGGTGACCTCGTGGCCGTCGCGGCAGCGCAGCACGACGTCGACCTGCGCGCCGCAGCCGACGTGCTCGAACTCGACGGGGGAGCCCTCGGGGTCGGCGAGGTAGCGGTCTCCCCAGGCGCGCACCGCGACCAGGACGGGGTAGAGGTCGAAGCCCTTGTCGGTGGGGCGGTACTCGTGCCGCTCGCGCTGGCCGGGCTCGCGGTAGGGCTCGCGGCGCAGGATGCCGGCGTCGACGAGCAGCGCGAGCCGGTTGGTGAGGACCTGCCGGGGGATGCCGGAGTGTCGCCGCATGTCGTCGAAGCGTCGTACGCCGTTGAACACCTCGCGCAGCACCACGAGGGTCCAGCGCTCGCCCAGCACCTCCATGGCGCGGCCGACCGTGCAGTTGTCCGTGGACCACTGGAGGGCGGTCGGTCCCGTACTGGCGGTGGCGGTCATGCCGCCAGCCTAGGTCTCGTTGACAGACTCAGGCAAGGAATGCGACGCTGGGTCCATGACGCAGACCCAGGACCGGACCCCGCCGGAGTACGCCACCGAGAGCCGCACCTTCTCCTGGGCCACGCCCGGCCAGGCCGACCTGACCCGGCTGCTCGAGCTCGACGGGCTCCAGCAGCTGCAGGCGATGCGCGACGGCGAGCTGCCGCACCCCCCGATCATGGACACGCTCGGGTTCACCGACCTGCGGCCGGAGCCCGGCCGGGTGGTCGTCGAGATGCCGGCTGCGGAGTTCCACTACAACCCGCTCGGCGGCGTGCACGGCGGGGTCATCTCGACCCTGCTCGACACCGCGGCGGCCTGCGCGGTGCACACCACCCTCGCGGTGGGGGAGACCTACACGTCGGTCGACCTGACGGTGAAGTTCCTGCGGCCGGTGACCGTCGACTCCGGGCTGCTGACCTGCGAGGGCACGGTGATCCAGCGCGGCCGGCGTACGGCCCTCGCGCAGGCGCAGCTCACCGACGGCGGCGGCCGGCTGGTGGCCCACGCGACGTCGACCTGCCTGATCATGCGGGCGGGCGGCTGACCGCCGTCGCGAGCGGCACGACGCGGTAGGGGATCTGCGTGGCCAGGGCGATGACGGTCGTCGAGCGCTCGATGCCGGGCTCGGTGAGGACGAGGTCGATGACGCGCTGGAGGTCGGAGTTCGAGCGCGCCACCACCCTCGCCCACATGTCGCCGGCGCCGGTGATCGTGTAGGCCTCGAGCACCTCCGGGATCTCGGCCAGGTGCCGCGCCACGGCGTCGTGGCCCGCGCCCTGGCGGATCTCGAGGGTCAGGAACGCCATCACGGGATAGCCGATCGCCTCCGCGGAGAGGTCTGGTCCCCAGCCGGTGATCACGCCTGCTGCGGTCAGCTTGTCGAGCCGCGCCTGGACGGTCCCGCGGGCGATCCCGAGACGCCGGCTCGCCTCGAGCACCCCGAGGCGGGGCTCGCCGGCGAAGAGCTCGATCATTCTGCTGTCGATCTCGTCCATCGGGCCCTCTCGACTGTGCAACTTGCGCAACGTTTCGTCGTACTGTTGCACACCTTGCGAGGTGTTGGGAGGGTTGGCCGCATGACGACTGACATCGCCTCGACCGGTGGCGCCCTGACCGTGGACGAGATGAAGGCCGACCTGTCCCTGGAGCAGCTGCGGCAGCTCGTGGGCCTCGTGGAGTACGACGCCGAGTCCGACCCCTTCCCGGTGACGGGCTGGGACGCGATCTGCTTCGTGGTCGGCAACGCGACCCAGGCGGCCCACTACTACGCCTCGGCCTGGGGCATGGACCTCGTCGCCTACTCCGGCCCGGAGAACGGCAACCGCGACCACAAGTCGTTCGTGCTCAAGTCGGGCTCGATCAAGTTCGTGCTGAGCGGCGCCGTCTCGCCCGACAGCGACCTGATCGCCCACCACGCCAAGCACGGTGACGGCGTGGTCGACATCGCCCTCGAGGTCCCGGACGTCGACCAGTGCATCCGCCAGGCCGTCTCGGCAGGCGCGACCGTCGTGCGCGAGCCCGAGACGATCAGCGACGAGCACGGCTCGGTCCGCATCGCCGCAATCGCGACCTACGGCGAGACCCGCCACACGCTCGTCCAGCGCACGGTCGACGGCCAGACCTACGCCGGCCCCTACCTCCCCGGCTACGTCGCCGTCGAGCCGCGCTGGCACAAGAAGGACGACCAGCCCAAACGCCTCTTCCAGGCGCTCGACCACATCGTCGGCAACGTCGAGCTCGGCAAGATGGACGAGTGGGTCGGCTTCTACAACCGGGTCATGGGCTTCGTGAACATGGCCGAGTTCATCGGTGACGACATCGCCACCGACTACTCCGCCCTGATGTCCAAGGTCGTCGCCAACGGCAACCACCGGGTGAAGTTCCCGCTCAACGAGCCCGCGGTGGCGAAGAAGAAGTCGCAGATCGACGAGTACCTCGAGTTCTACCGCGGCCCCGGCGCACAGCACCTCGCACTCGCCACGGGCGACATCATCTCCACCGTCGACGCGCTGCGCGCCAACGGCGTGGAGTTCCTCAACACCCCCGACTCCTACTACTCCGACCCCGAGCTGCGCGCGCGGATCGGCGAGGTGCGGGTGCCGATCGAGGAGCTGCAGAAGCGCGGCATCCTGGTCGACCGCGACGAGGACGGCTACCTGCTGCAGATCTTCACCAAGCCGCTCGGCGACCGGCCGACGGTGTTCTTCGAGCTCATCGAGCGCCACGGCTCCCTCGGCTTCGGCAAGGGCAACTTCAAGGCCCTCTTCGAGGCCATCGAGCGCGAGCAGGACAAGCGCGGCAACCTCTGACGGTCCGCGACGACCGTCGCGGCACACCGTGGAAGATCCGAGTCACCTGGTGGCTCGGATCTTCCACGTTCCGGCGGCGGTCCCCGGGATATCCGGTGACTCACGCCGCCGTCCGGCACGCCATCCCCCGCGCCGAGGTGGCAGGCTGGGCGCATGATGATCCGACCGGCCGAGCTGGCCGCGATCAAGGCCGGGAGGATCGACCTCGCCTTCCGGCGGTGGGCGAAGCCGCGGGTGGTCGTCGGCACACGGATGCGGACCGGGGTGGGCGTCATCGAGGTGACCTCGCTGGAGCAGGTCAGCGTGAGCCGGCTGCGGGCCGAGGACGCGCAGCGCGCGGGCGCGCCGTCGCTCGCGGCGCTCAAGCAGGCGCTGGCGGCTCGCCCCGACGACCCGGCGTGGCGCATCGGGCTGGCGTACGCCGGTCCCGACCCGCGCGAGGAGCTGCGCTCGCGGGTGCCCGACGCCGCGGAGATCGCCGAGATCGGCGCGCGGCTCGACCGCCTCGACGCGGCGTCGGCGTACGGGCCGTGGACGCGCGAGACGCTGGACCTCATCGACCGCAACCCGACCGTGCGCGCCCCGGACCTCGCGGCGCAGGTCGGCCGGGAGACTGCGGACTTCAAGAAGGACGTCCGCAAGCTCAAGGAGCTCGGCCTGACCGAGTCGCTGGCCATCGGCTACCTGCTGTCCCCGCGCGGTGAGGCGGTCGTCGACGCGGGGCTGCCGGAGCCCCGCGTGCGGGCGAAGCGCGAGCAGGGGACGCCGCTGCCGCGCTCGATCGGAGCACCCGCGACGCGGGCCCTGCGTGAGGCCGGCGTGACGACCCTGGAGAAGGTCGCGACCTTCTCCGCCGACGAGCTGGCCGCGATGCACGGCGTCGGCCCCATCGCCATCGCGCGACTGCGCGACGCGCTGGCCGAGCTGGGGAACGGACTGGCGGGGGAGCCCCGCAGCACCTAGAGCGGGGCGCCGCCGGGTCAGTGCGCCAGGAGTCCCACGCCGAGCGCGCCCATGACGACGGCGATCGCCGAGTCGAGCACCCGCCAGGCGGTCGGACGGGCGAAGAGCCCGCGGAGCAGCCGCGCGCCGTAGCCCAGCCCGAAGAACCACACGAGGCTCGCGATGAGGGTGCCGGTCAGGAACCACCAGCGGTCGGTGCCGAAGCTGTTGGCCACGGTGCCGAGCATCAGCACCGCGTCGAGGTAGAAGTGCGGGTTGAGCCACGTCAGCGCCAGGGTGAGCAGCACCGCCCGGCCGGGCGTGAGCGCGGCGCCCTCGCCCGCCTCGAGCGCCGCCGGCCGCCAGGCGCGCATCGCGGCGTGGATGCCGAAGGCGATCAGGTAGAGCCCGCCGAGCACCTGGGCGACCGGCAGGACCGCCGGCCATCGCTCGAGCACCACGCCCAGCCCGGCGACGCCGGCCGTGATCGCGACCACGTCGGAGAGCAGGCACGTCAGCACGATCGGCAGCACGTGCTCACCGCGGAT
This sequence comes from Microbacterium sp. ARD31, assembly GCF_031844425.1. Lineage (NCBI taxonomy): Bacteria > Bacillati > Actinomycetota > Actinomycetes > Micrococcales > Microbacteriaceae > Microbacterium > Microbacterium sp. ARD31. The sequence goes on from NZ_JAUZVE010000019.1 coordinate 38,742, forward strand.
CCCCTGGCGTAGGAGGAACGCGTTCTGGGCGCCGACGGCGACGATGAGGGCGAGTCCGGTCAGCAGACCGGTGAGGACAACCTGGAACATGCTGACAACGTTAGGACGGGAAACGTCTTCACTCCAGCGAAGGATTATGAGGAATCATTAGCAGGTCTAAGTATGATGGTCCTCACGCGGTCGGCCTCGGTCTTTCGAAATTGTGAGATCGCGCCACGATGTGGCCCCGCTCACATATCGTCGTGCCGGCTGCCAACGCCCGTGACCGCATCTGCCAAGGAGCTGAGCGATGCACCGTGATCCCAGGAGAGCCGTCGGGCTCGCCGCGATCCTCGTCGTGGCGCTCACAGCGTGCGGTGCGTCGGCGGACGACACCAAGGGTGGCGAGGGCGCTGCGGCCCAGTCCGAGAAGGAGCAGCTCCGCACCATGGTCGACCAGGTCGACGCGATGAAGGTCGTCGAGTGGCGCGGGCAGCTCCTCACGGCCAACCCGGACAGCGGTGGCAAGCAGATCCTCGAGCTGAGCGGCCGGTACGACCCGGGCTCGGGCTCGAGCACCCTGGCCATGGACTCCGTGCTCGACGGGGAGGTGCAGCAGGTCGACTACGTGGTGGTCGACGGCCGCACCTACTTCAACAGCGACGACTGGGGTGCCGGCGCCGAGGACTGCTACGTGGACATCACCGACGACGCCTCGCGCACCTGGGCGATCCCCAGGGACCTCGACCCGAGGTGGTCGGTGAACAAGGCGCGCGCGGTGCGCCCGATCGGCAGCGGCGTCGCCGTGGACGTCCGCGGGTCCAGGCTGATGGACGGGTTGCCCCGCGGCCTCTTCCAGGACGTCCCGGCCGCGGTGGACAAGATCAAGGTGAGGGCGATCGTGAAGGGACACGGCCCGCTCGTCGAGGTCGCCGTCGACGTGGCCGGCATGTGGGGCAAGGTCCCGCCGGAGGCGCTCGCGGGCTTCGACACCCGGCGCTCGGGCTGGTGGGCGATGACGATGCGGGAGTCGGGGGACGGCTCACCGATCGAGGAGCCCCGGCACGTGTTCGACAACACGGTCACCGCGCCGACCCAGTGCACACGCGCCTGACGTGCCTGCTCCCGACGGGCGACACCCGACGTGAGTGACCTGACCCAGCTCGACCCGGTGTCGTTGCGCACGCTCGCCGTGGCGGTGCGCCTCGGCACCTTCGAGGCGGCCGCGCGCGAGCTCCACGTGACCCCCTCGGCGGTGAGCCAGCGCATCAAGGCCCTGGAGACCCGGGTCGGCCGGGTGCTGCTCCACCGGGTCAAGCCGCTGGAGCCCACGGAGGCCGGACTGGTGCTGGTCCGCCTCGCCACGCAGACCGAGATCCTCGAGCGCGAGGCGGTCGCCGAGCTGGTCGAGGGGACCGACGCCGACGCGACGGCGTACACCTCCCTGCCCATCGCGGTGAACGCCGACGCGCTCTACGGCTGGTTCGTCGACGCCCTCGCCGAGGTGCAGTCGCGGCACCGGGTCGTGTTCGAGGTGGTGCGGGAGGACCACACGCGTACGGCGGAGCGGTTGCGGCGCGGCGAGGTCGTGGCGGCGATCACGGGCGAACCGAAGCCGGTGCCCGGCTGCCGGGTGGTGCGGCTGGGACGCCTGCGCTACGCGGCGGTCGCGACCGCGGACTTCCACGCCGCGCACTTCGCCGACGGCGTCGGGTCGGCCACGCTGGCCGAGGCACCGATCGTCGCCTTCGACCGCAACGACTCCCTCCAGCACGACTTCATCCGCCGGGTCACCCGCCGCCACCTCGCGCCGCCGGTGACGTACCTGCCCTCGGTGCGCGAGTTCGACCGCGCCATCCGCGTCGGCATGGGCTGGGGGTTGCTGCCCGAGTCGGACGTGGCGGGCGAGCTGGAGGAGGGCACGCTGGTCGAGCTCGTGCCGGGACGCCGGTCCGAGGTGGCCCTGTTCTGGCAGCACTGGCGGCTCGGGTCGACCCTGGTCGCCGACCTGACCGAGGAGGTCGTGGTGGCGGCGCGGCGCTGGATGGCGTCCTGAACGGATCCGTGATTCGCCTGACAGGCCGCGAAACCGGCCTCTAGGCTGCCGGGCGGGATGGGCACGGAGCTCGTCACGGATCGGATCGGGGACTCCCTGTGACTCGTCGCAACGTTACGTGGGCCGCTGCCCTCGCCACGGGGCTGCTCCTGACGCTCTCCGCCTGCGGCGGGTCCGGCGAGGCCGCGGCCACCAAGACCACCGACGTCCTCATGGAGGGCGAGCAGCTCGACGCCATGGTCGCGCAGGTGGAGAAGATGGGCATCATGGAGTGGCACGGCCAGCTGCTCACCAAGAACCCCGACAACGGCGGCAAGCGGATCTTCGACCTCGACGGCCGCTTCAGCCCCGCGACGGGCTACAGCCAGCTCTCCATGGACTCCGTCATCGACGGCAACGCCCAGCAGATCGACTACCTCGTCGTGGCCGGGCGCACGTACTTCAACAGCGAGGCGTGGGGCCCGAACGCGTCCTCGTGCTGGGCGGAGATCACCGACGACCAGAGCCGCAGCTGGGGCCTGCCCACGGACCTCGACCCGACCTGGCCGGTGACCGCGTCGCGCGCCATCCGGCTCGCCGGCGACGGCGTCGCGGTCGGCATCCCGGCCAAGAAGGTGCTCACCGGCATGCCACGGGGACTGTTCCCGGAGGTGCCCGAGGGCCTGGCCGACGTGGAGGCCAACGGCGTCGTGACGCCCCACGGCTCGCGCTTCATCGAGGTGAGCGTCGACGTGCTGAACATGTGGAACGACGTCTCCGAGGAGGCGCTCGCGAACATCGAGACGCGCAAGGCCGGCTGGTGGGCGATGACGATGAAGGAGTCGCAGGACGGCACTCCGATCGCGCCGCCGAAGTACGTCTTCGACCCGGCGCAGACGCCGCCGAGCCAGTGCAAGCGGGCCTGACCGGCTAGCGCACCACCCGTCAGAGCACCCGTCAGAGCACCTTCGAGAGGAACGACTGCGTCCTCTCGTGCTGCGGGTCGGCAAGCACCCGGCGGGGGTCCCCCTGCTCGACGATGACGCCGCCGTCCATGAAGACCAGGTTGTCGCCGACCTCGCGGGCGAAGCCCATCTCGTGGGTCACGACCATCATCGTCATGCCCTCGGCCGCCAGGTCCTTCATCACCGCGAGGACGTCGCCGACCAGCTCGGGGTCGAGCGCGGACGTCGGCTCGTCGAACAGCATCATGTCGGGGTTCATCGACAGCGCGCGGGCGATCGCGACGCGCTGCGACTGGCCTCCGGAGAGGTGGGCGGGGTAGGCCGACTCCTTCTCCGACAGGCCGACCTTGGCCAGGTTGGCGCGGGCGACCTCGACCGCCTCGTCCTTCGTGCGGCCCTTGACCTTCTCCTGCGCGATGGTCAGGTTGCGCAGGACGGTCATGTGCGGGAAGAGGTTGAACTGCTGGAAGACCATCCCGATCCGCGAGCGGAGCTTGTCGACGTCGGCGTCGGGATCGGTGATCTCCTCGCCCTCGACGAAGATCTTGCCGCTGGTGGGGGTCTCGAGCAGGTTCACGCAGCGCAGCAGGGTCGACTTGCCGGAGCCCGAGGGGCCGATGACGCAGACGACCTGGCCGTGCGGCACGTGGAAGTCGATGCCCTTGAGTACCTCGTTGTCGCCGAAGTACTTGTGGAGGTCCTGGACGTCGATCGCGGCGGTGGCGCGGTCGGCGGGGGTGGGAGTGGTGTCGGTGGTCATCAGCGGGCCCTCTCCGCGCGGCTCTCCATGCGACGTACGACGATCGACAGCGGCACCGTGATCAGCAGGTAGCACAGGCCGATCACGATGATCGGGGTCAGGTTGGAGGACGAGTTCATGCCCTCGCGTCCGAACTTGGTCAGCTCGTAGCCCGAGAGCGAGAGGCCGAGGATGTAGACCAGCGACGAGTCCTTGGTGAGCAGGATCAGCTCGTTCGTCAGCGGCGGCAGGATGATCCGGAACGCTTGAGGGACGACCACGCTGACCATGGCACGCCCGTGGGACATGCCGAGCGAGCGCGCCGCCTCCATCTGACCCTTCGGCACGGCCTGGATGCCGGCTCGGATCGTCTCGGCCATGTACGCCCCGCCGACGAGCCCGAGCGCCAGCGTGACCACCCCGAGGTTGCCGAACGGGATCTCGTACGCCGGGAACGCGAGGTTGAACCCGACGCTGAGGGCGATGAAGACGACCAGCGCCGGCAGACCGCGGAACAGCTCGATGACGCCAGTGGCGATCCATCGGTAGGGACCGACGCTCGAGAGCCGCATCAGCGCGAGGACCAGCCCCAGCAGCAGCCCGAAGGCGAAGCCGCACGCCGTGTAGATGATCGTGTTCTTGAGTGCGATCGTCAGGACGCGCGGGAACTGCTCCTTGACCAGCTCCCAGTTCCAGAAGGCTCGTTGGATCTGCCCCCAGTCCGCGACGAAGGCGATGACGAGCACCGCCGCGACGAGGACGGCGTACTGGACGTAGCGCCACCGGGCAGCGCGTTGACGGGGACTCGCCATGTACTCACATCACCTTCGTCGGCGGGCAGGGGCGTCACTCGGTGGGAGCGGTGCCGAACCACTTCTCGTAGACGGAGTCGTAGTCGTCGCTGGCGATGCCGTCGTTGATGGCAGTGAGGAGGTCGTCGTTGCCGTCCTTCTTCACCGAGAAGCCGTACTCCTCGCCGGTCTCGAACTCCGTGACCACCTCGACCTCGGGGTTCTCGCTGACGAAGTAGTTGAGCAGGCCGTTGTCGTTGACACCCGCGTCGGTCTTGCCGGTGAGCACCGCCTGCTGCATGAGGGAGGAGTCCTCGTAGGAGACGATCTCGGTGTCCTCCGGGGCGTTCTCCCGCACGTAGTCGGCGCCGGTCGTGCCGTCCTGGACCGCGACCTTCTTGCCGGCGAGGTCCTCCAGCGAGCTGATGCCGGAGCCGGTCTTCGTCATCAGCGCCTGGGTCGCCGTGAAGTAGGGGTCGGTGAAGTCCATCACCGCGGTGCGCTCATCGGTGATGGTCATCGCGCCTGCGGCAACGTCGCACTGGTTGGTGTTGAGCGCCTCACCCGTCGTGATGGTCTCCCAGGCGACATCGATGACCTCGGTCTCGAGGCCCTCCGCGTCAGCCGCGATCTTCAGCACGTCGACGTCGAACCCGACGACCTCGCCGCCCTCGGTGAACTCGAACGGCTCGTAGGGCAGGTGCGTGCAGATGGTGAGCGTGCCCGCCTTGACCAGCTTGAGGCCGGACTCCGTCGTCGTGGAGGTGTCGTCCTTGGCGCACCCGGCCGCGGTCAGGGCGAGAGCAAGGGAGCTGAATCCGATGGCGAGGGCTCGAGTGTTCATGACGACCAGACTAGACCGGGCGTGACCTGGGTCTCGCGCCACCTGCTGCGGGCATGATGTGCCCGTGCCCACCTACGTCGCCTTCCTGCGCGCGATCAACCTCGGCGCGAAGCGGAAGTTCCCCAAGGACGCCATCAAGGCCGCGACCGAGGCCGCCGGCGGCACGGACGTGGAGACCTACATCAACACCGGCAACGTCCGGCTCACCCACCCGGCCCGGTCGGTGACGAAGGTGCAGTCGGCGCTGGAGGAGGCGTACGCCGAGGCGGCCGGCTTCGAGGTCCCGACGGTCGTCTTCACGACGAAGGACCTCGCCGCGCTGACGGCCCGCGGCGAGGAGCTGGACGCGGGCCACGACGGCGACGTCGCCAACCACTACGTCACCCTCTTCGCGACGCCTCCCACCGCGGCGGCGGTGGAGGCCGCCCACGCCCTCGAGCACGCGGGGGAGCGCGTGGTGGTCGACGGTCGCGCCGCCTACGTCCTCCTCGACGGCAACATCCACACCTCGAAGCTGCTGTCCTCCAAGCAGTTCACGGCGCTCGGGCAGGGCACGGCGCGCACCATCAAGGTGCTGCGCGCCGTCACCGAGAAGTGGTGCTGAGCCGGTCCCCGCTCAGGCGATCTCGACGCCGGCGCCGGTCATCTCGGTGATCGCCGCAGCGGTCGTGTCCTCGGCCACGCCCGCGCACAGGGCTGTCAGGACCCGGGTCTCGAAGCCCTCCCGCGCGCCGTCGAGGGCCGTGGCCCGGACGCAGTGGTCGGTGGCGATGCCGCACACGTCGACCTCGGTCACCGACCGCTCGCGCAGCCAGTCGGCAAGCGCGGCGCCGGACGCCGTACGGCCCTCGAAGCCGGAGTACGCCGCCTGGTGCTCGCCCTTGTAGAACACCTCGTCGAAGGGCTGCGGGTCGAGGTTGGGGTGGAAGCCGGCGCCCTCGGTGCCGACCTTGCAGTGCACCGGCCACGACTGCGCGTAGTCGGGCTTGGCCGCCCAGTGGTCGCCCGGGTCGACGTGGTGGTCCTTGGTCGCCACCACCACGTGGTACGACGGCGCGCCCTCGCCCTTCGACGACCACCGGTGCAGGAGGTCGCCGATGTCGGCCGCCACGCGGGCACCACCGGCCACCGCGAGGGACCCGCCCTCGCAGAAGTCGTTCTGGACGTCGACCACGATCAGTGCCCGTGCCATGTCCCGAGCCTAGCGGGACGAGCGGGTCAGGCGCCCTCGTGGAGGGTCGGGATCACCGGCTCGCCGGCGGACATCATCGTGACCGCGCGGGGGAGCTCGGCGAGCGACGAGCGGTGGCGGTCGCGGGCCTCCTCGAGGGTGGCGCGGCCGACGACGCGGCCGGCCTCGACCAGCGGCACGAGCAGCGAGCGGTCGTCGCCGTCGTCCGCGGGCGGCTCGCCGATGCCGACGACCTCGGCCTGCGCCCGGCCCGAGGGGGAGCGGCGGCGCAGGGCGTACTTGCGGCCGCCGATGGAGGCCTTGTCGGTCGACCGCTTGGCGACCGAGACCATCGCCCCGTCGTCCCCCTCGCGGGCGACGAGCTTGTAGACGAAGCCGCACGTCGGGTGACCGGAGCCGGTCACCAGCTGGGTGCCGACGCCGTACGCGTCGACCGGCGCGGCGGCCAGCGCGGCGATGGCGTGCTCGTCGAGGTCGCTGGTGACGACGATCCGCGTCGAGGTCGCGCCCAGCCTGTCGAGCTGCTCGCGGACCTCGCGCGCCACCTCGGCGAGGTCGCCGGAGTCCAGGCGTACGGCGCCCAGGCCGGTGCCGGCCACGTCGACCGCGAGCGCGACCGCCTCGGCGACGTCGTAGGTGTCGACGAGCAGCGTGGTGCCGACGCCGAGGCTCTCCACCTGGGCGACGAACGCGTCGCGCTCGCTGTCGTGCAGGAGGGTGAACGAGTGGGCCGCCGTGCCCGTGCTGGGGACGCCGTGGAGGTGGCGCGCAGCCAGGTTGCTCGTCGCGTCGAAGCCGGCGACGTAGGCCGCCCGGGCCGCGGCGACGGCCGCCTGCTCGTGCGTGCGGCGCGAGCCCATCTCGATGCACGGCCGACCCGCAGCGGCGAGCGTCATCCGGGAGGCGGCCGAGGCGATCGCGGAGTCGTGGTTGTAGATCGAGAGCAGCACGGTCTCGAGCAGGACCGCCTCGGCGAAGGTGCCCTCCACCACGAGCAGCGGGGAGTAGGGGAAGTAGACCTCCCCCTCGGGATAGCCCCAGACGTCGCCGGAGAAGCGGTACGACGCCAGCCACTCGAGCATGTCCGGCTCGACGACCCCCTCCAGCATCGCGAGCGCCGGTGGGTCGAAGCGGAACGACTCGATGGCGTCCAGCGCGCGGCCGACGCCCGCCACGACGCCGTACCGGCGGCCCTCGGGGAGGCGGCGGGGGAACAGCTCGAACACCGACCGGCGGTCGGCTGTCCCGGCGTGCCGCGCCGCCTGCACCATGGTGAGCTCGTAGTGGTCGGTCAGCAGCGCCGTGGTGGCTGGGCTTGAGCTCGTCACGACCGACACTGTGCCACGATGGGCGCGTGTCAGCCGCCAGTCCCGTCGAGGTCGAACCGACCCAGGCTCCTGACGAGATCACCTTCCTCTCCAAGCCGTGGGTGACCCTCGTCTGGGACGACCCGGTCAACCTGATGTCCTACGTCGCCTACGTCTTCCAGAAGTACTTCGGCTACGACAAGGCCAAGGCCGAGAAGCTCATGCTCGAGGTCCACAACGACGGCAAGTCGGTGGTCTCGACGGGCACCCGCGAGGAGATGGAGCGCGACGTGCAGGCGATGCACGAGTACGGGCTCTGGGCGACGATGGAGAAGGCCACCTGAGGATGAGCGGGTTCGAGCACCACGTGAAGTCCGACCGGATCATCGCCACCTTCACCGGGTTCGAGGCCGACCTGCTCAGGTCGCTGGCCTCGCAGATGGTCGAGCTGCTGCGCAACGAGCGCGCCGAGCCGGCCCACCCGGCCGCGGACCCCTTCGACGCGCTGATGGCGGAGTTCTCCGGCGCCACGACCATCCCGGAGGACCCGGTGCTCGCCCGGCTGTTCCCGACGGCCTACCCCGACGACGAGGAGGCCGCCTCGGACTTCAGGCGCTTCACCGAGAGCGGGTTGCGCGACGGCAAGGCCGCGGCGGCCGGGCTGCTCATCGACACGCTCGAGGAGGCGGGCCTGCCGCCCGAGCTCACGGAGGAGGGCCTCGTCTTCGACGTCGAGCTGACCCGCGCCGAGGCCGAGACGTGGATGCGCGCGTTCACCGACATCCGGCTCGCCCTCGCCACCCGACTGGGCATCGAGGCCGGCGACGAGGACTACTGGCACTCGCTGCCCGACGACGACCCGCGGGCCCAGGCGCACGACATCTACGAGTGGGTGGGCTACCTCCAGGAGACCGTGGTCGAGGCGCTGACATCGTGAGCCCCTCGTGAGGGCGTCGTGAGCCCGATCCCCGACTTCGTCGTCGAGGTCCGCCGCAAGATCGGTCACGACCCGCTGTGGCTGCCGGGCGTCACGGCCGTGGTCCGCCGCGGCGACCAGGTGCTGCTCGTGGAGCGCGCCGACAACGGCCGCTGGGCGCCCGTCACCGGCATCCCCGACCCGGGCGAGGAGCCTGCCGTCGCCGCCGCGCGGGAGGCGCTGGAGGAGACCGGCGTCCGGATCCGTGTCGACCGGCTCGCCTCGACGGGCGTCCACGGCGAGATCGTGCACGCCAACGGCGACCGGGCGACGTACCTCGACCTCACCTTCGCCTGCACGTGGGTCGAGGGCGAGGCGCACGTCGCCGACGACGAGTCCACGCAGGTGCGCTGGTGGCCGATCTCCTCGCTCCCGCCCATGGAGGACGTCATGCGCGCGCGGATCGACGCGGCGCTCAGCGGCGAGCGCGAGGCGAGGTACGTCGCCCCCGCCGGGCAGGACGACCACGAGCCGCCTCCGGTCCTCGCGCCGCCCGCGCCGGTCCTCGGCGTCGACGCCTGTCCGTCGGGCTGGGTGGGCGTGGTCCTCGACACCGACCTCCGCGCCTCCGTCTTCGTCGCCCCGACCATCGCCGGGCTGGTCGACCTGGTGCGGGAGAGCCACGACGTGGCGGTGGTCGGCATCGACATCCCCATCGGCCTGCCCGACAGCGGCGGCCGGCTCGCCGACGCCGAGGCCCGGCGCGAGCTGGTCGGCAAGTCCTCGTCGCTCTTCAGCACGCCGGTGCGCGCAGCGCTCGAGGCGGCGACCTACGAGGAGGGCCGCGCCGCCAACCTCGCCGCGACCGAGGGGCGCACGAGCGTCAGCGCCCAGGCGTACGCCTTGCGCGAGAAGGTGCTCCAGGTGGATGCCTGGGTACGCGCGGAGCCGGGCGTGGCGGTCGTCGAGGTGCACCCCGAGCTGAGCTTCGCCCGGATGGCCGGCCACCCGCTGCTGGAGCGCAAGAAGGACGCCGACGGCGTGCGCGTACGCCGCGAGGCCCTCGCCGCGCACGGCATCGTCGCGCCGCCGTGGTTCCGCGGGTCCGGCTTCGGCGAGGACGACCTCCTCGACGCCTGCGCGGTCGCGTGGACCGCCGTACGCCACTCGCTGGGCGTCTCGGAGTCGTTCCCGGCCACTCCGGAGGTGTTCTCCGACGGGATCCCGGCGGCGATCCGCGCGTAGGGCCTCCACGTCTGGCCGGGCGACTAGCCCGAGTGCGTGAGCACCCCGTAGCGCTCGCGCGACGCCAGCGCCCAGCGGGAGACCGGCACGGACACCGCGGCCACGGCGAGCATCAGCGCCGCCAGGACCAGCCAGCCGGCCTCGCCCATCTCGACGCAGAGGAGCGTCACGACCGGCGGCCCGACGACCGCGATGACGCTGAAGCCGAGGCCGGCGAAGCCCTGGTACTGGCCCTGCCGCTCGTGCGGGGCGAGGCCCATCTGCAGGCCCCACTGGCCGCCCGAACCGATCATCTCGCCGACCACGTGGGCGAGGGACCCGAGGACCAGCACGACGACGGCGAAGGTGGCGTCCCCGCGGTCGGCGAGCGACACCACGGCGAACCCAACGGCGATCCACACCGCCCCGCGCAGGAGGGCGCGGGACCCGGCCTCGACCGAGTCCGCGCGGCGGGAGAGCCGCACCTGGAACAGCGCGACGCAGGCGGTGTTCAGCACGAGCAGGATCGCCACCATGACCGGCGGGGCCGCCGTGCGCTCCGAGATGTAGAGCGCCAGGCCGAGCTCCATGACGAAGAAGTGGAGGGAGTAGAAGCCGGTGAGCGCGACGACCACGACGTAGGGCCAGTCGCGCAGCACCGCGAGCCGCGGCTCGCCCTCGATCCGCACGTAGCCGGGGAGGTCAGGCAACCGCGTCGAGTTCCACGCCGCGAAGCCGGTGAAGACGGCGTTGATGAGGAAGACCGAGACATAGGCCCACGGCTCGTCGATGACGAGGGCCGCTCCGCCGAACACGGACCCGAGGCCGATCGCGGTGTTGGTGACCGCGCGCAGGTAGGCCTTGAACAGCACGCCGCGACCGCCCGTGGCGAGCTGCGCGATCACGCCCTGCTGGACCGAGCCGGCCGAGCGCTCGAAGAACGCGAGCAGCGACAGCAGCAGCGCGAGCTGCCACGGCGTACGAGCCAGCACGGGAAGCGCGCTGGTCAGCGCGGCGCCGGTCATGCACAGCGTGAGCACGCGCCGCGGTCCGCGCGTGTCGCCGAGGTGGCCCGCCGGGACCTGGACGAGGATGCCGACGATCGCCGAGACCGAGATGGCGAGCGCGACCTCCGCGGCGGAGAAGCCGACCTGCCGGGTGAAGTAGAGGGCGCTGGTCGTCATGACAGCACCGCCGCCGAACCGGTTCGCGAACGACCCCAGCGCGAGGACGCGCAGGTCCCGCTCGACCGGGATGCCCCGGCGGGTCAGCGGCGCGTGCGCCTGCGTGACCGACATCTGTCCCCCTCGAAAGTCTCTCGATGTCAAGACTATGTGGTGAGACGCGCGGTCGCGGCACCGGTGGCCTGCCTAGGCTGGCGACGTGCTGACGATCGACCAGGAGACGTACGACGCCATCGTGGCGCACGCCAGGCGCGACCACCCCGACGAGGCGTGCGGGGTGGTGGCCGGCCCGGAGGGCAGCGACCGTCCGGAGCGGTTCATCCCGATGGTGAACGCCGCGGGCAGCCCGACGTTCTACGAGTTCGACTCCACCGAGCTGCTGGCGCTCTACAAGGACATGGACGCCCGCGACGAGGAGCCGGTCGTCATCTACCACTCCCACACCGCCACCGAGGCCTACCCGAGCCGCACGGACATCGGGCTGGCCAGCGAGCCCAACGCCCACTACGTGCTCGTCAGCACACGCGAGCACGGGAATAGTGAGGGTCCGGTGGAGTTCAGGTCCTACAGAATCATCGACGGTGTCGTGACCGAAGAGGACGTCACGGTCACCCCGACCCCCGAGCACCAGAGAGCGAGCACCCCCTGATGGCCATCGAGGTCCGCATCCCCACGATCCTCCGCACCTACACCGACGGCGCCAAGGCCGTCGAGGCCTCGGGCTCCACCTTGACGGCGCTGATCGACGACCTCGAGGGCAACCACCCCGGCATCAAGGAGCGGCTCGTCGAGACCAAGGACGGCTCGGAGGACCTGCGCCGCTTCGTCAACGTTTACATCAACGACGAGGACGTGCGCTTCATCGGCGGCCTCGGCGCCGAGGTCTCCGACGGCGACCAGGTCGTCGTGCTGCCGGCCGTCGCCGGCGGCTGCTGAGCCCGGCCCGTCAGCGGCCTCAGCCCAGGATCCCGCGCTCGTACGCCGTCGCCACCGCGGCGGCGCGGTCGCTGACGCCGAGCTTCTCGTAGACGTGCACGAGGTGCGTCTTGACCGTCGCCTCGCTGACGAACAGCTGCTCGGCGATCACCCGGTTGGACCGGCCGCGCGCCACCAGCGCGAGCACCTCGCGCTCCCGCGCGCTGAGCACCCCGGAGGCGGACGGCCGGCGCACGTGCGAGGCCAGGCGCGACGCCACGGCTGGTGACAGCACGGTCTCGCCGGCCGCGGTCGCGCGGACCGCGTCGAAGAGCGTCTCGGCGGGGGTGTCCTTCAGGAGGTAGCCCGTCGCGCCCGCCTCGATCGCGGCGACGGTGTCGGAGTCGGTGTCGTACGTCGTCAGGACGAGCACGGCGGCGCGGGCGCCGCGGGCGCGCAGCTCGCGGAGCGCGTCGACGCCTCCGCCGCCGGGCATCCGCAGGTCCATCACGACGACGTCGGGGTCGGTCGCGAGCACCCGCTCCACCGCCTCGGGACCGCTGGCGGCCTCGCCGACGACCTCGAAGCCCGCCACGCCGGCGAGCATGCTGCGCACCCCGTCGCGCACGACCGGGTGGTCGTCGACGACGACGATCGTGATCGGGGTGGGGATCGGGGTGGGGGTCCTCGCGTCGGGTCTCATGCGGCCTCCCGGGTCAGCGCAGGCAGGCGCGCCGAGACCGCGGTCCCGCGCCCCGCGCCGGACTCCAGCGTGAGGTCGCCGGCCAGGCGGGCGACCCGCTGGCGCATGCCGCGCAGCCCGAAGGAGCTCGACGCGGGCGGCGCGCCGACGTCGAAGCCGACCCCGTCGTCGCGCACGTCGAGGACGACCTCGTCGCCGTCGTAGGACAGCGTGACCCCGACCCGGGTCGCCGCTGCGTGCTTGGCGACGTTGGCCAGCGACTCCTGCGCGACCCGCAGCACGGTCGCCTCCACCTCCGGGTGCAGCGGCACCGGGTCGCCGACCACGACGGCGTCGGCGCGCACGGCGTGCGCCGACGACCAGGCCGCCACCACCCCCGACAGCGCGTCGGCCAGCGTCGCCCCGTCGAGGTCGCCCGGGGACAGGTCGAGCATCGAACGGCGCGCTTCGGCCAGCGCCAGTCGGGCGAGGTCCAGCGCGCGCTGCTGGCGCTCCCCGCCGACCGACGCCTCGAGCTGGGTGACGATGCCGGCGAGGCTCTGGGCGGTGGTGTCGTGGATCTCCCGCGCCAGCCGGGCCCGTTCCTCCTGGACGCCCGCGAGCCGCGCCTGGTCGACCAGCCGCGCGTGGAGCGCCTCGTTCTCCGCCATCGCCTGCTCGAGCTCGGCGTTGAGGCGGGCGAGCTCCTCGGCGCGCTGCTCGGTGCGCAGGCCCATGTTCATGAACGCGACCGCGAGCCCGCCGTTGACGAGGACCAGCGCGGCGAACAGCGCGGCCTGGCCGGCGCTCTCGGGGGGCAGCCCGCCCGACTGCGCCCCGGCCTGGGTGACCGCGACGACGAGCACCGCGACGTGCACCCAGCGGCGGTCGAGGGCGTCCCACGCGTCGATGAAGCCGAAGAAGCCGAAGATGGCGTAGAGCGGGTTGAGCCAGCACAGCACGAAGGCCAGCGCGGTGCGCCCGACGTAGTGGAGCGCGCCGGGGCTCGGGGTCAGGAGCATCCACGCAGCAGTGGCGCCGGCGATCGCGAGGGTCGGCGGGACCGGGGCGGCCGCGTCGCCCATCGAGGGCGAGGCGACCACCGCCACCAGGCTGGACAGGCCGAGCAGGCCGAACGGCAGCCAGCGCAACCAGCGCTCCTCCACCGGCTCCCCCGTCACGGCGCCATCTTGGCAGGTCGTGGGCCTCACTCCCACCGGAACAGCCTCACCGCCACGAGCGACAGCACCACTGTCCAGCCGCCCATCACGGCGAGGTCCAGGAGGTCGGGACGCAACCCCTGCAGGGCGTCGTTGAGGGCCTCGGCGCCGGCTCCGAGCGGGGTGAGGACGACCACGTCGCGCAGCCAGCCACCCATGGACTGGACCGGGAACCACAGCCCCGAGCTGAACATGAGGGGGAAGAACACGATGGTCCCGACGGTCTGCACGACGCGGGTGTTGGGTGACACCGACGTCACCGCGGCGCCGATGGAGAACGCCGCAGCGGTGGCCAGCACGCCGCTGGCGGCGTACCAGCCCACCGAGCCCGGCAGGGGTACGTCGAACAGCACGCGCGCGGTGCCGAGCGCGAGGACTGCGGACACCAGGACGGCGCCGGCGTGGAGCACCACCTGGGAGCCCAGCAGCATCGCGGGGTGCACCGGGGTGGTCCGGAGCCGGCGCAGCACCCCGCTCTCGCGGTAACCCGCCACGACGGGAGGCATCGCCATCAGCGCCGCCATGATCATCGCCAGCAGCACCACGACGGAGGCGTAGAGGTCGATGACGCGCTGACCGCCGAGCGCCGCGTCGGGCTCGCCGAAGTCGGGCACCAGCCCCAGCACCGCCAGCAGCAGCGTCGGGAAGAGCAGGATCCAGAACAGCGAGCCGAGCTCGCGGGTGAAGAGGGTGGCCTCCGTGCGGAGCACGGCGAGCGCCGCCCGGCGCGCGCTGCCCGTCTGCGGGGTGGGGGATGCGTCGGTGGCGGTCATGCGGGCTGCTCCTCGGTCTCGGCGTCCAGTGGGGTGTCGGTGAGCTGGAGGTAGGCGGTGTCGAGGGTGCCGTCCACGACCCGGAGGGCCGACGGGGTCACCCGCTGCCGGCGCAGTCCGTCGAGGACGTCCAGGGCGGCCCCGTCACGCCCCTCGACCACGATCCGCCCGGCGTCGGTGCGGACCGAGGAGACGGACGCGAGCTCGCGCAGGGACTCCAGGTCGACGGCCTCGTCGGCGGCGAACGACGTGACGGTGGCCGCGGTCGCGCCCGCGATGAGGCCGCCGGGGGTGTCGAGGGCGCGGATCCGGCCCCGGTCCACGATGGCGATCCGGTCGCAGAGCTGCTCGGCCTCCTCCATGGAGTGGGTGACCAGCAGGACCGTCACACCGTCGGCGCGCAGGTCGCGCACCACCTCCCACACGCCGCGGCGCGCGCGGGGGTCGAGGCCGGTGCTCAGCTCGTCGAGGATCACCACGCGGGGACGACCGACCAGCGCCAGGGCGATCGAGAGCCGCTGCTGCTGGCCGCCGCTGAGGTCGCGGAACCTCGTCGTGGTCCGCTCCTCGAGCCCGAGCCGCCCGACGAGCCCGCGCCACGGCACGGGGTCGTCGTACAGCGCGGACCACAGGCGCATCGCCTCGGCCACGGTGATCTTCGGCTGCAGCCGGCTCTCCTGCAGCTGCACGCCGAGGACGCGCGTCAGCCGGGCGCGGTCGGCGACGGGGTCCAGTCCGGCCACGCGCACGGTGCCCGCGTCCGGGACGCGGAGACCGGCGACGCACTCGACCGTCGTGGTCTTGCCGGCGCCGTTCGGTCCGAGGATGCCCAGCACCTCGCCCTCGCCGACCTCGAGGGAGATGTCGTCCACGGCGACCTTGTCGCCGTAGGCCTTGCGCAGGCCGGAGATCGTGATCATGGGTCGAGCCTGCTCGACCGCACCGTCTCGCACATCGGGCAATCAGCGCTGCCGGCCATCCACCGATCGGTGGATGTCATGCTTGCCGCATGCGCTTCGACAGCCTGCTGGAGTCCGTCGGCGGCACGCCCCTCGTCGGCCTGCCGCGGCTCTCGCCGAGCCCCGACGTCCGCATCTGGGCCAAGCTCGAGGACCGCAACCCGACGGGCTCGATCAAGGACCGGCCCGCGCTGCGGATGATCGAGCAGGCCGAGAAGGACGGCACCCTGCGTCCCGGCTGCACGATCCTCGAGCCGACGAGCGGCAACACCGGCATCTCGCTGGCGATGGCGGCGAAGCTCAAGGGCTACCGCATCGTGTGCGTGATGCCCGAGAACACCTCCGAGGAGCGGCGCCAGCTGCTGCGGATGTGGGGGGCCGAGATCGTCTCCTCGCCCGCCGCCGGCGGCTCCAACGAGGCCGTGCGCGTGGCGAAGAAGATCGCGGGCGAGCACCCCGACTGGGTCATGCTCTACCAGTACGGCAACGACGCGAACGCCCTCGCGCACGAGGAGGGCACCGGCCCCGAGCTGCTCGCCGACCTCCCCGGGATCACCCACTTCGTCGCCGGTCTCGGCACGACCGGCACGCTCATGGGCGTCTCCCGCTTCTTCCGCCGCGCCAAGCCCGACGTGCGGATCGTGGCGGCCGAGCCGCGCTACGGCGAGCTGGTCTACGGACTGCGCAACCTCGACGAGGGCTTCGTGCCCGAGCTGTACGACGCCTCCCTCATCGACGCCCGGTTCAGCGTCGGCCCGCGCGACGCCGTGCGCCGGGTGCGTGAGCTGCTCGAGCTCGAGGGGATCTTCGCCGGCATCTCCACCGGCGCCATCCTGCACGCCGCGCTCGGGCAGGCGGCCAAGGCCGTCAAGGCGGGGGAGCGCGCCGACATCGCCTTCGTCGTCTGCGACGGCGGGTGGAAGTACCTCTCCACCGGTGCCTACGAGGGCACCGTCGACGACGCCGAGGACGCGCTCGACGGCCAGCTCTGGGCCTAGGGGCACGCCCGCGGAGGTCTAGGCTCCGTCCATGCACCGGGTCGCCCGCGTCCTCCCGCTCCTCGCGCTCGTCACGACGCTGGCGGCGACGCCTGCTCGGGCCGGTGGTGCGGGCGACGACCACCTCCGGACGACGACGCCCGGCCAGCAGAGCGCGGAGGGCTACGCCATCCCGGTGCGCCGGCGGGTGACGTACTCCGTCGCCACGCGCGGACGGATCACGACCTCGCTGGCGCAGTTCCGGCGCCAGGCGCAGCAGACGTACGCCGACCCGCGCGGGTGGCGCTACGGCGGGGTCGAGTTCCGGCGCGTGCGCCGCGGCGGCGACTTCACGCTGGTGCTGGCGGCCGCGGGCACCGTCCCGTCGTTCTCGTCGGCCTGCTCGGCGACGTGGTCGTGCCGGGTCGGCCGCTTCGTGGTCATCAACCAGGACCGGTGGAAGCACGCCTCACCGGCGTGGAACGCCGCGGGTCGCTCGCTGCGCGACTACCGCCACCTCGTGGTCAACCACGAGACCGGTCACTGGCTCGGGCGCGGGCACGCGTCCTGCCCGGCCGGCGGGGGACCGGCGCCGGTGATGATGCAGCAGTCCAAAGGCACCGGCGGGTGCCGGTTCAACCCCTGGCCGCTGGGCTGGGAGGCGGCTGCCGTCAGGGGGCGGCGGTGAGCCGCAGGTCCTGCAGGACGTCGTGCTCGCTGCCCTCGACCGGGGGCAGGTCCAGCAGGTCGAGCGCGAGGTTGGCGACCATGCCGTTGCGGACCGGCTGGCGCTGCGCGTCGTAGGTCGTGCGCCGCTTCCCCGGGTCCTGGTAGGTCGGGTTGATCGCGTAGAGGTCGACGCCCTTGTCGACGGCCGAGCCGCGGGCCATGAACACGACGCGGTAGTTGTCGAGCACCCGCGCGTCGTCGTGGCTGGGGCCGCGGCCGCCGTGGTCGCTGGTCAGCAGGATCGTGGTGCCGGCCTTGCGGGCCGGGTCGGCGTTCACCGCGGCGACCACGCGCCCGACGAGCGCGTCGGCCTTGCGGACCGCACGGAGGTACGGCCTGGACATCCAGCCGTGGGCGTGGCCGGCCACGTCCGGCGGCGAGAGGTGCAGGAAGCGGAAGTCGCGGTCCTGGTCGAGGTCGGCGACGAGCTCGTCGACGAGCTCGGCGTTGTCCTCGTTGACCGTCGTGCGGTCGATCGCGTCGGGCCACGAGCGCTGCCACAGGGTGAACTTGGTCTTCGCCGCGAAGAGCGCGGCCGAGCCGCCGGCCGCGTCGACGGCGGTGAAGACCGATGCCACGTCGTGGCCCGCGGCCTCCTGCACGGTGTTGGGCACGAGACGGTTGTCGTTCCAGGTCACGCCGTGCCCGCCGGTGGAGGCCTGGATGCGGCGCCCCGTCACCATGCCGGTGTGGTTGGGCAGGGTGACCGTCATCTCGCGCTCGGTGCGCGCGTTCATCGTCGAGGCGCCGGCCTTCATGAAGCGGTAGAGGTTCGGCAGCTGCCTCTTGCCGAGCTTGCGCACCGCAGCGACGCTCATCCCGTCGATGGAGATCGCCAGCACCGACTCCGAGTCGGCCTTCCGACCGGCCTTCTGGTCGGCCTTCATGGCGACCTGGCGCGGGGCGTCCGCGGCCGGTCCCGACGCGACGACGGCACACGCGGGGGCGCCGAGCAGCAGGGAGCCCGAGACGAGGGCGGCGGTCAGCGAGCTGGCGAGGGAGGTTCGTCGGAGCACTGACCGACCCTAACCCGCGTGTGGTCCCAGGCCGGGCTCCGCGCCACTGCCCTGCGCGGCGCGGACGGTCGTGTGACCGGGGCGACGCCCGCGACGGCGTGACCGGTGACGCCCCACCGCCTAGCCTTCTGCTGTGCCGACCCACGACCCGCGGACCACCGCCGATGCCCCCATCGGCATCTTCGACTCCGGGTTCGGCGGGCTCACGGTCGCGCGTTCGGTGATCGACCAGCTGCCGCACGAGTCGGTCGTCTACCTCGGCGACACCGCGCGCCAGCCCTACGGGCAGAAGCCGATCGGCGAGGTCCGCGAGTACGCCCTCGAGTGCCTCGACCACCTCTACGGCCAGGGCGTCAAGGCGCTCGTCATCGCTTGCAACTCCGCGAGCGCGGCCATGCTGCGCGACGCCCGCGAGCGCTACGACGTCCCCGTCGTCGAGGTGATCCTCCCGGCCGCGCGCCGCGCCGCCGCGGCCACGCGCAACCGCCGGGTCGGCGTCATCTGCACCCGCGCGACCGCGAGCTCGATGGCGTACGACGACGCGTTCGCCGCGGTCCCGGACCTCGACCTCCACATCCAGGCGTGCCCGCGCTTCGTGGACTTCGTGGAGCAGGGGGTCACCGGTGGTGACGAGCTGCTGGCCGCCGCCCACGAGTACCTCGACCCGCTGGTGGCCGCGGATGTCGACACCCTCATCCTCGGCTGCACCCACTACCCGCTCCTGACCGGCGTGATCTCCTACGTCATGGGTGACCGGGTCACCCTCGTGAGCTCCGCGGAGGAGTGCGGCAAGGACGTCTACAAGATGCTGGCGAGCACGGGGCTGATGCGCGAGACGGGCGAGCCCGACTACACCTTCGCCACCACCGGCAGCCCCGAGGACTTCGCGACCGTCGGCCGCCGGTTCCTCGGCTCCGAGCTGCTCAGCGCCAGCCAGTTCGCCGGGGGCCTCGGGTGAGACTCACGGTCGTCGGGTGCTCCGGCTCCTACCCCGGCCCGGAGTCGGCCGCGAGCTGCTACCTCCTCGAGGAGGAGCACGAGGGCCGCACCTGGCGCATCCTGCTCGACCTCGGCAACGGCGCCCTCGGCCAGCTGCACCGCTACGCCGACCCGCTCGCCGTCGACGCGGTCTTCGTCAGCCACCTGCACGCCGACCACTGCCTCGACCTCTGCGGCTACTACGTGATGCGCAAGTACCACCCCACCGGCCACCAGCCGCGGATCCCGGTGTGGGGCCCGGCCGGCACCGCAGACCGGATGGCGCGCGCCTACGACCTGCCGCTCGACCCCGGCATGCACGAGGAGTTCGACTTCCGGGAGCACCCGAGCCGCGCGCACGGCGAACCCGTCCGGGTCGGCCCGTTCACCGTCGAGGCGCACCCCGTGGTGCACCCCGTGGCCGCCTTCGCGCTGCGGGTGAGCGCGGGCGGTCGCACGCTCGTCTACTCCGGCGACACCGGCCCGTGCCCCGCGCTGGACACCGCCGCCGCCGACGCCCACCTGTTGCTGGCCGAGGCGTCCTTCCGCAGCGTCGACGACAACCCGCCCGACCTCCACATGACCGGCACCGACTGCGGCCGCACCGCTGCGAAGGCCGGTGTCGAGCGGCTCGTGCTCACCCACGTCCCGCCGTGGCACGACCCGGCCGACGCCGAGGCGGAGGCCCGCGCCGAGTGGGACGGCCCCGTCGAGCTGGCGCGTGCGGGGGCGACGTACGAGGTCTGAGCGGGGATGCTCAGACCAGCCCGGCGTCGTGCACGACCATCGCCACCTGCACGCGGTTCGTGCTGCCGAGCTTGGTGAGCAGCCGCGAGACGTGTGACTTCACCGTCGGGATCGAGAGGTAGAGCTCGGAGGCGATCTCGGAGTTGCTGAGACCGCGCCCGACGCAGACCGCCACCTCGAGCTCGCGCTCGGTCAGCACCGTCAGCCGGTCGGCGGCGGTCGAGGTGCGCTCGGTCGTGGAGGTGCTGCGCAGGCGGGAGACCAGGCTGCGGGTCGCGGAGGGGGAGAGCATCGCGTCGCCGGCGGCCACCGTCCGGATCGCGCTCACGATGTCGCCGGGCGGGGTGTCCTTGAGCAGGAAGCCGTCGGCGCCGGCCGCGACCGCGCGCACGACGTGGTCGTCGGCGTCGAACGTCGTCAGCACGACGACGGCGGGCGGGGCGGGCCCGCTGTGCAGGCGACGGGTCGCCTCGAGGCCGTCCATCACCGGCATCCGGATGTCCATCAGCACCACGTCGGGCCGCAGCGCCTCGACGAGCTCGAGGCCCGCCTGCCCGTCGCCGGCCTCGCCGACCACGTCGATGTCGACCTGGCCGCCCAGCATGAGCGACAGCGCCGAGCGCACCAGCGGGTCGTCGTCGACGAGCAGGACGCGGATCACGCGCTCCACGGTAGCCACGCCTCCAGAACGAACGTCGAGCCGTCGGTGCGCTGCTCGAGCCGGCCGCCCCTGAGCTCGGCGCGCTCACGCAGCCCGACGAGCCCCAGGCCGGCGCCCGGCGCGCCGGTCGGTGCGCCCCGCAGCGGGTTGGTCAGCACGACGGTGATGCCGGACCCGGGGTCACCCGTCGAGCGGATCGCCACGACCGATCCCGGCGCGTGCTTGCGCACGTTGGTGATGCCCTCCTGGACGATCCGGTAGACCGTGCGACCCGTCGCGACCGGCACCGCGGCGGACGGGTCGACCTCGTCGGAGAAGGCGACGTCGAGGCCGAGGGTGCGCGCCTCGTCGACCAGCGCCGGGATGTCGTCGTACGTCGGCTGGGGGCGCGCCGTGGGCGGCCCCGGGTCGTCCTCGCGCAGCACGCCGAGCACGCCGCGCAGCTCGTGGAGGGCGTCGTTGGCCTGCCCCTGGATCTGCCCGAGCCCCTCGCGGAGCCGGTCGCCGTCGAGGTCGTCGCGGAAGGCGAGCGCGCCCGCCTGCATCGACACCTGCGTGATGCGGTGGGCGAGCACGTCGTGCATCTCGCGGGCGATCTGGGCCCGCTCGGTGAGGCGTGCCTGGGCGATGCGCAGCTCCTGCTCGCGCTCCGCGCGCTCGGCGCGGGTGCGGAGGTTCCAGATGACCTCGCGGCGCGAGCCGATGTAGAGGCCCCAGCCCATCATCCCGGTGTTGACCGCGAGGTTGACCAGCGTGGTGATGACCGGGTCGTTGTCCTCGATGGGCGCGATCGTCGTGTAGGTCTGGGCCGCCACGAAGTTGGCCCCGCCGACGACCACCACCTGCCAGAAGCTGCGCCGGGTCGCGACCGAGACGGCGGCCAGCGTCGCCGGACCTGCCGCCAGCCCCGACAGTGCGCTCATGGCGGCGATCGTCAGCGCGATCGGCACAGGTGCGCTGCGCCGGAACCACACGAGCACGAAGGCCGCGCAGCCCAGCGCGACCTCCGTCACGAACAGGGCCGGGTGCGCGCGCCACTCGACCGCCGCGACCGTCTGCCAGACCCCGGCCGAGATGGCGAGCGCGAGCGCGTACCGCCATGCCTGCGCGACCCAGGTCAGCTCGGGCTGGGTCTCGGAGAGGGCGGGACGGGGCTCCACGGCGCTCAGGGTAGCGAGCGGATTTCCTACTTTGGTCGCACCTGCCATCGCCTCAGGGACGATGCGCGGTCGCCGCCCGACCCCGCAGGCTGGTCGTACCACCGCGTGGAGGGAGCTGCGCGGCGTGGGGCCGCGTGCAGTACTGGTCCCACAAGGGGTAGGGACCTGTGAGCCGGGTCCGGTGACTCACGGGGGTGACCGGACCCGGCTCCGTCATGTGCAGCCTCTAGGGTCGAGCCATGACTCCGAGCCCCCGAGAAGACGGTCGTGCCGACGACGAGCTCCGCCCGATCACCATCACCCGCAACTGGCTCGACCACGCCGCCGGCTCGGTGCTCGTCGAGTTCGGCGGCACCCGGGTGCTGTGCGCCGCGTCGGCCTCGGAGGGCGTGCCGCGGTGGCGCAAGGGCTCCGGTCTCGGCTGGGTCACCGCCGAGTACGCCATGCTCCCCGCCGCCACCAACACCCGGTCCGACCGCGAGTCGGTCAAGGGCCGCATCGGCGGGCGCACCCACGAGATCTCGCGGCTGATCGGCCGTTCCCTCCGCGCCGTCATCGACTACCGCGCGCTCGGCGAGAACACGATCGTCCTCGACTGCGACGTCCTCCAGGCCGACGGCGGCACCCGCACCGCCGCCATCACCGGGGCGTACGTCGCCCTCGCCGACGCCGTCGCGCACCTGCGCGGCAACGGCGCGCTGACCGGCGAGCCCCTCACCGGGTCGGTCGCCGCGGTGAGCGTCGGCATCATCGACGGCGTGCCGCGCCTCGACCTGCCCTACGTCGAGGACGTCCGCGCCGAGACCGACATGAACGTCGTGATGACGGGGGAGGGGAAGTTCGTGGAGGTGCAGGGCACCGCCGAGGGTGCGGCCTTCGACCGCGCCGAGCTCGACGCGCTGCTCGCCCTCGCGGAGAAGGGCTGCGCCGACCTGACCCGGCTCCAGCAGGAAGCACTTCTCGGTGGCTGAGGTGCGAGCGCAGCGAGCCTCGAGACCACGCGTCTTCCTCGCCTCTGCGAACGCCAAGAAGATCGTGGAGATGCAGCGGATCCTCGCCGAGCACGTCCCCGACATCGAGGTGCTCGGCATCGGCGACGTCGACGGCTACGTCGAGCCGGTCGAGGACCAGCCGACCTTCGCGGGCAACGCGCTGCTGAAGGCACGCGCCGGCGTCGCCGCCACGGGCCTGCCGTCCGTGGCCGACGACAGCGGGCTGTGCGTCGACGCCCTCAACGGCATGCCGGGCGTGCTGTCGGCCAGGTGGTCGGGGGCCGACAAGTCCGACGCGCGCAACAACGCGCTCCTGCTCGACCAGCTCGGCGACGTGCCCGACGAGCGCCGCGGCGCCCACTTCGCCTGCGCCGTCGCGTGGGTGATGCCCGACGGCCGCGAGCGGGTCGTCGAGGGACGCATGGACGGTCGCATCATCCGCGAGGTGCGGGGCAGCGGCGGCTTCGGGTACGACGTCGTCTTCGTCGCCGTCGAGCACGACGCCGAGGGCCTGACGTCCGCGGAGCTCGACCCGGCCGAGAAGGACCGCATCTCCCACCGCGGGCGCGCCCTGCGCGAGCTGGCGCCGTACGTCGCCGCCGACCTCAGCTGACCGCCGCGGCGTCGTCGCGGGCGCCGACCCGCTTGCTCACCCACGTGCCCCACAGGGCGGCGAACAGGAACATGACGAGAGAGTAGACGGCGGCCGGCACCGAGATCTCGACCTCGTCGAGGACCTCGACCGCGACGAAGATCGCGAGGGTGGCGTTGTGCACGCCGACCTCCATCGACGAGGCGATGGCCTGCGGTCCGGTGACACCGAAGGCCTTCGGGACGACGTAGCCCACGACGAGGCTGATGGCACAGAAGAGCGCGGTGATCAGGCCGACGTCGGCGAGGTAGTCCCCGACGTTCTCGAGCTGGTCGAGCAGGATCCCGAGGACCAGGATCGCGAGGATCACCGCCGACCCGATCCGCACCGCCTTGTCCATCCGACGGGCGAAGCCGGGGGCGCGGTGGTTGACCAGCATGCCGATCCCGACGGGCAGCAGGATCAGCGCGAAGACCTTGACGATCTCGACGAGCGGCATCGACACGTCGTCCTGCCGGTCGAACCACGCGATGGCGAACCCGGTGATCAGCGGCAGGGTCACCACCGCGATCACGGTGTTGATCGCGGTCAGGGTGATGTTGAGGGCCACGTCCCCGCGGAAGAGGTGGCTGAACAGGTTGGCGGTGGTGCCGCCCGGCGAGGCAGCGAGCAGCAGCATGCCGATGCCGAGCAGGGCGGGGAGGTCGAACAGGACCACCAGCCCGAAGCAGATCGCGGGCAGCAGCACGACCTGGCACGCCAGCGCGACGGCCACCGCCTTGGGCGCGCGGCCGACCCGGCGGAAGTCGTTGGGGGTCAGGTCCAGGCCCAGCCCGAACATGATGATCGCGAGCGCGAGGGGCAGTCCGACGGTCGTCAGCGCGGAGTCCATGCGCGGACCCTAGTGGTGACGGGCGTCACACGGCAGCGACTCGCGAGATCGGGTGCGCCCGGTGAGAGTCGAACTCACACTGTCACGGACCTAAACCGTGTGCCTCTGCCTGTTGGGCTACGGGCGCAAGGGGCCCATCCTCACACGTGCGGCGGTCGTGGCCGCTGCGACGTACGTGAGGGGGCGACATCCGCCGCACGTGCGGCGTGCGTCCTCAGTCGAGGCCCAGGTCGCGGCGCAGCTTGGCGACGTGGCCGGTGGCCTTGACGTTGTACTGGGCGAGCTCGACCTTGCCGGCCTCGTCGATCACGAACGTGGAGCGGATCACGCCCTCGACCTCCTTGCCGTAGAGCTTCTTGGTCCCGAAGGCGCCGTAGGCCTGGTGCACCGCGACGTCCTCGTCGGAGAGCAGGGTGAGGGTGAGGCTGTCGCGCTCGCGGAACTTCGCGAGCTTGGCCGGCTTGTCCTTCGACACGCCGAGCACCTCGTAGCCCGCCCCGCGGAGCGAGTCGAGCGACTCGGAGAAGTCGCAGGCCTGCTTGGTGCAGCCGGGGGTCATCGCGGCCGGGTAGAAGTAGAGGATCACCTTGGAGCCCCGCAGGTCGGCCAGGCTCACCTGCTCGCCGGTGTCGCTGGTGAGGGTGAAGTCGGGCGCGGCGTCGCCGGTGGTGAGGCGGTCGGACATGGCTGCTCCTGTGCTCGAAGATGGGCCGGTGTGGTTGTTGCAAGGGATTTGCAATAAGGTCGCAGGGTGCCGACGCGGTATCGGGGGATCCGTGTCGGCCACCAGACATCCAACCAGCCCGGCGAAGCGACCGGGCCAGCCCCAGGAGCGACCACGTGCACGTGCCCGACGGCTTCCTCGACGCCCCGACCTCGGTCGCCACGGGTGCCGTGGCCGTCGCGGCCGTCGGCATCTCGCTCTGGGGCGCGCGCCGCGAGCTCGACGACCGTACGGCGCCCATGGCCGGGCTCGTCGCGACCTTCGTCTTCGCCGCCCAGATGATCAACTTCCCGGTCGGGGCCGGCACCAGCGGACACCTGATGGGCGGGGCGCTCGCGGCCGTCCTGGTCGGGCCGTGGACGGCGGTGCTCTGCCTCACCGTGGTGCTGCTCGTCCAGGGCCTGCTGATGGCCGACGGCGGGATCACCGCGCTCGGCACCAACATCACCCTGATCGGCATCGTCACGGTGGCGGTCGGGTGGGGCGTCTTCGTGGTGCTGCGCAGGCTGCTGCCCACACGCCTGTCCGTCGTCGCCCCGGCCGCCGCGGTCGGCGCGCTGGTCAGCGTCCCGGCGGCCGCCCTCGTCTTCACCGCCCTGTTCGCCGTCGGCGGCCAGGCGCCCGTCGACCTCGGCGCCGTCGTCACCGCGATGCTGGGCTGGCACACCGTCATCGGTATCGGCGAGGCCGTGGTCACCGGCCTGGTGGTGAGCAGCGTCGTCGCCTCCCGCCCGGACCTCGTCCACGGTGCGCGACCGCTCGTCGCCCGCCGCGAGCTCGAGACCAGGAAGGTCGAGGTCGCATGAGCACCCGCCGCTTCTTCGCCGTCGCGCTCGTCGTCAGCCTGCTCGTCGCGGGTGTGGCCAGCTACTACGCCTCCTCGCACCCCGACGGCCTCGAGTACGTCGCCGAGCAGACCGGGTTCCTCGACTCGGCCGAGGACTCCGCGACCTCCGACAGCCCCCTCGCCGACTACCAGACCTCGGGCATCGACGACGACCGCCTCAGCGGCGGCGTCGCCGGAGTGGTCGGCGTCCTCGTCATGCTCGCCCTCAGCACCGGCCTGTTCTGGGTCATCCGTCGGCGGGAGCCGCGCGACGCACCCGACCGCACGGAGGCCTGATGGGCGCCGGGCACGGCCACCGGCTCCACTTCCACGGCCACAGTCCCGTCCACCGCGCCCCCGCGCACCTCAAGATCCTGGCCCTGCTGGCCTTCATGCTCGTCGTCGTCGCGACGCCCGGCGAGGCCTACCCGGTGTTCGCCGCGGAGCTCGCGGTGCTGCTCGGCGTGATCGCGGTGTCGCGGGTGCCGGTGACGTACCTCCTGCCCCGGATGGTGGTGGAGGTGCCGTTCGCCGTCTTCGCCGTGCTCATGCCCTTCATCGCCCACGGGCCCCGCACCGAGATGCTCGGGCTCACCGTCTCCGAGCCGGGGCTGACGTCCGGGATCGCGCTCCTCGTCAAGGGCAGCATGGGCGTGCTCGCGTCGCTGACCCTGGCCGCGACGACCGAGCCCCAGGACGTGCTCCGTGGCCTCCAGCGCCTGCGGATGCCCGACCTCGTCGTGCAGATCATGGGCTTCATGATCCGCTACCTCGACGTGGTCACCGCCGAGCTGTCGCGCATGATGACCGCGCTGCGCTCGCGCGGCTGCGACCCCCGCTCGCCGCGCCACTGGCCGGTGCTCGCGCGGTCGCTGGGAGCGCTGTTCATCCGGTCCTACGAGCGCGGCGAGCGCGTGCACCTCGCCATGCTGTCCCGGGGGTACGACGGTAGGTTGCCGGAGTGAGCCTGCCCGTGCTGGACGTGCGCGACCTGGCGTTCGCCTATCCCGACGGCCACCAGGCGCTCTTCGGCGTCGACCTGCACGTCCACCAGGGTGAGCGGGTGGCCCTCCTCGGCCCCAACGGCGCCGGCAAGACCACGCTCGTGCTGCACCTCAACGGCATCCTCACCGCCGGCCGCGGCACCGTCGAGGTCAGTGGGCTGCCCGTGGCCAAGCAGCACCTGCGCGAGATCCGCCGCCGCGTCGGGATCGTCTTCCAGGACCCCGACGACCAGCTCTTCCTCGGCACGGTCCGCCAGGACGTCGCGTTCGGCCCGGCCAACCTCGGCGTCACGGGCGCCGCGCTGGACCGGCGGGTGATGGAGGCGCTGGAGAAGGTCGGCATGGCCGACTTCGTGGACCGGCCTCCCCACCACCTGTCCTACGGCCAGCGCCGCCGGGTCGCGGTCGCGACCGTGCTGGCCATGGAGCCGGAGGTGCTCGTGCTCGACGAGCCGTCGTCGAACCTCGACCCGGCCTCGCGGCGCGAGCTCGCCGACATCCTCCGCAGCCTCGACGTCACCGTGCTGATGGTGACCCACGACCTGCCCTACGCCCTCGAGCTGTGCCCCCGCAGCGTGGTGCTCAGCGAGGGGGTGGTGGTGGCCGATCGGCCCACGTTCGACGTGCTCACCGACGAGGCGCTGATGGCCGCCCACCGGCTCGAGCTGCCCTGGGGCTTCGACCCCCGGCGCATTGATAGCCTTCCCGGGTGACCCAGGACATGAGCGCGCTCGAGCGCGAGATCGAGGAGACGCGCCAGCGACTGGCCGCGACCATCGACCAGCTCGCCTACCGTGCCCACCCCAAGACGATCGTCGGCCGCCAGGTGACCACGGTGAAGTCGCACTTCGTCGACCTCGACACCGGTGCGCCGCGCACCGACAACATCCTCAAGGCGGCCGGTGCCGTCGTGGGCGTGGTCGTGCTGTTCGCCGTCGTCCGCAAGGTCGCGAGCTGAGCACGCCCGTGGGCGGGTCCGCCCCGATCAAGATGCTGCACGACCGCCTCCTCGTCGAGGTGGACAAGGAGGCTGGCGAGCGCCGCTCCACCGGCGGCATCGTCATCCCCGCGACCGCGGCGATGGGCGCCCGCCGCCTGGCCTGGTCACGCGTGATCGCCGTCGGCCCCCACGCGCGGGCCGTCGAGGTGGGCGACCGCGTGCTGTTCGACCCCGA
Source organism: Microbacterium sp. ARD31 (assembly GCF_031844425.1). NCBI lineage: Bacteria > Bacillati > Actinomycetota > Actinomycetes > Micrococcales > Microbacteriaceae > Microbacterium > Microbacterium sp. ARD31. Next base: position 66,940 of record NZ_JAUZVE010000019.1, read on the forward strand.
GGACAAGGCCGAGGTCGAGGTCCACGGCGAGGTCTACGTCGTCATGCGCGAGCGCGACGTCCACGCTGTCGCCGCCGAGCGCCTCGACGGCGGCTCGACCGGCCTCTACCTCTAGCAACCACCCGACCCGCCAGGAGCGCCTGATGGCCTACCTCGTCAAGCAGTCCCACCGCGCCCCGGCCGTCACCGAGCCGGTCCCCGTCGACGACTCCCTGCCGCGCGCGTGCATCATCGGCGCCGGGTCCTCGGGCATCGCCGCCGCCAAGCAGCTCTACCTCGCCGGCATCCCGTTCGACTGCTTCGAGCGCGGCGGCGACATCGGGGGCACCTGGGTCTACGACAACTCCAACGGCCAGTCGGCCTGCTACGACACCCTCGAGATCAACACCTCGTGCCCGCGGATGGCCTACTCCGACTTCCCGATGCCGGCGGACTACCCGCCCTACGCCCGGCACGACCAGGTCCACGCCTACTTCGAGCAGTACGTCGACCACTTCGGCTTCCGCGACACCATCACCTTCCACACCACCGTCGAGGACGTCTCGCGCGGCGCCGACGGGCGCTGGGACGTCCGGGTCACCGGCCCGGACGGGACCGAGACTCGCACCTACGACGCGGTGCTGGTCGCCAACGGCCACCACTGGGACCCGCGCTGGCCCGAGCCGGCGTACCCGGGAGAGTTCGACGGCGAGCAGGTCCACGCGCACGACTACCGCTCCGGCGAGCAGCTCGAGGGCCGCGACGTGGTCGTGGTCGGCGCCGGCAACTCCGCCATGGACATCGCCGTCGAGTCCTCCTACCGCGCCCGTACGACGACCTGGTCGGTGCGGCGGACCGAGTGGGTGCTGCGCAAGTTCTTCCTCGGCAAGCCCAGCGACCAGGGCCTCCTGCCGCCGGGCTGGGTGCCGTGGTGGGTGACCGCCACGCGGCTGCGCATCGGCGCGCTGACGGCGGGCAGCATGACGAAGTACGGCCTGCCCGCCCCGAGCCACAAGCCAGGCCAGTCGCACCCAGTCCAGTCCGAGAAGATTCGCGAGCGGCTGGCCGCGGGTGCCGTCAAGGCGAGGCCGGGGATCGAGCGGCTCGACGGTGACCGCGTGGTGTTCGTCGACGGCACCAGCGCGCCCGCCGACCTGATCGTCTGGGCCACCGGCTACAAGGTGAGCTTCCCGTTCCTCGGGCCCGACCTCGTCTCCGTCGAGGACAACGAGCTGCCGCTGTGGAAGCGCACCGTGCACCCCGACCTGCCCGGGCTGTTCTTCATCGGCCTGCTCCAGCCGATCGGCGCGGTGATGCCCCTGGCCGAGGCCCAGTCCGCCTGGGTCGCGGAGATGCTCGGTGGCCGCTACCTCCCGCCGTCCGACGCGGTCATCCGGCGCCAGATGGTCGCCGACCACGAGCGCAACGCCCGGAGGTTCTACGCCTCCCCGCGCCACACCATGGAGGTCGACTTCGACCACTTCCTCTGGGACCTCGAGCGCGAGCGCGCCGCGGGTCGCGAGCGCGCGGAGGCGGCCACCTCAGCGCTTGCCGCACCGCTCGCCGGGGTCCCGGCCGCGCCCGCCCCCACGGGCGGGGCACGGATCCGGCGCACGCTCGCCGGCCTGGCCCTCCGCGCGGCGCGGTGGAAGGCCGTGGGGGAGGTGCCCCAGCGCGGCGTCCTGGTCGGTGCACCCCACACCTCCAACTGGGACTGGGTGCTCACCCTCCTGCTCGCGTGGCGCTACGGCATCACCATCCGGCTGCTGGTCAAGCGCGAGCTCTTCGTCGGACCGCTGGGCTGGCTGCTGCGCCGCACCGGCGCGGTCGAGCTGGACCGCAAGAACCCGGCCACCACGATCAAGGAGCTGCTCGCCGAGGCCGAGGGCGGTGACCCCTGGCTCCTCGGCATCGCCGCCGAGGGCACCCGCTCGCGGGGGGAGTACTGGAAGTCCGGCTTCTACCGGATCGCCCAGCAGACGGGCCTGCCCATCACGCTGGCCTACCTCGACGTCCCGTCGCGCACCGTGGGCTGGGGGCCGACCTTCCACCCGAGCGGTGACGTCTCGGCCGACATGGACGTGCTGCGCGAGTTCTACGCCGACAAGACCGGCTTCAAGCCCGAGGGCTTCACCCCGCCGCGGCTCCGCGAGGAGGGCTGACCCGACCCTCCCACCCTAGGGGTGTGGGCGATTACCCGTGCCGTCGCGCGAGGGCTAGGTTGAACGCGCAACCGAAGGGAGCAAGCAATGGCATTTCTGCTGTGGATCCTTGCCGTCATCCTCGTGGTGGCCGGCATCGTCTCGCTGATCCGGGGTCAGATGCTCTGGGGCATCGTCCTGATCATCGTCGGCCTCCTGGTCGGCCCGGGCGGGGTCAGCCTGTTCACGAAGTAGCAACCGCAGGACGCAAGGAGCCGGTCCCCGAGGGACCGGCTCCTTGCTGTTCCGGGACCGGTGCGCACGCCGGGTGCGGAAACGCCGAGAGCCGGCCCCGAAGGACCGGCTCTGTGCCCTCGACGAGGGAGTGGTACGCCATCAGGGACTCGAACCCCGAACCCGCTGATTAAGAGTCAGCTGCTCTGCCAATTGAGCTAATGGCGCAGGCGGTGAAGCGAGGACAACATTACCGCGTCCCGACCGGCGTGCGAAATCGAGGGGGCACCCCAGCCGTCGGCCCGGCCGCCGGGCCGCTCAGAGATCGGCCAGGACGGCCTGCGCGGCGTTGTGCCCCCCGAGCCCGGACACGGCGCCGCCCCGGCGGGCGCCGGAGCCGCAGAGGAGCACCACGTCGTGCTCGGTCTGCACGCCCCACTGCTGGGCCGGCGTCTCGAGCCGCGAGCGGTTGGGCGCCCACGGCCACTCGAGGTCGCCGTGGAAGATGTGCCCGCCCGGCATGGCGAGGTCGTTCTCGACGTCCTGGGGGATCTTCGCCTCGAGGCACGGGTTGCCGTCGGCGTCGGTGGCCAGGCAGTCCCGGATCGGCTCGGCGAGCACCGCGTCGAGCGACGCCAGGGCCCTGCCGGTGGCGACGTCTCGCGCCGACGGGTCCGCGTCGAACAGCCCGGCAGGGGTGTGCAGCCCGAAGTAGGTCAGCGTGTGCGCCGATCCCGCGCGCTCGCCGAGGATCGAGGGGTCGGTGAGGCTGTGGCAGTAGACCTCGCCCGGGATCGGGTCGGGCACCGCGCCGCCGGCGGCGGCATCGTACGCCCGTTCGAGCTGGGTGTAGTCCTCGGCGAGGTGGAGGGTGCCGGCGAACGCGACCTCGGGGTCGGCACCGGAGCGCAGGCGCGGCAGCCGGTCGAGGAGGAAGTTGATCTTCAGCTGTGAGCCCACGGGCTTGGTCTCGGCGTCCTCTCCCTCGCCGAGCAGGATGCGCAGCACCCACGGCGCGACGCCCGAGAGGACCCGTCGTGCGGTGACCGACCGCTCCTGCGAGCCGTCGTGGAAGGTCACCTCGGCGCCGTCCGGGCCCGGCGCGATGGCGCTCACGCCGGCGCCGGTGACGATCTCGGCGCCCGCACCGACCGCGGACCGGGCGAGCGCGTCGGTGACCGCGCCCATGCCGCCGATCGGCACCCGCCACTCGCCGGTGCCGTTGCCGATGAGGTGGTAGAGGAAGCAGCGGTTCTGGATGAGCGAGGGGTCGTCGAGGGACGCGAACGTGCCGATCAGGGCGTCGGTGGCGACGACCCCGCGGACGGTGTCGTCGGTGAACCGGGACGTGATGGCCCGGCCGAGCGGCTCGGTGACGACGTCGTTCCAGATCCGCTCGTCGACCAGCGAGCGCACGTCGCGCTCGAGCGGCAGCGGCTGCATCAGCGTGGGGGAGACCGCCTCGGCGAGCCGGCCGACCTCGGCGTAGAAGTCCTGCCAGGCGGCGTACTCCTCGTCGCCTCCGGTGAGCTCGCGGAACGACGCGCGCGTCGCCTCGCCCTCGGGCCGCTCCACGAGCAGGCCGCCGGTGCGGTCGCCGCGCACCCACGGGGTGTACGACGCCGTGGTGCGCGAGGCCAGCCGCACGTCGAGGTCCAGGTCGGCCATCAGCTGCTCGGGCATCAGGCTCACCAGGTAGGAGTAGCGCGAGAGGCGGGCGGGCTGGCCGGCGAACGGCTCGACCGACACGGCGGCGCCACCGGTGTGGCCGAGCCGTTCGAGGACGAGGACGTCGAGTCCGGCGCGGGCGAGGTAGGCGGCGCTGACGAGGCCGTTGTGGCCGCCGCCGACCACGACGACGTCATAGCTGCTGTTGCCGGGAGTCACCGGCCCAACGTAGACCCTCAGCCGCTGAACGAGTCGTTGGGCACGACGACGGCACGCCCCCGCACGTTGCCGTGCGCGAGGTCCCGGTAGGCGAGGGGCGCGTCGTCGAGGGTGTAGATGGTCGACTCGGCGCGGAGCAGGCCCCGCGAGGCCAGCTCCAGCACCTCGACGAGCTCCTGGCGGTTGCCCCAGTAGGTGGTCTGGACGCTCGTCTCGTAGGGCAGGCCGAAGAACGACACCGGCAGTGTGCCGCCGGCGATCCCCACGATGGTGAGGTCGCCCATCTGGCGCACGACCTGGGCGCCCGTGGCCAGCGTCTCGTCGGACCCGACGAAGTCGAGCACGACGTCGACGCCGCGACCCTCGAAGGTGGCGGCCCGGACCTGGGCGGCGGTGTCCGGCCCGGGCGACATGGCGAGGTCGGCGCCGAGCGTGACCGCGTGCTCGCGCGCCGCCTCGCGGCCGTCGATGGCGATCACCCGCGCGGCGCAGACGGCCTTGAGGACCTGGACGGCGAGGTGGCCGAGGCCGCCGACGCCGATCACCAGCGCGGTCGCTCCGGGGCCGAGCTTGGCGAGCGAGCGTCGTACGGCGTGGTAGGGCGTGAGTGCCGCGTCGGTCAGCGGGGCGGCGTCGACCACCTCGAGGCCGTCGGGCAGCGGGACGAGGTGGCGCGCGGACTCCACGAGCATCAGCTCGGCCATCCCGCCGTCCATCCCGAGCCCGCCCCCGCCGCTCGGCACCGGCGCCAGGTCGGGGCGCTCGCAGTAGGTCTCCAGCCCGCCCAGGCAGTGCTCGCAGCGACCGCAGCCCCACGCGCCGACCACGGCGACCGGCTGGCCGACCTCGACGCCGGTGACGCCGGCGCCCAGCGTGTGCACCCACCCGGCGTTCTCGTGGCCGAGCGTGAACGGCGGCGACCACGGCAGCGTGCCGGGCTCGAACTCGTGCATCAGGTGCAGGTCGGAGTGGCAGGCGCCGGAGGCGCCCACCTGGATGAGGACCTGACCCGGCCCCGGCTCGGGCACGGGCACGTCCTCGAGCACCGCGTCGCTCTTCCAGCTGTTCAGTCGCAGGGCCTTCACCGGATCCTCCTGGTCGTCGGGATTCGTCGTCGGGACTCGTCGTCGGGACCCTTCCAGCATCCCCCCGCGGACCACGTGTGATCAGGGTCGCTCGGCGCGGGGGGTCGGGCCCTTGGTCCCTACGTGCCGTCCGCCCCGCGGAGGACCGTGGGAGGAGAGGGGCAGAGCCCCGCTCGCGACCCGGAGGAGGACGCCATGATCGAGCACTCGGACAGCAGCACGGCACCCCCGGTGGTGGTCGCCGTCGGTCCCGACGACTGCCGCGCCGCGGTCCGGTACGGCGCCGAGCAGGCGCTGCGGGCCGGTTGCCCGCTGCACCTGGTGCATGCGGTGCCGGTGGTCCCGCAGGGCCCGGAGACGGTGCTGATCACCGCCGAGGGCGTGGAGAAGTTCGGGCGGGAGAGCCTGGCGCTCGCCGCCGAGCAGGCCGAGGACGTGGTCCACGGGCTGGTGCCGGTGGTCGAGGTGCTCCACAAGGGGGCGCCGGTCCCGGTGCTGGTGCGCGCGGCGAAACAGGCGCGGCTGGTCGTCCTGGAGCACCGGCACCTCTCCCGCCTGGCGCGGCTGGTGAACCGCACGATCGCCGGCGGCGTGGCCGCCCACACCCGCGTGCCCGTCGTCGCGGTGCCGACCGCCTGGCGTCCGCCCGGTGGTGACCCGGTCGTGGTCGTCGGCGTCGACGTGCCCGAGCGCTCCGCCGCCGTCCTGGCCGCGGCGAGCTCCGAGGCCCGGGTCCGGGGGGCGTCGCTGCGCGTGGTGCACGCCTGGTCGCTGCCCGACCCCTACGACGGGCTGCGCATCAGCCCCGAGGAGGCGCAGCGCTGGACCGACCGCTCGCGCGCGGAGATCTGCTCGGCGCTGGACGCGCTCGGCGACGTCGAGGTCGCGATCGAGGCCGACGTCCGGGTGCGGCGGGCCACCACCGTCGAGGCGCTGCTGGAGGAGAGCGCCGACGCGGACCTGCTGGTCGTCGGACGCCACGACCCCCTGCTCCCCGTCGGCTCGCACATCGGCCCGGTCGCGCGCGCGGTGCTGCGCGAGGCCACCTGCCCGGTGATGCTGGCGGCGCCCGAGGTACGCCGCTAGGGAGGTGCCACCCCACCCCTGCCCCCGTAGGGTCGACGGTCGGGGGGAGGGAGGGGTACAGCATGTGGGAGACGATCCGATCACGGATCGACGACAGGCTCAGCGACCCGGTGTGGTGGAACGACGTCCTCCAGCTGGGCAAGACGGTCCTCGCCGCCGTGGTCGCGTGGGTCCTCGCGGCGAGCGTCCTCGACCTGCCGCAACCGTTCCTGGCGCCGTGGTCCGCGCTGCTGGTGGTGCACGCCACCGTCTACCGGACGTTCTCGAAGGGCAGCCAGCAGGTGGCCGCCACGGTCGTCGCAGTGGTGCTCGCGTCGGCCGTGGGCGAGACGCTGGGGCTGAGCACGGGAGCGGTCGCCCTGCTGCTGGCGGTCGCGCTCCTGCTGGGCGCCGTGCCGTGGCTGGGAGCCGAGGCGACCACCATCGCGACCACCGGGCTCGTCGTCCTCACCACGGGCTTCGACAGCGACGTGATGCTGATCTCGCGCCTGCTCGACACCGCCATCGGCGTGGCCGTCGGGCTCGCGGTCAACGCCGTCGTCTGGCCGCCGCTGCGCCGCCACACCGCCGCGAAGGCTCTCGACCGCATCGACGACGGGATCGGGGAGCTGCTGGTCGACATGGCGGACGGGCTGGCGGAGAGCGGGAGCACCGAGGACGCCCGGGAGTGGGTGGAGCGCACGCGCGACATCGACCAGGACCTCGACCACGCGTGGGCGCTGGTGCGCCAGGCCCAGGAGAGCGCCCGGATGAACCCGCGTCGCTCGGCCCGGCAGATGCGCGACCCCCAGCAGTGGCACGAGCTGCTGCGGCGGCTCGAGCAGTCGGTGGCGGAGACGCGGAGCCTGGCCCGGACGCTCGGCGCCCAGGCGCACCACGGTGCCCTCGACGAGCGGTTCGCCCGCCGGTGGGTCGCCATGCTCCGCGAGGCCGGGCGGGCCGCGGTGGAGGGCGACCCCGCCACGCTGGTCGACGTACGCCGACAGCTGCAGGAGTACAGCGACGAGCTGCGCGCCACGGAGCGCTCGCCCCAGTGGCCGGTCTACGGCGCGCTGATCATCAACCTCCGCAACATCGTCGACTCCCTCGACGAGGTCGCGGCAGCCAACCCCATCAGGGGCCGGCCCCTGCGGCTCGGCATCCCGCGCCGCCTCGGAGGTGTCGAGCGCAGCTGACGCCGCGTGCTTGCCGGGGACGACGGGGTCCCCGCCGGCATGGGTCAGTCGGCTTCCCAGTAGGGGCCCGTGCGGTGGCGGTCGGGCTCGACCGTGGTGACCGGGCGGCGCGTGGTGACCCACGTCCTCCGGATCGTGCCGTCCGCACCGCGCACCATCCGCGCCTCGCGGAACTCCGCGTAGGTGGTCGTGTAGGCGTCACGGGAGTTGCGCGGGTGGTCCCACTGGTAGTCGAAGTTCCTGACGTACTGCCGCGCCACCCGCCTGCCCTGGACGGTCATCCAGATCTCGTCGTTCGCGGTGCTGAGGCTGGCCCAGTTCGACGACCCGGTCAGCACCATGCTGCTGTCGGGGACGCCGTTGTAGGTGCCCTGGACGACGAGGTACTTCTGGTGGCTGTAGTAGTCGAGGATCAGGTCGTCCTCGCCGTCGTGGTTGAGGTCGAAGTCGTCGTCGGTGTTGTAGTCCATGCCGGTCGACCGCAGCGGGATCCGCCCGCGCGCCGTGGGCGCGCCCAGGACCTGCTTGGTGTGGTAGCCGATGAGGCCGTAGCTGACGCGGACGTCGCAGCCCTCGGCGTACTTGTTCCTGATCGCCGCGGCGAGGTAGTCCCCGCGCCGGCCCCGCATGGTGTGCATCGAGAGGGCGAGGCGGGTGCGCTGCTGCCCGCCGGCGCCGTCGGGGGTCAGGCACTGGACCCGGTCGAGCATGTCGATGACGAGGTCGTTCTCCGGGCCGGAGAGCTTCGGGAGCGCCCAGACGGTGTGCTTGTCGACTGAGTCGTCGCAGGCGGCGGCGGTCGGCGTGCCGCAGAAGTGGCGCGGCGGGCGTCGGGTGTCCCAGTCCTTCTTCATGTTGTTGAAGAGGGAGACGAACTGCCGGAAGAGGGTGTGGTCGCCCGAGGTGAAGTAGAGGTCGTTCCACTGGTGGAGGGCGGCGTTGAGCATCATGTTCGCCGAGCCGACGGCGATGACGTCCTTCGACCTGCCCGCCCGGGTGAAGGAGTAGAACTTCGAGTGCAGGTTGTTGTACTCGTTCTGCGTGCTGCGGCAGCCCGCCCGGCACTTGTAGATGAAGCTCTTCTTCTTCCGGTTGGTCCCGACCTCGGCCCGGACCGCCTGCATCGCGCGGGTGTCCTGGTGGTCGTTGAGCAGCATCTGGACCCGTACGCCGCGACGGTGCGCGGCGATCAGCGCGTTCGCGACCGGCATGCGGTCGAAGGAGTAGACCGCGATCCGGATCGTGGCGCGCCTCGGCGTGTGCCGGATGGTGCGGATGACCTCGCGCTCGATCGTGAAGTGGCCCGCCTTGCGGTGCGGGTCGTTGAAGAAGGGCCCGCGGGGCGCCTTCCAGTGCTGCGGCTTGGCGGCGCGCACGTCGGGGGCGCCGGCCGCCGTGCGCGAGTCGTCGTACGACGCCCAGGCCGGGACGGCAGCGCCCCACGACAGGGCGAGGAGCACGAACGCGACGACCCAGCGGGTGGAGCACCTCGACACGGACACACCTTCCTGGGTTCGCCGGCGAGGAGGACACCTCGACACGTGCGGTGGAGAGCACGAGCCGGGCACAGCAGTGCCCGGCACGCCTACTTGACGCGACTCGAGCCCTCCGCGTCAAAACGGCGAGCCGTGGAGACGGGTGGAGACGGATCGAGCCCCCGGCCGCTGGCCGGGGGCTCGATCACTCGGGGTGAGTAACGGGACTTGAACCCGCGACATCCGCGACCACAACGCGGCGCTCTACCAGCTGAGCTATACCCACCATGTCTGCTCGCACGGATGCGAGGACGACGTGAAGTGTAGGGCAATCAGGCGCCAGATCCAGCATCGGGACCGAGGCCGGTCAGCTGGCCGCCGTGGCGTGCGGCGATCTCCTTGGCCTGGGAGCTGTCGGGGCCGGGCTGGGGCACGAAGACGGCCTCGCGGTAGTAGCGCAGCTCCTCGATGCTCTCCTGGATGTCGGCCAGCGCGCGGTGGTTGCCGCGCTTGGTGGGCGCCGCGAAGTAGGCACGGGGATACCAGCGGCGGGAGAGCTCCTTGATGGAGGACACGTCGACGATGCGGTAGTGGAGGAACGACTCGAGCGTGGGCATGTCACGGGCGAGGAAGGAGCGGTCGGTGGCCACGGTGTTGCCCGCGAGCGGGGGACGCGTGCCGTCGGGGCAGTGCTCCTTGATGTAGGCCAGCACCTGCTCCTCGGCCTCCGCGAGCGTCGTGCCGCCGGCGAGCTCCTCGAGCAGCCCGGAGGTCTCGTGCATGGTGCGCACGAACTCGACCATCTGGTCGAGGGACTCCTGCGACGGCTTGATGATGACGTCGACGCCCTCGCCGAGGACGTTGAGCTCGAAGTCGGTCACCAGCGCCGCCACCTCGATCAGCGCGTCGGCGCCGAGGTCGAGGCCGGTCATCTCGCAGTCGATCCACACCAGTCTGTCGGTCACGACCCGCCACCCTACAGACCGCCGCCGACGGCCCTTCTCAGGCTCGACTCAGGCTCACCTCCTACCCTTCGGGATGTGCGTGCGGATGTGAAGGACTGGTTCGGCCTCGTCGCGCGGCTCGTGACCGGCGGCGTGTGGATCGTCGCCGGCTCCCTCAAGCTGCCCTACCCCGCCGACAGCGTCCGCGCGGTGCGTGCGTACGACCTCCTCCCGGAGTCCGTCGTGCCCGCGGTCGGCCACCTGCTGCCGGTCGTCGAGGTCGTCGTCGGCCTGTGCCTGGTGCTCGGCGTGCTGGTGCGCAGCTCCGCCGCCGTGTCCGCGCTGCTCTTCGTGGCGTTCGTCATCGGCATCAGCAGCGCCTGGGCACGCGGCCTGTCGATCGACTGCGGCTGCTTCGGCGGCGGGGGAGAGATCCCGGACGCGGCGGCCAAGTACCCCGGCGAGATCGCCCGTGACGTGGGACTTCTGGCCCTGTCCGCCTGGCTGGTGGTCCGGCCACGATCGCGACTGGCGCTCGACACCGTCCTGTTCCGCACGTCCGGCGACGACGACGTCGTCGACACCGATCACCTCGACACCGACCACCTCGACACCGAAGGAAGCCTCGATGGCGCAGAAGAAGAGCTCGCACAGGACCGCGCAGGAGAAGGCCGCGGCACAGGCCCGGCGTGAGCAGCGCCAGGCGCGCACGCTGCGGGCCCGCGAGCAGGCCGAGGAGCGCCGCAAGGCCGCGAAGCGCCGCGAGCAGCTGACCCGCGCCGGCATGATCGCCGCCGTGCTGGCGCTCGTCGTGGGCGGCTACTTCCTCATCACCAGCCTCGGGTCGGACAAGCCCGACACCGCCCCCGAGGGCGCCAGCGGGAACTACGGGATGGTCCTCGGCGACGCGGACGCCCCGAAGTCCGTCGTGGTCTACGAGGACTTCCTCTGCCCGTTCTGCGGCCAGCTCGAGCAGACCGTGCGCGACCGGCTCGACGCAGCGGTCGAGGCCGGCGAGGTCAAGGTCGAGTTCCGGCCGCTGCCGTTCCTGGAGCGGATCGACGACTACTCGCCCCGCTCGGCCAACGCCTTCGCCGTCGTCCTCGACGCGTCGGGTCCGGAGGTCGCCAAGGAGTTCCACGACCTGCTCTTCGACAACCAGCCGTCCGAGGAGGGCCCGTTCCCCAGCGATGACGACCTCGTCGACCTGGCGGTCGAGGCAGGGGCGACCGAGTCCGAGGTGCGCCCGGGCATCGAGGACATGGCCTTCGAGGGCTGGGTCGACGCGGCCGGCGAGGCAGCGTCCAAGGCCGGGGTGAACTCGACCCCGACCGTGCTGATCGACGGCGAGAAGGCGACCGGCACGACGATCGACCAGATCGCCTCGGAGATGGTCGACTGACCGGGCCGGGCGACGCTGCCGCGGTCCTGAGACACTGCGGGGCGTGAGCCTCCAGGACTTCATCGCCGGACTGCCCAAGGCCGAGCTGCACGTGCACCACGTCGGGTCGGCGTCGCCGCGGATCGTCTCCGAGCTCGCGGCGCGCCACCCCGACGCCGGGGTGCCGAGCGACCTCGAGGGCCTGAAGGACTACTTCACCTTCCGCGACTTCGCTCACTTCATCGACGTCTACCTCGCCGTCGTCGACCTGGTCCGGACGCCCGAGGACATCCGGCTGCTGACCTACGAGGTGGCGCGCGAGATGGCCGAGGGCCAGAACCTCCGCTACGCCGAGCTCACCTGCACGCCGTACACGTCCGTCGTGCGGGGCATCGCCATCGAGGCCTACACCGAGGCGATCGAGGACGCGCGCGTCGCCGCGGAGCGTGACTTCGGGCTGGTGCTGCGCTGGATCTACGACATCCCGGGGGAGTCCGGGCTGCCCGCCGCGGACGCCACGCTCGAGTACGCCCTGGACCACCGCACGGACGCGCTCGTGGGCTTCGGGCTCGGTGGTCCGGAGATCGGGGTGCCCCGCGCGCAGTTCCGCGAGCACTTCGACCGTGCCCGCGCCGCCGGCCTCCGGTCCGTGCCGCACGCCGGGGAGACCACGGGCCCCGAGACGATCTGGGAGTCGGTGCGACTGCTCGGCGCCGAGCGGATCGGGCACGGGACCTCCGCCGCCCGGGATCCCGAGCTGCTGGCCCACCTCGCCGAGACGGGCGTGGTGCTCGAGGTGTGCCCGACCTCCAACATCGCCACCCGTGCCGTCGAGCGCATCGAGGACCACCCGCTGAGGGCGTTCGTGGACGCCGGGGTGACCGTCACCATCAACTCCGACGACCCGCCGATGTTCTCCACCTCGCTCAACCACGACTACGAGGTGGCCGCCGGGCTCCTGGGCCTCGACGAGACGGGCGTCGCCGACCTCGCCCGGGCGGCGGTCGAGGCGTCCTTCGCCGCCACCGACGTCAAGGCGCGGGTGCGCGGGGAGATCGACGCGTACGCCGTCCATGCGGGTCCGCGCGTCTGAGCCCGGGAACGTCATTGGCCCGGCGGACTCATACTCCGCCGGGCCTGCACCGATCCTCACGGCAGGTGGGCGGCCGACGGGGGAGGTGGCCCGGCGTGTCGGCCATCGGGCCCGCGCCGAAGTAGGGTCCCCGCGTGCGCTTCCTCCTCGGGCTCTTCGGGCCGACCCTGACCCACGACCGGTTCCTCGCCGACCGCCACTTCGGCGGGCTCGACGGGGTCCGGGCCATCGCGGCCCTCGCCGTCGTGGGGTTCCACTTCAGCGGGCCGGCCCCGATGTTCGCCGGTGGTTGGCTCGGCGTGCACATGTTCTTCGTGCTGTCCGGCTTCCTGATCACCACGCTGCTGCTGCGCGAGGAGGCCGCGACGGGCCGCATCTCGCTGCTCGGCTTCTGGGTGCGCCGCATCTTCCGCATCGCCCCGGCCTACTACGCCGCCCTGCTGGGCTCGGTCCTGCTCCTGAAGTGGAACGGCGTCTACGAGGCGGCCGGCGGTCCGGAGGCGATCACCTGGTTCCTCACCTTCAACCCCGAGCTCGCGCCGAGCTTCATGAACTTCACGCAGGCCTGGACCATCGGCATCGAGCAGAAGTTCTACCTCGTCTGGCCGCTGCTGGGCTTCGTGCTGCTGCCCCTGGTCGGTGTCGCGCTCGGCAGCGCCGCGCGGGCGCGGGCGGTCGCCTGCGCGCTGATCCTGCCCGCGATGCTGTGGCTGATCTGGCACCACAACATCTCGTGGGTGCACTACGTCGCCATCCTGCTCGGCTGCGGCGTCGCGCTGATGATGCACGCCCGGCCGACCTTCCGGGTCCTGTCCCTGCTGTCCTCGCGCGTGGTCCAGGTGGCGCTCATCGTCGCCCTCTACTGGGTGCAGAGCCACTCCGCCGAGCTCACGGCCCGCTGGGCGGGCCCCGAGCAGCTGATCCTGATCTTCTCCGTGCTGTGCGCGCTGGGCCTCCCGAGCCTCTGCGGACGCACCGAGGTCAGCCGGGTGCTCGCGATCACGCCGTTCAGGTGGCTCGGCGAGCGGTCGTACTCGATCTACCTGTTCCAGGTGATCGGCGGCCACTTCGTCGCGATGGCGCTGCCGGCGTGGCCCAACAACCTGCACAAGACGCTCGTGGTCCTGGTCGTCGTGGTGATGATCGCCGACTTCGTCTACCGCTTCGTCGAGCGGCCCGGCATCCAGGCGGGCCGCTGGCTCGCGTCGTGGCTCGCCGCCCACCCGCTCCGCCGGCGCCCGGCAGCGCAGGTCCCGGTCGAGGCCGTGCCCGCCGTGGGGGACGTGCTGCCGGTGGGGGCCGCGCCACAGCGCCCCCGGCAGGACTCGAACCTGCAACCCACGGATTAGAAGGCCGTTGCGCTATCCATTGCGCCACGGGGGCAACGGCGACCAGTATCCCAGTCGCCGCCGCCCCCGTTGACGCAGGTTGACCCTGCCGGCGTCAGGCGGGCACGCCCTCCGGCACCGCCGCCCGCGCGTCGCGGTCGGCCGACTCCGACGGGGCGGGGTCCTCACGCCACGGCGTACCGCTGCGCGGGGCGTCGTACGCCGCCTGGTCGAGGATGCCCTCGCGCTTGGCCACGATCGTCGGCACCAGCGCCTGGCCGGTGACGTTGACCGCGGTGCGGCCCATGTCGAGGATCGGGTCGATCGCGAGCAGCAGGCCCACGCCCTCCAGCGGGAGGCCCAGGGTCGACAGGGTCAGGGTGAGCATGACCGTCGCGCCGGTGACGCCCGCCGTGGCGGCCGACCCGATCACGGAGACGAACGCGATGAGCAGGTAGTCGGTCACCGACAGGTCGAGGCCGAAGAACTGGGCCACGAAGATCGCCGAGATGGCCGGGTAGATCGACGCGCAGCCGTCCATCTTGGTGGTGGCGCCCAGCGGCACCGCGAAGGAGGCGTAGGCGCGCGGCACGCCCAGGTTGCGCTCGGTGACGCTCTCGGTCACCGGCATCGTGCCCACCGACGAGCGCGACACGAACGCGAGCGAGATCGCCGGCCAGGCGCCGGAGAAGAACTGCTTGACCGACAGCCCGTTGAGGCGCAGCAGCACCGGGTAGACCACGCCGACGACCAGCAGCAGGCCGGCGTAGATCGCTGCGGTGAAGGTGCCGAGCGAGCCCAGCGCGTCCCAGCCGTAGGAGGCGACGGCGTTGCCGAGCAGGCCGACGGTCGCGATCGGGGCGAGGAGGATGATCCACCACAGCACCTTCTGGACCACGACCAGCGCGGAGCGGACGAAGGTGAGGAACGAGTCGGCCGCCTCGCCGACCTTGAGGGCCGCGATCCCGGTCGCGATGGCGACCACGAGCAGCTGGAGCACGTTGAACGACATCGACACGCTGCCGTCGTCGTTCGCCGAGCCCTCGAGGCCGAGGACGTTCGCCGGGACGAGGCCGGTGAGGAAGTCCAGCCACGAGCCCGTGCTCGAGGGTGCGCCGGCCGCATCGGAGGTCACGCTCGTGTGGTCACCGGGCTGCAGCACGAGGCCGAGTACGATGCCGATCGAGACCGCGATGAGTGCGGTGATCGCGAACCACGCCAGTGTCTTCCAAGCCAGCCGCGCAGCGCCCGTGACGTCGCGCAGGTTGGCGATCGAGGCCACGATCGCGAGGAAGACCAGCGGCGGCACGACCGCGCGCAGCAGCGTGACGAACGTGCTGCCGATCGTGCTCAGGGTCTCGGTGAGCCAGTTCGGGTCGACCTCGCCGGTCGCGTCGACGCCGTCCGCGCCCATGCTGCGGGCGACGAGACCGAGGGCCACGCCCAGGACCAGTCCGATCAGGACCTGGACGCCGAACGAGGGGAGACGGAGGCGGCGGGTGCGCTGCTCCGGCTCAATAACTGAAGTATTCATACTGGAAAGATAACCTTTCAGTACCGCACGCCGCCGATGCGGGTGCGGACGACGTGCGGGATCAATCGACGGCACACCGGTGGCGACAGAGCGCGCTCCCGGTGCGGACGAGGTCGACGGCACGACGCTGCGTCAGCAGGTCGCCGACGGTCGTCGGAGCAGTGGTCGAGTCGCGCACACCAGTGCCAACCGGGCGCCCCCGCCCGGGATTCCGTGGTTCCGGTCACAGGAGGCGGTGGCGATCCCCTAGGGTTCGGCCATGTCCCGTCGCCGCGGTGCCCCCCTGGCCGCCCTCCTCGCCGCCGTCGTCCTGCTGCTGCCCACCGCGGCCCACGCGGAGAAGGTGGTGACCGAGGACCCCGCCGGTGACGTCGTCACCATCGTCGACGACGACCTCGAGCAGACGACGCCTGCTCCGGACCACGCAGGCGCGGACGTCGTGCGCACGGTCGTCGCGCACGGTGACCACCGCGTGGCGATCACGGCGCACTTCCGCGGCCTGGGGCGCGACCCGATCCACTTCACCTTCGTCCGCGTCCGTACGCCCAAGGGCACCTACGACCTGCTGGTCGAACGCTGGGGCGGAACGCCCGTCACGAGCCTGACTCGCGGCGAGGACGAGGTCGACTGCCGCGCGCTGAAGGGCAAGGCCGACCTGCGCACGGACACGGTCGCCGTCACGCTGCCGGCGGCGTGCCTGGGATCGCCTCGCTGGGTCCAGGTCGGTGTGGGGGCGCTCTCCGTCGACGCCGACCAGGTGGACCAGGAGGTCGCTGCCGGCTACGTCGACGACGCGCACCGCGCGGGCGAGATTCGTGACGACCTGGCGTGGGGCCCGAGGGTCCGTCGCGGCTGATCCTCAGCGCGACAGCAGCACCATCACCTCGTAGTGGGTGGTGTGCGGGAACATGTCGAGCACCCGGGCCTGCACCGGGCGCAGCGACGGCATCGCGGCGAGGTCCCTGGCGAGCGACTCGGCGTTGCACGAGGAGTAGACGACGTGCCGCACGCCCGACTCCTCCAGCCAGGTGGACAGCCCGGGTCCGATGCCGCGTCGCGGCGGGTTGACCACGACGAGGTCGGGGACGGTCGGCTGCTCGAGCGCCCACTGCGTGGCGTCGGCCGCGACGAAGGCGACACCCGCAGCCCCGGTGGCTCGCGCCGCCTCGATCGCCTCGGCCGACGCCTCGACCCCCACGACCTCGCGGTCCGGGCCGGTGAGGTGCAGCGCGAACCCGCCGACCCCGCAGTAGAGGTCCCACACCGTCCGCACGTCGATCAGGTCGTCGACCCACGCCCGCGCCTGCTCGTAGAGCGCCTCGGCGACAGGTGTGTTGGTCTGGAAGAACGACCGCGGTCCCAGCGCCAGCGTCACGCCTGTGGCGAGCCGCATCGGCATCGTCGACTCCGGCGTGAGCACGATCTCCCGCTCGCCCTCGAGCACCGCCTTGTGCTCGGGCTGGACGTTGAGGGTCACCACGCGCAGAGCCGGCAAGGCGTCCAGGAGCGCTGGCAGGCGCGAGCGGACCTTCGCCTCCAGCGCCGTCGACCGCATCACCAGCCGCAGCATCAGCTCGCCGTCCGGTGACTCGGTCAGCAGGACGTGCTTGAGCTCGCCGCGCCGCGCCGCGACGTCGTACGGCACCAGGGCGGCGCTGCTGATCCAGGAGGCGATCACGCCGAGGGCCGCCCGGAGGCCGTCGGAGTGCAGGCCGCAGTCGTGCAGGTCGATCCCGGCGAGGTCGCGGTCGAGGATGCCCAGCGTCGGCGCGTCGACCGTCCCGCCGACGGCCATCTTCGCCTTGTTGCGGAAGCCCACGTCCGGGCCGGCGACGGTCGGCAGCCACACCGGGGCGTCGACGAGCGAGCGCGCGTGCGCCTCGTTGTCGGCGAGCTGCTGCTCGCGGGCGACCCCGAGGAGCGTGCAGGAGCGGCAGCGGAAGGCGTCGTAGTGGTGGCAGCGCGGCAGCCCGTCGACGACCCGCAGGCTGGGTGTCGGCGCCGGGTCAGCCACCGATGCGGGAGCCCATCCACTCCTCCACGTCGGCCGACGAACGGGGGAGCGACGCCGACAGGTTCCGGTTGCCGTCGGCGGTGACGAGGATGTCGTCCTCGATCCGGATGCCGATGCCGCGCAGCTCCTCGGGGACGAGCAGGTCGTCCTCCTGGAAGTAGAGGCCCGGCTCGACGGTGAGCACCATGCCCTCGGCGAGGTCGCCCTTGGGGTAGATGTCGGTCGACGCGCGACCGCAGTCGTGGACGTCCATGCCGAGCATGTGCGAGGTGCCGTGCAGGGTCCAGCGGGCGTAGACCTTCGACTCGGGGTCGAGGGCCTCCTCGGCGGGCACCGGGAGCAGGCCCATGTCCGCGAGGCCGTGGGCGAGCACGTCCATCGCGGCGTGGTGCGCGGCGAGGAAGGCCGCGCCGGGGCGTACGGCGTCGATCCCGGCCTGCTGCGCCTGGTGCACGAGGTCGTAGAGGTCGCGCTGGAGAGGCGTGAAGGTCCCGTCGACGGGGAGGGTGCGGGTCACGTCGGCGGTGTAGAGGTTGTGGCCCTCCACGCCCATGTCGAGCAGCACGAGCTTGCCGGGCTCGATCGCGCCGGTGTTGTCGATCCAGTGCAGCGTGGTGGCGTGGGAGCCGCCCGCGCAGATCGAGTCGTAGCCGATGTCGTTGCCCATCGCCCGTGCGCGGCGGAAGAACGTGCCCTCGATCCAGCGCTCGCCGAACTCCCGCACCCGGTCCCACTCGCGGACCGAGTCCTCGAAGCCGAGGGTGGTGATGTCGCAGGCCTCCTGCAGCTCGCCGACCTCCCACTCGTCCTTGACCAGCCGCAGCTCGTCGGCGACGCGGGCCAGGTCCTCGTCGGTGGTGATGTCGCGGGTCTTGCGGTCGTCGTCGAAGGACGGCAGGTCCTTCACGTGGCGCACCTCGATGCCCAGGGAGTCGGAGATCTCCTGGGCCGAGGGACGCCGTCCGGCCCACAGCTCGCCGTACTGGCGGTCGCGGAAGAACTCGTCGGTGTCACGCTCCGACCGCGGCCGGGCGTACAGGACGGACTCGCCGTCCTCGACCACCAGCACCGCGTCGGAGGTCTGGTTGCCGGTGAAATAGGTGTGCGCGGTGTCGGGGCGGAAGCGGTAGTCGGTGTCGTTGGCCCGCACCTTGTAGGTCCCGGCGGGGAGCACCAGCCGCTCGCCGGGGAACGCCTCGGCCAGCCTCGCGCGGCGAGCGGCCGCCCAGTCGGCCACCGGGTGGCGCGGCAGCTCGAGGTCGCGGTTGCCCCAGCCCTCGCGCATGAACGCGGCGTAGGCGGCCGGGACGGCGGGGTCGTGCGACTCGGTCCTCGGCTGGTCGGCAGCGCTCTCGGCAGGGTTCTCGGCAGGGTTCTCCGCAGTGGGCTCGCTCACGCGGCCACTGTACGACGCTCGCGCGCACGCGCACGAGGCAGACGGGCCACCCCCAGAGGGGTGCGGCGGAGGGGCCCCGGGGCCCCTGCTCCGTTAGGGTCGGGATCATGCACCGAGGCCGCCGCGACAGTGTTGCCTTCACCGTCGTGGTGGGCGTGCTGGTCCTGCTCGGCGGGATCGCGATGGCGCTCGTCGTCGGCCTGTCGGGAGCCCCTGGTTCGCTGGCACTCGCGGCCCTGCTCGCCGCCGTGCCCGTCGGTCCGCTCGTGGGCTGCTTCATGTGGCTCGACCGCTACGAGCCGGAGCCGCGCAACCTCCTCGTCGCGGGCCTGCTGTGGGGCGCCTTCGTCGCCACGGCGGCCGCCCTGGTCTTCCAGGGGATCGGCATGGCAGGCGGCGCGAGCGAGCGCGACAGCCTGTCGGTCCTCGCCCCGGTGACCGAGGAGGCCACGAAGGGCTTCTTCCTCCTCCTGCTGCTGTGGTGGCGCCGCCACGAGCTCGACGGCGTCCTCGACGGCATCGTCTACGCCGGCATGGTCGGCATCGGCTTCGCGTTCACCGAGAACATCCTCTACCTCGCCGCCGCCTACGACGGCACCGACGGCATCGGCCCCGGAGGGACTACGGCGCTCACCGGCACCTTCATCCTGCGGTGCCTGATCAGCCCGTTCGCGCACCCCTTCTTCACGGTCTTCATCGGCATCGGGGTGGGCCTCGCCATCGCCTCGCGCCGGGTCGCGGTGCGTGTGCTCGCTCCGGTCGTCGGATTCGTCATCGCCGCGGCGCTGCACGGCTTCTGGAACTCCTCGACCCTGTCGGGCACCGGTCACTTCTTCGTGGTCTACGGGACGATGATGTTCCCGGCGTTCCTCGGCGTGGTCGCCTTCGCGGTCTACCGGCGCCGATCGGAGCGACCCCTCCTCGGTGAGGCCCTCCAGGACGCCGCGGACCGTGGGCTGCTCCCGGCCACCGACATCCCCTGGCTGGTCGACCTGCGGGCCCGACGCCACGCCCGTCGCTGGGCCCGGCACCAGGGCGGCCCGCAGGGCGAGCGCGCGATGCGCGCCTACCAGGCAGCGGCCGTCGAGCTCGGCTACCTCCACCACCGCTACCTCCGTGGCACCGCGCCCGACGACTTCAGCGTCCGCGGGCAGGAACACGTCGAGGAGCTGCGGCGCATCCGTCCCTACATCTCCTTCCCCGGACAGGTGGTGCCCACCCGATGACCGACAACACCGCGATGGTGACCGCGCTGGTCCGCCTGCGCGGGGCGCTGCAGGAGGCGCGGCTGCCCCTGGAGCTCCCCGGCGCCGACGAGCAGCGCGCGGCCCGCGCCGAGATGGTCGACCAGCTCGAGGACTACGTCATCCCGCGCCTGATGACCCTCGACGCGCCGCTGCTCGCGGTGGTCGGCGGCTCCACGGGGGCCGGCAAGTCCACGCTCGTGAACTCGATCGTCGGCACCCGCGTCACCACGCCCGGTGTGCTGCGACCCACCACCCGCTCGCCCGTGCTGGTCCACCACCCCGACGACGCGAAGTGGTTCGGCCAGGACCGGCTGCTGCCCGAGCTCGAGCGCGTCTCGCGCCAGACCAACGACCCCGAGGCGCTGCAGCTGGTCGCGTCGCCCGCGATGAGCCCCGGCCTGGCGATCCTCGACGCGCCCGACATCGACTCGGTGGAGGAGCGCAACCGGGTGCTCGCCGCCCAGCTGCTCGCCGCAGCCGACCTCTGGCTCTTCGTCACCTCCGCGGCGCGCTACGCCGACCAGGTGCCGTGGGACTTCCTCCGCAAGGCCGCCGAGCGCTCGGCCGCCGTCGCGATCGTGCTCGACCGCACGCCGCCCGAGGCCGTCGACACCATCTCCACGCACCTCGCCCGCATGCTCGCCAGCCGCGGCCTCAAGGACTCCCCGCTGTTCACCGTCGAGGAGGGCCCGGTCTCCGACATGGGCCTGCTGCCCTCCGAGTCGGTGATCGAGATCCGGCAGTGGCTCCAGGCCCTCGCCGACGACCAGGAGGCGCGCGCCGCGGTCGTCCAGCAGACCCTCGACGGCGCCATCCGCACCCTGGGACGTCGTACCCACGCGGTGGCGGACGCCGCGACGGAGCAGACCGATGCCGTACGCCGCCTGCGCGAGGACGCCAACGACGCCTACGACCGGGCCATCACCGCCGTCAGCGAGGCCTCGGCCGACGGCACCCTCCTGCGCGGCGAGGTGCTCGCCCGCTGGCAGGAGTTCGTGGGCACGGGCGAGCTGCTGCGGTCGCTCGAGACCCGGGTCGGCTGGATCCGCGACAAGGTCGTGAACGCGATCAAGGGCAAGCCCCAGCAGGCCGAGCGCGTCACCGTCGCGGTCGAGTCGGGCCTCGAGACGCTGATCCTCGAGCACGCGGAGGCCGCCGCCGAGCGCGCCGAGGCGTCGTGGCGCAGCACGGCCGCCGGTCAGGTGCTGGTCAAGGACGCGGGGGAGGACCTCGGTCGCGCGTCCCGCGACTTCCGTCGCCGGGCTGAGCGCGCCGTGCGCGACTGGCAGGCCGACGTGCTCGAGATGGTCCGCACCGAGGGCGCCGACAAGCGCTCGACCGCACGGTTCCTGGCGTTCGGCGTCAACGGCCTCTCCGTGGCGCTGATGGTGGTGGTCTTCGCCCACACTGCCGGCGTCACCGGCGCCGAGGCCGGCATCGCCGGCGGGTCCGCCGTCCTCGGCCAGAAGCTGCTCGAGGCGGTCTTCGGCGACCAGGCGGTGCGGTCGCTGGCCGACCGCGCCCGCCGGCGGCTGGAGGCGTCGGTGGGCGAGCTGCTCGATGCGGAGCGCCGCCGCTACACCGACCTCCTCGACAGCCTCGAGGTCTCGCCGGAGGCTCCGGAGCGGATGCGGGCGGCGGCCCGGAAGGTCGACGATCTGCGGTATGCCGCGACGCACACCACCCGGGGTGCGGTGGTCGAGGACAGCGAGCCCTAGGGTTGAGTCCCGAGATGTCCGCCAGAGCCGTGAGGGAGTCATGACGTCGTTGCTCGAAGGGGCCAAGAAGCTGGTCACCAGGAGCTCTGACATCGGCGCCCGCGTCGACGGACTCGAGCGGGCCGCGGCCGCCGCGCGCGGCCGCGTGGACGATGCCGTCGTCGACGACGCCACCGCCGTCGCCGCCCGCGCCGCGGGCCGCCTCAAGCTCTCCGCCGACCACACGGTCGTCGCCCTCGCCGGCGCCACGGGCTCCGGCAAGTCCTCGACCTTCAACGCGCTGACCGAGCTCGAGCTCGCCGCCGTCGGCGTACGCCGCCCCACCACGTCGTGGGCGACCGCGTGCGTGTGGGGCAAGGAGGGCGCCGAGGAGCTGCTCGAGTGGCTCGGCATCCCCGCCCGGCACCAGGTGACCCGCGACTCGATGCTGTCCAAGGGCGACGAGGACGCCGAGATGCGCGGTGTAGTGCTGCTCGACCTCCCCGACCACGACTCCACCGAGGTCTCCCACCACCTGGAGGTGGAGCGCCTCGTCCAGCTCGCCGACATGTTGGTCTGGGTCCTCGACCCGCAGAAGTACGCCGATGCGGCGATCCACGACCGCTTCCTCAAGCCCCTGGCCGGGCACCGCGACGTCATGCTGGTGGTGCTCAACCACATCGACTCGGTGCCCGAGGACCGCCGCCAGTCGATGGTCGACGACGTACGCCGCCTGCTCGAGGCCGACGGGCTGCCCGGTGTGCCGGTGCTCCCTGTCAGCGCCCGCCACGGCTGGGGCATCGACGAGCTCCGCTCGCTGATCGTCAAGCGGGTGGCGGAGAAGAAGGCCACCCGCGCGCGGCTCGAGGCCGACCTGCGCACGGCCGCCCAGCGGCTGCAGGAGGAGGTGGGCAGCGGCACGGCCCCGACGCTGTCCCCGGAGCGCGTCGCCGCGCTCGACGACGCCTTTGCCGACGCGGCCGGTGTGCCGATCGTGGTGAAGGCGGTGGCCGACTCCACCCGGATGCGCGCCAACCGGGCCACCGGGTGGCCGGTGACGGCGTGGTTCTCGCGGCTGCGTCCCGACCCGCTCAAGCGGCTCCACCTCGACCTCGGGGCATCGGGCAAGGAGCTCACCGGCACCGCCCGCACCTCCGTGCCACAGGCGACCGGGGTCCAGCGGGCCCGCATCGACAGCGAGGTGCGCGCGCTGGCGGACCAGGTCGGTGAGGGGATGGCCCCGGCGTGGGCCGGCGCGGTGCGCGCGGCCTCGGTCTCGCGCCTGCCCGACCTCAACGACCGGCTCGACCGCGCCGTCGCGGCCACCGACCTCGGCGCGGCGAAGATCCCGTTCTGGGCCGGCCTGGTGCGGGTCCTGCAGTACCTCCTCATCCTGTCCGCCGTGGTCGGGGCCGGCTGGCTGGCCCTGCTCGCGCTCGGCTCCTACGCCCGGCTCCCCGAGCCGCCAACCCCTGAGGTCGGCGCGTTCCCCGTCCCGACGCTGCTGCTGCTCGGCGGGATCGGGCTCGGGCTGCTGCTCGCGCTCGTGTGCCGCTGGCTGGTGTCGATGACCGCGAGGTCTCGCGCCCGCGCCGCCGACAAGCGGCTGCGCGACGCGATCTCGGAGGTCTCCGCCGAGGTGGTCGTGGAGCCGATCAAGGCCGAGCTGGCGTCGTACGCCGCGGTCCGCGACGGCCTCTCCGCAGCCCTGAAGTAGGCGTTCGCGGGCCGCGCTCCGTCCACAGGGACGACGGGACCCGCGTCGTCCACAGGCTCCGGCCACCATCGGCCGGGACTGTCGGGCGCGCTGTCGAGCCTTGGGGGAGCGCGGCGGACCCTCCGCCGCCCCCACAGGAGGCATCGTGCGATGAACGACACCCAGATCACCCTGACCGGCTGGATCGGCGGCCCCGTCACGCTCCGCGACCTCGGCGACGGGCGCCAGGTCGCCTCGTTCCGCCTCGCCTGCACCCCTTCGCGCTTCCGCGACGGGGAGTGGGTCAAGGGCACCACGACCTGGCACACCGTCAAGGCGTGGAACCGGCTGGCCGGCCACGTCGCCCAGTCGCTCGCCAGCGGCGAGCCCGTCGTGGTGCACGGCCGGCTGGTCGCCGACGTGTGGGAGCGCGACGGGCGTCCCCAGACGTCGTTCGAGGTGGTCGCGAGCGCGGTCGGCCACGACCTCACCCACGGCACGACCGTCCTCACCCGGCCGGTGCGGGCCGAGGTGCCGAGCGAGGCGCCGACCGAGGCCCCGACCGAGGTCCGCGACCCGGTCCCTGTCGAGGCGTCCGTCCCCTCGGGTGCCGAGGCCGCCTGAGCCGCGGGCGCGACCGCGGCCGGGAGGGGTGGCAGTCGCAGTCGGGCCGGGAGTCCCGGTGCGATTGTCGGCCCGGCCGCGGTTCCCCGTAGGCTCGCCCGCATGGCTGAGTACGTCTTCACGCTGCGCAACGTGCGCAAGGCCCACGGTGACAAGGTCGTCCTCGACAACGTCACCCTCTCGTTCCTCCACGGCGCCAAGATCGGCGTCGTCGGACCCAACGGCACGGGCAAGTCCTCGCTCCTCAAGATCATGGCGCAGCTCGACCACGCCAACAACGGCGACGCGATCCTCGACCCCGAGGCGACCGTCGGCATGTTGCAGCAGGAGCCGCCGCTGACCGAGGGCAAGACGGTCCTCGAGAACGTCGAGGAGGCCGTGGGCGACCTCAAGGCGAAGATGAAGCGCCTCGAGGACGCCTACATGGAGATGGGCGACCCCGACGCCGACCAGGACGCCCTGATGCAGGAGACGGGCGACCTCCAGACCGAGCTCGACAACGCCGGCGCGTGGGATCTCGACAGCCGTCTCGACCAGGCCATGGACGCGCTGCGCTGCCCGCCGCCGGACGTGCTGGTCGACAACCTCTCCGGCGGCGAGCGCCGCCGCGTGGCGCTGTGCAAGCTGCTTCTCCAGCAGCCCGACCTGCTGCTCCTCGACGAGCCCACCAACCACCTCGACGCCGAGTCGGTGCAGTGGCTCGAGGGCCACCTCGCCTCCTACCCCGGCGCCGTCCTCGCCGTCACCCACGACCGGTACTTCCTCGACAACGTCGCGCAGTGGATCCTCGAGCTCGACCGCGGCAAGGCCCACCCCTACGAAGGCAACTACTCCACCTACCTCGAGACCAAGAAGGACCGGCTCAAGGTCGAGGGCCAGAAGGACGCCAAGCGCGCCAAGATGCTCGAGAAGGAGCTGGAGTGGGTCCGCTCCAACCCCAAGGCCCGCCAGGCCAAGAGCAAGTCGCGTCTCGCGCGCTACGAGGAGATGGCGGCCGAGGCCGACCGGATGCGCAAGATCGACACGTCCGAGATCAACATCCCGGCCGGCCCGCGCCTCGGCGACATCGTGCTGGAGGCCGACGGGCTCGGGAAGGGCTTCGAGGGCCGCACCCTCATGCACGACCTGTCGTTCAAGCTGCCCCGCGCGGGCATCGTCGGCGTGATCGGCCCCAACGGTGTCGGCAAGACCACGCTGTTCCGGATGATCACCGGCTCCGAGGAGCCGGACGAGGGCAGCCTCACCGTCGGACAGACCGTGAAGCTCTCCTACGTCGACCAGAGCCGCGGCGGCATCGACCCGAACAAGAACGTCTGGGAGGTCGTCTCCGACGGCCTCGACTTCATCAAGGTCGCCAACTTCGAGATGAACAGCCGCGCCTACGTCGCCTCGTTCGGCTTCAAGGGCCCCGACCAGCAGAAGAAGGCCGGCGTGCTGTCCGGTGGCGAGCGCAACCGCCTCAACCTCGCGCTCACCCTGAAGATGGGCGGCAACCTGCTGCTCCTCGACGAGCCCACCAACGACCTCGACGTGGAGACCCTGTCCTCGCTCGAGGACGCCCTGCTCGACTTCCCCGGCTGTGCCGTGGTGACCTCCCACGACCGCTGGTTCCTCGACCGCGTGGCCACCCACATCCTCGCCTGGGAGGGCGATGACGAGGACCCGGCGAAGTGGTTCTGGTTCGAGGGCAACTTCGCCTCCTACGAGGAGAACAAGGTCGAGCGCCTCGGCATCGAGGCGGCGCGCCCGCACCGGGTCACGCACCGCCGCCTGACCCGCGACTGACCGAGCCCCCGTCCCCGACGGTTCATCACGGTACGTCGCCGAATGGGCGCTTGCCACGGTCAACTGACCGTGGCAGGCGCCCATTGGCCTGCATACCGTGGTGGACCAGCGGCAGCGGCGACTAGCGGATCTCGGACTCCGGGTGGCGAGTGACGAGGTGGTCGGCCACCCGGTCGAAGACCCGGCCGACGGCAGCGAAGTCCTCGTCGGCGACGAGGTCGACGAGGTTGCGCCGTACGCTCTCGACGTGGCACGGCGCGGCCCGCACGAGCAGGTCGTAGCCCTTCTCGGTCATCGTGGCGACGACCCCGCGGCCGTCCTCGGGGGTCGTGCCGCGGGTGACGTAGCCGACCGCCTCCATCCGAGCGACGGTGTGCGTGACCCGGCTGCGCGAGTGTGCCATCGCGTCGGCCAGCTGGGCCATCCGCATGGCGCGGCCCGGCCGCTCGGAGAGCCGGACCAGCACCTCGTACTCGGTCAGCGACATGCTGAACTCACGGCGCAGGTCGTCGTCGAGCCGCTCCTCGAGCAGGGTCATGCCCATCATCAGGGCACGCCACGAGTGCTGCTGGTCGTCGTTGAGCCAGCGCGGTTCCCCCGGGGTGGTCATGGGGGGCAGCCTAGTGTCAGGAGAGCCGCTCGAGGATCAACGCCATGCCCTGGCCGCCGCCGACGCACATGGTGATGAGCCCGGTCGACTTGTCGTGCCAGTCGAGGCTGTTGAGCATCGTGTTCTGCAGGCGGGCGCCCGTCATGCCGAACGGGTGGCCGACCGCGATGGCGCCGCCGTTCACGTTGAGCCGATCGAGGTCGATGCCGAGGTCCTGGTAGGACGGCACGACCTGGGCCGCGAACGCCTCGTTGATCTCGACGAGGTCGATGTCGCCGATGCTCATGCCGGCGTGCTTCAGCGCGTTCTTCGTCGCCTCGACCGGGCCGAGGCCCATGATCTCGGGGGAGAGGCCGGAGACCCCGGTCGACACGATCCGGGCGAGCGGCGTGAGACCGAGCTCGGCGGCCTTGGTGTCGGACATGACCACGACGGCGGCAGCACCGTCGTTGAGCGGGCAGCAGTTGCCCGCGGTGACCACGCCGTCGGGGCGGAAGACCGGGTCGAGCGCCGAGATGGCGTCGTACGTCACTCCGGCGCGGGGGCCGTCGTCCTGGGTCACGACGGTGCCGTCGGCCAGCGTGACGGGGGTGATCTCGCGCTCCCAGAAGCCGTCGGCGATCGCCTTCTCGGCGAGGTTCTGCGAGCGGACCGCGAACTCGTCGAGCTCCTTGCGGTCCAGTCCGCGCAGCCGCGCGACGTTCTCGGCCGTCTGGCCCATGGCGATGTAGATGTCAGGGAGCTGGCCGTCCTCGCGGGGATCGGTCCAGTCCTTGCCGCCCTTGGCGTACTCGGCGGTGCGCGCCTCGGCGTCCTCGAAGAGCGGGTTGCGGGTGCCGGGGATGTGGTCGGAGGTGCCCTTGGCGAAGCGCGAGACGGTCTCGACGCCCGCGGAGACGAAGATGTCGCCCTCGCCGGCCTTGATGGCGTGGAAGGCCATCCGGGTCGTCTGCACCGAGGAGGAGCAGTAGCGGGTGACGGTGGCGCCGGGGACCTCGAGGCCGAGCAGGGTGGTGACCACGCGGGCCATGTTGTTGCCGGACTCGCCACCGGGCAGGCCGCAGCCGAGGAGGAGGTCCTCGATCGTGGTGGGGTCGAGCGCGGGGATCTTGTCGAGCGCGGCCTGGACGACGAGGGCCGTCAGGTCGTCGGGACGGAAGTCCTTGAGCGAGCCCTTGTTGGCGCGGCCGATGGGGGAGCGCGCTGCGGAAACGATCACTGCCTCGGGCATGGGAGAACTCCGGTTACTCGTCGGTCACTGTCTCCTCGCAGACTAGTGCCCCGTCAGGACGTGGTCTGCCCCAGCCCGCTCAGCAGCTGCTCGACGCTCTCGCCGACGAACGTACGCCGCCTCCGCGGGGGCAGCAGCAGGGACGCCAGCAGCACCCCGTCGAGGGCAGCGACCAGCGTCTGGGCCGAGGCGCCACCGTCCTTGCCCGCGCCCGCGAGCACCGCGTCGACCATGGCGACGAGGTCGTCGCGCCAGAGGGCGAACCGTTGCGCCAGCTCCGGGTCGCGCGTCGCGGCGACGGTGAGCTCCAACCGCGCGGCCAGCAGGTCGGGCTGGTCGAGCCAGCGGGAGAACAGCCGCGACACCTCCGCCACTGCACGCTCGTGGTCGCCGGGGCAGGTCGCGAGCCGCCCGCCGAGCGCCTCCACGTCGGCGGCGAGGCGATCGGCCACGAAGTCGCCGAGCGCGCCGAGGAGCGCACTGCGGGAGCGGTAGTAGGCCGAGCTGCTGCCCTCGGGCAGGCCGGCCTCGCGGTCCACCGCACGGTGCGTGAGCCCGCGGTTGCCCTGCTGCGCGAGGACGGTCGTGGCCGCCGCCAGGATCTCGCGGCGACGCGGCGTCAGCTCCTCGTCGGCTCTGCTCACGGGTCCTCCGTCCGGTCCGATCGGTGACGCAGGACACTACCCGCCGGGGTTGCTCTACGCATGTAGAAGAGTAGTCTTCTACATGCGTAGAACTTCTTCATCTGTAGAAAGGAATCGCCATGCAGCTCATCGACCCCACTGCTGTCGTCACCCTCCTCGTCGTCGTCGGCATCGCCGCCCTCGCCGCGATCGCGATGGCCGCGGCCGTGCTTCCCTCCACCCTCCGGGTGACCCGCCGCGACCGGCAGGCGCGCCACGAGTCGATCCCGACCTACTACGGGCGCCTCCACTTCGCCAGCTGATCGACGCCGCCCGGTCAGCGTTGGCCGGGCCGAGCCGGTGGCTGAGCACCGCCGAGGCACGGCCCGGTCGTCTGCGACGATCGGGACGTGCGCCATCTGTACAAGTGCCCGCTGCGATGGGCCGACCTGGACCTGCTGGGCCACGTCAACAACGTCACCTACGTCGACTACCTCCAGGAGGCGCGGGTGGACATGTTCCGCACCCACGCCCCGGACAGCCGCAGCGAGGACCTGGCCGAGGGCGTCGTGGTCGTCCGGCACGAGGTCACCTACGTCTCCTCGCTGACGTTCTCCTTCGAGCCCGTCTCCATCGAGTGCTGGGTCACCGAGATCCGCGCCGCGAGCTTCACGATGGGCTACGAGGTCTTCGCCGAGGACGAGGCCGGCGAGCGCACCGTCTTCCTCCGCGCCCGCACGGTGCTGACGCCGTACGTCTTCGCCACCGAGCGTCCGCGCCGGCTCAACGACGCGGAGCAGCAGTCCCTGGGACGGCTGCTGGAGCCGGACGAGCCGGTCCGCCCGACGCGGCCGCCCGAGGTGGTCGAGGTCCCCGGCGGGCACTACCCGGTCCACGTGCGCTTCTCCGACGTCGACGTCTACGGCCACGTCAACAACGTGAAGTACTTCGAGTACTTCCAGGAGGCGCGCATCCAGCTGATGATCGCGCAGGGCCGCGAGCTCGGCGCCGGCTACCACCTCGTCGTGGCCCAGACCGACGTCGACTACCGACGCCCGATCCTGTTCCGCGCCGAGCCGTACGACTGCCGTACGTGGGTGTCGCGGATCGGCACCACCTCGGTGGTGTTCGAGTCGGTGGTGCACGACGGCGACGAGGTCCTCGCCCGCGCCCGGGTGGTCGGGGTGTGCATCGACAGCGCGACCGGTCGCCCGGCCCCGGTGCCCGACGAGCTCCGCGCGCTCGTCAGCGGGTGATCCCCGGCGTCAGGCCGGGTCCTCCATGGTGTTGACCATGAACTGCGCCGCGTGGGTGACGTAGTCCCAGAAGCGGGCGTCCTGCTCCGGGGTCAGCTCGGCGGCATCCAGCCCGGCGCGGAAGTGCACCAGCCACCGCTGGGCGGCGGCCGGCGTCACGGCGAAGGGTGCGTGCCGCATCCGCAGGCGCGGGTGGCCCCGGGTGTCGGAGTACGTCGTCGGCCCGCCCCAGTACTGGACGAGGAACAACGCGAACCGCTCCTCGGCCGGGCCGAGGTCCTCCTCCGGGTACATCGGGCGGAGGACGTCATCGGTGGCCACGCCCTCGTAGAAGCGGTGCACGATGGTGCGGATCGTCTCCGCCCCGCCGATCTCGTCGTAGAAGGTCGTGGTCACGCGACCATTCTCCCGTCCCGCGCCAGCCCGGTCAGGTCGGGGTGTCCCCGGCGGCCTCCGTGGACGCGGCAGACGGCGAACTCTCCTGCCAAGCGATGCGCTGGGCGACCGCGAGGTTGATGCCCTCGTGCTCGAAGCGCGCCTTGACGCGCTCGCGCATGGTCCGCGCGACCGCCCACTGCTCGAGCGGGGCGGTCTTCAGCGTGACCCGTACGACGATCCCGTCGACGCCGAGGGACTCGACGCCCCAGACCTCGGGCTCCTCGATGATGAGCCCCTGGAACTCCTCGTCCTCCCAGAGGTCGTGCGCGACCTCCTCCAGGACGCGTCGTACCCGCGTCAGGTCCTCGTCGTAGCCGACGGTGACGTCGAGCACGGTGCGCGCCCAGTTCTGGCTCATGTTGCCCACGCGGAGGATCTCGCCGTTGCGGACGTACCAGACCGTCCCGTTGACGTCGCGGAGCCGGGTGACCCGGAGGCTGACGGCTTCGACCGTGCCCGAGGCCTCGCCGAGGTCGACCACGTCACCGACGCCGTACTGGTCCTCGAAGATCATGAAGATGCCGGAGAGGAAGTCCTTGACCAGCGCCTGGGAGCCGAAGCCGAGGGCGACGCCGATGATGCCCGCGCTGGCGATGAGCGGGGCGATGTCGTAGCCGAGCTCGGAGATGAACATCAGCGCGACCACGGCGAACACGACGCCGGTGATGATGCTCTTCAGCAGCGAGCCCATCGTGGCCGCGCGTTGCACCCGGCGGGTGAACCCGGGGTCCTCGCGCAGGTTGAGGGCCGCGCCCACCTTGCCGCCCGCGATCGCACGGCTCAGGCGGTTGGGAAGCACGCCGACCTCGGCGCGCTTGACGACGCGGTCGATGACCCGGTGGAGGAGCCACCGGACCAGCAGTCCGATGAGGATCAGTCCCACCAGGGCGGACGGCTTGCCGACGATCCAGTCGACCGCGGTGGCCAACTTCTCGTTGCCGGTCTGGTCGAGGACCCACGTGCAGAGGTTCTCGTCGCTGGAGCAGGTGGTGAGGGGGTTGGTCTCGCTCCCGGAGACCTCGGTCACGTTCATGATCGGGGTGATGAGGGGGTGAGGCATGCCCGCCAGTATGGCGATAGCCTTGTCGTCGTGACCAAGCCCGTCATCTCGCCCCCGTCGTCCCCGCACTCGTCCCGGCGCCGCGCCCGCGCGCTCGTCCTGGCGAGCGCCCCGGTGCTGGCGCTGACCGCCGCCCCGGCGCACGCCGACATGCCCGAGGGGTGGGCGCCGGTCACCGACGTCGACGAGCTGCACGCCCTGATGCTGCTCGTGGGCGCCCCGCTGCTGCTCTTCGTGCTGATCGCCGTGGCGGTCTACCTCCCCGCGATGATCCGCGGCGAGCGGCTGCTGCCCGACCACTCCGCCGGTGAGGGCACGTGGATCGGCGGCCCCCGCCAGGGCGTCGCCGAGCTCCCGGCCGCCGACGGCGAGGACTCCCGAGCGGGTGGCGCCAGTGGCAGCTGGTGAGCTGCTGAGCGAGTCCGACCGGCTCGCCCTCGACCGCGCGATCCGGCTGGCCGAGCAGGCCTGCCGCTTCGAGTTCTCCGTCTACGTCGGCCCCGCCGAGGATGACGACACCCGTGCCTGGGCCACCCGTCTGCACAACCGGCTCGTCGCGCCGGCGCGCAGCGTGCTGGTCCTCGTCGACCCGCGCCGACGGGTCACCGAAGTGGTCACCGGCGGCGACGTACGCCGTCACCTCACCGACGCCGAGGTCGAGCTGGCCGTCGTGGCCATGGCCTCCGAGTTCGGCGCGGGCAACCTCCTCGGCGGCCTGCTGCGCGGCATCGCCATGCTCGCCGACCACGCCCGCCCGCAGAACACCCTCCACGCGGGCTGAATGGCGCTCGCTGCGCTCGCGCGTGCTCGGCGCCCCTGAAGACGTCGTCTTCCCTCGTCGCTCCCGAGCTGCCTCGCTGCGCTCGTCGCGCTCGCTCGCTCCTCGGTCCAGACGACGTCGGGCGCCGAGCGCGGGTGGCTGGGGAGGCTGAGCCGATCCGCGCATGAGCGCGACCGGGCACTTCGTTCCTCGCCCCGAATGACGACCGGGCACTTCGTTCCCCCGTGGAGGGGAACGAAGTGCCCGGTCGAGGTGCGCTACGGGAAGGAAGTGCCCGGTCAGCTGGCGTCGTAGGCCTGGTTGGTCAGTGCGCGGGCGATCTCGGCCCGGGCCTCGCCGATGTAGCGCTTGGCCTGCTTCGGCGCGTCGGAGGTGGCGAGCCACTCGTCGAGACGGGCGAGCGTTGCCTCCGAGCCCAGGGGCTTCGGGAAGCCGTACTCGAGGACCGTCGAGGCCTTGTGGAAGCCGAGCACGTCGACGAGGGTCTCGGAGGCGGTGAGGAACTTCTCGAGGTAGGGCTCGAGGACGTCCTCCTGCCCGAACCGGAAGATCGAGAAGGCGATCTCGCGCGAGGTCTCGTTGGGCGTCGACGGGTCGAGGATCGCGTTCCAGGCGGCCTCCTTGGCCTCCGGCGTGGGCTGCGACGCGCGGGCCGCGGCCGCCTGCTCCTTGCCGGAGATGGTCTTGTCGACCTCGAGCTCGGCGTCGATCTCGGCGTCGCTGAAGCGCCCCGCCCGCGCGAGTGCGGTGATGAGCACCCAGCGCATGTCCTGGTCGATCGCGAGGCCGTCGACGGCGAAGGAGCCGTCGAGCAGGCCGATCAGGTCGCCGAGCGCGGCGTCGCTGCGCGCGGCACCGGCGTAGGAGCGGGCGAAGGTGAGCTGGTGGTCGCTGCCCGGCTCGGCGGCCAGCAGCAGCTCACGCAGCCCCGACTCCCACGTCGCCTTGAGCTCGTCGCGGTGCGCGGGGTCGGAGTAGAAGCTCACCGCGAGCGCCGTCGACGCGGGGATCCGGGTGACCGCCCAGGCGTCGGTCTCCTGGCCGATGTTGGCCAGCACGAGGTCGAGCCAGTCGCGGGTGCGCATCTCGCCGTCGCGGGTCATGTCCCACGCGGCCCCCCACACGATGGCGCGGGGGAGCGAGTCCTCGAAGGTCGAGAGTGCGGAGATCGCGGTGTCGAGCGAGCGCTCGTCGAGGCGGATCTTGGCGTAGGCGTGGTCCTCGTCGTTGAGCAGCAGCAGCGCCGGCTGCTCGACCCCGACCAGCTCGGGTACGTCGGTGCGCTCGCCGTCGACGTCGATCTCGAGGTAGTCGCGCCGGACGAGCCGGCCGTCGACCTCGTCGTACAGGCCGATGCCGAGGCGGTGGCGGCGCAGCGTCGGCCAGTCGGGGTGCGCCGACTGGGCGACCGCGAAGGAGGAGTAGCGGCCGTCGCCGTCGGTCTCGAACGCGGGCGCGAGGGTGTTCACGCCCGCGGTCTGCAGCCATTCCTGGGCCCAGCCGTCGAGCTCGCGGCCGGAGGACTTCTCGAGGGTGGCGAGCAGGTCCTTGAACTCCGGGTTGCCGTACTCCCACTCCTTGAAGTACGCGCGCAGGCCCTCCAGGAAGGGCTCGATGCCCACCCACGCGACGAGCTGCTTGAGCACCGAGGCGCCCTTGGCGTAGGTGATCATGTCGAAGTTGACCTCGACCGCGTGGAGGTCGACGTTGTCGGCCGCGATCGGGTGCGTCGAGGGCAGCTGGTCGGCGCGGTAGCCGGTCTGCTTGCGGGCGTTCGCGAACCCGGTCCACGCGTCGGTGAACTCCGTGGCGTTGGCCTCGCACCAGTAGCAGGCCCACTCGGCGAACGACTCGTTGAGCCACAGGTCGTCCCACCACTTCATGGTGACGAGGTCGCCGAACCACATGTGGGCCATCTCGTGGGTGATGACGGAGGCGCGGAACTCGAAGAACGAGCGCGGCTGGCGGCTGCGGGGGAGGTATTCATCGCGCAGCGTCACGCAGCCGGCGTTCTCCATGGCGCCGGCGTTGTACTCGGGGACGTAGAGCTGGTCGTACTTCCCGAACGGGTAGGGGTAGTCGAACTGCTCCTCGAAGAACTCGAAGCTCTGCTTGGTGAGCTTGACCAGCTCCGCGGTGTCCATGTGCTCCTTGAGCGACTGGCGGCAGTAGTGGCCGAGCGGGATGGTGCCGAACTTGCCCTCGTAGGTGTCGAACTCGCCGTGGTACTCGCCGGCGACGATCGCGGTGATGTAGGTCGACATGCGCTTGGTCGTGGGGAAGCGCCACACCGACACGCCGTCCTGCTCGGCAGCCTCCGGCTCGGGCGTCGGCGCGTTGGAGACGACGACCCAGTGCGAGGGCGCGGTGACGGTGAAGGTGAAGACGGACTTCAGGTCGGGCTGCTCGAAGGTCGTGAAGACGCGGCGGGCGTCGGGCACCTCGAACTGGCTGTAGAGGTAGACCCGGTCGTCGACGGGGTCGACGAAGCGGTGCAGGCCCTCACCGGTGTTGGAGTACGCGCAGTCGGCGGTCACGACGAGCGTGTTGGTCGCCTCCAGGTCGTCGAGCGCGATGCGGCTGTCGGCGTACGCCGTCGCGGGGTCGAGGGTGCGCCCGTTGAGCGTGATCTCGCGGACGGTCGGCGCGACCAGGTCGGCGAAGGTGCTCGACCCGGGCTGGCGGCAGGTGAACTCGAGGGTGGTGACGGAGGCAAAGGTGGTGTCGCCCGTCGTGAGGTCCAGGTCGATGGAGTACGACGTGACGTCCAGGAGGGCGGCGCGGGTGGCGGCCTCGTCCCGGGTGAGGTTGGTTCCAGGCATGCGCGCATCCTGCCACCTGGGGCCGCGTGCTCCGCCATGCCCGGGCGGGTGCCGAGAGGGGGCGCGATCCGTCTCAGGATGTAACTCATGGTGACACTGCTGTTGACGAATCGGCCGTCGATGGGCAGGTTGGCAGTCACAACCGCACAAGCACCCTGTCTCCGGGAGGGAAGACAATGCTCAAGGCTCGTACTCTCGCGCGCCGTCTCGGCCGTGTGGTCGCCGTGGTCGCGCTCGCGACCGCCTCGGCCTCGGCGCTGCCGGCTCCGGCCCAGGCCGACCCGATCGTGCCGATCGACTGGACGGTCGACGTCACCTCGCACCTCGCCAGGCTGGACAAGGACCTCGTCGTGCCGACGGGCACCTTCACCGGCGGCTTCGACGTCGCCACGTGGAAGATGACCGGTGACCTGGTCCTGCCCGAGGCGACCTCGCGCCTCGACCTCGGCTCGCTGCCGCTGGCGAAGGTGACGATGGCGATGGAGCAGGCCGCGCCGGTCACCGGCGGGGTGGACCTGTTCACCATGACCGGCCACGCCAGGTCCACCTTCCACGTGCGCATCCTGGCGATCCGCCCGGTCCTGACGCCGTGGGTCAACCTGGTCAACCCTGCGTGCCGGACCCGGACGCCCGTCGTCGCCGACCTCGGCGGCAAGGTCGACCTCGAGGCGGGCAGCACCTTCACCGGCACCTACGACCTGCCGAAGTTCACCGGCTGCGGCATCGGCGTGACCGCGGTCGTGAACCAGGTCGTGCCCGGGACGGGGAACACCCTGACCGCCCGGTTCACCCCCGCCCACTGACGCCGGCCCACGAGCAGGTGGCGGGCGGCCCGCCGGGAGGGACGGGCCGCCTGCCACCGGAGCGTGCCGTGACGTGCAGCCGCGGCGTGGCCGGAGCACGGAACAAGGCGCGGAATAAGTCGGGACCGGTGCGGGATTGTGGTCGACATGGCTACCGCTGACCTCTGGTTCGATCCCCTCTGCCCGTTCGCCTGGATCACCTCGCGCTGGATCCGCGAGGTCGAGCAGGTCCGCGACATCGACGTGCAGTGGCACGTGATGTCGCTGGCGTACCTCAACAAGGACAAGGACATCCCGGCCGAGTACCGCGAGATGCTCCAGGGCACGGAGAAGCCCGTGCGGGTCGCGATCAAGATCGCGCAGGAGCACGACAACGCGACCCTCGGCGACTGGTACACCGCGATCGGCACCCGCCGCCACAACAACGGCGAGGAGCTGTCGAAGGAGACCGTCGCCGCGTCGCTGGCCGACGTCGGCCTCCCGGCCGAGCTCATCGAGGCCTGGGACGACGAGTCGCTCGACGAGGCGGTGGCGAAGAGCCACCACGAGGGCATGGACGCCGTCGGCGACGACGTCGGCACGCCGACCATCCACATCAACGGCTCGGCGTTCTTCGGGCCCGTGCTGTCGAAGATCCCGCGCGGCGAGGAGGCCGGCGAGCTGTGGGACGGCGCCGTCGCCGTCGCGAAGTTCCCGTACTTCTACGAGCTCAAGCGCTCCCGCACGGGCGAGCTCGACTTCTCCTGACGCGTCCCGCCCAGCGTGCTCATGGACGCCACCCGGGGAATCCGGGTGGCGTCCGGTCACTAGGCTTGCGCCCATGACTCGTGTCCTGTCCGCCGTCGCCTGGCCGTACACCAACGGCCCGCGCCACATCGGCCACGTTGCCGGTTTCGGCGTGCCCTCCGACGTCTTCAGCCGGTTCATGCGGATGGCCGGCCACGACGTGCTGATGGTGAGCGGCACCGACGAGCACGGCACCCCGATCCTGGTGCTCGCCGACAACGAGGGCGTGCCCGCGCGCGAGCTCGTCGACAAGTACAACCAGGTGATCGTCTCCGACCTCTGCGGACTGGGACTGTCGTACGACCTCTTCACCCGCACCACGACCGGCAACCACTACGCCGTGGTGCAGGAGATGTTCGAGACCTGCCGCCGCAACGGCTACATGGTCGAGGAGACCACGAAGACCGCGATCAGCCCGTCGACGGGTCGCACCCTGCCCGACCGCTACATCGAGGGCACCTGCCCGATCTGCGGCTACAAGGAGGCCCGGGGCGACCAGTGCGACAACTGCGGCAACCAGCTCGACCCGACCGACCTGATCGACCCGCGGTCGAAGATCAACGGCGAGACCCCGGAGTTCAAGGACACCCAGCACTGGTTCCTCGACCTCCCGGCCCTGGCCGAGGCGCTGGGGGAGTGGCTCGACGGGCGCGAGGCCACCGGCCTCTGGCGCCCCAACGTGATCAAGTTCAGCCAGAACATCCTCAAGGAGATCCGCCCGCGCGCCATGACGCGCGACATCGACTGGGGCATTCCCGTGCCGGGCTGGGAGGACCAGCCGACCAAGCGGCTCTACGTCTGGTTCGACGCGGTCATCGGCTACCTCTCGGCCTCGATCGAGTGGGCCCGCCGGCTCGGCGAGCCGGAGAAGTGGCGTGAGTGGTGGAACGACGCCGACGCGGAGTCCTACTACTTCATGGGCAAGGACAACATCGTCTTCCACTCCCAGATCTGGCCGGCCGAGCTGCTCGCCTACAACGGTCGCGGCGACAGGGGCGGCGAGCCCGGCTCGTTCGGCACCCTGAACCTGCCGACCGAGGTCGTCTCCAGCGAGTTCCTCACCTTCGGTGACGCGCAGTTCTCGACCAGTCGCGGCAACGTCATCTACGTCGGCGACTTCCTGGCCCGCTACGGCGCCGACGCGCTGCGCTACTACATCTGCGCCGCGGGCCCCGAGACCTCCGACGCCGCCTTCACGTGGGCCGACTTCGTCACCCGCAACAACTCCGAGCTGGTCGCCGGGTGGGGCAACCTCGTCAACCGCACCGCCACGATGATCGCCAAGAACTTCGGCGAGATCCCCGCGTGCGGCACGCTCGAGGAGGTCGACGAGCAGGTGCTCGCCACCGTGCGCGACGGCTTCGGCACCGTCGGCGGGCTCATCGAGAAGCACCGGCTGCGCGCCGCGATCGCGGAGGCGATGCGGGTCGTTGGCGAGGTGAACAAGTACCTCACCGTCACCGAGCCCTACAAGATGAAGGACGAGTCGCAGCGTGAGCGGCTCGCGACCGTCCTGCACGTGGCGGCCCAGTGCGTGAGCGACTGCAACCTCCTGCTCGCGCCGTTCCTGCCGCACTCCGCCAACCAGGTGCACGCCGTGCTGGGTGGTGAGGGCGAGCTCATGCCGATGCCGCGCATCGAGCAGGTGGAGGAGCTCGAGCCGGGCAACGGCGCCGGGCACACGTCGTACTCGATCATCACGGGGGAGTACTCCGGCACACCTGCGTGGGAGCCGCGCCCGGTTACGGTCGGTGCGCCGGTCGCCAAGCCGACCCCGATCTTCACCAAGCTCGACCCGTCGGTGGTCGAGGAGGAGCTCGCCCGCTTCGGCGGCTGAGCGGTCTGGCTAGGCTCCGGACATGTCCACTGACGCGACCGCCGAGATGTACCTGCCGCACTTCGTGGTGAAGCAGAAGCTCACCATGATGATCAACCGCTACGAGATCTCCGAGTCCGACGAGGCGGGCAACCCGGTCCGCCTGATGGCGCTCGCCGAGCAGAAGCGGATGGCCTTCAAGGAGCAGGTCACCTTCTACTCCGACGCCGGCAAGTCGCGCCCGGTCTTCGGCTTCAAGGCGCGCAGGAAGCTCGACCTCAACGCCGGCTACGACATCACCGACGAGGGCGGCGCCCAGATCGGCTTCTTCCGCAAGGACTTCGGAGCCTCGCTGCTGCGCTCGACCTTCCACGTGGAGGGTCCCGGCTACACCGGCACCGGGCAGGAGCGCAACCAGGTCGTGGGGATGCTGCGGCGCTTCACCGACGTCGACTTCCTGCCCATCCACTTCGACTTCGCCGACGCGTCGGGCGCTCCGCTGTTCTCGGTCGAGCGCAAGATGTCGATCGGCGACCGCTACCGGGTCACCGTGCCGGACCAGCGGGTCGACTTCCGCGTCGCGGCCGCGATCGCGGTCGGCCTCGACGCGCTGATGTCCCGCTGAGGCCGGCGCCGTGATGTACCCCGAGGTCCGGGCGGCGGTCGCGGCGGACACCGGTCCCGACCTCCGTGCGCCCGGGTTCGACCTCGCCGCCCACCGCGAGGAGGTGCGCCGCGCCAACCTCGCCGAGCCCCGCGAGGAGGTCGCCGCGGTCGAGGACCTCGACGCCGACGGCGTGCCGTGCCGGCTCTACACCCCCGCCGACCCCGTCGAAGGGCTGGTCGTCCACGCGCACGGTGGCGGCTTCGTCCTCAACGACGTGGACGTGCACGACGCGGTGGTGCGGCGCTTCACCAACCGCCTGCGCCGCCGGGTGCTCAGCGTGGACTACCGGCGCCCGCCCGAGGACCCGTTCCCGGCCGCACCGGACGACCTGGACACGGTGGTCGGCTGGCTGCGCCGCGAGGGACCGGAGGGGCCGTACGCCGCCCACGGCGACTCCGCCGGCGCGAACCTCGCGCTGGTGGCCGCGCTGCGCAACCCCGGCTTCTTCCGCGCCGTCGCTCTCGTCTATCCCTTCCTCGACCCGCGCGCCGGGTTCGCGTCGTGGTCCGAGGGCGCCGACTCGGGGTTCGACCGGTCCGAGGCGGACTGGTACTGGCAGCAGTACGCCCGCAGCGAGGCCGACTACGCCGACCCCGACCTCGCGCCGCTGCTCTCCGACCGGCTGCACACCCTGCCCCCGACCTTCGTGGCGACCGCCGAGCACGACCCGCTGCGCGACGAGGGGGAGGAGCTCGCTCGCCTCGTCGCGGAGGCCGGGGTGGAGACCGTCGGCATCCGGTGCCTCGGCCAGGTCCACGGGTTCTGGCGCCATGCCGGGCTCACCGCCTCCGAGCCGCTCGTGCGCCAGGTCGCGGGGTGGCTCGACCAGCACCTCGAGCTCGGCGCGTCCGAACCGACGTAGTCGGGACGGAACCGGTGCGCGAGCCCGCAGCCGCTTGCGGCCAGGGGCTTGACATGATGTGCCCATGCGCGTTCACCTGGGTTCCGACCACGCCGGCCTCGACCTGAAGGACCACCTGATGACCTGGCTGGTCGACCACGGCTACGAGCCGGTCGACCACGGTCCCTTCGTCTACGACGCGCTCGACGACTACCCCTGCTTCTGCCTGCGCGCGGCCGAGGCGGTCGCCGGCGACCGCGCGGAGGGGCTCGACAGCCTCGGCGTCGTGATCGGCGGCTCCGGCAACGGCGAGCAGATCTCGGCCAACAAGGTCGAGGGCATCCGCTGCGCCCTCGCCTGGTCGGAGGAGACCGCCGCGCTCGCCCGCGAGCACAACGACGCCAACGTGGTGTCGGTCGGCGGCCGGATGCACTCCCTCGAGGACATGACCCGGTTCGTGGAGGTCTTCCTCACCACCCCGTTCAGCGACGACGAGCGCCACGTGCGCCGCATCAGCCAGGTCACCACCTACGACGAGACCAAGGAGCTGCCGCCGCTTCCGGAGTCGGCGCTGCGCGGGCCGGATGCCTGAGGGGCACACCCTCCGCCGGCTCGCCGACGACCTCTCCGCCGCGTTCGCCGGCCGCCGGGTCCGGGTCTCCTCGCCCCAGGGCCGTTTCGCCGCCGACGCCGAGCAGCTCGACGGGTCCCTCCTGGTCGGTGCCGACTCTGCCGGCAAGCACCTTTTCGTCGAGCTCGAGGGGGAGCGGTTCGTCCACGTCCACCTCGGCCTCATCGGCCAGTTCGACGTGCACCCCGACGTCGAGCTGGTGCCGGCGCCCGTCGGTGCCGTACGGCTGCGCCTCGTGACCGTCCCGCACGACGGCCTCCCGACGGCGTACGCCGACCTGCGCGGGGCGATCGTCTGCGACCTGGTCAGCGCCCATCGTCGCGACGAGGTCCTGTCCAGGCTGGGCCCCGACCCGCTGCGTCCCGACGCCGACCCCGACGTGGCGTGGCGCCGGATCTCCCGCAGCCACCGGCCCATCGGCGACCTGCTGATGGACCAGAAGGTGCTGGCGGGCGTCGGCAACGTCTACCGCGCCGAGGTCCTGTTCCGCCACCGCATCCACCCGCTGCGCCCGGGCGAGACGCTGCGGGTCGGCCAGTGGCGGGCCATGTGGGCCGACCTCGTCACGTTGATGTCCGAGGGCGTCAGCTCCGGCCGCATCGACACCGTGCGCCCCGAGCACACCCCCGAGGCGATGGGTCGGGAGCCTCGCAAGGACGACCACGGTGGCGAGGTCTACGTCTACCGCCGCACCGCGATGCCGTGCCTGGTGTGCGGGTCGAGCGTCCGCACCGGCGAGCTGGTGGGACGCAACATCTTCTGGTGCCCCAGATGTCAGCCGACTTTTCGGTCCCGCGCCGTACGATCTGCCTCCAACACCCCTGAGACGTCGCGAGGAGCTCGGCCATGAGTTCTTCCGTGGAGCGCCGCACCAACACCCGCGCGGGCGCGCGGCTGGGCGACGCCCTGGGCCGGGTGGTGCCGCGGGGGGCGCGGATGCTCGCCGCGCTCGTGGTGTCCACCGTGCTGGTGGGTGTCGCCATCTGGCAGCTCGGTGACTGGGTGCCGCTGGTGACCCTGCTCGTGCCGCTGGTCGTCTCGAGCCTGGTGCTGGGCCCGCGCCAGCTGCCGTGGTTCGTCGTCTTCGTGCTGCTCGTGCTGGCGATCACGGTGCCGACCCAGGACATCACGATCCGGACCTCCCTCGCCGTCGTGATCATGTTCGGGCTCGGGTTCCTGGTGCTCCTGTCGTCCTTCCGACGCTCGCGCCTGGGCGTCGCGGGCCTCCAGGGCGAGCAGATGTTCGTCGACCTGCGCGACCGCATCCTGCGCCAGGGCGGCATCCCGGCGCTGCCCCCCGACTGGTACGCCGCCGCCGAGCTGCGCTCCGCCGGTGGCACGCCCTTCGCGGGCGACTTCGTGGTCGCCTCGCGGGTCGGTGACCGGCTCGAGGTCGCGGTGGTCGACGTCTCCGGCAAGGGCCAGGGCGCCGGCACGCGAGCGCTCCTGCTCTCGGGTGCGCTCGGCGGATTGCTGAGCGCTCTTCCGCCCAGCGAGTTCCTGCCGGCCGCGAACACGTTCCTGCTGCGCCAGGACTGGGACGAGGGGTTCGCGACGGCGATCCACCTCTCCCTCGACCTGAGCACGGGCCACTACGACCTGCGCTCCGCCGGCCACCCGCCTGCCGCGCTCCGCCACGCGGGGTCGGGACGCTGGGAGGTGGTCGAGACGGAGGGTCCCGTGCTCGGCCTCATCGACGGCGCCACCTTCGACGCCACCTCCGGGGAGATGCGCTCCGGCGACGCGCTGCTGCTCTACACCGACGGCATGGTCGAGTCCCGCAACCGCGACATCAGCCTCGGCATCGACAAGATGCTCGGCCAGTTCGAGCGGCTCCTGCGCGGGGAGTTCGAGGGCGGCGCCTCCCGCCTCGTGGAGGCGCTGGGCTCGCGCAACGACGACGCGGCACTGCTGCTGGTCCACCGGCGCTGACCCGACGGTCCGGGTTGGGGAGCACGCTCACGCGTGTGGCACCATGACTCCCGCACCGGCGATGGCGACGTCGACCGGGGCGCGCGGATGTAGCTCAATGGTAGAGCCCCAGTCTTCCAAACTGGCTACGCGGGTTCGATTCCCGTCATCCGCTCCCAGCAGTCCCGCGCGTCCGCCCAGGCGGACCCGCGGGGTCGGTTGGGCGGGGCGTAGCGTAGTGGCTAGCGCGCCTGCTTTGGGAGCAGGAGATCGCAGGTTCGAGTCCTGTCGCCCCGACCGGTCAGCCAGCGCGCGGGCGTGATTCGGCCTGTGCCCGGCCCGTCGATAGACTGACGAGGTTTGCGGCCGCCGGCTTCCCCCGCGCGTGCGACCGCGCCGAATCCCGTACGACCCCACGCACGACCCACGTGGTCCACCCCACTGACCTTCAGCATCAGGAGACATTTGTGAAGAGCGCCGTCGAGACCTTGAGCCCGACCCGGGCCAAGCTGACCGTCGAGGTGCCCTTCGAGGAGCTCAAGCCGAGCCTCGACGCGGCGTACCAGAAGATCGCGAAGCAGATCAACGTCCCCGGCTTCCGCCGCGGCAAGGTCCCGCCCGCGGTCATCGACCGCCAGATCGGCCGCGGTCCGGTCCTCGACGAGGCGATCAACGCCGTCGTGCCGCAGCAGTACATGGCCGCGCTCCAGGAGCACGACCTCGAGCCGCTGGCCCAGCCGGAGATCGAGGTGACGAAGTTCGAGGACAACGAGTCCCTCGAGTTCACCGCCGAGGTCGACGTGAAGCCCGACTTCGAGCTCCCCGACTACGAGGGCCTCGAGGCCAGCGTCGAGGACATCGAGATCACCGACGCCGACGTCGAGGAGCAGGTCGAGGCGCTGCGTGAGCGCTTCGGCACCCTCGTGCCCGTCGAGCGCGCGGCCGCCGACGGCGACTTCGTGACCATCGACCTGGTGGCGGCCAAGGACGGCGAGACCGTCGAGGGCGGCGAGGTCACCGGCATGTCCTAC
The DNA here is from genome assembly GCF_031844425.1 of Microbacterium sp. ARD31. Lineage (NCBI taxonomy): Bacteria > Bacillati > Actinomycetota > Actinomycetes > Micrococcales > Microbacteriaceae > Microbacterium > Microbacterium sp. ARD31. Next base: position 110,048 of record NZ_JAUZVE010000019.1, read on the forward strand.
AAGGTCGGCCGCGGCGGCATGATCGACGGCCTCGACGAGGCCCTGGTCGGCCTGTCCGCCGGCGAGGAGAAGACCTTCGACTCCGAGCTGGTCGGTGGCGACCTGGTCGGCGAGCCGGTCCAGGTCACGGTCAAGGTCACCGCGGTGCAGGAGCAGCAGCTCCCCGAGGTCGACGACGAGTTCGCCCAGCTCGCCTCCGAGTTCGACACCGCGGAGGAGCTCACCGCCGACGTGCGCGAGCGCCTCGGCCGCGGCAAGCGCCTCGAGCAGGCCGCCGCCGCCCGCGACGCGGTCCTCGAGGCGCTGCTGGAGAAGGTCTCGATCCCGCTGCCCGAGGTCATGGTGACCGACGAGCTCAACGCCCGCCGCCAGAACGTCGAGCAGCAGCTCGGCTTCGCCGGCATCACCATGGAGAAGTACCTCGAGGACGAGGGCCAGACCCAGGACGAGTTCGAGGCCGACCTCGAGCGCCGGGTCCGTGACGCGGTCGCCGCGCAGTTCATCCTCGACAAGATCGCCAAGAAGGAGGAGTTCGGCATCGACCAGGCCGAGCTCTCCGAGCACCTGGTGCGGCGCGCCCAGCAGTCGGGGCAGGACCCGCAGGAGTTCGCCAACCACATGTTCGAGCACAACCACATCCCCGAGCTCGTGCAGGAGATCCTGCGCGGCAAGGCGCTGGCGACGATCGTGGAGTCCGCGACCGTGAAGGACGCCTCGGGCAACGTGGTCGAGCTGAAGAACCTGCGGCCCGACGGCACCATCGGTGAGCCGGTCGACGAGAGCACCGACACCGACGAGAGCACCGAGGAGCCCGCCGGGGCCTGAGCCTCCGCAGACCTCGTGACCGGCGTCCACCCCTCGGGTGGGCGCCGGTCGTCGTCGGTGCGGCCGTCAGTCGGTGGCCGCCAGCACGTCGAGGGCGTACGCCGCCATCGCGGCGCGCTGGGCGAGGTGGTGGGCCGCCGCCTCGCGGTCCTCCTCGCCGAGCGTCTCGACGGGGATGCTCGGCAGGCCGTTGAACAGCATCAGGCTCACCGCGTGGGAGCGCCGCAGCACGGCCGGGTCGACCGACCCGCCCTCGGCGGCCAGCCCGTCGGCGTACGCCTCGAGGCAGGCCGCGGCCCGCTCCGGCAGCCCGTCGGCGTCGAGGCGCCGCACCTGGATCTCGCCGACCAGCAGCTGGGACAGGTCGTACGCCACCGGCTGCGGCCGCCAGAAGCCGTAGTCGATCATCGTGAAGCCGTCGTCGCCGACGTGCCTCATCAGGTTGTTGGGCGACGCGTCACCGTGCGCGGCCGTGTGGGGGAGGGCGGCGTACTCCTCGGCGAGCGCGTCCACCCGTCCTGCCACCTCGGCGAGCCGCGCCCGCAGGGGCCCGAAGTGCTCGGCCACGGCGGGGTGCCGCCACATCGTCTCGTCGTCCAGCACGGGCAGCGCGGTGTGCGCCAGGCGGCCCGCGACGAAGGTGCGGATGTGCCAGGGCTGTGGGTCGATGGCGGCGAGCGGGGCGACCCGGGAGCTGCCGGCGAGCCGGCCGAGGAGGTACGCGGCGCGGGCGTAGGTGCTGTCGGCCCACGGTGTCGGGTCGTGCTCGACCGCCTCGAGCCAGAGCACGGCGGTCTCGTCGGGCCGGTCGTCGATGCGCAGCGCCCGCGGCATGGTCAGCCCCTCGGGCAGCCGCGCGGCGAGGTCGGAGGCGTAGAGGAGCACCTCGGACCGCCACGGGACCGTGTCCACTGCCCAGGCGGCGACCTCGGGCGGCACGAAGGCGAAGAAGGGGGAGTGGCGCCAGTGGTGCACGCGCTTGACGAAGAACGTGAACTCCTGGGGTCCGTCGCCCGCGTCGGCGTGCCCGCGCACCCACGTGCGCGCGCCGGTCAGCATCGAGGGGACGTCGTAGTCGACCTCGGCGGCCGCCGAGTCCAGCAGCCGGACCGCGGGGACGCCCCACAGGGAGGCGACCAGTGCGCCGAGCTCCGCGTCGCTGACGTCGTCCTCACCCAGGACGTCGGCGCGACTCGCGTGGGGTGAAGCGAAAGCGGCTTTCACACCAGCAAGGTAAGTTGCTTTCATGATCGGCGTCAACCACGTTCCCGCTGACCTCGAGCCGCACGTCCCGCTGCTGATGGGGCTGGTCTTCGCGCAGGTCCGGGACCGGCTCGGCCAGGACGCTCCCGCGCTGCGACCCTCCCAGCTGCGGGTGATGGAGTGGTTGCCCGCGGACGGCCTCACGATCACCGAGCTCGCCGAGCGCACGGGCATGACGACACAGGGCTGCGGTCAGTTCGTCCGACAGCTCGCCGGGACGGGGATGGTGGCGGTCGAGCCCGACGGGCAGGACCGCCGGGCAAAGCGGGTGACCCTCACCGACCGCGGCCGCGAGGGCCTCGCCCGCGCCCACGGAGTCCTCGCCGCGTGCGAGCGGGAGTGGGCCGGGGCCGTCGGCGAGGAGCGCTACCGCGTCTTCCGCGAGGTGCTGGACCAGGTCGCCCGGGGATGAGGTCGTCCCGGGGCCGGGGCGGTCCGGCCCCGACGGGTGGCGTCCGTGGCCCGGAATCCGCTGTGGGCGAACAGGGTGGGTCATCGTGTGGAAGTGTTCGTCCTTCCGGCTAGTGTCGCCAGCGTGAACCAGAACTCCAGCCCAGCCCTCTCGCCTGAGATGAACGGCGCCGGTGGGATGTATGGCCTCGACGACCACATCTACCAGCGCCTCCTCCGCGAGCGCATCGTCTTCCTCGGTTCGGAGGTGCGCGACCAGAACGCCAACGCGATCTGCGCCCAGCTCCTCCTGCTCTCCGCGGAGGACCCGGAGGCCGACATCTTCCTCCACATCAACAGCCCCGGCGGCTCGGTCGACGCCGGCATGGCGATCTACGACACGATGAACTACATCCCCAACGACGTGGCGACGGTCGGCATGGGCCTCGCGGCCTCGATGGGCCAGTTCCTGCTGTGCGCCGGCACCAAGGGCAAGCGCTACGCCCTGCCCCACGCGCGCATCATGATGCACCAGCCCTCCTCGGGCATGGGTGGCTCGGCCTCCGACATCAAGATCCAGGCGCAGCAGTCGCTGCACATCAAGAAGGTGCTGCTCGACCTGATCGCCGAGCACACCGGCCAGAGCGTCGAGCAGGTCGTGGCCGACGCCGACCGCGACCGCTGGTTCACCGCCGAGCAGGCGGTCGAGTACGGCCTGGTCGACCAGGTGATCACCAGTGCCCGCGAGGCAGCCGACGAGGGTCGCCCGGCCCGGAGCAAGGACTGAACATGAACTACTACATCCCGCAGTGGGAAGAGCGGACCTCCTACGGCTTCCGCCGCATCGACCCCTACGCCAAGCTCTTCGAAGAGCGCATCATCTACCTCGGCACGCCGATCAGCGACGACGTCGCCAACGCGGTCATCGCCCAGCTCATGTGCCTGGAGACGATGAACCCCGACACCGACATCAGCATCTACATCAACAGCCCCGGTGGCTCGTTCACGGCGCTGACCGCGATCTACGACACCATGAAGTTCATCAAGCCCGACGTGCAGACGGTGTGCCTGGGCCAGGCGGCCTCGGCCGCGGCGATCCTGCTCGGGGCCGGCGCCAAGGGCAAGCGGATGGCGCTGCCCAACAGCCGCATCCTCATCCACCAGCCCTACACCGAGGGCACGTTCGGCCAGACCTCCGACATCGAGATCCAGGCCAACGAGATCCTCCGCATGCGGGAGCTGCTGGAGAAGATGATCGCCGACTCGAGCGGCAAGGACATCGACCAGGTCAGCCGCGACATCGAGCGCGACAAGATCCTGACGGCCGAGCAGGCGGTCGAGTACGGCCTCATCGACGCCGTCATCGAGTCCCGCAAGGGCGCCCCGGCGCTCGCCTGAGACCACCACAACAATGATCGGCGACATCTCGTGTCCGGCCCCCGTGAGGGGCCGGCACGGGGTACCGTCGTGGGGCCCGTTGCAGGGTGATGAACAGCCGGACCCCGGACCGGTGAGACTGGAGGACACGACTCGTGGCACGTATCGGTGACGGTGGCGACCTGCTCAAGTGCAACTTCTGCGGCAAGAGCCAGAAGCAGGTCAAGAAGCTCATCGCGGGACCCAACGTCTACATCTGCGACGAGTGCATCGAGCTCTGCAACGAGATCATCGAGGAGGAGCTCGCCGAGGGCTCCGAGGTGAGCCTCGAGGAGCTCCCCAAGCCTCGCGAGATCTTCGAGTTCCTCAACTCCTACGTCATCGGCCAGGAGCACGCGAAGAAGTCCCTCGCCGTCGCGGTCTACAACCACTACAAGCGCGTGCAGGCCGGCCTCCAGCCGGTCTCCGGCAAGGCCAAGGACGACGTCGTCGAGGTGGCCAAGTCCAACATCCTGGTCATCGGCCCCACCGGCTGCGGCAAGACCTACCTCGCCCAGACCCTCGCGCGGATGCTCAACGTCCCCTTCGCGATCGCCGACGCGACTGCCCTGACCGAGGCCGGCTACGTCGGCGAGGACGTGGAGAACATCCTCCTCAAGCTCATCCAGGCCGCCGACTACGACGTCAAGAAGGCCGAGACCGGCATCATCTACATCGACGAGATCGACAAGGTGGCCCGCAAGGCGGAGAACCCCTCGATCACGCGCGACGTCTCCGGTGAGGGCGTCCAGCAGGCGCTGCTGAAGATGCTGGAGGGCACGACGGCGTCGGTGCCCCCGCAGGGCGGACGCAAGCACCCCCACCAGGAGTTCATCCAGATCGACACCACCAACATCCTCTTCATCGTGGGTGGTGCCTTCGCCGGTCTCGAGCAGATCATCGAGCAGCGCGTCGGCAAGAAGTCGCTCGGCTTCACCGCGGAGGTGCGCGGCGCCGCCGAGCGCGAGGCCGACGACCTGCTCGCCCAGGTGCGCCCCGAGGACCTCACCAAGTTCGGCCTGATCCCCGAGTTCATCGGTCGCCTGCCGCTGATCGCGAGCGTGAGCAAGCTCGACCGCGAGGCGCTCGTGCAGATCCTCACCGAGCCGCGCAACGCGCTCATCAAGCAGTACCAGAAGCTCTTCGACCTCGACGGCGTCGAGCTCGAGTTCACCGACGACGCGATCGACTCGATCGCCGAGGCGGCGCTCGAGCGGGGCACCGGTGCGCGCGGCCTCCGCGCGATCATCGAGGAGGTCCTCCTCTACGTCATGTACGACGTCCCCTCCCGCGGCGACGTCGCCAAGGTGATCGTCACCCGCGAGGTCGTCGAGGACGACGTCGCCCCGACCCTGATCCCGCGCGAGTCCGAGGCGAAGAAGAAGAAGTCCGCCTGACCCCCGCCCGCCCCGGACCGGGGCGTCGGCACGCCCGTGTGGCCCGAGGGGACTAGTGCTCCCTAGTCATTTCGGACTATTCATGACCATCGACCGTGCCCTTGCGTCATGACCCGTACAGACTGGCGTCACGTCTGCATGTGGGAAGGGGAACCCGTGGGGGTTGATCAGAAGCGGCCGCTCGCCGGGTTCGCCCTGGTGGCCGTGCTCTGTGCTGTCCTGATGACGCTGTCGGTGAGCCGCGGCTGGGGACTGGACCTGTTCCACCCGGGTCGGCCCATCGCGTCCGCCGGCCACGCCGAGAAGGCGCCCCAGGACCGCCAGCGCCCCGTGCACGCGACCGCTCCCGACCCGGTGAGCATCCCGACCGAGCTGAGCGCCCAGCCGCTCGGTACGTCGACCGGCACCGCCGCGGCGGCGTCCCGGTCCTCGGCGCGTCCCGTCCGGGTGCCGCGCGGTGCGGTGAGCGCGGTGCGCACCGCCGACGCCGACGACGAGCAGGCCGACGAGCAGGCCGACGAGCCCGACGAGCAGACCGAGCAGGACGAGCTCGAGCCCGAGCAGGACGTGCTCGAGGACGAGCAGGCCGTGCGCGACGCCGAGAAGGAGGCCGCGAAGGCGGCCCGCGCGGCCGAGCGTGAGGCGGAGAAGGCGCAGCGACTGGCCGAGCAGGAAGCCGCGAAGGCGGCCCGCGCGGCGGAGCGTGAGGCCGAGAAGGCGCAGCGACTGGCCGAGCACGAGGCCGCCCAGGCCGCTCGTGAGGCCGAGCGTGCGGCTGCCCAGGCGCAGCGCGTGGCGGAGCAGGCGCAGCGGCGGGCCGAGCAGGAGGCTGCCAGGGCCGCTCGTGAGGCCGAGCGTGCGGCTGCCCAGGCGCAGCGCGCGGCGGAGCAGGCGCAGCGGCAGGCCGAGCAGGACGCCGCGAAGGCTGCTCGTGAGGCCGAGCGTGCGGCTGCCCAAGCGCAGCGCGAGGCTGAGCAGGCGGTCCGCGACGCGGAGCGCGACGCAGCCCAGGCCGCTCGCGACGCCGAGCGCGAGGCCGCCGACGCCGCCCGCGAGGCCGCCGACGCGGCGCGGGACGCGGCGCAGGCCGCCCGGCACCCTTGAGTGGTCTAGTCCTCTGCGGCCCTCGGCCGAACTTCTCGCCGGACCCGTGTCATGGACCGGCGTGATCCCCGTCTCGTGGACATGTGGGGCGAAGACCCGTTACGGGCCGACGAGAAGCGACCGATCATCGCAGCGGTCCTGGTGGCCGTGCTGTGCCTGGTCCTGATGCTCCTCGTCTAGCGCGGGGCACCCGGCTGCGGCGTCGTGGGTCCGCAGCCGGGTGGCACCCGTGCGCGTGATCAGCCCTCGGTGGGGGCCAGCTCCGCGGTGACCCGCAGCTCGGTGGCCGAGTCGTCGGTGGTGAACTCCAGGTCGCCGACGATCGTGCCGACGGCCCGCAGGTCGTCCTGTGCCTCGCGAGCCGCGGCGACGAGGTGCTCGGGACCGGTGATCTCGACCCGGGAGAGCGGCGCGCGCATCTTGGCCTTGGCCTGGGACTTCGCACCCCGGATGCCGGTCAGTGCCGCCGCGACGGCGTCGAGGACCAGGGGCTGGGCGGCGGCCGCGGATCCGAGGTCGGCGGCCGTGGGCCACGCGGAGCGGTGGATCGAGCCGTCCTGCCACCACGACCACACCTCTTCGGTGGCGTACGGGAGGAAGGGCGCGAGCAGGCGCAGCTGGGTGTGCAGCGCGATGGCCAGCGTCGCCTTGGCCGAGTCGGTCGCGGCGCCGCCGTCGGTGGCGTACGCGCGCTCCTTGACCAGCTCGAGGTAGTCGTCGCAGAACTCCCAGAAGAACTTCTCGGTGACCTCGAGCGCGGTGGTGTAGTCGTAGGCGTCGAAGGCCTCGGTGGCCTTGCGGACCACGATCTCGAGGCGGCCCAGGAGGGCGCAGTCGACCGGTGCGCTCACCGCGCTGGGCACGAGCGTGGTCGCTCCGACGTTGCCGAGGACGAACTTCGAGGCGTTGAGCACCTTCATCGCGAGGCGGCGCCCGACCTTCATCTGCGACTCGTCGAACGGCGAGTCCAGACCCGGGCGGCCGATCGCGGCACGCCAGCGGACGGCGTCGGCGCCGTAGGTGTCGAGGATGTCCGTGGGGACCACGACGTTGCCCTTGGACTTCGACATCTTCTTGCGGTCGGGGTCGACGATGAAGCCGGAGATCATCGCGTGCGACCACGGCACTGCCTGGAACTCGTAGTCCGAGCGGACCACGCGCGAGAACAGCCAGGTGCGGATGATGTCGTGCGCCTGGGTGGCGAGGTCGTAGGGGAAGACCCGCTGGAAGAGGTCGTCGTCGACCTCCCACATGCCCGCGATCTGCGGGGTGAGCGAGGAGGTCGCCCAGGTGTCCATCACGTCGGGGTCGCCGATGAAACCGCCGGGCTTCCCGCGCTGGTCCTCGGTGTAGCCGTGCGGCGCCTGGGTCGACGGGTCGATCGGGAGCTGGTCCTCGGTGGGCAGCAGCGGATGGTCGTGGTCGGGCTCGCCGTCGGCGTCGAGCGGGTACCAGACCGGGAAGGGGATGCCGAAGAAGCGCTGGCGCGAGATCAGCCAGTCGCCGTTGAGGCCGCCGACCCAGTTGTCGTAGCGGTGCTTCATGTGGGCGGGGATCCAGGTGATCTCCTCGCCGCGGACGAGCAGCTCCTTGCGCAGCGCCGCGTCGCGGCCGCCGTTCTTGATGTACCACTGGCGGGTGGCGATGATCTCGAGCGGCTTGTCGCCCTTCTCGTAGAAGTTCGCCATCCGCTGCGTCGCCTTCGGCTCCCCGTCGAGGTCGCCGGACTCGCGCAGCAGCCCGACCATCGCCTCGCGGGCGCTGAAGGTGGTCTTGCCGGCGAGCTGCTCGTAGGCTGCCGCGGCGGACGCGAGCCACTCGGGGGTCTCCCGCGAGAGGCGGCCGTCGCGACCGACCACCGTGCGCACCGGCAGGTCGAGCTCGCGCCACCACATCACGTCGGTCAGGTCACCGAAGGTGCAGCACATCGCGATGCCGGCGCCCTTGTCGGGCTCGGCGGCGGGGTGCGCGAGCACCGGGATCTCGACGCCGAAGACCGGCGAGGTGACGGTGGTGCCGAAGACGTCCTGGTAGCGCTCGTCGTCGGGATGGGCGATGAGCGCGACCACGCTGGGGATGAGCTCGGGTCGGGTCGTCTCGATGTGGATGGGCGTGCCGTCCGGCCTGTGGAACGCGACGCGGTGGTAGTGACCGGGGTAGTCGCGCGCCTCGAGCTCGGCCTGGGCGACGGCGGTCTGGAAGGTGACGTCCCACAGCGTCGGCGCCTCGGAGAGGTAGGCCTCGCCACGGGCGTAGTTGCGCAGGAACGCGCGCTGGCTGACCGTGCGGGAGTGGTCGCCGATCGTGGTGTAGGTCGGGTTCCACTGGACGGACAGGCCGAGCTGGCGCCACAGCGCCTCGAAGGCCTTCTCGTCCTCGACGACCAGCTGCTCGCACAGCTCGATGAAGTTGGGCCGGCTGATCGCCACCTGTCGCTTCGGGTCCGGCTTCTCCGGCGGGGTGAAGTCGGGGTCGTAGGGCAGGCTCGGGTCGCAGCGGACGCCGAAGTAGTTCTGGACGCGGCGCTCGGTCGGCAGTCCGTTGTCGTCCCAGCCGATGGGGTAGAAGACGGCCTTGCCCTGCATGCGCTGGTAGCGCGCGATCAGGTCGGTGTGGCTGTAGGAGTAGACGTGGCCGACGTGCAGCGACCCGCTGACGGTCGGCGGCGGGGTGTCGATCGAGTAGACGTTCTCACGCGGCTGGGTGCGGTCGAAGGCGTAGGTGTCGTTCTCGGCCCACGCGCGCGACCACTTGTCCTCCAGCCCCTCCAGCGCCGGACGCTCCGGTACGACGACGGCACGCGGTTCGGTGCTCGTCGTCTCCGGGGCATGGGTGCTGGGGTTCTCAGTCATGCCGGAAGTCTATTGACGGGCCTCCGGCCTGCGAAAACGAGTATCGACCCGGGTGCGCCGCGCCCTAGCGTGCCGTCATGGACGGCACCTTCTCGCTGGAGTTCTTCGACGCCCCCGGACCCTTCCTCGCAGCGGCCGGCACGCTGCTCTCCGAGGAGCCCGTGCTGGGGAGCGTGATCGCCAGCGTCACCGAGCGGACCGAGCGCGAGCTGGCCGAGGGGCGCGACTCCTGGGCGGAGGTCGACGCGCCGTTCGCGCGCTGGTGGCTCGTCGTCCGTGACGGGTCGGGGGAGGTGGTGAGCGCCGCGATGCGCACGGCGCCGTTCAAGCCCTACCCGACCTTCGCGCTGCCGATGCCCGACGGGGCCGCGCGGGCCCTTGCGACTGCGCTCCACGAGCGCGGTGAGCTCCTGGGCGGCGCCAACGGCGCGCTGCCCGGCTCGGAGGTGCTGGCCCGTGCCACGGCCGAGCTGGCCGGGGGAGAGATGGTGTCGGAGAAGGCCACCCGCCTGTGGGAGTGCACCTCCGTCCGCGTCCCGCCGGCACCCGAGGGCCGGATGCGGCAGGCGACCGAGGCCGACGCGGAGCTGGTGCTGGCGTGGTTCACCGCCTTCCACGAGGAGGCCGACGAGCAGACCGGCCGCGAGCCCGACCCGCACTCGGGGGAGCACAACACCCTCGACAGCGTCCTGGTCCGCATCCGCGAGGGCGTCGAGTGGCTGTGGGAGCTCCCCGACGGCGAGGTCGCGCACCTGTCGGGCGCCGGCCTGCCGTCGTACGGCGTCTCGCGGATCGGGCCGGTCTACACGCCGAAGGAGCACCGCGGCCGCGGCATCGCGTCGTACGTCGTCGGGGAGCTGACCCGGCGCGGCCTCGAGGCGGGGCACCGGATGTGCCTGTTCACCGACCAGGCGAACCCGACCTCGAACAAGATCTACGCGAGCCTGGGCTACGAGCCGGTGGTCGACATGGCCGAGCACCTCGTCAGGGTCCCCGCCACGCCCTAGAGTCGGCCGATGAGGCGAACCACCCTGGCCCTGGCGCTCGTCCCCCTCGCCCTCGTCCTGCCGGTGACCGCGGCACCTGCCTCGGTGACCGACAACGGGGCCGGGGAGTCGGCAGCCCGGGTGCACCGGATCGGGGGCTGCCAGGTCTTCCCGGCCGACAACCCGTGGAACCGGCGGGTCGACCGCCGGCCGGTGTGGCGGTGGTCGGACGCCATCGTCGACCGGCAGCTCGCCGGCCACGACCTCCACCTCGACCTGGGCACGACCGAGGAGCGCTACGGCATCCCGGTCAACGTGGTGCCCGAGGACCAGCCCCTGCTGCCGCTGCAGTTCGGCGTCGACGGCGAGGACTACGGCGACGAGAGCGACCGCGGCCCGGTGTTCGTCCCCGCCGACGCCGCCATCGAGGGCGGCAGCAGCGCCGAGCCGGACCCCCAGGAGGGCGACCGGCACGTGCTCGCGGTGCGGAGCGGGACCTGCGACCTCGTCGAGCTGTACGCCGCCGAGCGGGTACGCGACGCCTCCGGCAGGGTGGTGGCGTGGCGGGCGGCAGCCGCCGCCCGGTGGGACCTCGGGTCCAACAGGCTGCGCCCGGCCCGCTGGACCTCCGCCGACGCGGCGGGCCTGCCGATCACGCCCGGCCTGCTCTCCTACGACGAGGCCGCCTCCGGTCGGATCACCCACGCGCTGCGGTTCACCATGCCGAGCGCCCGCAGCGCCTACACCTGGCCGGCCCGCCACTGCGGCCCGAGCGGCAACACCGCCCGCGACCTGCCGGCGTACGGCCTGCGCTTCCGGTTGCCGAGGTCGTTCCCGGCGAGGCACTACACAGGCGTGGCGCGCACCATCGTGACGGCGATGAAGAGGTACGGCCTCGTCTACGCCGACCAGGGCTCGGCGATGTACGTCACCGGCACGGCCGACCCCCGGTGGGAGGACGCGCTCGACCAGTTCCGGGACAGGCCGCTCGACGGCAGGGCGCTCGAGGTCGTCACGCCGTGGCGGCGGGTCGTCTCCTGCTGACCGGGGTCAATAGACTCGAGGCGCCATGACTGAGACCCCCCAGCCCGACCCGGGCGACCCGCGCCTCGCCGAGACCTTCGACGAGGTGGAGGACGCCCTCCTCTCGCGCTGGCCCGAGACCAAGCTCGAGCCCAGCCTGGACCGGATCGAGGCGTTCACCGAGCTGCTCGGGCAGCCGCAGCACTCGTTCCGCTCGATCCACCTGACCGGGACCAACGGCAAGACCAGCACCAGCCGGATGATCGAGACCCTGCTGCGTGCGCTCGACCTCCGCACCGGCCGCTTCACCTCGCCGCACCTGGAGCGGATGAGCGAGCGGATCAGCATCGACGGCGAGCCGCTCGACGACGACGCCTTCGTCCGCGCGTTCAACGACGTCGCCCCCTACACCCACCTCGTCGACGCCGAGCAGGACCACCCGCTGAGCTTCTTCGAGACCATCGTCGGCATGGCCTACGCCGCCTTCGCCGACGCTCCCGTCGACGTCGCGGTCGTCGAGGTCGGCATGGGCGGCAGCTGGGACGCCACCAACGTCATCGACGCCGACGTGGCCGTCGTGCTGCCGATCGCCGTGGACCACGCGAAGTACCTCGGCGACGACCCCGCGACCATCGCGGTCGAGAAGGCCGGGATCATCAAGCCCGGCTCCGTCGCCGTGCTCGCCGAGCAGACCCCCGAGGTCGCGGCCGTCCTGGTCCAGCGGGCGGCCGAGGTCGGCGCCACCCTCGCCCGGGAGGGCGTCGAGTTCGGGGTGGTGTCCCGCACGCCGGCGGTCGGCGGCCAGGTGGTGACCCTCCAGGGCCTGCGTGCGACGTACGACGACGTGTTCCTGCCGCTCTACGGCGCCCACCAGGCGCAGAACGCCGCCGTGGCCCTCGCCGCGGTCGAGGCGTTCGGCAGCGGCGAGCTCGACGACGACCTGGTGCGCGCGGCGTTCGCCGAGGTCACCTCACCCGGGCGGCTCGAGATCATCCGCCGCAGCCCCACGATCGTGCTCGACGCGGCGCACAACCCCCACGGCGCCGAGGCGACCGCCGCCGCGCTGGAGGACTCGTTCTCCTTCAGCCCGCTGGTCGGGGTGATGGGGGTGATGGAGGACAAGGACCACGAGGGCGTCCTCGTCGCCTTCGAGCCGTACCTCAGCCACCTCGTGTGCACGCAGAACTCCACGCCCCGGTCGATGTCGGCCGCCGCGCTGGGGCGCGTCGCAGCGGAGGTGTTCGGCGAGGACCGCGTCTCGGTCGTCCCCGACCTCGCCGACGCCATCGACCGCGCCGCCACCCTCGCCGAGGCCGGCGAGGCGATCGACGTCTCGATCGGCGCCGGGGCCGTCCTCGTGACCGGGTCGGTCGTCACGGTCGGCGAGGCCCGGGCACTGCTCAAGGGCCGCCGATGAGCGACGACACCCCCGAGCGGATCGTCGAGCAGCAGGCCCCGACCAACACCGAGCGCTCGCCGCGCCGCGGCATGTGCGCCGCCGTGCTCAGCCTCGAGGCGATCACCCTGGGCCTCACCACCCCGGTGATGATCACCATCGCCGACGTCGCCACCGGCACGGCGCTCGGGGTGGGCCTGGGCCTCGCCGTGGTGTGCCTGCTGCTCGCCGGCATGCTGCGGGCGGAGTGGGCCTACCTCGCCGGGTACGCCGTCCAGGTGGCCGCGATCGCCCTCGGCTTCGTCGTCCCGGTCATGTTCGCGCTGGGGGCCGTCTTCGCGGCCCTCTGGGCCGCCGCCGACCTGCTCGGCCGCAAGATCGAGCGCGAGCGCGCCGCGGCGTGGGCCGCGTGGCGGGCCGAGCAGGCCCAGCAGGAGTGACGCCCCTCACCGCTGGCTAGGCTGCAGCCCATGACCGACGTCCAGCGCTCCCTCGTCCTCGTCAAGCCCGACGGCGTACGCCGAGGCCTCTCGGGGGAGGTCCTCCGCCGGATCGAGGCCAAGGGCTACACGCTCGTGGCCGTCGAGCTGCGTGAGGCGACCACCGAGATCCTCGCCGCCCACTACGCCGAGCACGAGGGCAGGTCGTTCTACGGCCCCCTCGTGGAGTTCATGCTCTCCGGCCCGGTGCTCGCCGTCGTCGTCGAGGGCGAGCGCTGCATCGAGGGCTTCCGCTCCCTCGCCGGCGCGACCGACCCGACCGTCGCCGCCCCCGGCACCATCCGCGGCGACCTCGGCCGTGACTGGGGCGTGGCCGTCCAGCAGAACATCGTCCACGGCTCGGACTCCCCGGAGTCCGCCGCCCGCGAGATCGGCATCTGGTTCCCCGCGCTGGCTCGCTGAGCGCGAGCTCGCTGAGCGCGAGCTCGTCGGGCGCGAGCTCGTCGGGCGCGAGCTCGTCGGTTTCCCCGCTCGAGCGGGGAAACCCGCACCTGCCGAGGGTTGCAGCGCGCGGCAGGTGACAGGAACCCGTGGCAGGTACGGCACGTACGTCGACGCCGCGATCACACCAGCCCCACGCGCCTCGCGTGTCCTACCGGGAAGACGCCTGCCCGCTCCTTAGCCTGAGCGTGGGTCGGCCGGACCGCTGACCCCTCTTCCCGGTTCGACCCGACCTGCAGGGGCATCAGCGGCATGGCAAACAGCTTCATCGGCCGAGACATGGCCGTCGACCTCGGCACCGCCAACACGCTGGTGTACGTCCGCGGCAAGGGTGTGGTGCTCGACGAGCCGTCGGTCGTGGCGATGAACACCACCACCGGCGAGGTGCTCGCGGTCGGCCACGAGGCCAAGCGGATGATCGGGCGCACGCCCGACAACATCGCCGCGATCCGGCCGCTCAAGGACGGCGTGATCGCCGACTTCGAGGCGACCGAGCAGATGCTGCGCTACTTCATCCACCAGGTGCACCGCCGCCGCTACTTCGCCAAGCCCCGCATGGTGATCTGCGTCCCGAGCGGCATCACCGCCGTCGAGCAGCGCGCGGTCAAGGAGGCCGGCTACCAGGCCGGCGCCCGCCGGGTCTACATCGTGGAGGAGCCGATGGCCGCCGCGATCGGAGCCGGGCTGCCGGTCCACGAGGCGACGGGCAACATGGTCGTCGACGTCGGTGGCGGCACCACCGAGGTCGCGGTCATCAGCCTGGGCGGCATCGTGACGAGCCTGTCCGTGCGCACCGCCGGCGACGACCTCGACCAGGCGATCATCGCGTGGATGAAGAAGGAGTACTCCCTGATGCTCGGGGAGCGCACCGCCGAGGAGATGAAGATGACCCTCGGGTCGGCCTTCCCCCTGCCGACCGAGCCCGACGCCGAGATCCGCGGCCGCGACATGGTCTCGGGCCTGCCCCGCACCGTCGTCGTCTCCAGCTCCGAGCTGCGGCAGGCGCTCGAGGAGCCGCTGCACAACATCATCGACGCGGTCCGCACGACCCTCGACCAGACCCCGCCGGAGCTGGCCGGCGACATCATGGACCGCGGCATCGTGCTGACCGGTGGCGGCGCCATGCTGCGCGGGCTCGACGAGCGGCTGCGGCACGAGACCGGTATGCCGGTCCATGTCGCCGAGGACCCGCTCTCGTCCGTGGCCCTCGGCGCCGGCAGGTGCGTGGAGGAGTTCGAGGCGCTGCAGCAGGTCCTGGTCTCCGACGTGAGGCGGTTCTGATGCGTGGCCTCGGGGGCAGGCTCGGCGGAGGGCAGGACGGCCGCGAGCGACGCTGGACCGGTCTCGACAAGCTCGAGTCGCGCAACCGCGCGCCGCGCTCGCTTCTGGTGGCGCTCGTGCTCGCGAGCGTCACGCTCATCACCCTCGACGTCTCCGGTGGCGGCAGCTCGCCGCTGGAGCCCGCGCGCCGGGTGGTGGGCGAAGCCTTCGGTCCTGCCGAGTCGGCCGCAGCGGCCGCCGTACGCCCCTTCACCTCCGTGCCGGCATGGTTCCGCAGCAAGGGCGACCTCGCCGACCAGGTCCGCGACCTCGAGGCCAGCAACGCAGAGCTGCGTGGCAAGGTCGAGCTCGCCGGCTTCGACCGCAACCGCCTCGAGCAGTACGACGGCCTCACCAGCGCCGCTGCCGACCTCGGGTCCGCGCTGGTGCCGGCCCGCGTGGTCGCCCTCGGCTCTCGCCAGTCGCAGAGCTTCACCGTGACGATCGACGCCGGATCCGACGCCGGCGTCGGCCCCGACATGACGGTCGTCAACAACGACGGCCTCGTCGGCCGGGTGCTGCGCGTGACCCGCAGCACCGCGACCGTGCTGCTCATCGTCGACCCCGACTCGACCGTCGGCGGCCGCGTGGGGTCGAGCATGGAGATCGGCTTCGTCACCGGCAGCGGCTCGCTGGAGGAGGCGGCCGGGCTCGACCTGCGCCTCGTGGACGACGCCTCCGTGCCCTCGCGCGACGACACCGTCGTGACGTGGGGCAGCAGCACGGGCCCCTACGCGCCGGGCGTGCCGATCGGCACGATCACCGAGGTCTACAGCTCGTTGCGGGAGGCCTCGCAGCGCGCGGTGGTCAAGCCGTTCGTCGACTTCTCTGCCCTCGACGTCGTCGGGGTGATGGTGCCCAGCGGCTCGACGAGCGACCGGGCGCTGATCGAGGCCGACGGGAGCCTGCGATGACGTACCTCCGCTGGCTGGCCGCGCTCGCGGCCGTGGTCCTCGCCCTCACGCTCCAGGTCTCGCTGTTCCCGCACGTCGCCTGGCACGGCATCGTGCCCAACCTCTGCCTCCTCGTCGTGGTGGCCGCGGCGCTCACCGTCGAGGCACCCTTCGCGCTGGTCCTGGGGTTCACCGCGGGTCTCGCGCTCGACCTCGCGCCGCCGGCCGACCACATCGCCGGCCGCTGGGCCCTGGCCCTCACCGTCGCCGCGTTCCTCGCCGCCCGCGTGCGCCAGGACCAGAAGCCGAGCGCCGTGGCCGTCATCGGCACGGTGGCCGCCTCGTCGTTCGTCGCCACGTCGCTGTTCGCGCTGACCGGGGTGGTGCTCAAGGACCCCACGATGTCGATCTCCGGCCTGCTCGAGGTGGTGCTGGTCGCCGTCGTCTGGGACGTGCTCCTCACCCCGTTCGTGCTGCCCCCGCTGATGAAGCTGTTCACCCGCCTGAGCCCCCAGTGGGCGACCGCATGAGCCCGGCCACCAGCCGGAGCAGGTTGCGCCTCGTCGTCGTGCAGGCGCTGGCGTTCTCGCTGTTCGCCACGCTGTTCGTGCGCCTCTACTACCTCCAGGTCATCGGGGGCGAGGGCTACCAGGCGCAGGCCGCCAACCAGTCCGTGCGCGACATCGTGGTCCAGCCGCAGCGGGGGCTGATCGTCGACAGCCAGGGCCGCCCCCTGGTGGCCAACCGCACCTCGTGGGTCATCTCGGTCGACCGCACCCTGCTCGGCAAGCTCGACGAGGGCCAGCGCACCGAGCTGGTCCGCCGGGTCGCCGTGGTCGTGGACAGCACGCCCAAGGAGGTCGAGGCGCGGCTGGTCACGTGCGGCGACCCCGGAAGCGTCCGCGACGTCTGCTGGAACGGCTCGCCCTACCAGCCGGTCCCGGTCGCGACCGACGTGCGCAAGGACGTCGCGCTGCGCGTGCTCGAGCAGCCCGAGGACTACCCCGGCGTGCTGGCCGAGCAGCAGAGCGTGCGCTCCTACCCCCGCCCCTTCGGCATCAACCTCGCCCACGTCCTGGGCTACCTCAGCCCGATCACCGAGGACGAGTACGACCTCGCCGCCGAGCGCGACGACCGCTCCCTCAACGGCGCCTCCGTCGTCGGCCGCGCCGGCGTCGAGAAGGAGTACGACGAGTGGCTGCGGGGGCTCCCCGGCTACCGCCGTGTCGCGGTCGACTCGATGGGCCGTGTGCTCGGCGACGACTCGCTCGTCGAGAGCACCCCCGGCGACACCCTCGTCACCTCGATCGACGCCAAGGTCCAGTCCGTCGTCGAGCGCCAGCTCGCCGAACGCATCGCCTTCCAGCGCACGCAGCTCGACACCGTGACCGGCCGCAAGTACGTCGCCGACTCCGGCGCCGCGGTCGTCCTCGACGCGAAGACCGGCCGGGTCATCGCGATGGCCAGCCAGCCGACGTACGACCCCGACGTGTGGACCGGCGGCATCAGCGAGGCGCAGCTCGACCGGCTGTACTCCGAGAAGGCGGGCACCCCGCTGCTCTCCCGCGCCACGCAGGGGCAGTTCGCCCCCGGCTCCACGTGGAAGCCGTTCATGACGGCCGGGGCGCTGACCAACGGCTACTCGACGGACACCGCGCTCCCGTGCTCCTCGGGCTTCCAGGTCGGCAACCGCGTCTTCAAGAACTACGAGTCCGGCGCCTACGGCAGCATCGGCTTCGCGAAGGCCCTCGAGGTCTCGTGCAACACGTTCTTCTACCGCATCGGCTACGACTTCTGGCAGCGCTTCGGCAGCGACCCCGCCGACATCGACGCCCGCGACCCGCTGGTGGAGGAGGCCAAGGAGTTCGGCTTCGGGTCCCGCACCGGCATCGACCTGCCGGGCGAGGCGCCGGGGCGGATCGCCGACCGGCGCTGGAAGCAGGCCTACTACGAGTCGCAGAAGGACTACTACTGCGAGCTGAGCGCCAAGCCGCAGACCGCCGACACCAGCGACTTCGTCTACAAGTTCGCCCGCGAGTTCTGCCTCGAGGGCAACCTCTACCGCGCCGGCGACGCCGTGAACTTCTCCATCGGGCAGGGCGACACGATCGTCACGCCGCTCCAGCTCGCCCGCGGCTACGCAGCCCTGAGCAACGGCGGGACGCTGTGGGCGCCCACCGTCGCCAAGGCGATCGTCAGCCCCGAGGGCGAGGTGCTGCGGCGCATCGCGCCCCGCAAGGTGGGCAAGGTCGACGTGCCGGAGAAGTACCTCGACTACATCGACGGCGCCCTGCAGAACGTCTCGCGCGTCGGCACCATGGCGTGGAAGCTCGTCGGCTTCCCGCTCGACGACGTCACCATCCGCGCCAAGACCGGCTCGGCCGAGGTCTACGGCAAGCAGTCGACCGGGTGGGTGGCGTCGTACTCCGAGGACTACGTCGTCGTGATGATGATCAGCCAGGGCGGCACCGGCTCCGGCTCGACCGGCGACGGGATCCGCGCGATATGGGAGGCGCTGTACGGCGTCGAGGGCGAGACCGTCTCCCCGAAGCGCGCCGCGATCCCGGGCACCGTCCCGCCCGCGCGGCTGCCGGAGTTCCTCACCGACGGTTCCATCATGCCGCCGACCGTGCGGGCCGGGCGGGGCGACGGGGCGGGGGAGTGACGCGATGACCATCCTCTCGACGCGTCCGGTCCGCCCCGGTCCCACCACGAGCAGCCTGCGCGCCCCCGGTCTCGACTGGCTCCTGGTGCTCGCCGCGACGGCGCTCGTCGCGATGGGCAGCCTGCTGGTGTGGTCGGCGACCTCGACCCGCGCGGACCTCACCGGGGGCGACCCCAACGCCTACCTCCGCAAGCAGCTGGTCAACGTCGCGATCGGCGTGGTGCTGATGGTCGCGGTGATGGCGGTCGACCACCGCTGGGTGCGGATCCTCGCGCCGCTCGCCTACCTCGCCAGCGTGGGCGGGCTGGTCATGGTGCTCGTCGCCGGCAGCACGATCAACGGCTCGCGCTCGTGGCTGCAGGTCGGTGGCATGTCGATCCAGCCCTCCGAGTTCGCCAAGCTGGCGGTCGTGATCGGCATGGCGCTGGTGGTCGCCGAGCGCACCGAACGACGTTGGGGCCGCGGCGTGGGCAGCCTCGAGGTCGTGGCGATGCTGGCCATCGCCGGCATCCCCGCCGCGCTGATCCTGCTGCAGCCCGACCTCGGCACGATGCTCGTGCTCTCGGCCACCGTCTTCGGCGTGCTCGCCGTCGCCGGTGCCGGCCGGCGGTGGCTGGCCGGCCTCACCCTGGGTGCGGTCGCGGGAGCCGCCGTCGCGGTCTCCGCCGGCGTGCTCAAGCCCTACCAGGTCGACCGCTTCCTCGCCTTCACCAACCCCGACCTCGACCCGCGCGGCGCCGGCTACAACGTCGAGCAGGCCCGGATCGCGGTCGGCAACGGCGGGCTGCTCGGCCAGGGGCTCTTCGACGGTTCGCAGACCCGGTCGGGGTTCGTCCCCGAGCAGCACACCGACTTCATCTTCACCGTCGCGGGGGAGGAGCTCGGCCTGGTCGGGGCGGGGCTGCTGATCCTGCTCCTCGCCGTGGTGATCTGGCGGGCCCTTGCGATCTCCGCGCAGGCCGGCGACCTCTTCGGCCGGGTGGCCGCGGCCGGCATCGCCTGCTGGTTCGGGTTCCAGGCGTTCCAGAACATCGGGATGTGCCTGGGCATCATGCCGGTCACCGGTGTGCCGCTTCCCTTCGTGTCCTACGGCGGCAGCTCCCTGTTCGCGGGGATGCTCGCGCTCGGGCTGCTCCAGAACATCCACCTGCGCTCGTCCGGGCCGGTCCGCCGCTGAGTAGGTCGCACCACCGGCAGCGAAGTAGCCTTGGGGGTCGGTCGCCGCAGCAGGCGTGCCGCGCTGCCCTTCCCCCGAGTTTCCCCGAGGTGTTCCCCACATGTCCGTCGCGTCGGTCTTCCCGCGCCTGGAGGCCAAGCTGCCGTCGGTGCAGAAGCCCATCCAGTACGTCGGCGGGGAGCTGAACTCCGTCGTCAAGGACTGGGACTGTGCCGCCTCCTCCGAGACCGGCGGCCCCACCGTGCGCTGGGCGCTGATGTACCCCGACGCCTACGAGGTCGGCCTGCCCAACCAGGGCGTGCAGATCCTCTACGAGGTGCTCAACGAGCGCGACTGGATCCTCGCGGAGCGCACCTACTCGGTGTGGCCCGACATGGAGCAGGTGATGCGCACCGGTGACGAGCAGGGGCCGATCCCGCAGTTCACCGTCGACAGCCACCGCCCGGTCGGCGCCTTCGACCTGTTCGGCCTGAGCTTCTCCACCGAGCTCGGCTACACCAACATGCTCAACGCGCTCGACCTCGCCGGCATCCCGCTCCACGCCGTCGACCGCGGCGACGACGACCCCGTCGTGATCGCCGGCGGTCACGCCGCCTTCAACCCCGAGCCGATCGCCGACTTCGTCGACGCCGCCGTGCTCGGCGACGGCGAGGAGGTCGTGCTCGCGATCTCCGAGGTGGTGCGCGAGTGGAAGGCCGAGGACCGCCCGGGCGGGCGCGACGAGCTGCTGCGCCGCCTCGCCGTGACCGGCAACATCTACGTCCCCCGCTTCTACGACGTGGCGTACGCCGCCGACGGGGCCATCGAGGCCGTCGTGCCCAACCGGCCGGGCATCCCGTTCCGGGTGCGCAAGCACACCCTGATGGACCTCGACCAGTGGCCCTACCCCGCCAACCCGCTCGTGCCGCTCGCCGAGACGGTGCACGAGCGCTTCTCGGTGGAGATCTTCCGCGGCTGCACCCGCGGCTGCCGCTTCTGCCAGGCCGGCATGATCACCCGCCCGGTGCGCGAGCGCTCGATCAAGACCATCGGCGACATGGTCGAGAACGGCATCCGCAAGTCCGGCTTCGAGGAGGTCGGCCTGCTCTCGCTCTCCAGCGCCGACCACACGGAGATCGGTGACGTCGCCAAGGGCCTTGCCGACCGCTACGAGGGCTCCAACGTCTCGCTCTCCTTGCCCAGCACCCGGGTCGACGCCTTCAACATCACCCTGGCCAACGAGTTCTCCCGCAACGGTCGCCGCTCCGGCCTGACGTTCGCCCCCGAGGGCGGCTCCGAGCGGATGCGCAAGGTGATCAACAAGATGGTCACCGAGGAGGACCTGATCCGCACGGTCGCGGCGGCGTACTCCCACGGGTGGCGGCAGGTGAAGCTCTACTTCATGTGCGGCCTCCCGCAGGAGACCGACGAGGACGTGCTGGCCATCGCCGACCTCGCCAAGCGGGTGATCGCCAAGGGCCGCGAGGTCTCGGGCCGCAACGACATCCGCTGCACGGTGTCGATCGGCGGCTTCGTGCCCAAGCCGCACACGCCCTTCCAGTGGGCGCCGCAGCTCGACCACGAGGCGACCGACGAGCGGCTGCGGCTGCTGCGCGAGGTGGTCCGCGAGGACAAGAAGTACGCCCGCGCGATCGGCTTCCGCTACCACGACGGCAAGCCCGGCATCGTCGAGGGCCTGCTCTCGCGCGGCGACCGCCGGGTCGGCCGGGTCATCGAGGAGGTCTGGCGCGACGGGGGCCGGTTCGACGGCTGGAGCGAGCACTTCTCCTACGACCGCTGGATGGCGTCCGCCGAGAAGGCGCTCGCCGGCACCGGCGTCGACGTCGACTGGTACACCACCCGCGAGCGCGACTACGACGAGGTGCTGCCCTGGGAGCACCTCGACTCCGGCCTCGACAAGGACTGGCTGTGGGGTGACTGGGAGGACGCCCTCGCGGCGGCCGACGGCGCCGACATCGAGATCGAGGACTGCCGCTGGACGCCGTGCTACGACTGCGGCGTGTGCCCGGAGATGGGCACCGAGATCCAGGTCGGCCCGACCGGGCAGAAGCTGCTCCCGCTGAGCGTGGTCTGACCCGACCCGCCCGCGTCCCGCCGCCGGGTCCGGCGGAGGCCGCGACGGCTATGCTGCTGCACGTTTGCGTCAGGCGTGCGGGCACCCCGTCCGTCCCGTACCCGCCCACAGCCAGCCACAGGAGGAATGCGCGTGCTCGATGAGCCACGACTCGATGAGCCGGTGATCATTGGAGTGCAGTCGCTGCTCTACCACACCCCGATGCAGGGGGTGGAGCGCATGCTGGAGGCGCTCGACAACTCCTCACGCATCGGGCAGAGCGAGGGCATGTGCACCGGCTTCGTGGTGACGCTCGGCGACGCGTCGGCCGAGCGGCTGCTCAGCGACGAGGACCTCGAGGACCTGCGCGCCCGGCTGCCGCACATCCACCAGCTGCGCTACCACTACTTCGGCGACAACGTCGGCACCTCGCGCGGCCACAACGAGATGGCGCAGCTGCTCGACAACCCCGACTACCTCATCTTCTCCAACCCCGACGTGGTCCCCGAGCCGCGGGCGATCTGGCGCATGCTCGCCGCCTTCAAGGACCCCTCCGTGGGGTTCGTCGAAGCCAAGCAGCTGCCGATCGAGCACCCCAAGGACTACGCGAGCGGCACCGGCTTCACCTCCTGGGCGACCACGGCGTTCGCGATGACACCGCGTCCCCTCTTCCTCGAGCTCGGCGGCTTCGACGCGCAGACGTTCTTCATGTACTGCGACGACGTCGACTACTCGTGGCGGGTGCGCGAGGCCGGCAAGCAGGTCGTCTTCCAGCCCGCGGCCGTGGTCTTCCACGACAAGTACCTCGACACCGACGGCCGGTGGATGCCGACCAGCGCCGAGGTGCGGTTCTCCGCCGAGGCGGGACTGCTCATCGCCCACAAGTGGTCGAAGCCGGGGCTGGTGAAGTCCATCCTGCGCCGCTTCGAGTCCGACGACGCCAGTCCCGAGGAGAAGGCTGCCGCACGGGAGTTCCGCGCGCGCGAGCGCGAGGGCCGCCTCGTCGAGCAGCGCGACCCCGAACACCGCATCGGCACCTTCGCCAAGGGCCGCTACGCAGAGCACAGGTACTCGCTGTGAACGACGCCCCCGACTTCAACCCCGACCTGCACAAGTACGACAACGAGGTGCAGCCCGACAACAAGTTCGGGCACACCCTCCGGCTCCTCGAGCAGCACCTCCCGGCCGACCTCGGCCAGGACGGCGTGCACCTCGACCTCGCCTGCGGGTTCGGGCACATCGCCGAGCCGATCAAGGACAGGTTCGGCCTCCACTACGTCGGCGTCGACGTCGACGACCACGAGCTCGAGCAGCTGCGCGAGCGCGGGCTGGAGGCCCACGCGGCCGACCTCACCGACCCCGACGTGGCCGAGCGGCTGCGCAAGGTGCTCGACGGGCGCCGGCTGGTCTCGGTGACCTTCCTCGACGGCCTCGAGCACCTCACCAACGGCACCCACGCGCTCGACGCGCTCGGCGAGCTGCTCGCCGAGCACCGTGCGGTGGCCGTGACGAGCGTGCCCAACGTGACGCACCTCGACGTCGGCATCAAGACGCTGCTCGGCACCTGGGACTACACCGAGGCCGGGCTGCTCGACGTCACCCACTTCCAGCTCTACAGCGAGCAGAGCCTCACCGCGGCCCTCCGGTCGGCCGGGCTGTCGCGCATCGGCCGCGAGGACGTGCTCGTCGCCAGGAGCGACCAGCACTTCCCCGGTGACCACGTCGGCCTCTCCGAGGCGACCACCTTCTCCCGCTACCTCCGCACGGTGCGCGCCGACGCCGAGCCCAACGGGCTCGTCAACCAGTTCGTCTGGGCGCTCACCGCGGCGCCGCCCCGGCCCACCCCCCACTACGTCGACCCGGCGAGCACCGAGACCGACCGGTTCCTCAGCGTCGTGATGCGCACCCAGGGTCGCCGCATCCAGGAGCTGCGCGAGGCGCTGGTGTGCCTGGCCGCGCAGTCGTGCCAGGACTTCGAGGTCCTCGTCGTCGCCCACAAGACCAACGCCGCGGAGCAGAAGGCCGTCGAGGTCGTGATCGACGACCAGCCGCCCGCGCTGCGCGAGCGGATCCGGCTGGTCCTGCTCGACCGCGGCCAGCGCTCGGCCCCGATCAACGCCGGCATCGAGGCGGCCGCCGGGCGCTACGTCGCGATCTTCGACGACGACGACGTCGTCATGGGCGACTGGGTCAAGGAGTTCCGCGACGCCGAGCGCGAGCACGGTGGCCGGATCCTGCGCACCATCGCCATGAAGCAGGGCGCCTCCGTCGACACCGTCCGCGGACTGCACGGCATCCGCTCGACGACGGCCCCGGAGAAGGCCTACGACGACGACTTCTCGCTGACCGGACACCTCGTGGCCAACCAGTCGCCGCCGATCGGGTGGATCTTCCCGCGGTCGCTGGCCACGCACTTCGGCCTCTCCTACGACGACTCGATGACCACCACCGAGGACTGGGAGTTCCTGCTGCGTGCGGCGCAGCTCGCCGGTGTCACCGACATCGGCCGCGGCACCGCGATCTACCGCTGGTGGGAGACCCGCGAGTCCTCGCGCACCGCCCACCCGGTCGACGAGTGGGCCCAGAACCAGCGCGAGATCGAACGCCGCATCGACTCGCGACCGTTCCTCCTGCCGCCGGGGGAGACCCGCCAGCTGCGCGCGGACCTGCTCGAGCTCACCGAGCTGCGCAAGCGCCACCGCCAGGTGCAGCGCCGGGTGACCCAGCTGGAGCGGAAGTCCGCGCAGAAGCAGACCCAGATCCGCCGGCTGCAGCGCAAGCTGCGTCAGCAGCGCGGGGCGGCGCAGACGCCGACCCCTCCCACGCTGCGCCAGCGGCTGCGCCCGCGCACGCGCCTCAAGGCGGTCGCGCGGAGGCTGCGCGGGTCCTGACGGGCCGCGCCCGGCGTGGCTCAGGCGGTCGGGCGGACCGGGCGCGGCTTGCGCCGCAGGGCCGGTCGCTCGACCAGCCGCCACGAGGCGATGGCGAGCAGCCAGACGATCGGCGTGGCGAGCAGGATGATCGTCCACGGGCTGGTGTCCGGGCCACCGACCTGGACGATGGCCTGCTGCACCGGGAACGCCCAGATGTAGACGCCGTACGACGCGTCGCCGAACCGGGTCAGCGTCCGGCCCACGGGCGGCACCGCGAACGCGAACCAGTAGCTCAGGTAGACCGCGGCGAGCGTCCACGTGACGACCCGCAGCGGCTCGGGGCCGAGCCCCGTCGCGATGCACAGCGGCACGAGGGCCAGGGCGACCGGCCAGGCGAGCACGATGCGCTCGCGCCAGGAGTAGGCGGCCGCACCCACGGCGAAGCCGGCGAGGACGTACGTCGCCCCGATGGCGGTCGACGTCACGGTGACCCACCACGCCGCCCACACCAGGCTCAGCGCGGCGACGGCGGTCACCACCCCTCGCCTCCTGAGAAGGCCGCTCACACCGAGCACGAACAGGAAGAAGTAGGCGACGACCTCGACCGGGAGGCTCCACAGCGGGCCGTTCACGCCGGGGTGGGGGTTGTCGTCGAAGACCCCGGGCAGCGGCGCGCCGAAGGTCCAGAGCAGGGTCACCCGCACCGGGTAGAACCAGGTCTGCCACGACGAGAAGTAGTCGCCGAGCGACAGGCTGGTCACCGCCGGTCCGATCAGGAACGCGGTCACGAGGGCCACGACGGCCAGCGCGGGCAGCAGCCGCAGCGCCCGCTTCGCCCAGAAGTCGCGAGCGCGCGGGTCGTACTCCCAGCTGCGCCGGATCAGCAGGCCGCTGACCGCGAAGAAGATCAGCACCGACACGTGGCCGAGCGAGGTGCCGAACCACGACAGCGGCTCGTCACGGCCGACGAGGGCGAAGGAGTGCGAGACGAGGACGGCCCACGCCGCGAACAGGCGCAGGACGTCGAAGTTGTTGTCCCGGGTCGCGACCTTGTCGCCGAGCCGGACCGTCCAGCGATCCTCCGCGGAGGCGGTGGGTGCCTCGTCCCGGGTCGTGCTGCTGGCGGGAGGACGCATGCCCGAACGGTACCAACGCGCCGGGCCGCTCCGCGTATCGGCGGAGGCGGCGCTCACGCCTGCGCGCGGCCCTCGCGGCCGGTCACCCCGGCACGCAGCCCGGCCGCTGCCGCGGCGATCCGGGGACGGCGCCCCGGGACGAGGACGGTGACGATGCCCAGGTGGCGCACGGCCTTCCAGACGGCGTGCACCGCCCAGCCCCGGTGCCTGCGGCCGTGGCGGCGCAGCAGCCGGACGAGGTTGCGCCACTGGTAGTAGTAGCGGAAGTCGGCCGCCACCACGAGTGCGGGGCCACGTCGCACGGGTCCCTCGTGCGCGCGTCCGAGCCGATGGCCGATCCGGGTCCCGGGGGCGATCACGCACGCGTAGCCCGCGTCGAGGGCGCGGAGGTAGAAGTCGGTGTCGACGCCGTCGATGAAGAGCGCCTCGTCGAAGCCGCCGACCTCCTCGAGCACCGCCCGGGGCACCAGGAGCCCGGACTGGATCGGCTCACCCCCCACCAGCACGTCGCCCTCCTGCCGCGCCGACATCCGGCCGATGGACTCCACGGACGCCGGGGCGACCATCCCCACGCGGACACCGTGGTCGCCGGCCGAGCGGTACGCCGCGACCAGCTCGGCGACGTACCCCTCGTCGAGCCGGCTGTCCTGGTCGAGGGTGAGCACGAAGTCCGGTGCGTGCCCGGCCAGGGCACGCACACCGGAGTTCAGCGCGGCGCCGATGCCCCGGTTCGCGTCGTGGCGCACGACGCGGGCCCCGGCGGCGACGCACTGCGCCAGCAGCTCCTCCGTGTGGGGCCCCGGACCGGCCTCGTCGAGGACGAGGACCACCTCGTCGACCTGGGGCAGCACGCTCCCGAGCCCGGCCACGAGGTCCGCCCCGGGCTGGAACACCGGGACCACGCACCCGACCCGCGAACCACCTGCTGTCCGGCCGTCCGGCCCGTCGCTCATGGCTCCACGGTGGGCGTCGGCGGGGGAGGCACTGCGATAGGCTAGCCGACGATGTCCGAGCCAGTCCTGTCGCCCGCTCGGGACCGCCGGGACGCCGGACGAGCAGGCCAGGTCGCCCTCGCCTCGCTCCTCGGAGCCCTCGTCAGCTACGTCGTCCTCTGGCTCGGCGCCCGCACCCTCAGCAAGCCCGACAACACCGTCCTGCTGACCTTCTTCTCGATCCTCTTCGCCGTCTACGGCGTGCTGTCCGGGGTCGCCACGGAGACCACCCGCTCGGTGGCGACGGGCATCCGCGACCGTCGCACGGTCGGCCCGCCGGTGTGGGTGGCCGGAGCGGCGGTGGCGGTGGTCGCGGGCGCGCTCGTGCTGGCTCTGTCGCCGTGGTGGCAGCCTGAGGTGCTGCACCGCACCTCGCCCGTGCTCGTGGCGGTGCTGGTCGCCGCAGCGATCGGCTACGCGTTCCACTCGGTCGTCGTCGGCTCGCTCGTCGGCAGCGGCTGGTGGCGCGAGTCCGCCGTGGTCCTCGCCACCGACGCGCTGTGCCGGCTGGCGCTGTGCCTGCTCGTCGTGCTCGTGGTCGGCGCGTCGACCACGCTGCTCGCGGCCGCCACGGCGGGTGGTGCCGTCGCCTGGCTGCTGGTGCTGCTCGCGATGCCGCACGTGCGTGACGCACTGCGACGGCGTACGGACTCCGCCCCGGCCGCGCTCGCGCGCCGCATGTCGGCCTCCGTGCTCGCGCAGGCCGCCAGCGCCATCCTCATCGTCGGCTTCCCGGCACTGCTCTCGGTGACCACCAGCAGCGCCGACTTCCGCAACAGCGCGCCGCTCCTGCTGGCGATCTCGCTCACCCGTGCGCCCGTGCTGATCCCGCTGAACGCCGTGCAGGGGCTCGTCGTGTCCCACCTGGTCCACGCGCCGTCGGTGGGCGTCCGGCTGGTGCTGCGCGCGGTGGCCGTGGTCACCGTGGTGACCGCCGTCGGCGGCGCGCTCGCGTGGCTCGTCGGGCCGTGGCTGATGGGGACGCTCTTCGGCGATGCCTACCGCATCGACGGCGGGGTGCTCGCCGGCCTGACCGTCGGCGCGTGCGCCATCGCGGCCCTGACCCTCTCCGGTGCCGCGACCCAGGCGTCGTCGGCCCACACCTGGTTCCTCGGCGGCTGGGCGCTCGCCGCCCTGGTCGCGTTCGCGGTGCTGCTGGCGCCCGGGTCGATCGAGCAGCGCTCCGTGACGGCGCTGGTCGCCGGCCCCGCCGCCGGGCTCCTGGTGCACGCCGTAGGGTTCCTGCGGGCGGTGTCCCGACGCGGCCGCCGGCGACAGGAGGAGGGTGTGGCCCACGATGGCTGAGCGCCCCTCCGTGTCGGTCGTGATGGCGACCTACAACGGTGCCGCCTACGTCGAGGAACAGCTCGCCTCCGTCCTCGAGCAGCTGCGTGCCTCCGACGAGGTCGTCGTGGTCGACGACGCGTCGACCGACGCCACGGCCGACGTGGTGGCCGGGCTCGACGACCCGCGCGTGCGGCTGGTCAGGTCCCCGGCCAACCGCGGCTACGTCCGGACCTTCGAGGCGGCGATCCGGGAGTCGTCCGGCGAGGCCGTGCTGCTCGCCGACCAGGACGACGTGTGGCTGCCGCGTCACGTCGAGGTCCTCGTCGACGCGCTGCAGGAGCACCGCGTGGCCGCCAGCAACCTCCGGGTCCTGGGCACCGGCGCCGGGCTGCAGGGTCCCTCGGGCAAGCCGGGGTGGGAGCTGCGTGCCGCCGACTCGGACCGCCGGCTCGCCAACCTGGCCGGCCTGCTGGCCGGGGTGCGGCCCTACTACGGGTGCGCGATGGCGGTGCGCCGCGACGCCCTCGACGTCGCCCTGCCCTTCCCCGCCTGGCTGGACGAGTCGCACGACCTGTGGCTGGCGGCGTACGGCAACCTGGCGGGCAGCATCGCCCACGTCGAGGAGCCGACCGTGCTCCGCCGGCTCCATGCCGACAACCAGACGCCGGTGCGGCCGCGTGGCGTGCTGCCGGCGGTGCGCTCGCGACTGATGCTGCTGCGGGCGGTGGTCGAGCTCAGGCGCCGGATCTCGCGGAGCGCGCGGACCGGTCGCTAGCCGGCGAGGGCGTGCCGGGCCAGGCCGCGCAGCGACGCGAGGTCGCGCCGGCGGGCGGCACCCGGCACCAGCGAGAGTGCGTGCAGGCGGGAGGTGAGCCGCCGCCGTCCGGCCCGGGCGGCCCGCGACCAGCCGCGGGCCTCCATCTGCGCGACCGCGTCGGCGTAGTAGCGACGGTCGTCGGCGAGACGGGTGCCGGTGGCGAGGGTGAGCGCGGAGGCGCTTCCGCCGTGCCGGCGGTAGGAGAAGCACGGCGTCGGGTCGAGGACGAGCGACTCGCCGGCGGCGACCATGTCGATCACCAGCGCGAGGTCCTGGACGATGGGCAGGCCCTCGCGGAACTCGTGGCGGCGCACCGCGTCGGTGCGGAAGACGAGGGACGGCCAGTAGAGCCAGTTGCCGGTCAGCAGACTGGCGGCGAGGTCCTCCCCGGCGAGCACGACGGGTCCGTCGGCGGCCGGCCGGATGCGTGCCTTGACCCGGTCGGCCAGCGGGTGGACCTCCACGCCCTCGCCGTCGACGACGCGCACGCCCGGCTGGATGATCGCGGCCTCGGGGAAGCGGCGGTGGGCGGCCAGGACGGTCTCGACGAAGGTGGGCCCGAGCAGGTCGTCGCACCCGAGGAACATCATCAGCTCCTCGGTGGCGAGGTCGCGGCACAGCTCGTAGTTGGCCGTGATGCCGATGTTGGTCTCGTTGCGGCGGTAGGTGATGCGCGGGTCCGGCTCGTGGGTGTAGCGCTCCGCGACCGACGGGTCGGGGTAGCAGTCGTCCACGATGGTCAGCGACCAGCTCGGGTCGGTCTGCGCACGGACGCTCTCGACGGTGGCGTGGAGCAGGCCCGGATCCCCCCAATAGGGGAGCATGATGTCCAGTCTCATACGGGTCTCAGGTCGCCCGGGGCGCCTCGTCCTCCGTGCGCGGGCGGGTGCCCTCGAGGCCGTAGCGCTCGGCCGCCTCGACGAGGGCGATGCGGCGCGCCAGGCGGTGCAGTACGTTGCGGGACCGCTGCTCGGCGAGGTACTGGCTGACGACGTAGAACCCGAAGGACAGGGCCAGCACGTAGAGCACGAGGTCGGTGCCGCGACCCACGCCCACCGCCTGCGCGATGCGACCCACGAGCAGCGGGTCGAGCACCGCGACGACAGTGATGAACATCAGCAGCAGGAAGGCGAGCTTCTTGCTGGCGCTCACCCGGTGGCTGCCGCTGCCGCGCAGGCCGAGGAAGGCGAGCGCGACGGTCGAGGCGATCATGAGGACCTGGACGATGACCATCAGCCGCTCACCTTCCGCAGCAGGGTGTCGACGGCGATGTTGACGGCGTTGAGCACCGGCTGGCCCTTCTGGACGCTGTACTCGGTGTAGTCGATGGTCACCGGCGCCTCGACGTAGGTGTAGCCGTTGCGCGAGATGAGCTCGATGATCTCGCTCGCGTGGGTCATGTCGGGAGCGGTGATCTCGATGGTGTCGGCCACGTGGCGGTTGAACGCGCGCAGCCCGTTGTGCGCGTCGGTGAGCTTGACCCCCGACGTGAAGTTGGTGAACCGCACGGCCATCTTGAGCACGGCCTTCTTGAGCGTCGACATGCCCTCGGTGCGCCCGCGGAACCGCGAGCCCAGGACGATGTCGACGTCGGCGGTGTCGAGCAGCTCCAGCATGGCGAGCGCGTCGTCGACGCGGTGCTGGCCGTCGGCGTCGAAGGTGACGAACTTCTCGACCCCGGGCAGCAGGCGGGCGAACTCGATGCCGGTCTGGAGGGCAGCACCCTGACCCATGTTGATCGGGTGGTCGACGAGGTAGCCGCCGGCCTTGACGATCTCGGACGCCGAGGTGTCCTTGCTGCCGTCGTTGACGCAGACCACGACCGGGCAGTGCTCGAGGATCTCCTTGATGACCCCGCCGATGACCTGCGCCTCGTTGTAGACGGGCACGACGAAAGCCACGTTCTCCACCCGTTTCACCCGCAGGACGATACCGCAGGGGCACGCCACCGGGCGAAGTGAGGAATCGGCCCGCGGCCGCCGGGGGAGTGCCCGCTCAGCGGTCGAAGAAGTCCCTGCGGCCCACGACGTCGTACGTCGCCGGGTCCGCGACGCAGTCCCTCGCCAGCTTCTTCGCGAGGCGCTCGGGGTCGTGCCTGGTCAGCACGGTGACCCCGCCGTTCCAGGACGTGATTGCCCAGCAGAGCCCGGCGGGGTCGCGCGAGTTCATCGTGTAGGCCGGGAACCGGATCGGGTCCGCGATGCCGTACGCGCCCGCCTCGAGCAGCCAGAAGTTCGTCTGGCTGTCCTCGCCCTCGCCGCCCGGCGGGCCCCAGTAGGAGGACACCACGGTCTTCGGGTCGACGGCCATGATGTCGAACATCTCGTCGTAGACCGCGTCCAGGTTGCTGTCGTGCAGCCGGACCGGCGTGAGCACCCCGGAGACGCTCACCGGCCGCACGGGCGCGCTGAGCTGGAAGAACAGCGCGTAGGCGATGCTCAGGGCGAGCACCGCCCCGCTGCCGGCCCACAGCCGGCGGGAGATGCGGGCGAAGAACGGGTAGGTCTCGGCGAAGGCGACCAGCGCCGCGACGGTCAGCGCGATCCACGCGAACTTGATCGGGTAGTAGCCCCAGAACGGCAGGTCGGAGGACTGCCGGGCGCGGCCGAGCTGGAACAGGACCAGCCCGGCGGCCACGAGGGCGACCCAGAAGCCCCACTGCAGGTCGGCGTCCACGCGCCGGTACAGCACCACGAGGCCGACCGCGGCCACCACGACGACACCGATGAGCCAGTCCTGGTCGAGCGGCGGGTGGGCGCCGTCGGCGCCGGGGACGCCGCCTTGCGCGGTGAGGTCGCGCAGGGTCACCAGCACGCCGTACGCCAGGGCGCCGAGCAGGGCGGCGAGGGGGAGCAGGAGGGTGCGTCCGGCGTGGCGGAGGGTACGTCGCTGGCGCACCACGGCCGCGACGAGGAGGAAGGCCGGGATGAGGAGCGTCGGGCCCCAGGCGATCGCGGCGGCCCATGTGGCGAGGACCAGGCCGGTCACCGCCGTGACCGCGTGGCGGCGCTGCTCGGTCCAGCACAGCCAAGTGAGCGCGAGCATCAGCATGCCGGGCGTGGCGTTCTGGTAGCCGTAGGAGAAGACGTAGCCGCCGATGCACCACAGCCACGGGATCAGGCCGGCCGCGACACCGGCGGCGACTCGCTGCGGGGACCCGGCGGGCAGCCGCCGGAGCGCCATCATCGAGCCGAGCACGCTGAGGAGCGCGACGAGGGCCAGCATCATCACGCCGGCGCCCGTCACCATCTGGCGCACGGCCTCGGACCGCGAGTCCAGGTCGAGGCCGGGTGCGGCCCAGCTGCCGTGGAGGACGGTGGCCAGCGGGGCGCCGTTGCCCTGCGAGCGCAGCAGGCCCCCCTGCTCCACGAACTCGCGGTTGAGGATCATGTTGTTGGCCGAGTCGCCCTGCATCGACCAGCCGATCCAGCTGTTCGCAGCCGTGGCGGCGGTCCAGCCGAAGTAGCCGGCCAGCACGAGCGGGACCAGCCCGATGGACACCAGGTCGCGGACCCGGGGCCCGTACCAGGTGCCGGCGGGCAGCCGGGCGAGCAGCGCCACGTGCACCAGCGCCCACACGCACCAGGCGATCGCGCTGTCGGTCGCCAGCGACCAGCCGACGTGGGGAGCGAACCACGACACCACGACCTGGAGCACCGTCAGCGCGAGCAGGACGACCGCCGTCGAGAGGTGCCAGCCCACGCGCGGGGCGTGCGCGGCGATCGAGACGCCGACAGTGACGGCCACGAGGGGGAGGGCGGAGTCGAGGCCGGCCGAGGCGACCACGGACGCCAGCACCACGAGGATGAGGACCATGGGCGTCACCACGCTCCCGCCCGGGCGCGTGCCGAGGCGGGTGCCCAGACGGGTGCCGGGGCGGCTGCCCGGGCTCCTGCGGCCCTCGGTTGCGAGCGTCACGACGTGCTCCCCCTTGTCTCCATCGATCCGGAAGGCTACAAGTTCGCGCCGTGCGGCCCCGCTTCGGCGGCACGCGGTCACGCCCGACGGCACGTCCGACTACCGTGGCGCCGTGCCACAGCAACAGCCCGAGCAGCAGGCCCCGCCGGTCCAGCGCCTCCGCGTGCGCTACGCCAAGCGCGGCCGCCTCCGCTTCACCAGCCATCGCGACTTCAGCCGCGCCTTCGAGCGTGCGGTGTTCCGGGCGCGGGTTCCGATGGCGTACTCCTCCGGCTTCAACCCGCACCCCCGGATCTCCTACGCCGGCGCCGCGCCGACGGGCTCGGCCAGCGAGGCGGAGTACCTCGAGCTCGCGCTCGCCGAGGTGGTCGTCCCCGCCGACGTCCACGCGATGCTCGACGAGGCCCTCCCGCCGGGCCTCGACGTGCTCGAGGTGGTCGAGTCGCCGGGCGGCTCGCTCGCCGACCTGCTGGAGGGCAGCCGCTGGCGCATCGACCTCGCGACCGACCGCACGACCACGACGGCGGCCGTCGAGCGGTTCCTGGCCGCCGACGAGGCGCTCGTGGAGCGGATGACGAAGAAGGGCATGCGGGAGTTCGACGCGCGGGGCGCCGTCGTCTCGCTCGTCGTCCTTCCCGAGGACGACGAGGCGCCGGGACGTACGTCGCTCGACGTGGTGCTGCGGCACGGCACCCCGGCGGTCCGGCCCGACGACGTGCTGCGCGGCCTCGAGGCCGTCGCGGGCCTGGCGGCCGGCGAGTCGCCCCTCATGACGCGCCTCGCCCAAGGTCCGCTCCTCGCGACCGGCGACCTCGGCGACCCGCTGGCGTCCCGCGCATAGGGCCTCGTGCGGCGGGGTGTGCGATACTCGCCACGTTCGACGCCCCGACGACCGTCGGGATCCGTCGAGCCGACGACGTTCTCGCCGGTCACCTCTCGCACCTGGGGGAGTGCCCGGCACCCCGGACGGGTGGACGTCACCGGACCGCGACGCGGCCTCCGGGGTCGGTGACAGCGACTCCGAACGGGCCCGGCGACCGCGGCAGGTGACCGACAGCCACCGGTGACGCACACGCGGAGGGTGTCGCCGCCACTGAAGCTTTGCGCCCCCGCGATCGCTCCCGCGAGACCGGTGGACGCCGTATCCGGCACCGTGACGGTGCCCGAGGAGCACCACATGCTCGATTCCGACCAGCCCGACAGCACCACCGACGCCGCCACCGAGGCGGCTGCTCAGCCAGCTGCCGAGGCGCCGCCCGCCCCGGCCGCTCCCGTGGTCACCCGGCGCACGCGCAAGGCCCCCGCCAAGAAGGCCGCGGCTGCCCGGCCCGCCGCCGAGCCCTCCGCCGAGCCCTCCGCCGAGCCCGACGCTGCCGCCGCCTCGGCGGAGCCGTCGAGCGAGGCCCCGGCCGCCAAGAAGTCGACCGCGCGCAAGGCCCCTGCCAGGAAGACCGCCGCGAAGAAGACCGCCGCCAAGAAGGCCACCGCGGCCGAGCCCGCCGCCGATGCTCCCGCCGAGGTTCCCGCTGACGTGCCCGCTGAGGCAGCCACCGAGGCGCCCGCGAAGAAGACGGCCGCCCGCAAGACGGCCAAGGCCCCCGCGAAGCGCGCGGCCAAGAAGGCCGCTCCGGCGCCCGAGCCCACCGCCGAGGACGACGCCGCGCCGGCCGACGGCGCGACCGACGCCGACACCGGCCACGCCGTGCTGTTCCAGGCGCCTGTGGTCACCACCACCCGTCGTACCCGCAAGAAGGCCGCCCCGGCTCCCGCCGACGAGGCAGCGCCCATCGAGGAGTCCACCGACGCTGTCCCGGACCCGGCCGACGAGGCTGCGGCGCCCGCGAAGAAGTCCGGCTCGAGGTCCAGGAAGTCCGGCAAGGCTGCGAAGAAGGTCGCCGAGCCCGAGGCGGTCGACGCCGACGCGAGCACCGAGGACGAGGCGGCCGAGGTCGCGACCGTGGCTGAGGACACCGCCGAGGACACCGCCGAGACCACCGAGAGCGGCTCGGACCAGGACCAGGACCAGGACGAGACCCAGGACCAGGACGAGACCCAGGACCAGGACACCGACGGCGAGGGCGGTCCCGCCCGGCGCCGCCGTCGGCGTGGTGGTCGTCGGCGTCGCAAGTCCTCCGACGGCTCCTCCGACTCCCAGGGCGAGGCAGGAGCCGACGGCGACGGCGAGACCGACGACGCGTCCTCCTCCGACTCCCAGGGGGAGGCCGACGCCCCGGGCGGGGAGGCGGACTCCGCGGACTCCGGCGAGGGCAACGGCGAGGGCACCTCGCGACGGCGTCGCCGCCGCCGTCGTGCCGGCGAGGAGGGCGGCTCGGACGACGACGACCCGAACACCGTCACCCGGGTGCGCAGCCGCCGTTCCGCTGAGGACCAGATCACCGCGGTCTCCGGCTCCACGCGCCTCGAGGCCAAGAAGCAGCGTCGCCGCGAGGGCCGCGAGGCCGGCCGCCGCCGCGCCCCCATCGTCAGCGAGGCGGAGTTCCTGGCCCGGCGCGAGTCCGTGGACCGCGTGATGGTCATCCGGCAGCGTGAGGACCTGACCCAGATCGGCGTCCTCGAGGACCGGGTGCTCGTGGAGCACTACGTCGCCCGCGAGTCCCAGACCTCGCTGATCGGCAACGTCTACCTCGGCCGCGTGCAGAACGTCCTGCCCTCGATGGAGGCCGCCTTCATCGACATCGGCAAGGGCCGCAACGCCGTGCTGTACGCCGGTGAGGTCAACTGGCAGGCGCTGGGCCACAAGGAGGGCTCGCCGCGCAAGATCGAGTCGGTGCTCTCCAGCGGCCAGATGGTGCTGGTGCAGGTCACCAAGGACCCCGTCGGCCACAAGGGCGCCCGTCTGACCAGCCAGGTGAGCCTGGCCGGCCGCTTCCTGGTCTACGTCCCGGACGGCACCACCTCCGGCATCTCCCGCAAGCTCCCCGACACCGAGCGCAACCGGCTCAAGACGCTCCTGAAGGAGATCGTCCCCGACACGGCCGGTGTGATCGTGCGGACCGCGGCCGAGGGCGCCAGCGAGGAGGAGCTCACCCGCGACGTCGAGCGGCTCAAGGCGCGCTGGGAGGACATCGAGAAGAAGTCCGCCAACAAGGGCTCCGGCCCCCAGCTGCTCTACGGCGAGCCCGACCTGACGCTGAAGGTCGTCCGCGACCTGTTCACCGAGGACTTCTCCAAGCTCGTCATCGAGGGCGACGACGCCTGGGAGACCGTCCGCGGGTACGTCGAGTCCGTCGCCCCCGACCTCGCCGAGCGCGTCGAGAAGTACGAGCGCAACGGCGCCGGCGACGTGTTCTCCACCTACCGGATCGACGAGCAGATCCACAAGGGCCTCGACCGCAAGGTCTGGCTCCCCTCGGGCGGCTCGCTGATCATCGACCGCACCGAGGCGATGACGGTCGTCGACGTCAACACCGGCAAGTTCACCGGGTCCGGCGGCAACCTGGAGGAGACGGTCACCAAGAACAACCTCGAGGCGGCCGAGGAGATCGTGCGACAGCTCCGGCTGCGCGACATCGGCGGCATCATCGTCGTCGACTTCATCGACATGGTCCTGGAGTCCAACCGCGACCTCGTCGTGCGCCGCCTCGTCGAGTGCCTCGGCCGGGACCGCACCCGCCACCAGGTCGCCGAGGTCACCTCGCTCGGCCTGGTGCAGATGACGCGCAAGCGGATCGGCACCGGCCTGCTCGAGGCGTTCAGCGAGAACTGCGAGCACTGCCACGGCCGCGGCGTGGTCATCAAGGACCAGCCCGTCGACCCCGGCGCGAAGTCCGAGGAGGGCGAGGGCCGGCGCGGCAGCCGCCGACGGGGCCGCCGCGGCGCCGAGGGCAACGGCGGGAACGGCAACGGCGGCAACGGCGACAAGCCGGCCGAGCACCACGCCCCGTCGCCGAAGGACGTGGCCGCGATGGCCCGCCAGGAGAAGCCCGCCGAGGAGACCCCCGAGACGGACGCCCCGGCCGAGACCCCGGCCGAGACTCCCGCTCACGAGGCGCAGGTCGACGCGGCGCCGCAGGTGGCTGCCGATGGCGGCACCACGACCGAGGCCGAGCCCGAGACCGAGCCCGACACCGCCCCCGCCGAGCCCGAGAAGCCGCGGGTGGTGACGCGTACGCGTCGGCGCTCCGCCAGCCGTCCGGCCGGCCCGCCGTCCCTGCCCGAGACCGACGCGGTCGCGGCGTCGACGTCGGGCGTGGCCGGCACGCTGCCCGCGTCCGGGGCCGTGGAGCCCGGGGTCGTGGACGTCGAGCCCGGCGTCGGGACGCCCCTGGCCGACGCCGCCGAGGGGGAGGCCGGCCACGCCGACGGGACGGACGCCGCGTCGGAGACCCACAGCGTGGAGCACGTGCCGATCAAGAAGAAGGGCTCGCGCAAGCGCTGAGCTGCGGGCCAGTGAGGGTGGCCGGACGTCGTTTTGCCCGGTCGCCACCCGATCCCGTAGTCTTGACCCTCGGTGTTCGAGCACCGACCCTGCGCGCCCGCCCCGCGGCGTACCTCGCCGAAGTCAAGGCGGTGTCGTGCGCAGGCCCGAGTACAAGTCCTGAGTTTTTTCGCAGTCTGACGAGGAGAGTGAGTCGCCGTGTACGCAGTCGTGCGCGCTGGCAGCAAGCAGCAGAAGGTTGCCGTGGGCGACGTCATCAACATCGACAAGACCGAGGCCGCCACGGGTGACACCCTGACGCTGCCCGTCGTGATGGTCGTCGACGGCGAGAAGGTCACCGCGACCGGCCTGGACAAGGCCTCGGTGACCGTCGAGGTCACCGGCGCCGCCAAGGGCCCGAAGATCATCATCCAGAAGTACAAGAACAAGACCGGCTACAAGAAGCGCCAGGGTCACCGCCAGAAGTACACCCAGGTCAAGGTCACCGACATCTCCCTCTGAGCGCTCGCTCGAGGTCGACCACGTCTCTTCAAAAGGACTGAACAATGGCTCACAAGAAGGGTGCTGCGAGCACCAAGAACGGTCGTGACTCCAACGCGCAGCGCCTCGGCGTGAAGCGCTTCGGCGGCCAGGTCGTCGGCGCCGGCGAGATCATCGTCCGCCAGCGCGGCACGCACTTCCACCCGGGCACCGGCGTGGGTCGCGGCGGCGACGACACCCTGTTCGCCCTGCAGGCCGGCGCCGTCGAGTTCGGCACCCGCCGCGGTCGCAAGGTCGTCAACATCGTCCCGGGCGAGTGACGTCACCGCGACACTGATCCACTTCTGCGAAGGGCGTCCCTGTCTGGGGGCGCCCTTCGTGGGTTTCGAGGCTCGCTCCGCTCGCACCTCAACCACCGAGAAAGTCCAAGGATTCTGATGGCCATCCCCACGTTCGTCGACCAGGCCACGCTGCACCTCGCGGCGGGGCGCGGTGGCAACGGTGTCGCGTCCGTCAAGCGGGAGAAGTTCAAGCCGCTCGGCGGCCCCGACGGGGGCAACGGCGGCCAGGGTGGCTCGATCATCCTGCAGGTCGACACGAGCGTCACGACCCTCGTCGACTACCACCACAGCCCCAAGCGCAAGGCCGAGAACGGCGGCCAGGGCGCCGGTGACCACAAGAACGGCGGCAACGGCAAGGACCTCACCCTGCTCGTGCCCGACGGCACGCTGGTCAAGGACACCGACGGCAACGTGCTCGCCGACCTCGTCGGCCACGGCACCACCCTCGTCGTCGCCCAGGGTGGTCGCGGCGGCCTCGGCAACGCCGCGCTGGCGTCGTCGAAGCGCAAGGCGCCCGGGTTCGCGCTGCTCGGCGAGCCCGGCGACGAGCTCGTCGTACGCCTCGAGCTGAAGGTCGTCGCCGACATCGGGCTCGTCGGGTTCCCGAGCGCCGGCAAGTCCTCCCTGATCGCCGCGATCTCGCGGGCGCGGCCCAAGATCGCCGACTACCCGTTCACGACCCTCGTCCCCAACCTCGGGGTGGTCACGGCGGGGGAAACCACCTTCGTGGTCGCCGACGTGCCGGGCCTGATCGAGGGTGCGGCCGAGGGCAGGGGACTCGGGCACGACTTCCTGCGCCACATCGAGCGCTGCGCGGCGCTCGTGCACGTGGTCGACACGGCCTCCATCGAGCCGGGCCGCAACCCCCTCGACGACCTCGATGTCATCGAGGCCGAGCTGGCGCGCTACGGCGGGCTGGAGGACCGGCCCCGGCTGGTCGCGCTGAACAAGGTCGACGTGCCCGACGGCCAGGACATCGCCGACATGGTCGTCGAGGAGCTGCGCGGTCGTGGGCTGCGCGTGTTCGAGGTGAGCGCCGCATCGGGCGCCGGGCTGCGCGAGCTGACCTTCGCGATGGCCGAGATCGTCGTGGCGTCCCGCGAGGCGGCTCCCGAGGTCACGCCCGAGCGGATCGTGCTCCGGCCGAGGGCCGTCGACGGCGGCGACGACTTCGACGTCGTGGCCACGGACGAGGGCTGGCGGGTGCGCGGCACCAAGCCGGAGCGCTGGGTGCGGCAGACCGACTTCAGCAACGAGGAGGCCGTCGGCTTCCTCGCCGACCGCCTCAACCGTCTCGGCGTCGAGCAGAGGCTGGCGCAGATGGGTGCCCAGGAGGGCGACGCGGTCCTCATCGGCAGCGACGCCAACTCGGTGGTCTTCGACTTCAAGCCCAGCATCGAGGCGGGTGCGGAGATGCTCGGGCGCCGCGGCGAGGACGAACGGCTCCGGGAGTCCCGCCCGGCCCGCGCCCGGCGTCGCGACATCGACGAGGCGATGGAGACCAAGGCCGAGGAGGAGGCCCGCGCCGACGTGGCCCGCAGGCTCGACCAGGACCGCAGGAAGAAGGGGCCCAACCGCAGCTCGGGCAGCTCGGGCGTGGGTCCGATGGCCTACGAGATCGGCACCGCCGACGACCCCGACTGGGACGGCAGTGACGACTGACCGCACGGCCCTGGTCGCCGGTGGCCGGCGCATCGTCGTCAAGGTCGGGTCGTCGTCGCT
The DNA here is from genome assembly GCF_031844425.1 of Microbacterium sp. ARD31. Taxonomy (NCBI): domain Bacteria; kingdom Bacillati; phylum Actinomycetota; class Actinomycetes; order Micrococcales; family Microbacteriaceae; genus Microbacterium; species Microbacterium sp. ARD31. Next base: position 149,714 of record NZ_JAUZVE010000019.1, read on the forward strand.
GACCACCGCGGCCGGCGGCATCGACCCGGCGCGCGTGCGCCAGCTGGTCGAGGTGCTCGCCGCGACCCGCGACGGTGGTGCCGAGCTGGTGCTGGTCTCCTCCGGCGCGATCGCGGCGGGGCTGGCCCCGCTGGGCCTGTCGAAGCGCCCTCGGGCGCTGGCGACCCAGCAGGCGGCCGCCTCGGTCGGCCAGGGCCTGCTGGCCCACCGCTACCAGGAGGAGTTCGCCCGGCACGGCATCGTCACCGGCCAGGTGCTGCTGACCGTCGACGACGTCACCCGGCGCGCCC